>NZ_JAPZSP010000001.1 GCF_027531705.1 Flavobacterium sp. | reverse complement strand
CCTATTAATCTAATTGGAGTACCATTGGTATCTTAGACCAGAAATCCTCTGTCTAAAACATATTTATAGGTTCCATCAGCACACAAAAAGCGGTATTGTTCTTCCCATCGTTGTGTTTTGTTTTCAACATAAGTGTACATCTTTACTGAAATTTTCAGGCTGTCTTCAGGATGAATTTTATCGAACCACCATTTACACGTTTTTCCAAGTTCTTCTTTTTTGTAGCCAAATATACCTTGGATTCCTTTGTTCCAAATAAAAGTGTCGTCATCTAACTTCCAATCCCAAATAGTATCACTCGTTGCTTTAGCTACAATATTATACCTTTCGTTAGAAAGGCGCATTTCTTCATTGTTTTGTTTTATTTTTTCAAAGATTCTTTTGTTTCTGGCATTATTATTTAAAATTACGTTATATGCAACAACAGCTGATATAAATAGTATAATAAAATCTTTTAGTATATTGAAAAAATCATAATTTGGGCTTGACTTTAGATGGTTTAAGATGTTATGACCTATTAAAACCAGTAGTGTTGGAATGGAGACTAGAATTAAAGTATATTGTAATGCAGATTTTTTCATTACCCCAAATATAAAAATTATATTAATATACTAAAAATAACAAAACAAAATTAAGTGATTTATTTGTATTTGTAATAAAATGTAAACAAAAGTATAAGCTATCATTTTTTAGGTTTTTTATATCAAAAAAAAGTGTACTTTTGCACCCATTAAAAAACTCAGATGGAATCTATTAGAAACATTGCAATTATTGCTCACGTTGACCACGGTAAAACTACATTGGTTGACAAAATTATGTATCATTGTCAACTTTTTCGTGAAAACGAGAACACAGGCGACTTAATTCTTGACAACAATGACCTTGAACGTGAAAGAGGAATTACAATTACTTCTAAAAACGTTTCTGTTTCATACAAAGGGACAAAAATTAATATTATTGATACGCCTGGTCACGCCGATTTTGGTGGTGAGGTAGAACGTGTATTGAACATGGCTGATGGTGTTTGCCTTTTGGTTGATGCTTTTGAAGGACCAATGCCTCAAACTCGTTTCGTTCTTCAAAAAGCGATTGATTTAGGTTTGAAACCTTGTGTGGTTATCAATAAAGTTGATAAAGAAAACTGTACTCCAGAAGAAGTGCACGAAAAAGTTTTCGACTTAATGTTTGAATTAGGTGCAGAAGAATGGCAATTGGATTTTCCAACTGTTTATGGCTCGGCTAAAAATAACTGGATGTCTGACCATTGGGAAAACGTAACTGATAATGTGGAAGCATTGTTGGATATGGTTGTTGAAAATGTTCCTGCTCCTAAAGTTTCTGAAGGATCTCCTCAAATGTTAATCACATCTTTGGACTTTTCATCTTTTACTGGTCGTATCGCAATTGGTCGTCTTGAAAGAGGAATTCTTAAAGAAGGTATGCCTATTTCTTTAGTCAAAAGAGATGGATCTATAATGAAATCAAGAATTAAAGAGCTTCATACTTTTGAAGGTCTAGGTCGTAAAAAAGTACAAGAAGTTGTAGCAGGTGATATCTGTGCAATTGTTGGCGTTGAAGGCTTTGAAATTGGTGATACAATCGCTGATTTTGAAAACCCAGAAGCATTACAAACTATTGCTATTGATGAACCTACAATGAGTATGTTGTTTACCATTAACGATTCGCCTTTCTTTGGTAAAGAAGGTAAATTTGTAACATCAAGACACATTAGAGAACGTTTGACAAAAGAATTGGAGAAAAACTTAGCAATGAAATTGGGCGAAACTGATTCAGCTGATAAGTTTATGGTTTTTGGTCGTGGTGTATTGCACTTGTCTGTTCTTATTGAAACAATGCGAAGAGAAGGTTATGAATTACAAATTGGTCAGCCACAAGTTATTATCAAAGAAATTGATGGTAAAAAATGTGAACCAATTGAAGAGTTAACAATCGATTTGCCAGAGAGTCTTTCTGGAAGAGCGGTAGAATTTGTTACTCTTCGTAAAGGTGAAATGCTTTCTATGGAAACTAAAGGTGAACGTATGATTGTGAAATTTAATATTCCATCACGCGGAATTATTGGATTGCGTAATCAATTGCTTACTGCAACTGCTGGTGAAGCAATTATGGCACATCGTTTTATAGGATATGAGCCTTTCAAAGGTGAAATTTCAGGACGTAACAAAGGTTCATTGATCTCAATGGAAAAAGGAAAAGCTATTCCTTATTCTATCGATAAATTGCAAGATCGTGGTAAATTCTTTGTTGAGCCTAATGCAGAAATCTATGAAGGTCAAGTAATTGGAGAAAACTCTCGTGGCGATGATATGTGTGTAAACGTGACTAAGGAGAAAAAACAATCAAACGTTCGTTCTTCTGGAAATGACGAAAAAGCTAGAATTATTCCTCCAATTATTTTCTCATTAGAAGAAGCTTTAGAATATATTCAAAAAGATGAATATGTTGAGGTAACTCCAAAATCTATTCGTTTGAGAAAAATATTTTTAACAGAAACAGATAGAAAAAGATTTAAAGTATAAACTATTTTAAATTCTAAATAAAGTAAACCATTAACGAAAGTTGATGGTTTTTTTTTGAAGCTAATCCTGCTCTTCACTATATCTTGCTGTGCGAACAACGCCCAGCAAGGATGCCGTTACGATCAGGGCTAAAACACGTTATCGTTTTAAAGCAAAATGTCCTTTTACAATTCTGCCATTCTCAAATTCAATACTATACCAATAATCATCTGATGGAAGCAGCGAACCTTTAAAAGTACCATCCCAACCAACTCCATTTGGATGGATATGTTTTATTAATTTTCCAAAACGGTCAAATATTTTGATAGTTAAATCTGGATTTAAGTTTGAATTAAAATCTTTAATATTCCATGTATCGTTAAAACCATCACCATTTGGTGAAAAATAGTTTGGAAGCCCTAAAACATTTACTTGTATCGGACCAACTGTACCGCAATCATTCAAATCTTTAATATAAATATCATGTGTTCCCGAAAGAATGTTTTCAAATTGATTTGATTCTTGAAAATAATTTTCTGTATCAATGCTATATACATATTCTCCAATACCAGAAACATTTACCAAAACCGAATTGGTTTCGGCTAAATCTTTTATTGTAATATTATCTAAATGTGCAATATCAGATGAGTTTACAGATATTACCCTTTCACTTGAACAATTAAATAGTGAAGTGACAGTTACTGTATATTGACCTTCAACATTTACGCTTAAAGTAGCGTTAGTTTCGCCAATAATTTCAACATTATTTTTAAACCATTTATATGTATAATCACTAGTTGAACTTCCATCTAATATCGCTGAAGTTAGTGTGATGTATTCAAACGGTTTGTTTTTACAAACATAAGCTTCGTCAGTTAATTTAATTTCTGGAATTTTATTAGCATGCAACGTTATATACGGACTAAGTGCAAAACACTCGTTAGATAAAGTATTGTCCACTCTTACCCAAATTTCTTGCGTATTGGGAGAACTTGTATTTCTATAATTCGCAATATTATTGTAATTGGTTGGTTCTGGTGTGACTGTTTCAGCCAAAGGATTTATTTCGCTTAAAGCATCTGTTTGATTTTTGTAATACTTTATAGAATAAGAACTTGAACCTGTAATTTGTGCCAAAATTTGTGCAGTTGCATCACTAAAATCAAATTTCGTTATGCCATCATTATTTTCGCTTAGTCCTAAAATGGAATCATCACATTCATTATAATCTAAATGGAATGAACTCGGTATTTGAGATGAAGTTACAACAATATTTAATTGCCCAACATTAAAACAAGTATTGTTGTCAACTCTAACCCATACGGTATTTCCCAAACTATTGTTATAAGTAGTTGGATTTGAAATCAAAAGACTTGCGGTTCCATCAATAGCGCCTTGTTGTGTTTTGTAATAGGCAAAGGTTAATCCAGCTGCATTAGAAATAAAATCTTCTTTTTCGGTTAGATTTATAATTGAAATTCCATCTATTGTTGCATCATCTTCGCATTGAACAAGTGTTATCGGCGTTGTAATTGTTGGTAAAGGAATCAATGTAAATGTTGCTGCATTAGAAAACAAACCACATGAGTTACCATTTTTTTGAAGTTCAACACGATATTGATATCCGTCAATACTTGCTGGAATATATGAAATTGTTAGAGTATTTGTATTGCTACCAGAATAGGTGGTTGAGTTACTTACATTAGCCCATGTAGCTCCATTATCAGTCGAAAATTGCCATTGGTAACTAGTAACAGTATTGGTATCAATTGTAAATGAAGTCGATTTTAGTTCACATTCCGTTTTGTTTGCTGGCTGCATATTAATAGTTATTAAACCCGCTGTTGAATAATTACTGTTAGGAACTGTATATCCATTTGTAGTATTTGTGACAACACCATTTGTATTGACAATAACAGCTGAATTTCCTATATAATTATCTTTATTACCATCCGAAAAACCTGCTTCGATAACATCTGAACAACCATCACCATCTATATCACTATCAATATAATTGTTTAATGTATCAGAGTCTGAATTTGCTATTGAATAGGTTAGAACTCCACTATCAATACTAGTTTCTAGATTATTTGCAATTCCGTTGGTTCCAAATAGATTTCCGTCTATTATTCCATCGTTGTTTCCATCTATTGCATTGCTTCCAGATTCAACCAGGTCATAAATTCCGTCATTATCAGAATCTAAATCATAAAAATCATAAATTCCATCATTATCAGAATCACTTATTGTAATCGATTCAAAAACATCAATAATTCCATTTCCATTTGCGTCAACAGTTGAACTTGCATTAGAATTATTTCCTAAAAACTCTATCTTATCTTTAATTCCATCATTATCTGAATCATAATCTAATTGGTCAGGAATTCCATCATTATCATTATCTTTTGGAACACAAGTTGCAAACAATTTGAATGTTGCTTTGACATTGTCAGTATCTGATAAATTTTTGTGAGTTATACTTATCAAAGTAGATAAATTGGTATTAAAACTAAATGTTCCAGTTCCAGCTGCCAATGGAATATTGCTGTTAAGAATAAATCGTATTTCGAATGAAGAATAGCTTGTTACACCGCTTTCGTAAACTCCATCATAATTTTTATCGATCAATAATTGATTTGTTGGATTTAGAACGGTAATGGTTTTGTCTGATTCAACTTTTATAACAAACTCTGAACGTGAATCAATTAAATTTGTTGGGTTTGTAGCTGTTACATATTCTACTTTTAATGAAATTGGTTGTGTAAAATTATATTGGACAGTTGTGTAATTTCCTTTTCCTGGTTGAACACCAGTAATTATTGAATCACCATTGCCGTTATAAAAACTATTTGTATTACCATTTGAAGGAAATAATGTAATTTGTTTGGAATACGAATTAGAATAGCTTCCAGAATTAATGGGAACTATAGTTGGTTGTGGTTCGGTAAAATTGAAATTTAAATTCCCATACGATTCGTTGCAATTCGTAATTCCATCATTATCAATATCCAAATCAATATTGTCATTGAATCCATCATTGTCATAGTCACTTTCGCAATAACTTACAGGAATTATATCTGAAGTTACTGGTGTTCCACAAGAGTTATTTGTTGCTATAACATAGTAATTACCTGGTTGAGTACTTAATGGTACATAAGTGTTTGTATCAGTTCCTACAGGATTTCCATCATAATACCATTGATAATGATCAAAAGCTGATAACAAACTGACTTTTAATTCAATATTAGGAATACAACTTGATTGAGTAACATTTATTGGGCTAAAAACAATTTCAGGTTTAGAATTAAAACCAGAATAATAGCCACCAAAAGTTGCATTTCCGTTAGTTCCAAGTGAAGCAAGATATAATTCTCCACTAGAAAATACAGACACATTTCCTGTTAGACCAATTATCGTGTAGGTTTCATAGTTAGAATTTCCAGTAACTGCATTTGGACCTTGTACTGTATATCCAGCAGCACTTAGGGCGCTAAGAGAATAGTTTACTGAATTTATTACAACATTAATATTAGCCCCTGCTTTAGTTGTAATGGTAACTCTACCAGTAAAAGTTTTATTTCCAATTTTATTGATATCTGGAATATTATCAATTCCGTGAGGTGTTTTGCAGCTCAAGGGTGGAACAAAAAACATATTTTGATTTGCTAAATTAGTATCTCCAACGCTTTGAAATGCAAATACTTTTTTAGAAGTTCTAACATATAAATTTCCATCTGCATTAAATAAATTTCCATTCAAAGCTTTGTATTCACCTGCAAATTGAATTAAGAAGTCAGGAGTAGTTGTAAAATTATTGTTTAGAAAAATTTCTGTATTATCTTCGTCTGCAACTATCATAGGAACTTCAACTTGTGCTTGACCTGTACTTTTTATAAAAATGTATTCTTCTGGACCTGAATTTTGAGAAGAAACTAATTGATCTATACCATAATCGGAGTTTGAAACGGCATTAGAGCCAGTAGTTGAACCGCTATTTACTACAATATTTTTATCGGAACTTATTTTCATTCCAATCAAACCGTTTCTATTTGCATTAGTGGGACCTTCAACCGCAACACAAAAACTTTGTCCGCTATTTAGGGTTATACTAAATGGTAAATTTCCATTTAATGAATTTACTAATACGACACCTGTTTTTATATTACTAAAAGATATTGTTGTATTATTTTCTGTCGCTAGAACCGTCGCAAATGTTAAATAATTATCACTATATCCGTTTACTGTTGAATTAGTAAAAGCACCAACCCTAAAGTTTTTCCCTAATGCTTCAATACCTTTAGATGTAATTTGTCCAGCTTGATTTCCTAGTCCGCCATTTACTCTCACCGAAGTATAAATCAAGTCATCAGCTTCAACTATAAAACCTTTATTTGAAATTATTGTGTTGGCATCATTTTTATTGATAATAAATTGTGTTTGTGCTCCTGTGCCAATATTCATTATATACGGATTATCTCTAGATACAGTTCCAGTTATTGTAGCTGAACCAAACTGTATAATTTTAAAATTTATAGGAGTAGTGTTAGGACATGAAATGTATAAATATTGCTCTTCGGCAACAGAAAGTTGATTGTTTGAGCAGCTTATAGGCGGAATATAATGGGTCTTACTCAATTGAGCAAAACTTGAAAATGTTATAAGAAGTAAACAGAATTGCAGGACTTTTTTCATTTTATAAAAATAATAATAAATTTGAAATTTACTATCTTTTCAAACTAAAATGTCCTTTAATTTCCTTACCATTTGTTAATGTAAGAATAAACCAATAATCATCAGCTCGGAGTTCTTGGTTGTTTATCTTTCCAGTCCAACCTGTGTCATTTGCTGATAGGCTTTTGAGTAATTTTCCATATCTATCAAAAATTTCTAGTTTAGAATTTGGGTAAAGATGCATATTTTTAATTTCCCAAGTATCGTTAAATCCATCACCGTTTGGAGTAAAAAAAGTTGGATATGCAAGAACTATTGTTTCTGTTGTATAATCTCCACATCCATTTTTATCGTGAATTGTTATTTCATAATCTCCAGATGGTACATTAGTAAAATAATTACTGTCTTGAAAATGAATTCCGTCGATAGAAAATTCATAGTCTCCAATTCCTGAATAATTTATTAAAATAGTATTGTTTTCGCCATTAAAATCGTTAATAGCAATTGAACTAACAGAAGCGACTTCAGAAGCAGTGACATTAAATGTTTTGAATGCTTCACATCCTTGCGCATTGGTTACTTTTACTTTGTATTGACCAGAATTTGTAACCAGAATTTGATTTGAATTTAGCAAAGGATTTGATTCCCAAATGTAACTTGAATATATAGGAGGAACTATTAAAAAAGTTGGAGTTGCATTGCAAATTTGAACGATTGAGTCTTCTATTTCGGGAAGTTTATTTACTATTAGTTTGAGTTCACTAATTCCTTGACAATTAGTGCCATTATTTATTTTTACATAAACACTTGATAAATATGGGATAGTATTAGAATAACTATTGATATTCGTAATAGGGTTTATACCTAACAAAGCATCATTTTCTGATTCATGAAAAGTTGCAGTTTCGTTAGTTACTAGGTTCAGGTTTGCGTTATTCAAGTTAAAAGTTGCTAAACCATTTTTTGTTACTGAATCACATTTTTCTAACGGAGTTATTAGCCTGCCAGCATTTGTATTAACAGTAAGTGTTAATGTTTTAATACGATAACAGTTGGTTAAATTATCGATTACTTTAGCAAGTAACGTTTGCGGATTTGTGGTGTTAGTAAATGTCGCGTTTAAAGGATTATCATTTGCAAGTTCAGTTGCGTTTAAGTAATAAAATACGGAAAGATTTAGGTTAGAATTTAAAAATGAATTGGTAGCATCGGTTAAATTAAAAACTGAAATTCCATTGCTACTAACACCACTACATTGCGTTAATGTTTGATTGTTGCTAGTTGGTAATGCTTTTACTTTTAAATAGGCTTCTACTACAATTTCACAGCTACTACCATCTATTATCTTAATAAATATTGATTGCTGATTTGGAACTGTATTGCTAAAAGGCAGTGTTATTTGATTGCTATTAGTATCAGCATCATTTTGGCTTAAATAATATTTTATTGTTAATGTTGAAATATTTTGTCCTGCAAAAAAGGATGAAGTTAGATCATTTATGTTGAATGTTGCTTTTCCGTTGGTATCATCACCATCAGCATTAGTATCGCAAACAGAGAACTCTGAATTTGATAATACTATATTATAATTTGTTTCTATTAAAAAAGACGTAATTTCAAAACAGCCACTTGAGTTATCGGTTATTCTTGTGTATATAGTTTGTGGATTTGAAATATTTTCATAGTTAGTAGTATTAGGAATTGCATCTAAACCAATTATAGCATCGTTTGAACTTGTGTGATAAGTTACAGAAACATTGGTTTGTGAATTTACTATAATAGGAGTGTTTTGACTTAAATTGAAAGGTGTTGATTCATCAAAAGAACCATCGTTGTCGCATGTTTTAAGATTTAATGAAGTTCCACTAGGAATGTTAATTGTAGGTGGATTATTGAAAGTAGCTGTTCCTGTCCATTGAATAGAAAAGTTACTATAACCAACAGGTCTGTCTATTACTAGATAGTAAAATTCTCCGCTAGCCACGAGTAATGATTGAACATAATTATTGCCATCAGCACCAGGGCCTTCAAAAGTGTCGGATTCAGTATCAATCATACCGGTCAGATTGTCAGACGAACCAGCTGCTAGAGGATTTGTGGTTGAACATCTTATTGTATTTCCTAAACTATTGCAATTTGGATTTGGTCCAAAGAGATAGAAATCAAAATCTTCTTCTATGTCTGTACTTTCTGGCGTAAGTATAAAACTTAATGTCCCACCGTTATTAATTGCTAATTTTAGCCAAATGCTATTGTTTTCTCCAAAACCGCATGAATTCACACTTGTTAATTCTTCTATATTACCAAGCCCAGTTATAGTTAAACCGTTATATCCAGTATTACCACAAATTGTAATTGCGTTGACACAATCACTTTGAGCATTTGAAATTGAAACAAAGAAAAACAGAAAAATGCAAAGACGATAATGAAGTATCATTTTATAGGAATTTACAACAAATGTAATAAATTTATCTTTTCAAACTAAAATGTCCTTTAATTTCTTTTCCATTTGTTAATGTAAGAATAAACCAATAATCGTCAGCTCGGAGTTCTTGGTTGTTTATTTTTCCATTCCAACCAGTGTCATTTGCCGATAGGTTTTTGAGTAATTTCCCATATCTATCAAAAATTTCTAGCTTAGAGTTTGGATAGATTTGCATATTTTCAATTTTCCATGTATCATTGAAACCATCACCATTTGGAGTAAAAAAGTTCGGATAGGCCAAAACGATAACTTTCTTAATATTATCTCCACAGTTTTTTTTATCGTGAATAGTTATTTCATATTCACCAGATGGAACATTAGTAAAATAATTACTGTCTTGAAAATGCATTCCGTCAATAGAAAATTCATAGTCTCCAATTCCTGAATAATTAATTAATATGGTATTATCGTCTCCATTAAAATCATTAATTACGATTGAATTTACTGTAGCTATTTCAGATGCGGTAACATTAAAAGTCTTAGATGCTTTGCAACCTTGCGTATTGGTAATTACAACAGTGTAAGTTCCGGGTTTATCAACCGCAATTTGATTTGTTGTTTGTGGTAAAATAGTATTCCAAGAATAACCACTATATCCAGATGGAGCTATTAAATTTATTGGTATTCCCGAACAAATTCCTATTTTTTCTTCATCAAAAAGCGGTGATGTAAACGGGTTTATTTTTATGGTAACAGGAACAATCGAATAACAATCAGAACCATTTACAAGTTTAGCATAAATAACTTGTTGTAAAGCTGTTGTGTTTGTAAAAGGAACTGAAATTGGATTTATTTGAGTCAAAGCATCATTATAATTTAGATGATAGGTTACAGTCAAACTGCTTGGCAAGCCTACAGTAATATCAGTAGTAATGGTGTCAAAGTCGGATTGAATAAGTTGTGAGATTCCATCTTGTTCATTCAATGTATCACAAAAATCCTTTGTAATTGGATTTACAACAGCATTTGAAATCTGTAAAGTTATTGTTGCAAATGCTATACAACCATATTGATTTTTTACTCGAACATAAATAGTGTTTGTTGAAGTATTATTAAAAGCTATTGGATTTAAAATTTCATTTAGTTGATCTTTTGCGTCTTGCAAACTTTTATAATAATTTACTATAGTCAATTGCGAATCACCACCAGTTATAATTTGATTAGTTTTAGTTAAATCAAAAATGGATATTCCATCATTATTGTCATCACATTGAATGATTGTAGTGTTAATGAGAGTTGGAATAGGAGTGTATTCTATAACAACTTCATCAGTTGCTGTACAAGATGAATTTATGATTACTTCAACTTTGTAAGTTCCAGCTGAATTTACTTCGTAAGTAGGAATTGTAATAGGTAATCCTGTTATATTATCTAATAATTGTGTTCCGTTTTTGAACCATTTATAAGATGTAGCACCAGCAATAGTAGCATTTAGCTGAAAGGTTTCTCCAGCACAAAGCGGATTTGAACCAGAAATAAGTTTGTCATCACCTAAATTAACTCCTATATTAAAACTTCCACCTTTTAGAAAAATGGCTGAGTCGTATTTTTCATTACCTTGATCGGCAACAACTAATTTTATGTGATATAAAGTTCCTGGGTTAACATTGGCTACAGCTTTCATGATTGCAGTTTGACCATTGAAATTTGTCGGATGGTTTGAACCATTAAAACCTCCAAAGTATTGTTCGTTTGCTGGTGGACAAATTGTTCCTTGACCTCTGACTGTATTTACTTTTACAGGAATTGTTGTTCCTGGTATAATTGCAAGATTCTGATATGGATTAGTTGTATTGGCTTCTTTTAGCAAAAAAACAAAGCCGTCAGTAAAATTACATTGGTTTGATGATGGATTTGATAAATATTGCTCAGAAGAAAAAATGTAATCAAAACTTAAAATAGATGAAATTGGCATAAAATCAAATTCTAATACAGTTGCATTTATAGAATTATTGACGCCTAATGCAGTTTGCAAATCGTTGTCGCCTTGCCAGCTTGTAGGACCTTCACTTAGTATATTACTATTTGGTCCAATTGCCGATATTGCTCTGCCAGTACTTAAAATAACACCATCATAAAAAGGAAAACTACTTGTTGCTGCTGTAAAATAGCCATAACTATCGCCACCACTTTGATTGAGACTTGCCATAGATACATTTGAAATACTTGCACACGGATTATTAATCAGTATGTTTTCAACTAATTGAGTAGGCGTATAACTCTCATTAACAGTGATGTATTGACCAAAAGAATTTGTAGTCAAGTAAAAATAGACAATCGTAAAAAGTAAAATTCTAACTAATTTCATAGCATCGCAAAGATACTACAAATCTCTTTTTTGAAGTAATTTATAAGATAAAAACATAAAAATACTTATCCACACTAAAACGATTAAAATTGTTGAAAAATGAACAGAATAATCTTTGGTGTTTTCAACACCCATTTGAGTCCCAATAGCTTTAATCATTGATAATCTTGAACCTGGTTCAACTATTAAATTGGACATAGCTTCTAATGGAAAAAATTGCATAATATTTGAAGCGACATTACTATCTGGAAATATTTTGAAAGTCAAAATGCCATAAGCAATGCCTTCGATAATATTCCAAACAAATAAAAATCCTAATGCAAAAGCAGAACGTTTTACCAAAATTCCAAGAAATAAACAGAAAGAGAAAAAGCCAACCAATTTTATGAAAAACGCCAGAATGTATTCTAAATCAGAAAAAACAATTCCAATTTCGGTGTAAGATGAAAAGCTATAACCCAAAATTAAACTCATCACAAATACAAATACAGTCGAAACAAAAGCAAATAAAACAACGGTTAAAAATTTTGAAAGAATAAATTCTTTTTTACTCATTCCATCAATTAGATTTTGCTTTAAAGTTCCATAACTATATTCATTTGCCATCATTGAAACAATTACAATGGCTAAGAAAAACTTCAAAATTGCAGCAACATACGTATTAAAATGCCATATAAAAGGAAAGTTAAAAATGCCCATTTCAGCCACATCAAAATGGAAAACGCCCAAATCAAATTTGATAGAAGCAATTAAAGCGATAAAGGAAAGTAAAACAAAATAAGCTATCGTCAACACGCGACTGGCTTTGTTTTTCCATATTTTTTGTAATTCTATTGAGAGTAAACGTTTCATTTTTTTGAGATAAGAGATTAGAGACAAAGAGATGAGAGATTAAATCATTTTTTGATTTACAAAGTTAATTCCAAGAACTGTTCTTCGAGACTTCGTTTTCTTTTGACTAAATGATTTACAGCAATTCCTTTTTCAAATAAATAGCGATTCAAATCAGATGCTTCAATGGCAGTTTTGAAATAGGCAACTACTTTTCCATTTTCTTCAACCACTTTTTGAATAGATGGATGACTGTTTAAAGTTGATTTTAAAGCCTGAATGTCATTAGAATTTAATTCAAAAAAGTCTTCACTGTTGCTCATATCATCAACTCTTCCAGAGTATAATATTTTGCCTTTTCTCAAAACCAACACGTGACTACAAACTTTTTCAACTTCGTCTAACAAGTGTGAAGCCAATAAAATAGTAGTTCCTTGTGAAGCAATCAATCGAATAATATCTCTAATCTGATGAATTCCTTGCGGATCTAAACCGTTTGTTGGTTCATCGAGAATTAAAATTTCGGGATCATTAAGTAGGGCAGAAGCAATGGCTAATCGTTGTTTCATACCAAGTGAAAATGTGCTGAATTTGCTATTTTTTCTTTCAACAAGTCCAACCAATTCTAGTTTCTCGTCAACTTTGGCGTAATTGATATTTTTAATTTTACAAACCAATTCCAAATTTTCTTTGGCAGTCATGTACGGATAAAAATTCGGGCGTTCAATAATGGCACCAACTTTTTTTAGAGCATCATGAGTTTGCATTGTGCCGCCAAACCAACTGTATTCGCCAGAGGTTTTGTTGACAACATTTAGAACAATACCCAAAGTAGTAGATTTTCCCGAGCCATTTGGACCAAGAATTCCGTATACATTTCCTTTATGAATTTCGAGTGAAACATTATTTACAGCATGAACTTTGCCGTAATGTTTGTTCAGATTTTTGATTGATAAGATGGTTTCCAAAGTTTGATTGATTTTTATAAGTAGACGAAAAAAGAACTATTTTGTTACAAATAAAAAAATCCCCAACCATTTAGTTGAGGATTATATTATAAAAAAGTTTCTTTAGCTTACTTAGTAGGTTTTTTGTACAAAGTTGCATTATCAACAAATCGTTTCATTTCAATTTTTTGATCACCAAATAACTGAATTTCGGCTTTTCCGGATGCTTCTATACTAATTGTATTAATCGCATTTACACTTGTTCTCGTATAGCCTTCCATAGCTAAAGTTACGTGTTGTGCGGTTAATTTTTTAGCATCAACTTCAGAGTTGTTGTCTAAACGTAGTTTGAAATCAACTGCATCACCTTCAATAATTCCTTCCGCTTTTTGATACATATCGATAATCAATTCGTTTGAAGAAATTAACGCTTTCAAATTAGCATTCTTACTAAATGAAAGTGAACTTTTTTCGGTTTTAATATTTAACTCTGCTTTCGATTTATCAGTTGCATCAATGCTAAAAACTTTTGACTTAATGTTGCCAAAAAATTGACTTTCATCTGTTAATTTAAATTTTATGTCAGCCAAACTAATATCAGCAATAGCGGTTATTTTAGAATCATTTTTACCAACAACAGATTTTAAATTTTCGGTATAATTAATACGAACACTAAATTTTTTGTAACTAGATACTTTTTTTACACGCATTAATCGCAAAGTAGTTCCGTCAACGCTTATTCCCATTGCATCATGAATGTTGTCATCGGCTTCAATTTCAAGACTGCATTTATCACCTTTTACCAGGAAAACTTCTATATCATCTGAAATTTCAATGGCATCAAAATCTTCAACTTCTTTTTGTTCAAGAGTAACTATTTTGGAGCCTTTCAGCTTTTCATTTTTTTGAGAAAATACTAGTGTTGTAGAAAGTATAAGAGCAATAAGTAGTAACGTTTTTTTCATTTTATAATCAATTTATTGGCAAAGATACTTAATAATTTACTGTAAGTTAAATAGGTGTTTATTTTTTTTAGTTTCATTTTGAAAATAATTGTAATTTTACAAAATAGACGATTCTCATACATGAACCCAAAAAAACAATCGGCTCTTAACGAAAAAGCAGGCATTGCACAACCTGAAAATATCAGTACATCTTCTGTTGTGACCATTCAAAATTTCCGAAAAGTCAAACCTTCTTCAAATGATTTAATTGCCGGAATTGTAAATCATGATAAAGTTGCCTTAAGTCGTGCTATAACATTAGTCGAAAGTACCAACGCAAATCATTTTGAGCAAGCCAACGAAGTCATTAATGGATGTTTACCTTACGCAAATAAATCTATTCGTATCGGAATTACAGGTGTTCCAGGTGTTGGGAAAAGTACATTTATAGAAGCTTTTGGGACATTTCTAACGAGTATAGGAAAAAAAGTTGCCGTTTTAGCTATTGATCCAAGTAGTACCATTTCTCATGGAAGTATCTTAGGTGATAAAACCAGAATGGAAGAATTGGTAAAAAATAAAAATGCTTATATAAGACCAAGTGCATCAGGCGAAACATTAGGTGGCGTAGCTAGGAAAACCAGAGAAACCATAATTTTGTGCGAAGCCTGCGGATTCGATGTAATAATAATTGAAACGGTTGGTGTAGGACAAAGTGAAACTGCCGTTCACAGTATGGTCGATTTCTTTTTGTTATTAAAAATTTCGGGTGCTGGCGATGAATTACAAGGAATAAAACGCGGTATTATGGAAATGGCTGATGCTATTATTATCAACAAAGCGGATGGCGATAATATCAAAAAAGCAAATTTAGCAAAAGTTGAATTCAATCGAGCTTTGCATCTATTTCCAGCTAAAAATTCAGGTTGGCAACCAGTAGTTTCAACTTGTAGTGCTGTTACCAATGACGGAATTGAAAATGTGTGGCAAATTATTGAAGATTATTTGAAACTAACAAAAGAGAATCTTTATTTCGACAAAAAACGCCAAGATCAAAACCAATATTGGATGCTTGAAACCATAAATGAAAATCTGAAAAATCATTTTTACAATCATCCAGAAATTGCTAAACTGATTGAAGACAATAAAAAAGCGGTTCAAGAAAATGAAATTTCACCTTTCGATGCGGCTACAAGATTGTTGAATACCTATTTAAATAAAAGTTAGAACTAAAAACTTTCACTATAAAACCCGCAAATCTTTGTACCTTTGCATGATTAGATTAGAAAGATTATGCTCGAAATAGGAAAATACAATACGCTTACAATTTTAAGAGATACCAAAGTTGGTTTGTTCTTAGGAAACACAACTGATGATAAAGACGATGTTCTTTTACCCAATAAATATGTCCCAAAAGTTTTTGAAATTGGTGAAGAAATAGCGGTTTTCGTTTATCTTGACCATGAAGAGCGACCAGTGGCAACAACACTTCAACCTTATATTTTATTAAATGAATTTGCTCTTTTGCGAGTAAACTACGTAAACCAAGTAGGCGCTTTTATGGATTGGGGAATGGAAAAAGATATTCTAGTTCCGTTCAAAGAACAAGCGCGTCCAATGGAAAAAGGGAAACGTTATTTGGTATATCTTTATAAAGATGAAAAAACAAATCGTTTGGTAGCTTCAAGTAAAACCAATCAATTCTTGAGTAATGAAAATATTACGGTTGAAAAAGGAGAAGAAGTTGATTTAATCGTTTCTCATATTACCGAACTTGGTATAAATGTAATTATCAACGAAAAACACAAAGGATTACTTTACAAAGATGAGGTTTATGATGAATCTATCCGAACAGGTGATAGGGCTGTAGGATATATCAAAAATATTCGTCCTGATGGAAAAATTGATGTTTCGTTGCAAAAACAAGGTTACGAAAATGTGGAGCCAAATGCTGAAAAAATATTAGATGAACTCCGTGCAAGTCGTGGTTTCTTGAGATTGAATGATAATTCACATCCTGAAGACATTAAAACGGTCTTGAAAATGAGTAAAAAAACGTTCAAAAAAGCAATTGGTTCATTGTATAAAGACAAATTAATCGAAATTAAAGAAGACGGAATTTATTTAGTAAAAGAGTAAATAGTTAATAGCGATTACTATTCAGTATATATAGAAAAAAAATCTGTGAAAATCTGTGTTATCTGTGTCTATAAAAAATCATAATTTGGAAAGAAAAAATTTTATAAAATTAACATTAGGAGGATTAGCTGTGGCTTCATTACAACCATTATATAGTTGGACTAAAAATTTAAAAGAAGACGATCAAAAACTTCCAGTTTTATTCATAGGTCACGGTTCGCCAATGAACGGAATTGAAGACAACGAGTTTTCAAGAACTTGGACTAAATTCGGAAAGGAAATCCCAAAACCAAAAGCAGTTTTAGTCATTTCAGCACATTGGTTAACAAATGGAACACACATAACCGCAATGGATAACCCAAAAACCATTCACGATTTTGGTGGTTTTCCGCAAGAACTTTTCAATGTTCAATATCCTGCAAAAGGCGATCCAATTTTAGCAAAAACTACAAGCGAATTGATTACTTCTACAAACGTAGGACTCGATCATGATTGGGGATTAGACCACGGAACTTGGACAGTTGTTCGTCACATGTATCCAAATGCAGATATTCCTGTTTTACAATTGAGTATCGATTATAACAAACCAGCTCAATATCATTATGATTTGGCAAAACAATTAGCTTCACTCCGAAAAAAAGGTGTCTTGATTATAGGAAGCGGAAACATGGTGCACAATCTAGGAATGATTGCTTGGGATAAAATGCAAGAACCTGAATATGGCTACGATTGGGCTATTGAAATGAATTCGATTTTTAAAGATAAAATTGCAAATGGAGATCATAATGCTTTGATAAATTTTGAAAAATTAAATGCGGCAGCCAAATTAGCAATTCCAACGCCAGATCATTATTTTCCATTGTTATATAATATCGCTTTGCAAGATGATAACGATGAAATCCAATTTTTCAATGATAAACCTGTTGCTGGTTCATTAACAATGACGTCAGTAAAAATTGGATAACTTCCAATTGTTTTTTGAAAAAGAAACTAAAAAATCGTTTATTTTTACACTAAATTTAAGATACAAAAACCATGATTGATTGGAAAACCGTCAAAGAATTTGAAGATATAACCTATAAAAAATGCAATGGTGTTGCCCGAATAGCATTCAACAGACCTGATGTTCGCAATGCTTTTCGACCAAAAACAACATCCGAATTATTGCAAGCTTTTCACGATGCGCAAGAAGATACTTCTATTGGAGTTGTTTTGCTTTCTGCCGAAGGACCAAGTTCTAAAGATGGTATTTGGTCATTTTGTAGTGGCGGCGACCAAAAAGCGCGTGGTCATCAAGGTTATGTTGGCGAAGACGGTTATCACAGATTAAATATTTTAGATGTACAACGTCTAATTCGTTTTATGCCAAAAGCAGTGATTGCGGTTGTGCCAGGTTGGGCAGTTGGTGGCGGACATAGTTTACACGTAGTTTGCGATTTGACATTGGCAAGTAAAGAACACGCTATTTTCAAACAAACCGATGCTGATGTTACAAGTTTTGACGGTGGTTATGGCTCAGCTTATTTAGCTAAAATGGTGGGACAAAAGAAAGCCAGAGAAATTTTCTTCTTAGGTAGAAATTACTCTGCGCAAGAAGCTTTTGACATGGGAATGGTAAACGCTGTAATTCCGCATGATGAAATAGAAGCAACTGCTTATGAATGGGCACAAGAAATTTTGGCAAAATCACCAACATCTATAAAAATGCTTAAATTCGCTATGAACTTGACCGACGATGGAATGGTTGGGCAACAAGTTTTTGCAGGAGAAGCCACAAGATTAGCTTACATGACTGACGAAGCCAAAGAAGGAAGAAACGCTTTCTTAGAAAAAAGAAAACCCGATTTTGAAAAAAAATGGTTACCATAAATAGGTAATAGGAATTAGGTTGTTGGGTTTAGGAAATAGTAAACCCCACAGCCTAAAACCAACTACCCAAAACCTAAAACCTAAAAAAAAATATGAAACACTGGATAGAAGCCGCCCGAGTTAGAACCTTACCGTTATCTGTTTCTGGAATATTGGTAGGATGTTTTTATGCCATGTCGCAAGGTCATTTCAATTGGAAAATTGTGATTTTAGCACTTTCCACTACATTGGGTTTACAAATTCTTTCCAATTTTGCCAATGATTACGGCGATGGCGTCAACGGAACTGATAACGACGATAGAGTAGGGCCAAAACGCGCCATTCAAAGTGGTACGATTTCACCAGGAACTATGCGCTATGCTATTTTTGTAACTGCATTTTTGACATTAGTTTCGGCAATGTTACTTATTTATGCTTCTTTCAAAGGAAAATATTTTCTCTTCTCAATCATTTTCTTTGTATTAGGAATATTAGCAATCGCTTCTGCAATTCGGTATACAGTTGGTAAAAATCCTTATGGATACAGAGGTTTGGGCGATGTTTTCGTTTTCGTTTTCTTCGGACTCGTAAGCACATTCGGAATCTATTTCATGTTCACCAAAGAAGTCGATTGGTTATTATTTCTACCAGCAACAGCAGTTGGATTTTTAAGTGTTGGTGTTCTAAATCTAAACAATATGCGCGATCAAGTTTCTGATGCTAAGTCAAACAAAAACACTTTAGTTGTCAAATTTGGTGCTGCTTGGGCAAAGAAATACCACTATTTTCTAATATGTTCAGCAATGATTTTGTTAGTAGTTTTTGCCTACATAAACGATATGCGAGACGGAGTTTTCAATTTCGACCAATATTTCTTCTTGCCATTTTATTTTCCACTAGTTGCGCATCTTAAACGAGTTTACAACAACAGCGAACCAAGACTTTTGGATCCAGAATTAAAAAAACTAGCGCTTTCAACATTCTTTATCTGTGTTGTACTTTCTATGGGATTAATTTTCCTTTTTTCTGATATAGCACTTTATATAATTGAAAATATTTTAGAATAATTTATAGGTTTCAAGATAAAATCCCAAACTCCTAAATCCTAATTCAAAAATGAAAATAACATTCTACGGACACGCAAGTTTAGCAATCGAAGTCAGCGGAAAAACCATTTTAGTCGATCCATTTATTTCAGCTAATCCAAAAGCTAGTCATATCGATATCAATTCTTTGGCTGCAGATTATATTTTACTCACGCACGCACACCAAGACCACATTCTCGATGTTGAGGTTATTGCCAATCGAACCAATGCTGTAATAGTTTCTAACTACGAAGTGGCAACTCATTTTGGCAACAAAGATTTTCAATACCATCCTATGAATCACGGCGGAAGCTGGAAATTCGATTTCGGAAAAGTAAAATTAGTAAACGCTATTCATTCAAGTTCATTTCCCGATGGTTCTTATGGCGGCAATCCTTGCGGTTTTGTCATCGAAAGTGAACACAAAAACATCTATATCTCTGGCGACACGGCACTTACTATGGATATGAAACTCATTCCAATGCGCACCAAACTCGACTTGGCAATCCTTCCAATAGGCGACAATTTCACTATGGATACCGACGATGCCATTCTCGCATCCGATTTTGTTGAGTGCGATAAAATTCTTGGCGTACATTTTGATACATTCGGTTATATCGAAATCAATCACGACACCGCTATCAAGAAATTTTTTGATGCCGGAAAAGATTTGATGTTGCTCAAAATTGGCGAAAGTATTTATTTGTAGCCAATCCAGCTATTCGTTGCAATCTTTGCCGTTCGACTGTTTTTTTCTAAGCCTTACAACGAGCTTCCGTTGGTCGCTGTCGTAAGCCAAGAAAAAATACAGCCCAACAACAAAGGATTTCCACTACTATCTGGGCTAGGGCAATCGATTTCAAATAACGTTTAATCTTAAAAATAGAAACTTAATTAACTTAACTTTCTTAATGGTTTAAAAAAAGCAATATTACATGAACAAACCTATTATAGTATTCGCACTTCTTTTTTTAGTAAGCACTTTCTCAGTTTCAGCGCAATCCAAAAACGGTTTTTGGGATAAAGACAGAGCAACCACCAAAGAAATAGTCGTTTCAGCAAGAGATAGAATCGTTGTAAAAACCGAAGATTTACCACTAGGAACCACCGAAATAGTTTATAGAATCACACTTTTAAGCGAAAACCAAGAAATGGCTTCCAGTTTGGTATCGGTGCTAAAATCTATTCCAGATCCAAGCGGAATTAGTCAAGGTTCGGCTGGAGCTGTTTTTTTGCTTTCTAAAGTTTCAGGTTACGACAAATGCAAATATGCCATATTCTCATCTGAAAAAGCGAGTTCTGATTATGTAGGTTCTGGTGAAACTTCAAGAGCTTGTTTGTTCCAAAACAATCCTGTAAACAAAGACGCCAAACGCATTTCAATAGGAAAAACAACTTGCTTCAATGCCGACTCCGAAGCTCTTTGGTTTGCTTTCGAAAGCAAAAACTGGATTATGAACCAAAAAATTGTTTTAGAAGTCGTGCCTTGGGTTGATGCCAAACTAAGTCGAGGCTGGTCAAAAGAAAACAAAAAAACGGTAATCGATTTGTGTAAATCATCCGATTTTGCACAACTAATGGTCAACTCAGACGATTTTTGCCTTTGTGTTCTAGACAAGTTTGAAAAAGAAAATACATTCAAAGAATTTCAAGACATGCTAGCCATCGAAAAATCAAAAGATTTCAAAGATTACGGTAACACTTGCTTAACTGAAAAACCAAATAACAAAACCATCTTAAACGGCATAAGAAAAGACGCTGCAACGCATTTCAAAAACAAAAAATACAACGTTGCTATCGACTTGCTAACTATTGGCGTAATAGACAACGGCAATGCAAGCATTTTAGACTACAATTCGCTAGCAACTTACTATTTGTACTCCAAACAATACGAAAAAGCTTTAAAAGCCATCAATAAAGGAATTGAACTTGATGATTCCGAATTGCGTTTGCAATTAAATCTAGCGCATTATTTTATGCTAACCAACCAATTCGGCAAAGCCAAAACCTTGCACAAAAAATACCAATCGCAAAACATAACCGCCAAAACCGGTTGGAAAGCACAAGCCAAAACCGATATCCAAGAATTCAAAAAAGCAGGAATTCAATCTGATGATTTAGATAAAATTTTGGAAGTTTTAGGGAAGTAAGGTTTGTAACTGTAATATCGCTAGCGCGAGCTTCTAGCTCGTGCCAGTTAAGTTGTTCAAAGTTTGTTTATTAAAAACTAATGAGTTAATTTAGATTTTAGGAATCAGTGATTTAGTTTGTGGGCACGAGCTAGAAGCTCGCGCTAGCAGGAAAAATAGATTATTTACAAAGATTGAGTAATAAATTTTAAAACATGGGAAGATCTAGAGCAATATTTTTTGAATATAACGATGAGGAAATTCATTTTGATTTAGGCACTTTTGCACTGTGTAAGTATTATGCTGTACAGTTGGATGTGACAAAAGCAAAAAAAACCACGCTAGCGCGAGCTTCTAGCTCGTGCCCACAAAGAAAGTAAACTACAATAATTAATGAGTAGAAAATATAAATTTGGAGAAAAAGAAGGAGCCTATTTTGTATCATTTGCTACTGTAAATTGGATTGATGTTTTTACAAGAGATGATTATTTTTCTACAATAATAGAATCTTTGACTTATTGCCGTAAAGAAAAAGGAATGGAAATTTACGGTTATTGTATTATGCCAAGTCATGTTCATTTAATCTTTCATTCTTCATTTGGAGACCCTTCAGGATTAATGCGAGATTTTAAAGGATTTACTTCAAGAAAAATGCTTAAGGTTATTGAAGAAAATCCACAAGAAAGCAGAAAAGAATGGATGCTTTGGATGTTTGAAAGAGCAGGAAAGAAAAATAGCAACGTAAAAAACAAACAATTTTGGCAACAAAATAATAATCCAATTGAGATTTGGTCATTGAAAGTTTTTGAACAAAAACTAAATTACATACACTACAATCCAGTTGAAACAGGTTTTGTTACTGACCCAATTGATTGGAAATATAGTAGTGCAAGAAATTATGGAAATGACGACCACACAATTCTTGAGATTGATATGAATTAGAATTTATTTCTTTAATTTGTGGGCACGAGCTAGAAGCTCGCTCTAGCAAAACTGCCGTTTACCAAAACAAAATATGAAAGCAACTTACCAAAAATACATTCTCAATTTCAAAAATCCATCGGGCACTTCTCGCGGTATTTTGACTACCAAAGAAACTTGGTTTTTACTACTTGATGATGGTCAAAAAAAGGGAATAGGCGAGTGTGGTATTTTGCGTGGTTTGAGTCATGACGACCGACCTGATTATGAAGAAAAATTACAATGGACTTGTGCTAATATTCACTTAGGAAAAGACCAACTTTGGGAAGCACTTTTAGACTTTCCTTCAATTCAATTTGGAGTAGAAATGGCGTTCCAATCGTTGGCTTCATCAACTCCATTTTTGTTATTTCCTTCGGCGTTTACTGAGCATCAAAAAAGCATTCCAATAAACGGTTTGGTTTGGATGGGTGACGAAGCTTTTATGAAAGCTCAAATTGAAGAAAAACTAGCACAAGGATTCAACTGTATAAAACTAAAAATAGGAGCCATAGATTTTCAAAAAGAACTCGATTTATTGCACTATATTCGTCAAAATTTTGATGCTAATACAATAGAAATCCGTGTAGATGCAAACGGCGCTTTTGGTTCAAGTGATGCTTTTTATAAATTAAATCAATTGACTGGTTCAGAGCTACATAGTATAGAGCAACCTATAGAAAAAAATCAACATGACAGGATGTCAGAATTGTGTAAAACAACTCCAATTCCAATAGCTTTAGATGAAGAGCTAATTGGCGTTGTAAATTTTGAAGAAAAGGAAAAATTACTACTCAAAATCAAGCCACAATATATCATTTTAAAACCAAGTTTTGTAGGTGGTTTTCGTGGAACAAATGAGTGGATTTCATTAGCAGAAAAACACAAAATTGGTTGGTGGATTACTTCTGCATTAGAATCAAATGTTGGCTTAAATGCTATTTCGCAATGGACATTTTTAAAGCAAAATCCAATGCCACAAGGTTTAGGAACTGGCTCACTTTATATCAATAATTTCGATTGTCCGTTACAAGTTTCAAATGGACAATTATGGTACAATAATGAACTAAATTGGAACTGTGATTTGATTTGATTTTGAATATAAATCAACTACTAAATTTGATTTTTCAAACTGATTTTTTCTTCAAGTTTTCAAATAAAACTATTCAGTAACTTCTGCTAATTGCAAAAAAAATATCGCCCTTAGAGCGATACTTTTTAAAATTTATTTTAAGCTTTTTCTAAAACTTTATTTGGGTCGAAACCAAAAAGCTGATCTTTTTTAATCATTTCAGAAATTCCTTCGGGTAACATTTTTTCCCATCCTGAATCTCCATTTGTAATCATTTTTAAAACTTCTCTTGAAAAGATTTTTAGGTTTTCTTTATCAAAAACTTCTATATCTACAACTTTTCCATTGTAGGCAAAGAACTTGTATAATTCTTTCATTCTAGGATGCACTTTCAAGTTTTGAGAAGTAATCAAATCACCATTTTCATCCAACATCGGATATAAGAAAACTTTCAAATCGCGGTAGAATAATTTACCAAAAGCTTCCAAAATTCCACCACTTAAGTGACGGTAGTATTTTTCGTCAAATATATCAATTAGGTTGTTTACACCCATTGCTAATCCCATACGAGCTTTGGTATAATTTGCAAAATATTCAACAACTTTATAGTATTCTTGGAAGTTTGAAATCATTACCGTTTGCCCTAACGAACAAAGTAATTCGGCTCTATCCATAAAATCTCTTTCGTCAATTTCGCCTTCAGAACGAAGATTAGAAAGCGTTATTTCAAATACTACTAATGTATTGTCTTTTTCAACTTTGCTTTCTTCCAAAAACATTTTCAAAGATTTCTCGTACATGTCAATGTTCACATTGGTAACTGGACGATAACTTCCTCTAAGTGCTAAGATATTTTTTTTGTATAAAATGGCAGCAGGTAAGATGTTTTTTCCATCTGGACCAAACATTACGGCATCTGTCATTCCATTTTTGACCAATTGCAAACTCATTAATCGGTTATCAACATTAGCAAAACGTGGACCTGAAAAGTTGATAGTGTCGATTTCTAATTGATCTTTGTCTAAATGATCGTATAAATAACGTAGTAATTTTTTTGGATCATTGTATTTGTAATAAGCTCCGTAAATCAAGTTAACGCCAAGAATACCAAGGGTTTCTTGTTGTAATTTTGCATCAGTTTCTTTAAAACGTATGTGAATGATGATTTCGTTGTAATCTTCGTCTGGTTCAACTTGGTATCGTATTCCAACCCAACCATGACCTTTGAATTGTTTAGCAAAATCAATAGTTGCCACTGTATTTGCGTAACTAAAAAACACTTTGCTTGGATGTTTGTCTCTTTTTAAACGTTGCTCAACAAGATTTACTTCATGCGCAAGCATTTTTTTCAATCGACTTTCGGTCACATAACGACCGTCATCCTCAACTCCGTAGATGGCATCACTAAAGTCTTTGTCATAAGCCGACATCGCTTTTGCAATCGTTCCGGATGAACCACCAGCTCTGAAAAAATGTCTAACTGTTTCTTGTCCAGCACCAATTTCAGAAAAGGTTCCGTATATATTTTCGTTAAGATTTATTCGTAAAGCTTTGTCCTTTATTGCAGGAATTTGCTCTATGATTTTGTCTCCTTTTAATTTTATTTCTATTCCCATTTTTTTTGTATCACTAAAATGATGCCACAAAGTTAGCAAATTAGCCTTTTTAATAAAATTTATTAACTTATTTTTGCAAAAAAAGAATTCAATTGAAAATCTATTTTCTCGGAACTGGTACATCGCAAGGAATTCCCGTAATAGGAAGCCAGCATCCTGTATGCAAAAGTACTGATACTAAAGACAAAAGATTGCGAGTTTCTGTATGGATAACTTGGGATGATTTTTCGTGTATTATCGATTGCGGTCCCGATTTTAGACAGCAAATGTTGGTTTCTCAATGTCAAAAAGTGGATGCAATTTTGTTTACTCACGAGCATTCTGACCATACCGCTGGAATTGATGATATTCGTCCGTTTAATTTTAGGCAAGGAAATATTCCGATATATGGACACAAACGTGTTTTGGATAATTTAAAAAAACGCTTTGACTATGTTTTTGCCACCGAAAATCGTTATCCTGGAGCACCAAGAGTTGATGCTATTGAGGTTGTCAATAATCAAAATTTTGTTTTAGGAAATAAAATGATTGTTCCTGTAAATGTTTTTCATGGAAATCTTCAAGTTTTCGGGTATAGAATTGATGATTTTGCCTATTTGACAGATGTAAAAACGATAGAAACTTTTGAGATTGAAAAACTAAAAAACCTTAAAGTTCTTGTAATAAATGCGTTGCGTGACGAAGAACATCATTCGCATTTTAATTTGCAAGAAGCATTAGATTTTATAACTTTGGTTCAACCTGAAAAAGCTTATTTAACACATATAAGTCATTATTTTGGATTTCATGAAGATGTGCAAAAACGACTTCCTGAAAATGTGTTTTTGGCTTATGATAATTTAGAGATACTATTATAAATTTAATTTAAAAAAATGAAAAAATCACTTTTATTGTACTTGTTTATTTTGGCTGTTTTGATGAATATTTTTACGTACATGTATTTTAGCAAACAAGCAACTTTTGAAAAAGAGCGTGTTGAAAAAATGAAAATCAAATTAGATTCTGTTGCTGCTAAAGTAGCTGACGCTGATTACTTTTCTCTTGCATACAACGAAAATGCACAAAATTATTTTGACAATGATAATGTAAAAAAACCGATGGATTATGCTAAAATAATTCCATTAGTGACAGAAAAGCTGATGGATTTAAATGAAGATTCAAAAGGAAATCCTTATATAGGTCAAGATAAAATTGGTGCTAATAAGTTTATTATCAATAAAGTAAAGTTGCTAAATCATCGTTGGATTATTGCTGATTATAGCGATGGTGAATATTGGGGCGAAGTTTTGATAAAGTATTTTATCGATGATAACGAACAAGTAAGTTTTGAAACAGTGAATTCAATTTTATATCAAAAATAAATGCGATAATATAATTTAGTTGTGCGTTAATAAATTTTTATAACAACTATCCAACATATTAGATAACTTTGAAATGCAGATTGATTCTGCATTTTTTTTTATAAATTTTTAAAAAATGGAAAAGATTACTTCTAAAATAATTGGCGATTTAGCTCAAGATTCATTTGATGATTGGTGGAAAAGTAAACCAGTATTTATTCCGTATTTCAATAAAAATTTAGAAATCATTTTTATCGATTTTGCTCCAAATGAAGATGTTAATTTCATTGAAGAAGCTGATGTTGCTCTTTCAAATTTTCTTAATTTATCTGAAAATAATAGAAATGAAATTTCAGTGTTAGTTCATAAAAATTGCACTGATTTTCTTGATATGGTCGAATATGATGAATTTGACGAACCATTACATCAAATAAAAGATAGTAATGAGATTTGGAATTTTGTGCAACCCAAACAAATCTATATTTCAAGACGTCATCGAAGAGATAAAGATGTTTATATTCAAGTTTCTTGCAGTTGCGATTGGGAACAAGAACATGGTTTGCAATTGATTTTTCGTCAAGGAAAAAAAATTACTAGAATAAGTGATGAAGACGGTCATCTTACCGAAGCCGATGCTTATGATAAACTTGATAGTGAAGATGAATTATTATCAAAATTTTAATATGTCTTTCAATGAAAGTAACAAGAACTGTATTAAGTAGCAATGAAAAAAAACAATTAAAAAGAGCATTTTATTTTCGTATTATTTTTTTAGGTTTTATCGGATTGCCTTTGGCTTCAATTTTAGTGATTCTTTTTTTGGAAGAAAATTTTATGATTTTGGCAATAGTCTTTTTGGTAATTTTATTCCTGTTGTATAAATATGTTTTTTCATTTTATATACAATCCAAGAAAAACCTTTATGCAACACATAAATTAGTGGTTGAAACTAAAGTTTTAAGTATTGAAAAACAGCTTCTTACTAAAGGTTTTAGGTTTTTTGTAATTACTGAATTTATTAAAATTGATAGTTGGAATTGTACTTTACACAATACTAAACTAACATTTGATAAACTGTATAATGGTATGTTGCTTGAATTGCATTTAATAGAAAACAATGCTGTTGATTTATTAGAAATGAAAGAGATAAATTGAAATATAATCTAATGAAAAAATTAATTTTATTTTTACTTTTCTATCAATTTTCGTCTGCACAAGTTCAAGATTCAATTACTGTTGTAAAGCGAGACTTGCATCATTATAGTGAGTCGGTTTCTAACAGTTTGAGGTTTGGATTTGGAGTTCAAAAATCGTTTCAAACAGAAATTGGATATGCAAGAATGACTAATATCGTTGGTTGTACTGGTTTTTTATCGAAAGCGTATTATACTTCGTTTGAATATTCGCCAGAAACTAAAAATAGCAATGATGTTTTCGCTTTTAAAGCTGGTTGGGAAGCTAATCTTTCAATTCTCGCTGTCGCTTTGGAAGCAAAATATGTAACTGATTTTGATGTTGCAAAAGATTTTGTAATTGTTCCTAAAATTGGTTTTGGAATTGGTTATGTCAATTTAATGTATGGTTATGCAATTTCGACAAATCATCATCCGTTTTCATCTATTGGAAAGCATCAATTTTCATTGATTGCAAATTTGCCTTTGATAACAAAAAAAGTAGATAAATGAGAAAAAGTACCATTCTTTTGTTCCTTATTTTTAATTGTAGTTTTGCTCAAGAAAGTGAAATTTGGTATAGCTTTTATAATGCTGATTCAACTTTGGTTGGTTTTAAAGATGTTGCTGAAAATGTAAAAATTGAACCTAAATTCGGAGTGATTTCTAACGCTTACAAATTCGACAAAATCATGGCGGTTTCTGAACCAACGGAAAAGTCAACTAAATATTATTATCTAACAAAAACTGGAAAAAAAGTTGGAATTGATAGTTTGTACATTTTTGACAATGGTTTTGATTGTGAAAATGAAGGTTTTATAAGATTTAAAGACAATAAAAATGATAAAGTTGGGCTTTTTGATGCTAACGGAAAGATAGTAATTCCAGCTGTTTATAGCGCAATTTCTAAAGTTCAAAACGGAAAGTTGTTTACGCTTTGTAATGCTACTAAAATACAAGATGGAGAACACTTTTTTTGGAAAGATGGAACGCAATCGCTTATTGATACTCAAAATAATACGCTTATTGACAATTTTAGACTTGATGAAAATATTAATTTGTATTCAATCAAAATTGAAGATAACTTGATTGAAAAAGAAGTAATTCGCGATTATTTTAAAGGTAAAAATGGAAAAACATATTCTTTTATTAATTATGAAAAAGAATTCAAATTTTGGTTAGAAACTGTTTTTAAAAATGATTTAAATTCTGAAAAAATAACGTATTATTCATTTGAAAAAATCTCTTATTGGGATGATGATAAAGGTTGGATTTTGACAAAGAATAATGAAATGCCAACTGATGTTATGACTAAGATAATAAAAAAGTTAAATGCTATAAATGACAATTCTAAAGTTTACAGGATTTTTAATGAAAGTCTAAATCCATATATATACGAAACACCTGAATTTGATGTTTTTTTTAATAATTGTGTCGAAGCAATTCCCGAAAAATATCCTGTTATGAATGTTGTAATTGATGGCAGAAAAAGATATAAATATGTTCAAGATCAGTTTGAATTTTTGCGAACAGAAGATGGATACAAATTAGTTGGAGTTTCAATAAGAAGTAATTAATTAAGTATGAGAAAAATCATTTGTTTGATTTTATTGGGAATCGGTTTTAACTCATTTTCGCAAGAAATTTTAATACCAATTGGTTATGTTTATAATCAAAAGCACAATCTTCATTTGGGCTTGGATGTACAACTTACTAAAGAAACTTTTTTTATAGTTGGAATAAGTAGCAACACTACTTTCAATAATGGAAAGTTAAAATCGTTGCCAGAAGTTCATGCAAGTATTATCCCTTTTTCAAGTGAAAATAATAACTTGTTTCTGAGCTGTTTTATGACTGAAATTGCTTCTACAAAAGAGTATTTTAATCCAAATTTGGGCTTTAGTATTGCTAATATTATCAAGTTAAAAGCAGGTTATAATTTTTTGTACAAATCTCAATATCAAGATGCAAAAGGAATTACTTTTGGTCTTGTTTTTTCACTTGGTTCAATGAAGAATTTTAAGATAATGTAATTTTAATAATGAAAAAATCAATTGGTTCACATATTCTAAAACGACTTGGAATTTTTCTATCCGTTTGTGTAGTTTTTTCGATTTTATTTAAAAAAATATATGAACCTTACAATCATACTTCAATTGTTGGAAGTGATAGCGATTGGTTGTTAATCATTTTCAACTTCATTTTCATCGTGATTTTCTTTTTCTTTTTGTTAATTGAAGCTTTCAAATTTAATTCTGAAGAAGAGAAATACCGATATGCCAACTTGGGAATGCTACTGTTTTTGGTACTTTTTGTTATTGTTGTATTCAATTCTTAATACATTTTATACATTTGTTATAAATTATAAATTTTGAGAAATAAACTTTTTATATTTTGCATTATCAGTTTGGTTTTTGCTTCTGCATTTGCCCAAACGACTGAAAGTTCCATAAAGTTTGAAAGTAGAATTTCAAAATTATCTGTTCAAAATCCCAATGAAGCAATAAAACAGATCGATTCGTTGCTTCAATACGCCGATTTGAATGATACATTAATGGGTATTTTGTATTATCGAAAAGGACACTCTTACCAAAATATCAATAACTTCGAAGCTTCATTACCTCAATATGATAAGGCTTTAGGTTTTTTTAAAAGCACAAAAAACAATCTAAAAATCATCGACCTTTTAGCTTCGCAAGCATCATCTAATGCTATTTTGGGAAACCGAAGAAAAGCAATTGTTTTGGCTTTTGAATCATTAGATTTGGCAAAAAAAATCAAGAATGACGATTTAATTGCCTCAAGTTATTCAACAGTTGCCCATGTTTATTATACTTTAGAAGACTGGGATAATGTTTATAAATACCTAACATTAGCTTACAAACTTGAAAAGAAAAACAACAATATTGCCGGATTGGCTTCAACTTATAACAATTTGGCAAGTGTTTATCAAAACAGAGGTCAATATGAAAAAGCCTTATATTATTACAACTTTGCTTTAGAAAATAGTTTCAAAATGAAGAATAACATTTACGTTATGAATTCTTATGAAAACATTGCGCAAGTTTATACCGAAACAAAACAGTACGATAAAGCATTAGAATATTTAAATAAACTAAAAAAAATTTGCGATTCACTCAAGATTCCAAATTCTACTGTTAACATAAGTATTTCGCGTGTCTATCAACTTAGGAAAGATTATAAAAACGAAAAAATTGAACTTATTACGGCAAAGACAATTGAGGAAAAGGGAAAAAACTTTCCAGCTCAAAAAAGAATCGCCAAAAAACTTTTGGAAAATGCTATCAATACCAAAGATTTTCAAAGCGCAATAAAATATAAGAATGAAATAGATTCATTAGACGTGCAAATCGCAATAAAAGATAGAGAAGATACCAAAGTCGTTATTGAAAATCAAAAGAAAATTTTGCTAAAAGAAAAAGAATTAGAGATTTCTAAAGAGCGAAATAGAAATATAATTATTACGTCGGTAATTTTGTTTTTCTTGTTCTTTTTCGGATTGTTGTTTTTGGCACAACGTACTAAAAATAAAGCTTTAAAAGAAAATCAGCAACGATTAGTTTTAGAGCAAAAAGTATTACAATCGCAAATGAATCCGCATTTTATTTTCAATGTGCTTTCGGCAATTCAAAATAGTTTGTTGGATAATAATCCAATTAAATCGGCGGGTTATTTAGCTAATTTTGCTAAGTTAATCCGTCAGAATTTTAATTTTATTCAAAAGGAAAAAATTTCACTTGCAGACGATTTGGACGCTTTAGATAATTACATCAAAACGCAACAATTTCGTTTCAATAATTCGTTTGATTATAAAATTGATGTTGATGAAGAAATTGATACTGAAACAGTTTTTATTCCGCCAATGTTACTTCAACCTTTTGTTGAGAACGCAATAGAACATGGTTTAAAATCAATAGATTACAAAGGTTTTCTTGAAGTAAAAATTCAAGAAATTGAAAATAAGATTCATTTCACAATTACAGATAATGGTGTTGGATATTTTCCAAATAATGATGCCAAAGAAGATCATGCCATAGCCATTTTCAAAAAGCGATTGGCGTTAATGGGAAACAATGACGAAAGCAGTTTTGAAATCAATAACAATCCAAATGCAAGCGGAACGCAAGTTAAATTTTGTATAAAAAATGATTAAAGCAATTTTAATAGAAGACGAAGTAAATGCTGCATCGGCACTTAAGAAAATGCTCAAAATTATTGCGCCTGAAATTGCAATTATAGACGAAGCAACAAATGTAAAAGAAGCTGTTCAGATTATAAATGCGTCTCAATTTGATTTGTTATTTCTTGATATTCAGCTCAAAGATGGCAATGCTTTTGAACTTTTAGACCAATGTTCAAATTTGAATTTTTCGATTTTGTTTACAACTGCTTACAATGAATATGCTATTAAAGCTATCAAATACAGCGCGTTAGATTATTTATTGAAACCAATAAATCCCGAAGAATTAGAACAATCTTTAGAAAAAGTAAAAGAAACCATAAGGAAAAAAACGGATTACGAATTGATGTTAAAAAACTTCAATGATAATCATAAAAGCGAAGAAAAAAATATTGTTTTACACACGCATACGCAAACGTACATCGTTGCCGAAAAAAACATAATTGCATTGCAAGCAGATGGCGCTTACACTAGATTTATAACTACAAAAGGTGAAATTTTAGTATCAAGAAATCTTAAGTATTATCAGGATGTTTTGAATGCAACTATTTTTCTTAGACCACACAAATCTTATATTGTCAACAAAAATTACATTCAATCTATTTCGGATAATTTTATTAAAATTAATGATGTAATTTCAATTCCAATTTCTGTTCGAAAACACCAGGAAATTAACCAATTGTTAAAACAATAAAACGTTTATCAAATCAATCTTTACGCTTATTAATAATAGCATTCTTCATCTTTTTTTGTTCTTTATATTTGATTAACTAATTTAAAATCAAATTAAAATGAGTAACAAAATAGCTTCTATTATTTCGTATATTACCATTATTGGATGGTTAATAGCTTACTTTGGTACACAAAACCAATCTCGAAATGAACTTTTAAAACTGCATCTCAAACAAAGTTTTGGACTTGCCATTCTTGGTCTTCTATCTGGAATTGCTGTAAATGTTATCTCGTCAATTGTTCCTTTTTTATCTTTTTTAAGCTTTTTAAACCTGGCTTTTTTAGCATTTATGGTAATTGGAATTCTTAATGCTAATAGCGAAAAGATGGAAAAATTGCCAGTAATTGGCAATCTTTTTGATGGGAAACTTGATTTTATAAAATAAAAAAGCACTTTCGAATTCGAATAAAGCCCTATGAATCAATCGATATCTAGCATAGCTGAAAAGAAAATATCAATTCTTGAAAAAAGAATTTTAAAAGCTAAAGTAAGCAAAAAATTAGATTTATCCGATTTGAGTTTGACTTCTATTCCAACAGAAGTTTTAGATTTAACTCATATTGAATCAATAGCTTTGACCAATAATTTAGGTTTGATTTTAGGAAATGAATTAGCAAAATTTTCCAATTTAAGGTTTCTTAAAATTGATTATTTAGGCTTGACAAAAGTTCCAGAGATTGTAACTCAAATTTCGTCGCTTGAATCGTTAGATATTTCTGGAAACTGTATTTCTGAATTGCCTGAAACGTTTTCTAATTTAAAAAATCTAAAGCGTTTTAAATTATATAACTGTGATTTTGAGGTATTTCCAAAAGTTTTATACCAACTTGAAAAGCTAGAAGATTTGAATTTAGCATTTCAAGAAAAACAAAATGCGATTCATATAAATCAAGCTTTGAGAAATCTGAAAAAATTAAATTTGAATGCCAATTATGGTTCGACAGTATCTGTAAAATTACCCAAACTAATTGTTCTAAATTTAGATAATTGCGGACTTAAAAGTTTTGAAAGCATTTGTATTCATAAAAAACTAAAATCGGTTTCAATTAGGTTAAATAAAAATTTAAATTTTATTCCAAATCAAATTGTTGAATTACAAAAACTGCAAGCAATTCATTTTTATTTAAGTGATGATTTTCAGGGAATTGATAAGTTAAATGAATTGCCAAAACTTAAGCGAATTCATGTTCAGTTTTTATCTACAAATCCTAAGAAGCTTAAAGATATTTTAAAAATAATTTCCTTCACTGATTTATATTTAGAAGGAAGTTTTGAAAATAGAAAGTTGTGGAAGAAGATTTTAAAGAAACCTAATTTAGAGGTTTTGTACAGAATATCAAATTATTATGATGAAAAAATAAATATACAAAGAGCTCGAAATGAAATTGGAATTAAGATTTAAAAAATGTAAAAACTAAACCTTTTCTCTTTAATCATGAACGAAAATCAAAAAATAACATTCAAAGATTTTAATTTCAAGTTACAAGTTATTGACTTTTTCATTGGAAAAAATATTTTTGATACTGAACTAGATGAATTAGTAAAAAAGTACAATAATATTGAAACCGATTTCTCATACAAGCCAATTCCTGAAATTGTAAAATTTTGTGAAGAACTTGAGTTTACACCCGAAATGCTTGCTTCTATAACGCATTTTAATCCAGATGGTGGCGATGAAATTTACCTAAAAATTATTGCAAATTGGGATGGTGAAGACGATATATTTGATATAAAATCGTTAGAAGATGTTCAATATTTGCCCAATTTCAATTCGTTTGATCCAGTTGCATTAATTGATCCTTCGATAGATTTGTCACCATTGCTTTCATGCGAAAAATTAGAGCAAATTACCGTTTTTGATTCAAGATTTAATGATGCAATTCCTTTTTTAGAAAAAGGTGTAACTGTAAATCTTTGGGGAAAGTCGATTGTTTCAATTTGTTTTGTAAGCTATGAAGATATCAAAATTCTTATTCCAGATGATTCAAATCTTGTAAAATATGGAAATCTTGAAAGCGATAGTTCGTTTCTGCTAATTGATGGAGATTACGAAACCGTAAACATCGACTTAGATGCACCGTTTATTTCTTTTGAAAATCGAAATCAGTATTATTCGGCTTATCTAAAACAAGAAAGCACACTTGCGATTGTTATAAATGGCAATTTTACAGCCAAAAATATTTATAATCACAACACTGATGGCGCAATGGGTTTGATTGTTTTAGGAAATCTAAAAGCAGACAACATGTTGGTTGGAGGTCAAGAGATTTATGTTGAAAAAAATCTTCAAGTCAAAGAGCTTTTTTGGGGCGATTACAATCATGGAGATTTGACTGTTAAAGGTGAAATCAAAGTTAATTATTTTCTGCAAACCGACGAATATCATTACCCTGAAACTATTTCTGATGAAGGTCAGAACGGCGATGTTCTAATAAACCATCTTTTTTTAGATTCGATGTTGACAGAAAATCCGATGGAATTTTTGGATCAATTTTTTGTAGATGAAATAATTAGAGATGCAGAGGAAGATGAAGATGATTGGTATACTTGGTTGCAATTTCTTGATAGAAGTAAAGCCATTGAGTTATTAATTGATAATAAGCCAATTGTGTACGAATCGCCAAAGGAAATTGTAAAAGAAGAAATTCCAAAACTATTTTTTGATGCTTCATTTTCTAACGAAGAAGTTTTGCAAAATCAAGTTCCCAATTTCGATAAACTAATTGATTTAATTCCTGAACATGATCCTGAACAAATTTTCAAAACTTCATTAGTTGACGATTCTTTTCCTTGTCAAGTTTTTATATCGCGACCACATCTTAGCCAATCTGGTTCAAATGTTGATGCTGCCATAATTGTATACGGAAATGATGGTTCTGAATTCTTTTTTTGGAAACGTCAAATGAATCCGTTGAAACGATTAGTTGGTAAAAATCCACCATTAATAGCGTATTATAAAAATGTCGATTTGAATGTTTTTTCACCTATTTCTATTTTTCAAAGACCAGATTTGGTTAGAATAATGCAATTACTTTGGATAGAAATTCTTGAAAGAGCAGAAAAAGGTATTTATTATGCTAATGAATTTCAAAAAGTTGTAAAACCAGATGAGATTCTAAACATGATTCAGTTGCCCATTGTGCAAGAATTATATTATGATTGGTTTGATGGTGATAAAAATGCATTTTGGCGCGGTTCGTTCAATTTTTGTTTTAGAAGACCAGAAACGCTTGACGAAAAAAGAGCTATGTTAAGAATTGGAGTTGAAAACAAAAACAGCGAAGTTTTTGACATGCTATCGTATGATTTCAGAATTGACTTGAACGAAAATCCAACAATGGTCAAGCTTCAATATAAGAATACACAAAACGATGATGTAAAAATTGATCGATATAGTGAATATGGCGTAAATGTCTCATTGTTTGATAGTCATTTGATAAAAGAAGCTATCAAATGGTATAAAATTGCACTAAAAAGTGTACCAGCTGAAAATTTGGATTATCTAATAAAAAAGGAGCGAGACGAAAGGGAAAAGCAAATAGAAATGGAAAATTCAGAAAAATTACGTCATAAAAAATTTGTAAAACCTTATGACAAAATGATAGTTGATGGCATTGAATTTCAAGTGTTGGATATTCATGAAGCACATCAACTTATCGGTGAATTAACTGATTTAGGAGGTAATTTACTTTACGATGTTTACGACGATACTTGGCGTTTTCCAAATTATGAAAATAATCCCTTTTTTCTTTATACCAGCATTGAAGTTGAAGTTGAAAAATTAGAATTGGTTTACAGCACAAATGAGAATCCTGATATTTTTGTTTTAGGATTTATTTTTGGTAAAAAATTGGAATCAAAAAGCTATGTTTTGGCATTTGACACAGATAACTCACCTGCATTGATAGCACTTTCAGATGTTAAAGCTCAAAATATTCACTTGTTCGGAAACATTCATTATGTGGCTGGCGACATGACTTGCGAAGTCGTTATGGGCGAATATAATCACGGCCTTTTGTATGTAAAAGGAAACTTAACAGCTCATTTTGCATACGCCGATGATATGTCGATGTATTTTGCCAAAGCAGATAATTTATATGCTAGTTATGGTGATACAATTTATACATTAATTCCTGTAATTATTGATGGTGAAAACAAGTTTTTCCAAGAGTATTTGCCAAATTCTTGTTCGCCTTCCGAAATTCTAAAAGAGGGTTTTGAAAGTGGCGAGTTTATCACCACTTCAATGTTAGACTTGGAGAAAGTAAAAAAATATAACAAAGATGATGTTGATGCGGCTTTTGAAGCAGTTTTTGATAATTACAGCGAGGATAAACTTGTTCTTGGCGATAACGAAGCACATTATCATGCCATGCAATATGAAACAAATGGTGAAAGGTATAATTACATTTTCAAAATGCAATTGGCTGGTTTTAATTACAGAGTAGGAGTTATCCAAAATATTGCTGATAAATCCTATATGTTTTCGATAGAATATTATACAGATGATAAATTTACATTAGAAAAATATTTTTGGGAATTGCCTTTAGATGGTGATTCGCTTATCAGCAGAATTGCATTATTTGCATTATTTGAAAGTGTAGAACATTTGCTAGAAAATGATGACCAAAATTCTGATGAAACTTACAACCATATTTCAAATGAAGAGTTTAGAAATCAGTTTGGTTCTTATAAAATTCCGGATAGTTTAGAAAAGTTATTGTTTTTTTCAAATGAAGTTGATTTTGATACTTTTTCAGATGGTTTTTATCTTAATGAATACAACAAAACTGGCTTAAAAACATACAGTGATAATCCTGATTTTTACAATTCTTTTATTGAATTTGCTAAAGCTAATGGTTCAGGAAGCAGTTATGCTTTATGGTTGATTGATGATGATTTAGATAACTGCCCAATTGTTGTTTTTGGCGATGAAGGCGGAATTTTTGTAGTAGCCGAAAATATGGTACAACTTATTCATTTACTAACTTTTGACACCGAAATTTCAATTTATAGAAATGCTTATTTTTATAGAGATGAAAATGATGATGATTATGAAGAAAGCGATACACATTATGAATTTGTTGATTGGGTAGAAAGTAATTTTGGTTTGCAAAAAATTGAATCTAACGAGCAAGCAGATGTAATAACCGAAAAAGCTAGTGCAAGTTATCAAGCAAAATTAAATGACTTTTTAACCAAATTTGATATAGATAATAACTGGGATTAATAATTTCACCAGAAAAAATTATTTTAAATGAAATCAATTACAAACGTACTAGCAATTTTAGTAATAATAATTACAAGTTGCAATTCAAAAAAAACTGAAGCAGAAGTAAAACAAACGGATAGCATTGCAACAAAAGAAGTTATGAAACCAACTGAAACTGCTTTTGAAACTTTGGATTCAGCTACTAATGAACTAGTTGAAGAAAATAAACAACTAGAAGAAGAACTTGCTGAATTTGAAGACAAAAATAAAGAAATTCTTGGAAATTGGTTTACGCCACATGCTGCCGCAATAAAAATCAGCTTTTTTACTAATGGCTGGTTTGAATTTGATAATTACAATTCAGAATTAGACGAAAGCGAAGTAGTTTCTGGAAGATATGAGTTTGAAAATGAAAAAGTTACTTTGCTTTTTGAAGATAAAAGAGCAAACCAAGTTTTTAACTTTTCCAAAGATGAAACGGCTTCGTACTTAAAAGCTAAAGGATATTATTTCGTTAAAGAAAATTAATGCTAAACGATTCTAATTCTCCAACCAATTTTTAAAATCATAAAAATTTTGTGGTGAAACGCCGTGACCAATAGGATATTCTTTGTAAACAACTGGAATTCCTATTTCTGTTAGTGCTGGAGCAACTTTTCTAGCCCAATCTACTGGAATTACTTGGTCAACAGTTCCGTGAGAAGCGAATATTTTTAAATTTGAAAAATCATTTTTCTCAAAATTTTCTGTTGCCATTTCAGTATTCAAATAACCGCTCATAGCCACAACACGTTGAATTTTTTCTGGATAAGATAACGCCACGGCGTAACTCAAAATCGAACCTTGGCTAAAACCAATTAAACTTACATTTTGCGCATCAATTGGATATTTTGCAATCAATTCATCAATGAAATTTGCAATCAAATCACGAGATTGCTTAGCTTGATTTATATCAGAAAATTTATTTTCATCAGCATCAAAGTTGATAGCATACCAAGCATAACTTCCGTACATCATATCATAAGGTGCGCGAGCTGAAACAACATAATAAGTATCAGGAAGTTCACTCGCAAACGAAAATAAATCTTCTTCATTGCTACCATAACCATGTAGCAACAGCAACAACGGATTTTTTTCTAATTTAATTTTCGGTTCTCTAATAATATAATGTAAACTCATAATTTAGTTTTTTTGTCTTTCTAAGATTTTAACCATTTTTGAAAAAAAACTCCCAAAAGCGGAATTGGTCTCATTTCACCTTTTATAGCAGTAAAAATACCGTAAGTCCATAATATTGAAACAAATAACCACATTGATGACGAAATCATTATGTTATCAAAATTACTTATTATCAATCCTAGTGAAACAAATAAAATAGATAATCCTAATGATTGACGAATATGAAATGCTGCAAATGGATTTTTCGGTTCAGCATTCATCGACATAGCTATTAAAACGCCTACAATTAAAATATAACTAGTTATGGCTGCTGATTTTCCAGCATCAATTGTTTGTTTGTCCATTAGGCTAAAATTAATTGTTTGTTATTGACAATTCCATAAACTTTTCCTTTCATCGGTTGTCCAATAAAAGCGGAATTTTTTGATTTTGAAAGAATGTTTTCTTTTGTAAAAATTGATTCTGTTGAAGGATTGAAAAGTGTGATTGTTGCTATAGAACCTTCTTTTATACTTTGATTTTCAATTCCGAATAAGCTTTTTCCTGAAGTTAATTTGGAAACCACAACTTCAAGCGGAAGCACTGTTAGCAAACTTCCGAAAGCACTTTCAAGTCCGATTGTGCCATTTTTAGCCAAATCAAATTCCATTTTTTTGTGTTCAATGTCAATAGGATTGTGATCAGAAGTTATCATGTCGATTGTACCATCCAAAACACCTTCAAGTAATGCTTTTCTATCTGCTTCATTTCGCAAAGGTGGCGAAACTTTATAACGTGTATCAAATCCGTCTAATTTTTCATCTGTCATTACCAAATGGTGCACGGCAACACTACAAGTTACTTTCAAACCTTTGGCTTTTGCTTCTTTTATCAAAGTAACTGATTTTGCTGTTGAAATGGTTGGAATATGTAGCTTTCCACCAGTATATTCAAGTATAAAAAGATTTCTGGCCACCAATAATTCTTCAGCCAAATTCGGAATTCCTTTTAATCCTAATCTTGTTGAAACTATTCCTTCATTGGCAACACCATTTCCTTTGATATTGGCATCTTGCGAAAAAGCTATAACCAATCCGTCAAAATCTTGTGTGTATTGTAAAGCTATTTTTAGCAAATTGGAATTGTCTAGATTCTTTCCATAATCGCCAAAAGCAACTGATCCAGCGTTTTTCATATCGTAAAGTTCTGCCAAATCTTTTCCTTCACTATTTTTGGTCAAAGCGCCAATCGGATATATATCGGTTGCTTTATTTTGCGCTTTTGATTTTACAAAATTTACTTGCGATTGGTTATCAATAATCGGGTAGGAGTTGGGTTGTAATGCTATTGCTGTAAACCCATTTTTGGCAGCCACATTCAAACCATTTTCTATAGTTTCTCGGTCTTCAAATCCGGGTTCACCTAGACTTACACTACTATCAAACCAACCTTGTGAAACATGAAGATTATCTAATTTTAGTTCTTCAAAATTGTTTTCGTTTGAAAGTTTGGCACCAATTTTAGTCAAAATTCCATTTTCAATTTGCAAATCGACCGTTTGGTTATGAAAAGAACTTTGTGAGTCGATAATCTTGGCTTCTCTAATAATTAGTTTCATAGTTTTAATTTTTAGTCTATTTCACAAATTTTTGAATTAGTATTTCCAACACCAGAAAAAGCAAGGTTAAGAAAACAAACCATTTCCATATTGAAGTATCTTGGCGATCAAACTTTAATGTGTCAAAAACAGATTCGATTGATTCCACTATTTTGTAATTAGAAAGAGCATCAATGTTAGATTTATCAATGTTTCCTTCAGTTCTTGAATAGTTAAAACTTATGTTCTTGATTAATTTATTTTGATTAAAAACGCCATAATTTCCAGCTTCTTTTGGCAAATCGTTAAACGTCATTTTGGCTTTATTATTCAAAATTTGTTGTACCGGAATGAATATTTCGCCTGTCGTTTTCGAAGTGCTTTTTACTTCTAAAATCTCATCTTTTGCCAATTCGACATCAACTATAAACGGATTGTTTTCACCAATTTTCATCGAAACTACACCCGTTTTTTGGTCATTTTGTGCCATGTTGTAAAAAGTTGGTACAATTAACGGTGAATTCTGAAAGTTGGAATTTGTTTTATTAATAGCTGCTGCAAAAACATAAACGGTCGAAATTCCATTAGACTTTGCAGTCAAAAATGAAGATTGGTCTTGGTAACTCAAAATCGCTGGTGTTGCACTTGAAATGGTAAAAGCACTTTTTGTGTTTGGATATTGAAAATTATCAATTTTTTTATCGAAAACCGATTGAAATAACGGATGATTAAAATGAATTTTGGTTACCATTTTTTCAGATGTAGAAACCGCCCCAAACTGCATATTTGCAATGTTTGAAAGAAAACTATTCAAATTTGGTAGCGAACTTTCTGTTGCTGGAATGATTACCAAATTTCCGCCTTTTTCAACAAATGATTTTAAAGTTGTTTGTAAGGCTTGTGGAATTTCTTTTAGCTCATTCAACACAATGGCATCTTGTTTTTCAAGGCTGTTGTAATCTAAATTTTCTATTGGAAAGTTTTTATATTCAAATTCATCACTTGTATAAATTCTACTTAAAAAATTGCTTTTCTCTGTTTCACCAATGCTAATTACATTTTTCTTTTCTGGTTTTGAAATACTGAAATACAATTGATTATCATAATCCAAACCATTATCAGAAATAGAAAAATAGCCATTAAAATCTTCTTTCGGAATCGTAAAATTCATTGTTTTACTTTTCGATTCTAATTTAACCAATGTTTTAGCAACCAATTTTTCTTTGTTGTACAAACCAATCGGAATTTCTTTCAAATCATCACCATAAGTAGTTAATTTGACACCAATTTCATAAAAATTATCCAGCGTTTGATTGATAAAAACACTATCAATTGAAATATTATTTTTCTGTTCTGCTTTTGGAACTACAAACAAAGTATTCAAATCTTTATTGATGCTACTCAATTGTTTACCTTCTAATCCAACTGCATCTGTTATAATCACAACATCTTTACCAAAGGCTGATTTTCTGGCTTTTACTTGATTGAGAACACTTTCCAGATTGAAGGCAGTTGCACTGTATTTTAAATTCTGTAATTCTTTTTGAATCGATTTTATATCGGTATTCCAAAAATTTTCCGAATTGGTAAGTAAAGAAAGACTCTGATTTTCAGGAGCATGCTCTAGTAAATCTTCAACAGCACGTTTTAGTAATTCGCCTTTTTGACCTTTGGCTTGCATACTGTATGAATTATCGAGAATGATATAAAGTTCGTTGGAAGCGTTTTTGCTGTCTTTTGCTGTAAAAAATGGTTGTGCAAAAGCAATGATGACAGATGCCAGCAATAATAAACGTGTCGCAAGAAGCAACCATTTTTTTAGTTTAGAACTTTTTCTGGTTTGAATAGAAAGTTCTTTTAGAATTTTAACATTGGTAAAATATTCTTTTTTGAAACGACGTAATTGAAATAAGTGAACCAGAATTGGAATAACCAATAAAAATAAGAAGTAGAGAATTTCTGGGTGTTTAAATTGCATTTTTTAATCTAAATTTTTGATTTTTTCTGGATTTTGTTTAGTGTGAAAAACTGAATAAATACGAATTGTTTCTTTGTCAACACAATAAATTATTTTGAATTTGCCTTCAATTAAATACCTAAAATCCTCATTTCTAAAATTTAATAATTCTTCCTTTTGTCCAATAAAAGGAAATTCTTTTAAAGCTTTTGTTCGTATTATAATATTTGAAATTGTATTTTGAGAATAGCTTTCTCTAATTTTTTTCAATTGTTTTGTAGCAAAAATTGACCAAACTATTTTCATTTCCAAGAATCAATAAGTGTATCAACTTCTTCTTCAGTTAAAGTTTCGTCGTTTAAATGTTGCTTATGTGAAATATCAATTGTTTTAGTAAATTCTTCTAAAGACATTGGTGTTTCAGTCTTTTTAGAAGTTTTATTAAAACTAATATTGATTACTTTTTCTAATTTATCAATAATCTTTACATCATTAATTTTTAGAAATTCTTCAATAAAATGTAATTTTTTCGCCTCTAAATCCATATTTATAAACAATTAAAATTAAACAGTGAAACAAATATAGTGTTTTATTTTTTCTTTGCTCTTTTTTTATTTTGTTCGCGCAACATATTTCGGTTGACAGAACCCGATGTTTTTTTCTTTGTTTTCGATGGTCCGCCGAGATTTACTTTGGTGTTTTTCTTGGCTTTTTCATGAAAAGCGCCTTCACCTTCTAATTTTGGTTTTTTGAGTAAAAATTTGATTTTTTCTTTGTCTTTTTCTGGACCAATCAAATGAGTAGAAATTTCAACTTCTTTAGGAAAAACTTCTGGATTCAACTCACGATTCATCAATAATTCAATCTCAATTTTAACTTCTTCCTCACGGTTTGTGTAAAAACTTATAGCAGTTCCATTGGCATCGGCACGACCAGTTCTACCAATTCTGTGCATGTATAATTCTGGTTCTTCGGGCATTTCAAAGTTGATAACGTGTGTAATATTTGAAATATCCAAACCACGAGCCATAACGTCTGTTGTGATTAAACCACGCAAATTTCCTTTTTGAAAACTAGCCATCGTATTTAATCTGTAATTTTGAGATTTATTAGAGTGAATGATACCAAATTGCCCTTCAAATTCAGCTTCAATTCGCTCATGAAGCATGTCGGAAATCTTTTTGTTATTGACAAAAACCAAAATACGACTCATAGATTCATCATTCTGCAACAAATGTTTCAGTAAATTGATTTTGGTATTAAAATTTTGAACTTTATAAACTAATTGAGTAATATTTTCTAACGGTGTTCCAGATGCTGCAAGAGTTACTTCTTCAGGAAAATCGAAATAATCATTCAAAACTTGATCTACTTCATCTGTCATGGTTGCCGAAAACAAAATGTTTTGACGTTTGGTTTTCATCATCGACAAAATCGAAGTGATTTGTGGTCTGAAACCCAAATTTAGCATTTCATCAAATTCGTCAATAACCAATTTTTGTGTTTCGTCAAATCGTATGTAAGCATCTAAAGCTAAATCCATTACGCGTCCTGGAGTTCCAACCAAAATATCTATTCCGTCAAAAACGGCTTTCTTTTGCGTGTTGATGTTTACGCCACCATAAATTCCGAGTGTTTTAACCGACATGTATTTGGTTAATTTCTCAACTTCTTCGACTACTTGCACCACTAATTCACGTGTTGGAACTAGAATTACAATTTTAGGTGTATTGGTTGGTGTAAACTTGTAAAGTTTCAGCAATGGTAGCAAGTAGGCAAAGGTTTTTCCTGTTCCTGTTTGTGCAATTCCCATCATATCGCGACCTGACATTATCACGGCAAACGATTTTTCCTGAATAGGAGTAGGAGTTGTAAAACCCAATTCGTCTATTGCTTTTTGTACGGATTTTGGAAGATTGAATTGCTCAAAAGTGCTCATTTGCTTGAATTTTGTGCAAAGATAGGGTTTTTAAAATTGATTTTCTAGTGAGAAGTTTTTCACGGTTTTGTTGGTTTACACGAATTTCACGAATTTGCACGAAAATGCATCTTTGTTAATTTCACAAATTGTAATTATTAATGAATTTGTGTAATTTTAAATTGTATTTTAAATTCGTGAAAATTGGTGAAATTCGTGTAAAAAACAATCTAAAACTTTTCAAAAACACCAAGACCAAATAACGCAAAATCGTATTTTACAGGATCATTTTTGTCTTGTAATCGCAAATTAGTATCGAGTTCCGACAAGGCTTTTGCATCGTTTTGTTTTCTTGAAAGAAGTTCTAATTTTCTTGCAACATTTCCTGAATGAACATCAAGTGGACAAGATAATTGTGAAGGCGAAATGCTTTTCCAAATGCCAAAATCAACGCCTTTTTTGTCTTGACGAACCATCCAACGGAGAAACATATTGATTCGCTTTGCAGCCGAATTATTCAGAGGATCAGAAATATGCTTTTGTGTTCGATTTTGATGTTCAACTTCAAAGAAAATTTGTTTGAAATTTGATATGCTTTTTTGCATCGAATCCTTTTCGGCATAATTGGAAAAAACAGCTTCCAAACCGTTGTGGTTATTGTAAATATTTTTTAGACAAAGAATAAACGTTTTAAAATCGCCACCATTAAAAGTTCTGTGTACAAAATTATCGAGTTTTTCAAGTTGGTATTCTTGATGATTTAGTACAAAATCGTAAGGTGAATTGCCCATCAAATCCATCATCTTTTTGGCGTTATTGATAATCATTTTGCGATTTCCCCAAGCAATTGTTGCTGCCAGAAAACCTGCAATTTCAATATCTTCTTTCAAAGAAAAAGCATGTGGAATTTGAATTGGATCTGATTCTATAAAAGTTGGATTGTTGTAAAGTTCCACTTTCTCATCAAGAAAAGATTTGAGGTCGCTTTTGTTCAAATTAATCATTATAAAGGATTACTAAACACTAATTTTACCATCAACCATCACTAATTTTCTATCCGCCATATTGGCTAATTCTTCGTTGTGAGTTACAATTACAAAGGTTTGACCAAATTCGTCACGAAGTTGAAAAAACAGTTTATGTAAATTTTCAGCAGAAGCAGTATCTAAATTTCCCGAGGGTTCATCGGCAAAAATCACGGCAGGTTTGTTTATCAATGCTCTTGCAACCGCTACACGTTGTTGTTCGCCACCAGAAAGTTCGTTTGGTTTGTGCGAAATTCTATGCGATAAACCAAGATATTCCAGAAGTCGTTTGGCTTCTTTTTCGGTTTCAGATTTTTCTTTTCCTAAGATATAAGCTGGAATACAAACATTTTCTAAAGCTGTAAATTCAGGTAATAATTGATGAAATTGAAAAATGAATCCCAAATGTTGATTTCTAAATTTTGAAATGGCTTTGTCATTCATTTTCAAAACTTCTTCATTATTTATTGTTAGTGAAGTTCCGTTTTCAATTTTTGGTTTGTCTAATGTTCCAAGTATTTGAAGCAAAGTTGTTTTTCCGGCACCAGAAGCACCTACAATTGATACAATTTCACCTTTTTTTATATGTAAATCAACACCTTTTAATACGTGTAAACTATTGTAATACTTGTGAATATTATAGGCTTTTATCATCTTTTTATTTTTCACAAAGAAACAAAGTATTTCCTAAATTGTTTGTAGGTATAAGAAATATTTATCGTTGCATAAATAATAAATAAACGTTAAATAAAATTATTTGTTTAAAGTTTTTGTAAATTTGTTCAACAAAATAATTTAATCTCATTTAGCCATGAACACATTAATTGAAAAAGAAATTTACGAATTGATTGGCGATAATCATCAAATGACATCGGCTGATACACCATTGCGTCCAGATGCATTTGATAAATCGGATGCTGACAAAATGCAAACCATCGAAAAGCATTTCCATATAATTATGGAAGAAATGGGATTAGATATGACTGATGACAGTTTACAAGGAACTCCACATCGAGTAGCTAAAATGTTTATTCAAGAAATTTTTTCTGGTTTGAACCCTGCAAATAAGCCAAAAATTTCGGTTTTTGACAATAGCTATAACTATGATAAAATGTTGGTTGAAGCCAATATTAGTTTTAACTCAACCTGTGAACATCATTTTTTACCAATAGTTGGAAAAGCTCATATTGGTTATGTTTCTAGCGGAAAAGTTATAGGATTGTCTAAATTGAATAGAATTGTAGATTATTATTCTCGTCGCCCTCAAGTGCAAGAGCGTTTGATTATGCAAATATACAACGAGTTAAAAACAGTTCTGGAAACAGATAATGTAATTGTTGTTATGGAAGCAACCCATTTATGTGTATCAAGTCGCGGAATTAAAGATGAATCTAGTTATACTTCGACTATTCAATACGGTGGAATTTTTAATGAAAAAGAAAATAGAAACGATTTTTTCAATATGATAAATCAGCCAAAATAGTTTGGCATTTGTTTTGTATAGATTTATTCAAATTTTTAAATTGAATAAAAAATGACAAAAGAATTGCAAGTTGAAACAATACCTCAAGTTAAATCGCATAAAATGGCGAAGTTAGTTGTCGGAATTTTGTTTGACTTAATAGGAATGATTTCCTATGTTTTTCCTGGATTTGCTGAAATTATAGATGTTATTTGGGCACCAATTTCGGGACTTTTACTGGCCAAAATGTACAAAGGAAATACAGGTAAAATTGCGGGTATTTTTGGATTCTTAGAAGAACTTGTTCCTTTTACCGATGTAATTCCAACATTCACAATTACTTGGATTTATACTTATGTTATCAAAAAAGAAGACTAAAATTTAGTTATTATCTATTAAATGCCAATCTGAAAAGGGTTGGCATTTTTATTTTTTGGAAAATGAATCGAAATAATCGGCAATAAAACCAAGTTTCATACTTCGTAGCATTTTCTTTTCAAATGCCCAAAAGAAGTTAAATTGTCCAAAAAGAAATCCGAATGTTACTAAAAGAACTTGGTAAAAAGGAAGAATTATTATTATATATAACGGAAAGTATAACCAAATTGAAATTGTTTCTTTTGTAATTCCAAATAATGCTAAAATTGGTTTTGCTATTAATGCAGAAGTAGAACCTGTAACGGCAAAAACGACGAAAATAATCAGCATTTGCCAATTTGAAGTGATATTCCAGCGTTCTTTAAAATTTCCCATTAGTATAAAAAGTCCAACAAATTTAATTCATTTAGTAACGCGGAACAAATCCTGAAAGCTGTTGTTTGTTAGTTAATTGAAAATAAATAAAATAATTGTAAATCAAATAATTTACTTCGTAGCCATAATGAATTGAAGAATCGTAGTTAATCTGCATTTCGTACAAATTTGTATTGTAGCGTTGTGGTTGCAAAACACGATTATTCCATTCGTTTACATATATTTGATTTCGACCTTCAAGATAACTTTCTCCGTAAAATCCACGAGGTTTTGCTTGTGTTACTAACCATGTTGAAAATCCTGGGTCAATTATAATGACTTCATATTCTAGTTCGTCATTGGCAATACGAATTGTATCAGAAACTTTTGAGGAATCATTTTCTGTTTTTTGGATTGTTTTAGAGGTTGTAGAACATCCAATAATAATGAGAAAAAGGACTAAAATTGAAAGTAGATTTTTCATCCGTTTTATTTTTTATAAAATTACTGAAAAATTATTGAATCAACTTAAATTTAATTTGCTTTTAACAAAAAAATCATCCCTGTAAAGAGATGATTTTAGTTGAATTATAAATAGTTATAAATTATTTTCCTCCAAAAAGTTTACCTAATATGCCACCAAGTCCACCAGATTTTTTAGTAACAGCAGAAATTGCATCACTCATTCCAACTTGTCCGTCGCCATCTTGGTCTAAACCAAACATGCCACCGTATTTAGAAACAGCATCCATCAATCCGCCACCGTTTCCACCAGAAATGGCACCAACTAAATCGGTTACATTAAAACCTGGTTGATTTGGATCTTTTGCTTTGTTAACTAATCCGTTTAAAACCTGTGGAATTAATCCACCAGCAACACCACCAGCAGCTTCAGGTGATAGTCCAAATTTTGAACCAAGGTTTCCTGTAACTTTTCCAGCTAATTCTTTAACTACTGGGTTATTCATATCAATTGGAGTTTTTCCTGAAAGCATTCCTGCTAAATCGCCAATATTTCCTCCAGCAACCATATCTTTTAAACCAGAAAGGATTGAACCTCCAGCTTCTTCCATTACGGCTTCATTTTGTTCATTTGGCACAGCAGGATTATTCACCACTGCTTCACCACCAAATTGTTTTACTAAGTCTGTCAATTGTTCGAACATTGTTTTGTTTTTTAATTTGTTATTAATCAAATGTATAAAATTTTGATTTATCTAAGTTGTTATATAATTATTTTTTTAATAAACCGATAATCTGCTCTGCAAGTTCTGTGCCAATTCTGTCTTGTGCTTCTAAAGTAGCCGCTCCGATATGCGGTGTCAATGAAATTCTTGGATGCATCAGAATTTGAATTTCAGGTGTTGGTTCGTTTTCAAAAACATCTAAACCAGCAAATAAAATTTTATCATTTTCTAAAGCTTCTATTAAAGCAACTTCATTAATAACGCCACCACGAGCACAATTTACAATTCCAACGTTATCTTTTAGCAATGCAATTTCTTCTTTATCAATTACATAACCTTCTTGGGCAGGAACGTGTAAAGTAATAAAGTCGGAATGTTTGAATAAATCTTCAAGTGGTTCAGTAATAATATCTACATTTATGAATTGTCCTGTGTAAAAATCAACTCTGATTTCAGCTTTACTAACAAACTTATCGGCAGCAATTACTTTCATTCCAAGTCCAAGAGCCATTTTTGCTACCGCTTGGCCAATTCTTCCAAAACCGATAATTCCTAAAGTTTTACCACGAAGTTCGATACCATTTGCGTAAGCTTTTTTCAAACCTTCAAAATTAGTATCACCTTCTAAAGGCATGTTTCTATTTGAATCGTGTAAGAAACGAACTCCAGTAAATAAATGTGCAAAAACCAATTCTGCTACACTTTCTGAAGAAGATGCTGGTGTATTGATAACATGTTTTCCGTTTGCACGAGCATATTCTACATCTATATTATCCATTCCAACGCCACCACGACCAATGATTTTTAGGTTAGGACAAGCATCGATAATATCTTTACGAACTTTGGTAGCACTTCGTACCAAAATTACATCAACATTGTTTGTATTGATGAAATTGGCAACTTGTTCTTGAGCTACTTTGGTAGTAATTACTTCAAATCCACCTTTTTCTAAAGCTTTGATTCCGCTTTTTGAAATTCCGTCGTTGGCTAATACTTTCATAATTTGGTTTATGAGTTTAATAGTTTATGAGTTTAAAAGTTAGAAAACTCAATTATAATTTATTTTTGTTTTTTATATTTTAGCTTCAAGCTCTTTCATTACATCAACCAAAACTTGTACGCTTTCCAGTGGCAAAGCATTGTACATTGAAGCACGATAACCTCCAACTGAACGATGTCCAGGCAATCCTGAAATCCCTGCTTCTTTCCACATTTTGTCAAAAATAGGAGCGTGGTTTTCATCGTTTAATAAGAAAGTAGCGTTCATGATACTTCTATCTTCAATAGCTGCAGTTCCTCTAAATAATGGGTTTCTGTCGATTTCTGTATATAATAAATTGGCTTTAGCATCATTGATTTTCTCAATTGCTGCAATTCCGCCAAGGTTTTTCAACCATTGTAATGTTAATAGTGAAGCGTAAACTGGGAAAACAGGTGGCGTATTGTACATACTTTCTGCTTTAATATGTTTTTCATAATCCAACATACTTGGGATATATCTTCCAGATTTCCCTAAAATTTCTTCTTTAACAACTACTAATGTTGTTCCTGCTGGTCCCATATTTTTTTGTGCTCCAGCATAAATCAAATCAAATTTTGAAAAATCTAAAGTTCTTGAAAAAATATCCGAACTCATATCGCAAACCACGGGAACATTTGTTTGCGGAAATGACTTCATTTGTGTTCCAAAAATGGTATTGTTGCTTGTACAATGAAAATAAGAAGCATCTTCAGGAACAGCATATCCTTTCGGAATATGATTGTAATTTTGCTCTTTTGATGAAGCTACAATTAAAGTTTCTCCAAAATGTTTGGCTTCTTTTATCGCATTACTTGCCCAAGTTCCAGTGTCTAAATAAGCTGCTTTTCCATCGGTTTTCATTAAATTATAAGGAACCATTAAGAATTCTAAACTGGCTCCACCAGCTAAAAATAAGGCTTGATATCCTTTTCCTTCTAATCCTAAAAGTTCTAAAACTAAAGCTCTTGCTTCGTCCATAACGGCTACAAAATCTTTGCTTCTGTGCGAAATTTCTAAAATGGATAAATCGGAATTATTAAAATTTAAAATGGCTTGTGCTGATTTTTCAAATACTTCTTGAGGAAGAATGCATGGTCCAGCGCTGTAGTTGTGTTTTTTCATTGTTAAGTTAATGCAAATTTAAGGCGCAAATTTCGTAAATAGCTTACGAAAAAGCGGTTAGAATTTGGCAATAATTGGACTATGTTATTAACGAAAACGTTATAGTTTATAACAATTTTTGAGAAAAATGCAATCAAATTTGCTGAAGAAATGCTAAAGTGTCAATAGTATCGGCGTAATCCCAAAGATTTGGTTTTTGAGTTTCACCAAAAGCGATGGAGTTTTCCACAATGCCTTTAGAAACAATACATTGAATTTGATCAGAATCGTTTTCTAATTGTTTTTTGATATCTTCTAAATTTTCATAATATTCATAAAAAACAGATGAAATAGGCGAAGCATAACTCGAATCTTCTTTCAAAGTTAAAAATTCGTTATCCAACAATTTGAAGTTGCTCATTAAGAAAACTGCTTTATTGTAATCGTAGTTATTGGAATATTTTTCGTAAAAAATAACATCTTTATATTCGTAAATAGCTTTAAAAAATGGTTGAAAATCATAGTTTTTTGGAACAAATAGTTTAGAAACATTGCGACAACCTAAACCAAAATACCTAAAAATATCTTCTCCAAGATTAACCAAATCTTCATGCGTTTCGTTTCCATTTAAAACGACTACAGAATTCCTGTTTTTTCTAATAATACTCGGTTTGTCTTTGAAATAAAATTCAAAATAACGTGCTGTATTATTGCTTCCAGTTGCAATTACCGCATCAAAATTTTCTAATTTTCCATCGGTAAATGTGATGTAATTTTCAATTTCAGGATTTACCGAAATTAAGTAGTTAGCTAAAAATTTAATTAAATGTTGGTCATTTGATGAAGTCTTGACCAAAACTTTATGACCAGAAATCAAAACGGACAGAAAATCATGAAACCCAACAAGTGGAATATTTCCAGCAAGAATCAATCCAACTGTTTTTGATTTCACATTAGAAAAATCGTAGGGTGAAAGCCACTTGTCTAAATTTTCTTCTGTCAATGCATTTGCCCATGAATTGATGGCAAAATAGACTTGTTCTGGTGTGAACCAACCATTGTGTGATTGTGATAATTCAATTAAATTTATAAAATCATCATAGAACAAATCATTATTTAGAACAGTTTCATTTTTAGCAGTTTTTTCATAAGAAAATTGAGTTAAAAACTTACCTAATTCAACAAAACATCTTTTTTTCTCGATTTGTAACATTTGTAACTTGTTTATGAATGGTTTTGATTGTAATTTTGCACAAAATTATGAAATAGAAATTTGGCAATAGCCAAAAGTTTAAAAAGTTATAAGTTTTTTTAAACTAATAAACTTTTAAACTAATAAACTTTTAAACATTAAAAATGGCAATTATAATAACAGACGAATGTATCAATTGCGGTGCTTGTGAACCAGAATGCCCAAATACTGCAATATATGAAGGAGCAGACGATTGGAGATATAAAGATGGAACAAAGTTGAGAGGAAAAGTAATTCTTCCAGATGGTACAGAAGTTGATGCAGATGCTGCTCAAACGCCTATTTCAGATGATTTATACTATATTGTTCCAGGAAAATGTACCGAATGTAAAGGTTTTCACGAAGAACCTCAATGTGCGGCAGTTTGCCCAGTAGATTGTTGTATTCCAGACGACAATCATGTTGAAAATGAAGAAACACTTCTTAATAGACAATCATTTTTGCACAACGAATAAAACTTTTGTTTGATTAACTTTACATTAAAAAGTGTATTTTATCGATAAAAAAATACATTTTAAAGTGTTTTTAACAAAAAAGTCCTATTTTTGTTAAAACCTTATAATAAATGAAAAGGAATTTTGCTTTATTTTTTTTATTTATTTCACTCCATTTATTTTCGCAAAGTGTCGAAAAAACTATTATTCTAAAGGATATTGATAGCAATCAACCTGTAGAAGATGCTACTGTTTATGTTGTTAAAAGTAAACAAACACTGTTAAGTAATGCTGAAGGTAAAGTAACTTTTGAACTAAAAGGCGGTTCCAATATTATTATTTCGCATACTTCTTATGTAGGATCTACGGTTAGAACTTCTATTTTAAAAGAAAAAGAAAATGTTGTTTATTTAAAAAGTAATCTGAATGATTTGGATGAAATTATCTTAAGTAAGCAACATCCCCAAAAAGTTTTAAAATCATTAATTAGAAATTCTGTTAATCAACTTATTGCACCTGCAAGACTAAAAGTGTATTCAAGAGAGTTTTTTAAGTTAAATGGAAATTATTCTTATTATACTGATGGATTGATGAATTTTCAGATTTTTAGTAAATCCAAAGATTTTAAATCTAATATTTTAGTTGAACAAAACCGATCTTTTGGTCTAGTAGAGGAAGAAATAAGTAATAATTTATTGGGTTATAATTTTAATAACATAATGGAAAATTATTATAACTTCAAATACCTAAATCCATTATTAGAACCGAAAGCTCTCAAAGATTATGATTTTTTGATAAAAGTTTATTCTTCCAATAAAGATTATTATGTAATGTCGGCAACGCCAATAGATAATGCCAAAGGTTTACTTGATGATTTCAAAATTGTGTATGATCCTGAAAAGAAAATGATAATTGAAGTTAGCTCGGTTATTTCCCCTTTTACATTAGCAAAATCTAAAGAGAAAACAGCTGTTGGTTCTAAAAATATATATAAATCAATTTTTAAAACTATTTACAGAATTGATGGTTCTGATTATTATTTGATGTCATCAAAAGAAGAAATTGGTTTTGAGCGAATTGATAAAAATAAAACGACCGAAATTGAAGTTAGAAATTATTTTGTAACCACTAATTTTAGTAATCAAAATTATAGTTTCAAAGAAAGTGATGTTTTTAAAGACAAAAATCTTTTTAATAAAAAAAATAAAATTTTAACCGATTATTGGACAGATTCAGGGCTTGTTCCAACCGATGAAGAGTTGGAAATTATTAAAAGTATCGAGCTTAGACAAGAATAAACGACTTTCAATAATAGACAATTTCCTCACCTTTTGAAACTTGGTTTTAATACGTTATATTTGCACACTTTTAAAAATAAAACCCAAAAATGAAAGCAGGAATTGTAGGATTACCAAACGTAGGAAAATCAACTTTATTTAATTGTTTATCAAATGCTAAAGCGCAAAGTGCTAACTTTCCGTTTTGTACAATAGAGCCTAATATTGGTGTGGTAAACGTTCCAGATCCACGAATTGTTCGTTTGGAAGAATTGGTAAAACCACAAGCAGTTCAAATGGCAACTGTTGATATTGTTGACATTGCAGGATTGGTAAAAGGAGCAAGTAAAGGTGAAGGTTTAGGAAATCAATTTCTTGGAAACATTAGAGAATGTAATGCTATTATCCACGTTTTGCGTTGTTTTGATAACGATAATATTGTGCATGTTGACGGAAATGTAAATCCAATTCGTGATAAAGAAACGATTGATATCGAATTACAATTAAAAGATTTAGAAACAGTTGAAAAACGTTTAGAAAAAGTAAATCGTGCAGCCAAAACTGGAAATAAAGAAGCGCAAGTTGAAAAAGCACTTTTAGATAGAATTCGTGAAGCTTTATTACAAGCAAAATCGGCTAGAACAGTTGTTCCTCAAAATCAAGATGAAGAAGAATTGATGCAAGATTTTCAATTAATTACAAATAAATCAGTACTTTATGTTTGTAACGTTGATGAAAGTTCAGCTGTAAACGGAAACAAGTATGTTGATCAAGTTCGTGAATTAGTAAAAGACGAAGAAGCTGAAGTAATCATCCTTTCAGTAGGAGCAGAAGCAGATATTACTGAATTAGAAAGCTACGAAGAAAGACAAGTTTTCTTGGAAGATATGGGACTGACTGAACCTGGTTCGGCTGTTTTAATTCGTGCAGCTTACAAATTATTGAAACTTCAAACGTATTTTACAGCTGGAGTTAAAGAAGTTCGCGCTTGGACAATTAACATTGGCGATACAGCTCCAAAAGCAGCAGGAGTAATCCACACTGATTTCGAAAAAGGCTTCATCCGTGCCGAGGTTATTGCATTTGAGGATTATTCTACATTAGGTTCTGAATCAAAATGTAAAGAAGCAGGAAAACTAAGAGTGGAAGGAAAAGAATATATTGTTAAAGATGGTGATGTGATGCATTTTAGATTCAACGTTTAGTTTTAGAAAATAGAAAAAAGAGAATAGAAAATAGACTAGCCGCAAAAGTGATTTTGCGGTTTTTTTATAGATTCATTTCAATATATCCTAACAAGCTTAAAACACTTATTAAACAAAACAAAAATCCAATTAAAAGCATAAAAATTAAGCTAAAATTATTAAAATTAGTTTCACTTTCTATTATAATTCTATTTGGAATATTTTTATCGTAAATAATAGATATTTTTTGATCAATTTTATCATTATAAGTTTTAAATATGCTTAAATCAGTAGTAGCATAATAAAATGGTTTTTCTACAAAACTTTCTCCTTCCCTTGTTTTGTATTGAATATAAGGCTGTTTGTGTCCATCACTGTCAGCTTTATAAGAAATGATTTTTCCTTCTGTGTAAGCTCCAGTTTTCTTTATGTTTTTTAAGAAAATAAAATAATCAAGACTTTTCAAAAAAATCATCAAACCAAGTAGGAGAAATGAAAGCGCAGGTTTTACAAACATAAATATTACAAATATACCAACGTAATAGTTCCAATATTTGTCAAGATATTTCATTTTCTTCTTTTCTAATTCCCAAATATATAAAATAAATCCCCAAAATTCATCCTCTATTTTCTATATTCTATTCTCTATTTTCTTACTTCAAATTGTCAAAAACATTCTTAATAACTTCTATAAAAACCATTGAAAAATCAGCTCGAAATGCACTATATTAGCACAAAATCGATACATTTTAAAATGGCTCAAGAAACACAATATAACGAAGACAATATACGCTCACTCGATTGGAAAGAACACATCCGAATGCGTCCCGGAATGTACATTGGGAAACTCGGTGACGGTTCATCTCCAGATGACGGAATTTATATTTTATTAAAAGAAGTAATCGACAATTGCATCGACGAATTCGTTATGGGTGCAGGAAAAGTGATCGAAGTAACCATCAAAGATAAATTGGTAACCGTTCGCGATTACGGTCGTGGAATTCCATTAGGAAAAGTAGTTGATGTAGTTTCCAAAATGAATACCGGTGGAAAATACGATTCTAAAGCGTTTAAAAAATCGGTTGGTTTGAATGGAGTTGGTACCAAAGCCGTGAATGCTTTGTCCAATTATTTCCGTGTGGAATCGGTTCGTGATAACCAACAAAAAGCAGCCGAATTCTCTGAAGGAAATCTTCAAGTAGAAGAGGAAGTTACCGAAACCACAAAACGTAAAGGTACAAAAGTGGCCTTCATTGCTGACGAAGTTATTTTTAAAAATTATAAATACCGAAACGAGTATATTATCAAAATGCTCAAAAATTATTGTTATCTAAATCGTGGATTAACAATATATTACAATGGTGAAAAATACCTTTCAGAATTCGGTTTAAAAGATTTATTAGAAGAAACAATTACGGAAGAAGATATGCAATATCCAATTATTCATCTTGAAGGTGAAGATATCGAAATTGCACTAACGCACAGTAAGTCACAATATTCCGAAGAATACCATTCGTTTGTAAACGGACAAAACACAACACAAGGTGGAACGCACTTAAACGCTTTTCGTGAAGCTATTGTAAAAACCATTCGTGAATATTATAACAAAGGTTTTGAAGCTTCAGATATTCGTAAATCCATTGTTTCTGCGGTTTCCATTAAAGTGGAAGAACCAGTTTTCGAATCGCAAACCAAAACCAAATTGGGTTCTAACGATGTTGGTCCGAATGGTCCGACGGTTCGTACTTTTATTCACGATTTTATAACAACCAAACTAGATAATTTTTTACATAAAAATCCAGAAGTTGCCGATTTACTTTTGCGCAAGATTTTACAAGCGGAGCGCGAACGTAAAGAACTTTCAGGAATTAGAAAATTAGCGAAAGACAGAGCAAAAAAAGCAAGTTTACACAATAAAAAATTACGCGATTGTCGTGTGCATTTAACCGATGCTAAAAATCCAAGAAGTTTAGAAAGTACACTTTTCATTACCGAAGGAGATTCGGCTTCGGGTTCGATTACCAAAAGTCGCGATGTGAATACACAAGCCGTTTTTAGTTTGCGTGGTAAACCTTTGAATTCTTACGGAATGTCGAAGAAAATTGTCTACGAAAACGAAGAATTCAATTTGCTTCAAGCGGCATTAGATATTGAAGAAAGTATCGAAGATTTACGTTACAACAATATCGTAATTGCAACCGATGCCGATGTCGATGGAATGCACATTCGTTTGTTATTGATTACCTTTTTCCTTCAATTTTTCCCAGAAATGATAAAAGAAGGACATTTGTATATTTTACAAACTCCATTATTCCGTGTTCGAAATAAAAAAGAAACCATCTATTGTTATTCTGATGAAGAACGTCGCGATGCCATAGAAAAACTAAAACCAAAACCAGAAATCACACGATTCAAAGGATTAGGAGAAATTTCGCCTGATGAGTTCAAACATTTCATTGGAGAAAGCATTAGATTAGATCCAGTAATGTTGGACAAAGCCACATCAATAGAAACGTTGTTAGAATTCTATATGGGTAAAAACACGCCAGACAGACAGATTTTCATTATCAACAACCTGAAAGTGGAATTGGATAAGGAATTAGTGGAGAAATAAATTTAGAATTTTGTCAAAAGAACTTCAAAATAAAGAGTTATTCCAACAAGTAGTTGTGTTATTGCAAAATGCACAACAACAAGTTTTGCGTACGGTAAATTCAACAATGACCTACACGTATTTCGAAATTGGAAGAATGATTGTCGAAGAGGAACAAAACGGAAAAGAACGCGCCGAATACGGAAAACAAATCCTAAAAGGACTTTCTCAACAATTGACAAATGAGTTTGGGAAAGGGTTTTCGTTAAGTAGTTTAGAGCAAATTAGAAAATTTTATTTGATTTATTCAAATTCGACTATGCTCTTACGGATATTAAATATTCAAATTCCACAGACACTGTCTACGGAATTGGATTCGCAAAAAACGCAGTCACTGTCTACGGAATTCAAAAATATTGATTTTCAAACACTTATATCTTTTTTTAAACTTACTTGGTCACATTATACTTTTCTAATGCGAATTGATGATGAAAAAGAAAGAAGTTTCTATGAAATCGAATCTGAGAAACACAATTGGAGTGTACGTGAATTAAAACGTCAATATGATTCAGCTTTGTATACACGATTGGCTTTAAGTAGAGATAAAGAAGGTGTTTTAAAATTATCAGAAGAAGGTCAGATTATTGAAAAACCAAAAGACATTATAAAAGATCCTTATATTTTAGAATTCTTAGGATTACCAGAATTACATAATTATTCTGAATCCGAATTAGAACAAGAAATAATCAATAAATTAGAACATTTTCTATTAGAATTAGGTGAAGGTTTTGCCTTTGTCGCGCGTCAAAAACGAATTACATTTGATGATAAACATTTCTACATTGATTTAGTATTTTACAATAGAGTTTTAAAAAGTTTTGTTTTAATCGATTTGAAAATTGGCGAATTAAAACATCAAGATTTAGGTCAAATGCAAATGTATGTCAACTATTATGACAGAGAAATGCGTCTTGAAGGAGAAAACAAAACCATTGGAATTGTACTTTGTCAAAACAAAAGTGATTTGGTTGTAGAATACACATTACCAGATAATAACGAACAAATTTTTGCAAGTAAATACAAAACAATTTTACCAAGCAAAGAAGATTTAATAAAATTAATTAATAGTAAATAGAAGTTAATTTAAACAGATACTGAAATATTCAGCATAAATGAAAGACGAAGAAGAAGATAACATTAACGAAGAAGAAACTAACGACGAGTTAGAATCGACCAACGACGAAATTGCTGACGAAGGCTTTGAGGACATCGTTTCTACAGGCAAAAATCACTTTTACGAAAACGACGAGAATCCAGAAGATACCATCACCAAAGTTACAGGAATGTACAAAGATTGGTTTTTGGATTATGCTTCCTACGTAATTCTCGAGCGTGCTGTGCCTGCTATTGAAGATGGTTTCAAACCAGTGCAACGTCGTATTATGCACTCGCTGAAAGAGTTGGATGATGGTCGTTACAATAAAGTGGCGAATGTCGTTGGACATACGATGCAGTATCATCCTCACGGTGATGCGAGTATTGGTGATGCGATGGTGCAAATTGGTCAGAAAGAATTACTTATAGATTGTCAAGGAAACTGGGGAAATATTCTAACAGGCGATAGCGCTGCAGCTTCGAGATATATTGAGGCACGTTTATCTAAATTCGCTTTAGAAGTTTTGTATTCTCCAAAAATTACCGATTGGGGTGTTTCTTACGATGGTCGTCGTGCTGAGCCGAACAATCTTCCTGTAAAATTCCCATTGCTTTTGGCTCAAGGTGCAGAAGGAATTGCGGTTGGACTTTCTACTAAAGTGTTGCCTCACAATTTCAACGAATTGATTGATGCTTCGATTAAAATTTTAAAAGGAAAACCTTTTACATTATATCCAGATTTTCAAACGGCAGGAATTGCTGATGTTTCTAATTATAACGATGGTTTACGTGGCGGACGTGTTCGTGTTCGTGCCAAAATATCGCAATTGGACAAGCAAACATTGGTGATTACTCAAATTCCGTTTTCAACCAATACGTCGACTTTGATTGATAGTATTTTGAAAGCCAACGAAAAAGGTAAAATCAAAATCAAGAAAATTGAAGATAATACCGCTGCAGAAGTTGAGATTCTAATTCACTTATTTCCCGGAGTTTCTCCAGATAAAACGATTGATGCTTTGTATGCTTTCACAGCGTGCGAAACATCTGTGGCACCTTTGGGCTGTGTGATTGAAGATAACAAACCTTTGTTTATTGGAGTTTCTGATATGTTGAAAATTTCGACTGAAAGAACGGTTGATTTATTGAAGAAAGAACTCGAAATTCAATTAGAAGAGCTTAAAAATAAATGGCATTTCTCGACTCTAGAAAAGATTTTCATTCGTGAAGAAATGTATATTGATTTCAAATTGTATTCTGATAGAGAATCACTTTACGAATACATGTACAAACGATTTGAGCCATTCAAAAAATCATTTGTACGGGAAATTGAAGATGAAGATTTGCAGAAATTAACCCAAATTCCGATGATTCGTATTACTCGTTTCGATTCGGATAAAGCGGATGATTTTATTGCCAAATTGGAAGACGAAATGAAAGAAGTGCAACATCATTTAGATAATCTAATTGATTTTGCAATAGATTATTTTGCCAAATTAAAAGAGAAATACGGAAAAGGTCGCGAACGTCTAACCGAATTGAGAAGTTTTGAAAATATTGAAGCTACCAAAGTGGTTTTAAGAAATACAAAATTATATGTAAACAAAGAAGAAGGTTTCTTTGGAACAGGTTTGAAAAAAGACGAATACGTTGCCGATTGTTCTGATATTGATGATGTTATCGTTTTCTTGCGCGATGGAAAAATGATGATTTCTAAAGTAGATGACAAAAAATTCGTAGGAAAAGATATCATACACATTGACGTATTTGATAAAAATGACAAGCGAACTATTTATAACATGATTTATCGTGATGGTAAAAATGGTTCAACATTTATAAAACGTTTCAATGTTTCTGGTGTTACTCGTGATAAATTTTACGATTTAACACAAGAAAAACCAGGTTCACAAGTGTTGTATTTTTCTGCCAATCCAAATGGTGAAGCTGAGGTTGTAACGATATTATTGCGTCAAGTTGGAAGTGTAAAAAAACTAAAATGGGATGTCGATTTTACCGATATTGCTATAAAAGGTCGTGCTTCTCGCGGAAATACAGTGACTAAATATCCAATTAAGAAAATCGAATTGAAGGAGAAAGGAATTTCTACTTTGCGTCCGAGAAAAGTTTGGTTTGATGATACCGTTCAAAGATTGAATGTTGATGGAAGAGGCGAGTTGTTGGGTGAATTCCGACCAAATGATCGTTTGTTAATCATCAATCAATCTGGAAAATTGAAAACCATTATTCCAGAACTGACTACGCATTTTGATGAAGATATGATTGTGCTAGAAAAATGGAATCCGAAGAAACCTATTTCTACAATATATTATGATGGAGAAAAGGAACGTTATTTCATTAAACGATTTTTGGTCGAAAACGAAAATAAAGAAGAAGTTTTCATCACCGAACACGAAAAATCACAATTAGAAATTGTTTCTACCGATTGGCGTCCAGTGGCGGAAATTATTTTTGCAAAAGTAAAAGGCGTTCAAAAAGACAATCAAACAATTGATTTAGAACAATTTATTGCGGTAAAAGGAATTAAAGCAATAGGAAATCAATTGACGACTGATAAATTAAAACAAGTCAATCTTTTGGAACCATTGCCTTATGAAGAACCAGTAGAAGAAGTTCCAGAAGAAATGGAAGTTCCAGGTGAAGATAGTGTGATCGAAGATATTCAAACCGAATTGGATGATGACGGACAAATTACTTTGTCATTAGAATAATAAAAAAGCCTTTCATTGAATATGCCCCAAAAGTTAGACACTATTTGGGGCATTTTTTAGTATTCAATATTTTTTAAGAAAGCTAAAATTTTCATTTCTTTTTTTAATTTTTTGTTTAGAAAGAACGCAAAAACTATCAGAAATCCGTAGCCGCTTATTAGAAGATAGATGAAAAAAGGTGTAGAAAATTGTTCTTGAAACGTTGGTATTAATAGCGAAAACCCAATTGTATATACTATGTAAATAATTGGCGTTGCAATAAAGTGAATACCTTTTCTCCATGTGTAAAATAATGCTGCATTTTTGCTATACTCTAATAAAGATGTTTCAATATTTAAAGTATTAAATTTTTTAACACTTATCAATTCCAAAATGATTCTTAAAATCAATGAACTAATCATCAAACCTAAACCTATTGTAAAAATAGAAACCGAGTAAATTCCTAACCAAATAAAATAACATAGTAATATTAAAGTTGTAATGCCAATTATAATAAGTGTTGCAATATGATTTAATTTTATTTTTTTTCTATGTTCCTCTGATTTTTTTATTAGTTCTGAAGCTGTTTTATTTGTATTGAAGTCATTTTGTTGGTTCCAAATATCTTGTAAATTTTCAAATGTTTTCATTGTTGTATGCATTGAGTTAAACTTTTTTTAATTCTGTGAATTCTCACTCTAAGCGTTTCTTCGCTTATTCCTACTACTTCTGATATTTTGTCGTAGTCAATTCCTTCCAAGACCATAAGGATAATCATTTTCCCAGTTTCATCTAATTTTTGGATGCATTCGTACATTTTTTTAAGTTTCACTTCTTTTTCTTCGGAATAATCATCTATTTGTAGTATCGGGAAAGAATCAGTTGAAACTTCTTTTTTAGTTTTTTCCTTCCTTAAATAAAGCAAACATGTATTTACGGTTATTCTATATATCCAAGTACTGATGCTTGATTCATTTCTAAATTGCTCAAGCTTCTCCCAAACTTTTATGAATACTTCTTGTGTAGCATCATCTGCAAAATACTCATCACCATTAAAATAACCCTTACAAAGTCGAAATACTTTTGGGTAATGCTCTTGAAAAATTTGATTGAATTGTTCTTCCTTTTTCACTTTAATTTAGTGCTAGTTTAACATTTTCGATGAACCAATCAGGTTGATCATACATTACAAAGTGAGCAGCATTTTCTGCATAAAGAATTTTAACAGTAGGTAAATTTTGATATTGCGTTGCATATGTATTTTTCACTACATCTATACCTAAACTAGTTGCTGCTAAAATTACGACAGGAATTTTAATTTTTGCAATTTCTTTTCTCAAATCTAAGTTAAGCATATCAATATAACCATGAACATATGTTTTTCTATCAGCCATATTCATCCAATTACTAATAACTTTATGTTTTTCTTTGTTTAGACACATGTAAGCAACAGATTGTGAATTCATAGTATAAAAACTGTTTTTATCCATTTGAAGTATCATTTTACTTTGTGGATTGTCATATTCAATGATTTCTCCTTTGTAGTTTGGAATCATCAAAGCAGCTGTTGCAGGTAATGCGTCAACTAAAATAGCTTTTTTAAATAATTCAGTTTCTAATGATGCCAACCAAAGACTCAAAGTTCCACCTAAACTATGCCCCAAAAGTGTTGGTTTTTTTAATTTTTTTTCTTTTACATAACTTATAATTTCATCTTTTATAGATGATAACCATGGTGTTTCAATAGGGGGTACATTTCCAAAACCTGCAAATGTAAAAATGTGACATTCATTTGTTTTTGACAATTCAGCAACAGTTTCATCCCACAATTCGCCAGTACATCCAAAACCAGGAAATAGTAAAATTGGTTCTCCTTTTCCTTTTACCGAAACAGAAAACGATTTTTGAGCTGTTGAAATTTGTGTAATTAACACAGAAACGAATACGAGTAATAATGATTTTGTTTTCATGATATTTTTTTTAAAGTTTTACTTTTGATACAGTAGTGTTTAAATTGTTACATAAAAAAATGTTTTTTTTAAATTAATGCTTGAAATGTTCATAAATACTTCTCTTTGATTTATATATTTGTATACTTAATTTTGAAAAAAAACAGATTAAATTCAAAACAAACCTCCTATAAATGTCAACATTTCCATCCGATATAGAGATTGCTCAAAATGCAACCTTAGAACACATTCGAAAAATTGCTGAAAAAGTAAATATTCAAGAAGACGATATAGAATATTACGGAAAGTATAAAGCCAAATTGCCATTAGAATTACAAGCTGAAAATCCAAAAGGGAAACTGATTTTGGTTTCTGCGATGTCGCCAACTAAATATGGTGAAGGAAAAACCACAATGACTATTGGTTTAACTGACGGTTTGAACTACATTGGTAAAAAAGCTATTGGAGTTTTGCGTGAACCATCACTTGGACCTGTTTTTGGTTTGAAAGGTGGCGCTGCAGGTGGCGGATATGCTCAAGTTGTTCCGATGGAAGATATTAATTTGCATTTTACAGGTGATTTTTCGGCTATTGAAAAAGCAAATAATTTACTTTCTGCAGTAATTGATAATAACCTTCAAAATCCAAAATATTCCTTGAACTTAGATCCAAAATCTATTGCATGGAAACGTGTGATGGACATGAATGATCGTTCGCTTCGCCAAATAATTATTGGTGTTGGAGCCAAAGCCAATGGAACAATGAGAGAAGATGGTTTCAATATTACTCCAGCTTCTGAAGTGATGGCGATTTTATGTCTTTCCAAAGATTTAGAAGATTTAAAATTCAGATTAGGCAATATTTTTGTTGGAAAAACTTTTGATGGAAAAGCGATTTTTGCTCGTGATTTGAAAGTAGTAGGAGCAATGGCAGTTTTACTTAAAGATGCTTTGAAACCTAATTTAGTGCAAACTTTAGAAGGAAATCCTGCGATACTGCACGGTGGACCTTTTGCCAGTATTGCACAAGGAACGAATACTGTAATTGCTACTAAAATGGGACTTTCTCTTGGTGATTATGTAGTTACTGAAGCAGGATTTGGTGCCGATTTAGGTGCCGAAAAATTCTTTCATATAAAATGTGGACAAAGCGGATTGAAACCTGACGCAGTGGTTTTAGTTGCAACTATTCGAGCAATTAAACATCATGCTGGATTGAGTTCAGAAGATTTTAAAACTGAAAATGTAGCTGCGATTGAAAAAGGATTTTGTAACTTAGAAAAGCACATTGAAAATATTCAGAAATTTGGGATAAATCCTGTTGTTTCTATAAATGCTTTTCCCAATGATACTCAAGCTGAATATGATAAATTGAAAGCATTATGTTTAGCAAAAGGTGTTACAGCAATTGTAAGTACAGCTTTTGTTGATGGTGGAAAAGGTTCGGCAACATTAGCTGAAAAAGTAATAGCTGAAATTAATAAAGGTGAAGCAAATTATAAACCTTTATATCAAAAAGAGGATTCGATTGAACATAAAATAAATACGATTGCCAAAGAAATTTATGGAGCAAGTTCCGTTGAGTTTTCTCCAAAATCGAAATCACAATTGAAAATGATTAATGATTTACGTTTTAATGAATTTCAGATTTGTATGGCAAAAACTCCAGCCAGTTTTTCGGATAATGAAAAGATAATAGGCCGTCCGACGGATTTCACTATTACTGTTCGTGAATTTGAAATTGCAAGTGGTGCTGGGTTTATTGTACCTTTACTTGGTGATGTTATGCGAATGCCAGGTTTGCCAGCTGTGCCTAATGCAGAGCGAATAGATATTGATAATAATGGTAAAATAACAGGGTTGTCTTAGAAATTTTGAATAAATAATCAATACAAAAACTAAATAGCCCTGATAGCAGTGAAAATAAAAATGCCTCGTTGTTCGAGGCATTTTTTATTGTAATGGATAGCAGGAATTACCATAACTGATAATACCCGAGCCATTCGCTCCTAATCTAAGTTTTTAATTGGTTTTTGTGCCATCAAAATAAAATATAGTCCAACTGCTACTAGCGGAATACTTAACCATTGACCTGTTGAAAATAACCCTAGTGATTCTTCAAATCCGCCTTGGCTTTCTTTTACATATTCTACAAAGAAACGAACGGTGAAATTAAGTACCAAAAACGAACCGAATAACAATCCTTGTTTTTTGCGAGCATCGGTTTTCCAATACATGAAAAATAGGATGGCAAACACGAAAATGTAGAAAAAAGCTTCGTAAAGTTGTGCTGGATGTTTGGCTGGAACTTCTTGTAATAAGTTGGCAAAATTTGAATCGTTAACTATTGCACTATAAGCATCATTTGCCTCAGAAATTTTGGTTTTGGCAATTGCTTCTCTTGATGAAAAATGATCTCTAACAAATCGAACTCCGAATTGAGATGTGGTTTCTTTTCCAACAATTTCAGAATTGAAAAAGTTTCCTAATCTTACGAAAATTGCACCGCTTGCTACAGGAATTACAACTCTGTCTAAAACCCAAAGCAAAGGTTTTTTCATTATATTTTTGCTAAAAAAATACATGGCAACAATAATTCCTAGAGCAGCTCCATGACTTGCCAATCCTTGAAATCCTGTAAATTCAAATTCGGGATCAAAACGAAATGGCAATAGAATTTCGGCTAAATGATTTCGATAATATTCCCAATCGTAAAAGAAAACATGACCTAATCTAGCTCCAAGTAAAGTTGCTATAAATGTCCAAATAAAAAGTGAATCTAGTTTTTCTAATGATTCTTTTTCGCGAATGAATATTTTTTTTGTGATGTACCAACCAAGTCCAAATGCGATTACAAACATTAGACTATAAAAGCGAACCGTTATTGGTCCTAAACTTATTCCTTCTGATGGATTCCAGATCATAATAGATTATTTTTTTGAAGTAGTAAGTGATTGAAGAAATTCTTCTTTTGTGTATGGTATTGGTAATTTTGATAAATTATCTTTTGGTAAAGTATATTTTAATTTTATGGTTTTATCAATATATATAAAAACCAAATTAAAAGTTGTTGTGTCATAATAGTCCATAATTGCCTTGGTTTCTTCTGAAGTATTTATAAGTTTAAATGTTTCATACATCATTTTACCAGCAACTGTTTTCTGATTTAGTTCAATTTCTTCATTATAAGCTTGGTCGTTTTTACTTTCTTTACCCATATCAATTTTAAAAGTTAATGAAACTCTAAGCTCTTTTGCTTCATTTTTTTCATTTCCTCTTACAAATCTTCTAAGATTAGCAACTAAACTATTTCTAATTGCTTGATTTGCATCGTCAATTAATTTAGTTCTTTGGCTAGCTGAAAATTCTTCATTTGTCAAATCAAATTTTATGGCTGAATAAGGTTCAACTAAGTTACCAAAAACAAAATTATTGTTTTCAATATTTACCTTTCCTAACTTTGAAAGAATTTTGGTTCCAAAAATCAATGGAATTTCTTGATCTTTAACTACTAATACATCTATGTTATTCAGAATCAAACCACCAATAGCAATTTCTTTCAAATTAAATTTCATACCAGCAGTTACTCCTTTTTTTTCAAAATCATAAAGAACTTCCATTCTTAAATCTTCTTTTAGTAAGCTGTTGTTTTTGAACAAATAATCGGCATCAATCAATGAAATTTTAACATCGTAATTTAAAGTATCAACAATAAATTTCATTGGAATTCTGTTAACAGTACATGGAAAAACAGTAATCTCTTCTGTTTTGATAGTTTGTACAGCTACAGCCGTAGAATCAGCAGTTTGTGCAAAAGAAATTGCACTTAAAAAGAATATAAATAGTAAGGAAAACTTTCTCATATTTTGAAATTTTAAAAAATAGAAATCTTAAATAGCGTTTACAATAGCAGCAAAATCATCTGCTTTTAGAGCTGCACCACCAATTAATCCTCCATCAACATCTGGTTTTCCAAAAATTTCTTTTGCATTGTCTGGTTTTACGCTTCCACCATATAAAATTGAAACGTTGTCAGCAATATCGCTTCCGTATGATTTACGAACCGTTTCTCTAATAAATTCGTGCATTTCTTGTGCTTGTTCAGGCGAAGCAGTTTCTCCTGTTCCGATAGCCCAAACTGGTTCATAAGCCAAAACGATATTTTCCCATGAAGTTTTATCTAAATGAAACAATCCGTCACGTAATTGATTTTCAACTACATTAAAATGTTGTTTGTCTTGTCTGTCTTTCAATTCTTCACCAAAGCAAAAAATTACACTCATATTATGTTTTAAAGCTGTATCAACTTTATATGAAATGATAGCATCAGTTTCACCAAAATAAGCACGACGTTCTGAATGCCCAAGAATTACAGTATTTACACCAACACTTTGTAACATGTCAGCCGAAATTTCACCAGTATAAGCACCATTTTCTGCTTGATGCATATTTTGTGCCGCAACACTAATATTAGTGAATTCTAAATGTTCTACAGCCGAAGCTAAGTTGGTAAATGTTGGTGCTACAATAATTTGAACTTCTTTATCATTTGGAAGTTTACTAATTAATTCATTCAATAAATCTTCAGTTTCTTCAGCATTTTTGTGCATTTTCCAGTTTCCTGCAACAATTTTAGTTCTCATTATTCTAGCGTTTTTAAAGTTGTATTTATTTTTTCAAAATCTGTTTCGATGGCTCTGTAGATAACTACATTTTGTTCTTTATCAATAACAATATACCTCGGAATCCAATCTAAATCTATTGATTTCCCGAATGCACCTTTCATCATTTTCTCATCATTTGCCCAAAAGTGTTCACCTTTTAACTCGTGTTTTTCTATTCCAGCTTTCCATTTATCAACCACTTTGTCCATTGAAACAAATAGGAAAACAACATTCGGATTATTGGCTTGTAATTCTTTTACTTTTGGCATTGCTTTTACACAATCGCTACACCATGATGCCCATACTTCAAGCACAATTGTTTTTCCTTTGTATTGATTTAAAACATCACCAAAACTAACTTCTTTACCTTCAAGAGTGGTTAATTTCTGTTTTTTACTTTTACTAGAAAATTGTTTTTGTGCATTGGTACACGATATCGTAGTCATAATAAGTAATAAGGCAATTGCAATATTTTTCATAATTTCTAATTTTTAACAAAGTTACTAAAGCTGTAACTTCATTTTCATAAAATTGCGTTATAATTTAGGATTTGTTTTTTTTAATTCAGTATAATCCTTTTTGATAAATTGATTGAATTCTGAACCATTAAATTTATTGTCGGTAATTCCCCAATAAAATTTAATATCGTTTCCATTCCAAAGATACTTAACGCCAGGCGTATCTTTTCCGCTACCAAGAATGGTCCAAAACGGAATAATTTCTAAAACTTGATATTGATAAGTGGCACCCGCTTTTTCAAAAAATTGAGGAATCAAATCGGCTTCTTCATTCATAAAAAGTATTGATAATGGTGGCAAACTAGGATCTTTTTTGCGCATTTCTGTTAGTTGTTTCGCAGTTTCTATACAATGTTCACAACCTGGTGCAAAAAAGCCTAGAATTTTTTTGTTTTTATCAATACTTGGAAAAAACTTAGCATAACCTGATTTTACTTTTTTAGGTTCAACAGCTTCTTTTTCAACTTTTACAGAAGTTGCAACAGAATCTTTCTTGATTTCAGTAACTGGTATTTCAGCTTTTACAGAGTCAATTTCAATTGAATTCCCATCAGTAATTGTGTCTTCAACCGTTTCTTCTATTGGGGAAACCGTAAATTTTGCTGCTGGTGGCTGAATTGGTGCCAACATATAAATTGCTAATATTGAAGCGAACAAAACAGTTGTCAATATCCAAAAGTTGTGTTTTATTGAATCAAATTTTGGCAAAATGGTGAATAAATACGCTAACAAACCAATAGCAACAAGGTTTTTGATAATTGCTTCAATTGGTGTCATTGGAATTAACTCGCCAAAGCAACCGCAATTTCCAGAATTTCCACCACTTAAAAAAGTTACATACGTCAAATGTCCAACAAAAACTGCTAAAAGTAATATTGTGGCTGGAATAATAAACTTGCGCAACCAATGATTTTGCAATAATAAAAGTCCTAAAGCCATTTCAATTCCAATCAAGGTTCTTGAAAAATAAGGTGCAATACTTTCTGAAAAACCTAATGAGTAAAGTTGTTTTACTTCAAATGTTGAAATTGCAAAATAAGGTGATGGATATAATTTGGCAATAGCCGAAATAATGAATAAAAAGGCAACAATAATTCTGATTGCCCAAGCTATGTAAGTCTTTTTGTTTTCCATAAATTTATTTTTAACAAAGGTAAAAAAGCGAATCTTTATGAGTTGTTAATGAGATGTTATTAGGTTAAATTCCAAATTACAAATTTCAAATTTCAAATAAATTCTGAATCATTAATTTTCAAAATTCTAAACTTATTCTTTTGATTTTTCCAATATGGCAGAAAATATTTTTTTCAATTCTTCCGCTTCTTGAATTAAAATTGAATTGGCTTTTTCGTTTTCTTCTGAATTGGTTGCTTTTATAATTTTCAACCAATAGGAACATTCTTTTGATTCTTTTCTACAAATCTTAATTCTATAATTGAAATCTTTTTTACTTAAAGATTCATTTGCTTCAATATAATTTGCTCCAACAGAACCAGATGCTCTAACCAACTGTTTACCATCTTCAATATTAGAAATTGTTTTGGGAATCTTTTTCAAAAACAACCTACAATCAATAGCATATTGGAGTGTTCTCTCTTCTAAATCATATTTTTTCGTTTCCATAAATTTCGAAAATTGAATTTTAAAATTTTGAATTTATTTGAAATTTGTTTTTTGTTATTTGCTATTTGATAAATTAAAACTTCTTCATTAAAATCAACGCAAAAACCGAATAGTTAATCATATCTTGGTAATTAGCATCTATACCTTCTGAAACCAATGTTTTTCCTTTGTTGTCTTCAATTTGTTTTACGCGAAGTAACTTTTGCAGAATCAAATCGGTTAATGAACTTACTCGCATTTCGCGCCAAGCTTCACCGTAATCATGGTTTTTGTTTTCCATTAATTCTTTAGTTAATGCAATTTTTTCATCGTATAATTTTGTGGCTCTGGCAACATCCAAATCGGGTTGATCAACAACACCTAATTCTAACTGAATCAACGCCATAATACAATAATTGATAATTCCGATGAATTCACCCGTTTCATCTTCGTCAACTTTTCGAACTTCATTTTCTTGCAAACTGCGAATACGTTGCGCTTTGATGAAAATTTGGTCGGTAAGCGATGGCAATCTCAAAATGCGCCAAGCACTTCCATAATCGGTCATTTTTTTGGTAAATAAATCGCGGCAAATGCCAATAACTTTGTCGTATTCTTGTGAAGTATTCTTCATTAATAGTATCTTTGCAATATATTTTTTACTACGTACAGTTCGACCTAAAAAGGTCTTGGGTCAAAAGTAGTGAATTATGTCTAATATCAAAAATAGAAAAAACTCAAAAAACTTCTAAACTTTTAAACCTTTAAACTCTTAAACCCTTAAACTCTTAAACTTTCAATGACAATAAACTGCAAAGGACAACTTATCGATTTCGCCACACCAAAAGTGATGGGAATCCTCAATGTAACACCTAATTCTTTTTATGATGGTGGAAAATTTGTAGATGGGAAAGCTGTACTAAATCAAGTTGAAAAAATGCTGAATGAAGGCGCGACTTTCATAGATATTGGCGGTTATTCAAGTAAACCTAATGCTGAATTTGTTTCAGAAGAAGAAGAATTGCAACGTGTTATTCCTATTATTACTAGTATAATTCAAAAATTTCCTGAAACACTTATTTCTATTGATACTTTTAGAAGTAAAGTGGCCAAAGAAAGTATCGAAAATGGTGCTGCAATTATAAATGATATTTCAGCAGGAAATCTTGATGAAAACATGATGAAAACTGTTGCCGAATTGCAAGTTCCGTACATTATGATGCACATGAAAGGAACTCCGAAAACCATGCAATCGCTAACCCAATATGAAAATATTGTAAAAGAAATGATTTTCTATTTTTCTGAAAAAGTTGCTAAAGCCAGAAGTTTAGGAATAAATGATTTGATTTTAGATCCTGGATTTGGTTTTGCAAAAACACTCGAACAAAATTTTGAAGTTTTGAACAAACTAGAATTATTTCAAATGCTAGAATTGCCAATTTTAGCTGGAATTTCGAGAAAATCAATGATTTACAAAACCTTAGAAACTGATGCACAAAATAGCCTAAACGGAACAACATCGTTAAATACCATTAGCTTAATGAAAGGCGCCAAAATTCTACGTGTTCACGATGTTAAAGAAGCGGTAGAATGTGTCAAATTATATACTAAATTAAATTCCAATAGTTAAATCCCAAATTCCAAAATGAAAAATATAGTTTATTTTTTTTTAGTTTTAATGTTAGTTTCTTGTAGTAATAAAGAAGTTTTGTTGCCACAAGTTGATAGAACAATTGTTGCAACTGTTAATGATCATTCACCGATTTATATGTTTTTTGAAACCAAAGAAAATGATACTTTAGTCGATTTAAACCGAAAAAACTCCATAAGTTCAACCAACTGGATTTTCAACATTGATAAGCGTTTACCATTGAAATTAGTGATTCCTGAAGTCATAAAAATGCAAGCAAAAAAATCGGGAAGTATGCACAACAATGCTGAATCCCAAAACTATTTTTCGTATTCAGATAGCATTCACAAAAAGTTAGCATTTGTGCCTTTTACAAAAATAAAATATGTAATTGGTAAACCTCAATTTGGGATTCAAATTTATTTTGAAAAAAATGATAAAATTATTGTTATAGAAAATCAAGGTAAAAACCAAACAGAAGTAAAGAAAGAAAAATTATTTGAATATCTACTATCAATTCCTAGTGACAAACCGAATAAGTATATTTTTTGTCATGATTTAAAAAGTAATTATCAAAAATTTATCAGAAATAATGTCTATATAGCAGAACTACAATTTCAAATTCCAGTTATGAATTTAACCAATGAAGAATACTTTTATTGAGATTCTTCTTTCGTCAGAATGACAAACGAGCAATTAAACTGCTTACTGCGACTGATAACTGTAAACTTACAACCAAATCACTGATGATGATAAGGTTCGTTTCTTAAAATAGTAAATCCGCGATATAATTGTTCAATCACAAAAAGTCGAACCATTTGATGCGAAAAAGTCATCGCCGAAAGTGAAATTTTACCTTGTGCTTTCTTGTAAACTTCATCGCTAAAACCATAAGGACCGCCAATTACAAAAACCAAGGTTTTGATACCGGCATTCATCTTCTTTTGCAAATAATCGGAAAATCCAACACTCGAAAATGTCGTTCCGTTTTCGTCAAGTAAAATTAATTGGTCGGTTGCAACTAATTTGGACAAAATAAGTTCGCCTTCTTTCTCTTTTTGCTGACTTTCAGAAAGATTTTTTACGTTTTTTATATCGGGAATAATTTCTAAATCAAATTTGATGTAAAACGACAATCGTTTTGTGTAATCATCAATTAGTGTTTGCAACGATTTGTTGTCTGTTTTGCCAATGGCTAGCAATTTGATATTCATAGAAAACTATCTGTTTTTTAAAGTAACTAGTATTTCACGCACAAATAATGCTGTTATAGCACCAAGTGCAAAAATAGACAAAAAGGCAACAGATTTTACTTCGCTAGTGTTTCTACTATAATTTCCTAATGTAATAATAAATAAAATTGCCAAAATGATAAGTTTTTTTCTTGCTTTCATATTTATAAAAATATATTGGTTAGGCAAAGTAAAGATACAATAAAATCACTTTTATCATTATTCAAATCAACAAATTTCATTATTTTAGCCATTCAAATTTTTTACTATGATTTCAGAAGCACAATTTCAAAACGAACTTAATCTAATTATTCAAAATGCCATCCGAGAAGATGTCGGCGATGGCGATCACAGTTCACTTGCTTGTATTCCAAAAGAAGCAACAGGAAAAGCTAAACTTCTAGTTAAAGATAACGGAATTATCGCTGGCGTTGATTTTGCCAAAATGGTTTTTAAGTATGTCGATGCCAATCTCCAAGTGGAGACCTTTATAAATGATGGAGAAAAAGTAAACTATGGCGATGTAGTTTTTCATGTTTCTGGAAGCTCACAATCTATTTTGAAAGCGGAACGATTGGTTTTGAATTCGATGCAAAGAATGTCGGCAATTGCAACTAAAACAAATAGTTATGTGCAGTTGTTAGAAGGAACTTCGACCAAAATTTTAGATACTCGCAAAACAACACCAGGTTTCCGAGCTTGCGAAAAATGGGCTGTCAAAATTGGTGGTGGCGAAAATCATCGTTTTGCTCTTTACGACATGATTATGCTAAAAGACAATCACAATGATTTTGCTGGCGGAATTACCAATGCCATCAACAAAACAAAGGAATATTTGCAACAAAATAACAAAGATTTAAAAATAATTGTTGAAGCTAGAAACCTTGATGAAATCAAAGAAATTCTTCAATCTGACGGTGTTTACCGAATTTTGATTGACAATTTCAATTTTGAAGACACCAAAAAAGCAGTCGAATTAATTGGAACCAAATGTCTAACAGAATCTTCAGGAAATATCAATGAGAATACCATCCGACAATATGCCGATTGTGGGGTGAATTATATTTCGTCAGGTGCCTTAACGCATTCAGTTTATAACATGGATTTGAGTCTTAAAGCGATTTGATTGAAAAAAAATGGATGAAAAAGTAAAAATACTTGTTGGCAAAATTCCATTAGTCAAGGGAATTGTTCGGTTTTTAAGAAGCATCAAACTTCCGTTTCTCAACGGAATGTCGCTTTATGAATTCTTAGAACATTACACCATCGGAATTATCGAAGGCGATTTGTCGTATCGAGCGGCTGCAATTTCGTTCAGTTTCTTCATGGCACTATTTCCATTTGCACTGTTCATTCTTAACTTAATTCCGTATATTCCAATTGAAGGTTTTCAACAAGATTTTCTTGAGTTTGTCGAGCAAGGTGTTCCGCCAAGAACGTATGATGCTATTGCAACAATCATTAATGATATTCTTAATAATAGTCATTCAGGCTTGTTATCTTCGGGTTTTATTTTGTCTATTTTCTTAATGGCAAATGGTTTAAATGCTGTGCTTAGCGGTTTTGAAAGTTCCAAAAATATCGCTATAAAACGACCGTATGTTCGACAATATTTAGTAGCAATTGCCATGTCATTATTGCTAACAACAGTGCTTTTTGTAACCATCGCAACTATCATTGTTTTTGAAGTATTAATTCAGCAAACCATTCTTCAAGATGTTTTGAGTGAAAAAATTTCGCTTATCCGAATTGGTCGATACATTTTCGTTATTTTAATGATACTTATGACCACTTCCATTTTATTCAAATTTGGAATAAAACGAGATAAAAGACGTGCCTTTATAACCGTTGGTTCCATTACGACTACTATTCTAATATTGCTTAGTTCATATGGATTTGGAATTTGGGTTGAAAAATTTTCAAAATACAATGAACTCTATGGTTCAATCGGAACTTTGCTAATTTTGATGTTTTTTATCTGGATAAACTGCATAATTTTGCTACTCGGATTTGAACTAAATGCAATAATTAACAAGCATAAAAATAATTTTAAACAGTTGAAGTATGATTAGATTGGTTATTCTTGTAAGTATGATTTCATCAAATCTTTTTTCGCAATCAATAATTGGAAAATGGAAAACTATTGATGATGAAACCGGAAAGGAAACTTCTGTAATTGAAGTTTTTCAAAAAGATAAAAAAATATATGGTAAAATTGTTGAAATAATTGACGCCGAAAAACGAGACAAACTGTGCAGTTTATGCCCAAATTCAGATAAAAATAAACCAATACTTGGTCTTACAATCATTAAAGGATTGGTTAAAGATGAAGATGAATATAATGATGGGCAGATTTTAGACCCAAAGAGTGGCAAACTTTACAATTGTTACATCAAACTAGATGGGAAAGACAAGCTAAAAGTTAGAGGTTTTATAGGACTATCTTTGTTAGGTCGTACTCAATATTGGTACAGAGTTAAATCATAATTATAGAATTTGCAAATGTATTTTGTCGAAGTAATTCTGCCATTATCGCTTTCTAAAACCTTTACCTACAGAATTTCTGAAGCAGAATACCATTACATTCAACCCGGAATGCGAATTGCTGTACCGTTTGGCAAAAGCAAAATCTACACTTCATTAGCAGTCGAAGTGCATCGCAACAATCCAACATTGTATGAAGCAAAAGAAATACATCAAATTCTTGACGAAAAACCAATTGTAAATTCTTTCCAAATTCAACATTGGCAATGGATTGCATCTTATTATATGTGTGCCATTGGCGATGTTTTTAGAAGTGCTTTACCGAGTGCTTTGTTACTCGAAAATGAAACGATTATTTCACAAAAACAAGACGTTTTTATTGATGAAAGTTTGCTTACTGATGATGAATTCTTAGTTTTTGAAGCACTGCAATACCAAAGTTCAATCAAGATTGATGCTATTTCAGCTATTCTGAATAAGAAAAATATTTTTCCAATAATTCAAAGTTTGCTCGATAAAAATGTGTTGGTGCTTCACGAAGAAATGAACGAAACTTACAAACCAAAGTTAATTCGTTATGTTCGTTTGCACACCAAATATAGTTCAAGTGAAAGTTTGAATGAATTGCTAGAAACACTAAAAAATGCTGCAAAACAAAGAGAAATAGTTCTGAGTTATTTTCAGTTAAGTGCTAGTTTCAAAAAGCCAATTACTGTTAAACATTTGGTAGAAACCGCGAATTCTACATCTTCAATTGTAAAAGCATTAGTAGATAAAGAAATTTTTGAAGAATATTATTTGCAAGAAGACAGAGTTAATTTTGATAAAAACAAAAAAGAAAACCAGTTACAATTAAGTCAAGCACAACAAAAAGCACTTGACGAATTGCAACAAAATTTTGAAACTAAAGAAGTCAATTTGCTGCACGGTGTAACTTCAAGCGGAAAAACCGAAATTTACATAAAGCTAATCGAATCATATTTGGCTAGCGAAAAGCAAGTTCTTTATTTGTTGCCCGAAATAGCTTTGACAACTCAATTAGTTACTCGTTTAACTTCTTATTTTGGTAATAAAGTTGCTGTTTTCCATTCTAAATATAATAATAACGAACGCGTTGAAGTTTGGAAACAAGTTTTAGAAAATTCCGAAAAAGCTCAAGTTGTAATAGGAGCAAGGTCTGCTTTGTTTTTGCCTTTTTCTAATTTAGGTTTAATCATTGTTGACGAAGAACATGAGCAAACTTTCAAGCAAGTTGATCCTTCGCCACGTTATCATGCACGAGATGCGGCTATTGTTTTAGCCAGTTTTCAAAAAGCAAAAGTGGTTTTGGGTTCGGCAACCCCAAGTATTGAAACTTATTATAATGCACAATCGGGAAAATATGGTTTGGTAGAAATTTCCGAGCGATACGGAAAAGTGCAAATGCCAGAAATCCAGTTGGTTGATTTGAAAGACAAATATTTCAGAAAAAAAATGAACGGTCATTTCAGCGATGATTTGATTGAATCTATAACAGAAGCCATTTCACTTGGAGAGCAAGTTATTTTGTTTCAAAACCGTAGAGGATTTTCGCCCGTTGTTGAATGTATGACTTGCGGTCATGTACCTCAATGCCAGCAATGTGACGTGAGTTTGACGTATCATAAGCATAAAAATCAGTTGCGTTGTCATTATTGCGGTTATTCCATTGCCAATCCGACCAATTGTCATAATTGTTCAAGTGTAGATCTTACAACCAAAGGTTTTGGAACAGAACAAATTCAACAAGAATTACTAACTCTTTTTCCGAATGCCAAAATTGGGCGAATGGATCAAGATACAACTCGAGGAAAATTTGGTTTTGAAAAAATTATTGATTCTTTCAAAAATCGTGAATTTGATATTTTGGTAGGAACTCAAATGCTAGCCAAAGGATTAGATTTTGATAATGTAAGTCTAGTCGGAATTATGAACGCTGATAATATGCTGTATCATCCCGATTTTAGAGCTTTTGAAAGAAGTTACCAAATGATGACGCAAGTTGCCGGTCGTTCTGGTCGTTCTGAAAAACGTGGAAAAGTTGTAATTCAGACTTATAATCCTAATCATAATACCATTCAGCAAGTTACTAATAATGATTATAGTGGTATGTACAAAGAACAATTGTACGAGAGAAGTATTTATAAATATCCACCGTATTTCAGAATGATAAAGTTCACTTTGAAACACCGCGATTTTGATAAATTAAAAGAAGGTTCGATGTGGTTGTATCAAGTCATGCAACAAAATCTTTCTATTCCAGTGCTTGGACCAGAAGAACCGCCAATTAGTAGAATTCGTAATGAATACATTCGAACAATAATGATTAAAATTCCGCAAAATATACCTTTAACACCAACAAAAAAAACTATCCAGAAAATACTGAATAGTTTTGAAACGGTTGCGCAATATAGAGCTATAAAAATAGCCGTAAATGTAGATTTTTAAGCAATAGCTAAGGCTTTAATTAAATCTTCTTTTTTATTTCTGCTCAATGGGATTTTGGTAATTCCAATTTCGGCAAACTTACTATTAAAACGTTCTACCTTATCTATATTGATAATATAGGATTTGTGAACTCTAATGAATTTTTCTTTTGATAAATCTTTTTCAAAAGATTTCATAGTCGATAATACTAAGTTGGTGTCTTCTTCGGTAACTACTTTTACATAATCACCAAAAGCTTCAATCCATTTGATTTTAGCAGTGAAAATTTTCAACTTTTTTAGATTACTCTTAATAAAGATATGATCTCCAGTTTCATCATGATTTTCTCTTTTAAGCATATGGTTTTCCATCGCTCGCTTAACAGAGGCATTAAATCTATCTAAAGCGATAGGTTTTTGCAGATAATCTGTTGCATCATAATCAAAAGCTTTCATAGCATATTCAGCTTTTGAAGTAATAAAAATAATTTGAGGTTTGACTTTTAGCCCATCTAGAAAATCGAAACCACTTATTACGGGCATTTCAATATCTAAAAATATCAAGTCTATAGTATGCACAGACATACAGTTTTTGGCTTCAATGGCGTTAGAAAAATCGCCTATTAAACGTAGATTGGGATGGTTATTTACTAACTTTGCAGTTATCATTCGTTGTAACGAACTGTCATCCACAACAACACAATTTAGCTTCATATATATGTATATTATGAGATTTGGAATAACGAAAGTAATAACAATTATTTAACAAACCTAATTTTATCGGATATTTTTGCATTACAGCGATAAAAATGAAATAATTGCTTGTCAATTTAAAAAGAATGATTACTTTTGCACCCATTTTAATAATTAAATACAAATTATATGAATCATTATGAAACTGTTTTCATTTTAAATCCCGTTTTATCTGACGTTCAGGTAAAGGAAACAGTAAGCAAATTTGAAGAATTTCTTACGTCTAGAGGAGCTGAAATGGTATCAAAAGAGGATTGGGGTCTGAAAAAAATGGCTTACGAAATCCAAAACAAAAAAAGTGGTTTTTACCATTTATTCGAGTTCAAAGTGGCACCAGAAGTGCTAATCGCTTTTGAAACTGAATTCAGACGTGACGAAAGAGTTATGCGTTTCTTAACTGTAAGTTTAGACAAACATGCAATTTCTTGGGCTGAAAGAAGAAGAGCTAAATTAAAAACCGCAAAAGCATAATCTAATGGCTACAATAGAACAATCTGCAAAAGGAAAAAAAGATGGAGATATCAGATATCTTACACCTTTAAATATAGATACGAATAAAGTAAAAAAATATTGTCGTTTCAAAAAATCAGGAATTAAGTACATCGATTATAAAGATGCTGATTTCTTGTTGAAATTTGTTAATGAACAAGGAAAAATTCTTCCTCGTCGTTTAACAGGAACTTCATTGAAGTACCAAAGAAAAGTGTCTGTTGCTGTGAAAAGAGCAAGACATTTAGCATTAATGCCATATGTGGCGGATTTATTAAAATAATACATTAAATTAAGTTGTTGTCACGCTTTTGGCGTGACTAACTTCTAAAAATAAAAGGACAACAACATGGAAATTATATTAAAAAAAGACGTTCAAAACTTAGGTTTCAAAGATGACGTAGTTACTGTAAAAGCAGGATACGGAAGAAACTTTTTGATTCCTCAAGGATTTGCTCATTTAGCAACATCGTCTGCAAAAAAAGTATTAGCTGAAAACTTGAAACAAAAAGCTCATAAAGAAGCTAAAATTGTTGATGACGCTAAGAAAATTGCTGAGGCATTAAAAGCTTTAGAAATTAAAATTACAGCTAAAGCTGGTGGTGAAAAACTTTTCGGTTCAATTACAAATATTGATGTTGCTGAAGCTCTTGCTAAAGCTGGTCAAGAAATTGATAGAAAATTCATCACTTCTGGAATTGTTAAACGTACAGGTAAATATTTTGCTAACGTTAGACTTCACAGAGATGTAATTGTTGAATTACCTTATGAAATCGTTGCTGAGCAATAATAGCTAGCTTCAATCATACAAAATCCCGAATCGTTGCAAAACGAAATCGGGATTTTTTTTAATTTAAAATTTAAAGATTTAGCCAAACTTTCAAAATGAAATACGCAAGACTTACCAAAGAACAATTTGAGGAACTACATCCAGAATTTACTAATTTTCTAGCTTCACAATCTATTGATAAAAAAGAATGGGATACCATTAAAGAAGAAAAACCAGAAGTTGCTGAACAAGAATTGGATGTTTTTTCAGATTTGATTTGGGAAGGTGTTTTAACTAAAGCTGAATACCTTGAGCATTTCTCCAAAAATCATATTTTCTTATTTCATTGCAAAGAAGACTACATAGATTCTATGGTTTTGAAATCATTAGTTCCCGAAGTTGATTTTCTTACCAAAGAAGGTTTACAATGGTTAACCGACAATATTTTTACAGAAACTGTTGAAATTCTGACAGGTAAAAAGAACTACGACAAAGAACGCAACGAATCACTATTCGATTTGATAATGCAAGGCACCATTTTGAGCGATGGACAGCTTTACACACAAATTAAGACAATTATGCAATAGTTTTTTTGCAACAAATTCAAAATTATTGGTTATTTTAGTGCAAAATTAAACACTATTATAGCCAATTTTTTTTATGGATATTTCAAGTACGATTCAATCTTTGCGTGAAGAACTCAATCAGCATAATCACAACTATTATGTGTTGGATAACCCAACGATTTCTGACTTTGAGTTTGATCAAAAGCTAAAACAACTTCAAGAATTAGAAGCCATGCATCCTGAATTTTTTGATGAAAATTCACCTTCACAGCGCGTTGGTGGAACTATAACCAAGAATTTTGCAACTGTTGTTCATGAAAATAGAATGTATTCGCTTGATAATTCCTATTCAAAAGAAGATTTGTACGATTGGGAAACCAAAATTCAAAAAGCTCTAGGAAATGTAAATCTAGAATATACTTGCGAATTAAAATATGACGGTGCATCTATCAGTATAACTTATGAAAACGGAAAATTAGCAAGAGCAGTAACGCGTGGCGATGGTTTTCAGGGTGATGAAGTGACTAATAATATTAAAACTATTAAGTCAATTCCGCTGGTTTTGAAAGGAAATTTCCCGCCTAAATTTGATATTCGTGGAGAAATTATTTTGCCGTTTGAAGGTTTTGAAAAAATGAATCAAGAACTTATAGAAATTGGTGAAACTCCTTATTCTAACCCGAGAAATACTGCTTCTGGAAGTTTAAAATTGCAAGATAGTGCCGAAGTTGCCAAACGCCCTTTGGATTGCCTTTTGTATTTTATTATAGGAAACAATCTTCCTTTCAACAGCCAATTTGATGGATTGGAAGCAGCTAGAAAATGGGGTTTCAAAGTTCCAAGTGAATCTAAATTAGCAAAAAACCTTGAAGAAGTTTTTGAATTTATCAATTATTGGGACACGCATCGTCACAATTTGCCTTATGAAACAGATGGTGTTGTGATAAAAGTGAATGATTTTAATCACCAAAATGAGTTAGGCTATACAGCCAAATCTCCACGTTGGGCGATTGCTTATAAGTTTAAATCAGAGCAAGTTACAACAACATTAAATTCAATTTCGTATCAAGTGGGTCGTACTGGAGCGATTACACCTGTTGCCAATTTAGAACCTGTTCAACTCGCTGGAACTATTGTAAAACGTGCTTCTTTGCACAATGCCGATCAAATTGAAAAGTTAGATATTAGAGTAGGCGATGATGTTTTTGTAGAAAAAGGCGGCGAAATTATTCCAAAAATTATTGGTGTTGCCAAAAGAGGCAATGCAACGCAACCGACTCAATATATAACACATTGTCCAGAATGTGAAACAGAATTAATCAGAAAAGAAGGCGAAGCGCAACATTATTGTCCGAATTTTTATGGTTGTCCGCCGCAAATTATAGGCAGAATTCAGCACTATATTTCGCGAAAAGCGATGGATATTGAAGGATTAGGTGGCGAAACCGTAGCTTTACTATACAATAATGGTTTGGTTCAGAATTATGCTGATTTGTACGAATTGACAGTTGACCAAATCAAACCATTAGAAAGAATGGCACAAAAATCGGCTGAGAATTTGGTGAATGGTGTGCAGTTGTCTAAAAATGTTCCATTTGAGCGTGTTTTGTATGCATTAGGAATCCGTTATGTTGGAGAAACTGTTGCCAAAAAGTTGGCTAAACATTACAAAAGCATTGATGCCTTGCGACAAGCTTCTCTATTAGATTTGGTTTTGGTAGATGAAATTGGCGATAGAATTGCGCAAAGTGTAATTGAGTTTTTTGAAAATGAAACCAATGTAATCACAGTTGAGAGATTAAAAAAGCATGGAGTTCAATTTGAAGTTGTTGAAACTTTTAATCCAAATGCAACTGATAAGCTAGTTGGAAAAACCTTTGTGGTTTCGGGTGTTTTTGAAAAATTTTCAAGAGATGATTTGAAAAAAGCAATCGAAGATAATGGCGGAAAAGTGGGAAGTTCTATTTCGTCTAAAACTGATTATGTGGTGGCAGGCGACAATATGGGACCAGCCAAACTTGAAAAAGCCAACCAACTCGGAATAGCAATTATCAGCGAAGATGATTTTATTGGGATGATTGGTTAAGGAAAAGACACGAATTTCACGAAAATTTCAAAACTTAAATTTCACAAACTTTAATTAGTGAAATAATAAATGCAAAATAATTTGTGATAATTTGTGGAATTTGTGTTGAAATATTACACTATAAAACTCAAAGCAAAACAAGTCTTACCATCTTTATTGATAGTTATAACAGATTCTTTTTGAGCAATTGTTACTTGGTCAGAAAGCGATAATTCTTTTAGATAATTCATTTCAAAACTTTTGAGTTTGCCAGAAATTAAGTCTTTTGGATTGATTGTGTCTAAACACCATTCTAGATATTTTACGCTATTCATGTGATTTACAATGTCTAAATCAGATAAAGCAACTTTTCGTTCGATAATAGTTGTAAATTCATTTTGAATGTTGATTTTTGAAAATGAATTTTGTGTTGCACTTGCTTCAGGATATTTTTCAAAGTGATCGCTTGGCAATGCTAATGATTCGGGACGACGAGTTTGAGTATTGAAAACCGCCCAAAAAGTTTCGCAGCCTACTAATTTTTCTTCACCAAGATAAAGTTCTAAACAACGAACCGAACGCGAATTTTCTAACGATTTAATCCAAGTTTTTACGGTTACTTTGTCTTTCCATTTGGGTAATTTATGCACTTCTACTAGCATTTTACTCAAAACCCATGCTTGATGAAATTCTTGCATGTCGCTAAAACTAATGCCGCCCAATTCAGAATGTGCTGCCGCTGTTAACTGAAAAAGATTGCACAATTCGGTGTATTTCAAATTCCCATTTGGATAACATTGCAGAAAATTGATTTCCCAATCTTTGGATAGGATAGAAGTGAAGTTTGGTGAAATCGGCATTTTTTAAGAGTGAAATTTTATTCCAATTGAAATACTTATTGCGGTTGCATTTTTAAAATAATCTAAATATTCTTGAGAAGTTTTCGTGTTGAAATTATAATCTGAATAACTTACATTAGAATAAATAGAAAAATATTTTTCAAACATATAATTTATGTTAATTCCAGCGCCATATCTAGTCCCATTTTGTTCACCATAAAATTTCCCACCACTTTTTTGTCTTAATTCTATTCCACCATAATTTAATTCGGGGCTAATTATAAGTTCATTATTTACGGGTATTTTATAAGATAAAGTGCCAAAAATTGAATTTGTATTTGACTTATCAATATTTCCTCCAATTGATTTATCAATTACTTTTTGAGTACTTTTTTCTAAACCAATTCCTAGGCTGAAATCATTGTAATGAATCCAGTTGCTTTTTATTTGTATTCCAATACTTCTATTTTGATGCCCTTTTGATAGATAATTTTCTCCAAAATAGTTGTTTGTAACAATTCCAATTGCAAAATCAGGATGAACTAAATTCTGCTGATTTTGGACTTCTTGAGACCATAAAAAGGATGAAAAAAGTAGCGTTATGAAAAATAATTTATTCATGCTTTAGAAATTTAGTGTGTAATTAAATTCAGTAACATTGGGAATTTCAATATTTTGTTCTTGCGTTGTTGTTTCATTAGTCAAATAATTTTTCACTTCATATTTTACTACTATTGTTTGATTTTTTTTTACTGTAAATGCATTTTCAAAATAATTTACATTTTCTTCAATACGATTAATATATTCAATTTCTCTAGGAATTTCTCCAAAATACTCAAGTTTTGTGATTTGTGAATTGGTGTTTAGAGGATTTAGAATTATATTTAAAGTACATAAATCTGACTTATTATATAGTTTAGAAGTAGGCAATATTAATTCGAAATTACTGAAGTTAGTAAGGTTAATATTTGCAAACTGTTTTTTGTTATAAATAGAATTATCAGAATTAGTAATAACCACAATCTCTCCAAAATTTTTAGGTTGAGGAATTACAATTGTATAGTTTCCATTTAAATCTGTTTTAGCTTTTCCAATGAAATTGGTTTCAGACGGATAGCCAAAAATAAAGTTTTCACCACTACTGTTTATTGAAACTAATAAGTTAACTTGATTATTACTAATTGGCTCGTTATTTTGATTAATAACTTTTCCTTTAACAACTATTTTTGTTTGTCCATCATATTCTATTTCACAAGAGGAAAAAAAGAGTATTACTAGAAACAGAATGTATTTATTTTTCATTGTATTATTTTTTTATAAAGTTACTATTTTGCTTTCTATAAAATGTATAATTTCATTTCTGTCAGTCAAATAATCAAACCAAGTTGCATTTTCTGTTCGTTTGAACCAGGTTAATTGGCGTTTTGAAAATCTTCGTGTGTTTTTCTTGATTTCTTCGATGGCGAATTCTAATGTTGTTTTTCCTTCAAAATAATCGAATAGTTCACGATAACCAACGGTTTGTAAGGCATTCAGTTCTTTATTTGGAATTAATTTTTCAGCTTCGACTAGCAAGCCTTCATTTAGCATGATGTCAACTCGTTGGTTGATACGGTTGTACATAGTTGCTCTTTCGGCTTCTAAACCTATAATGATCGGCGTGAAGTTTCTTTTGTTTTTTTCTTTATTCAAAAACGATGAATAGGGTTGATTTGTACTCAAACAAACTTCGACAAAGCGCATCATTCGTTGCGGATTTTGCAGTGTTTGTGGATTGGTTTCTGTTATGAAATTAAAATATTCTGAATCTAATTCTTTTAATTGATTTAGAAGAAATTCGATTCCGTGTTTTTCATAGTTTTGGCGAACTTCATCTCTTATTTTACTATCAATTTCAGGAAATTCATCAAAACCTTTTAGAACTGCATCAACATACAAACCTGAACCACCAACCATGATTTGAATGTTATTTTTCAGAAATAATTCATCTAATTTGGCAATAGCTTCTTTTTCGAAATCGCCTACAGTGTAATTTTCAAAAATAGATTTGTTCTGGATAAAATGATGCGTTGCCGAAGCCAATTCTTCATCGGTTGGAACAGCAGTACCAATTTTCATTTCTTTGAAAAACTGGCGACTATCACACGAAATAACATCGCAACCAAAATGTTTTGCCAAAGTGATACTTAAGGAAGTTTTTCCTATAGCTGTTGGTCCGATTATGGTAATTAAATAATTCAAAAGTTGTAGTTTTGCAGTGATGAAACTAGCCCCGATAGTAGTGGAAATCCTTTTCTTTTTTTCTTTAAAAAAGAAAAGATTGCAACGGATAGCGGGAAATAGCTCCTAAAAAATTAAAATTTAAGTATTCTCATTACTTTGTTTTTTCTTAAATAACCTTGAATAATTGTACGTGTATCGCGGTTATTTTGCATTGGAATGATGATATTTTTTAATATTTCGATGTTGTTGACTTGGTAATTTAGATCGAAAAAACAATAGCCTTTGTAAATGCCGTTTTCGATTAGAACTGCGCTTCTTTCGTTGACGGTTCGACCTCTATCGATTACTACCATATTGTTGTTTTCAAAAGTCAGTTCGTTTATGAATTCATCGACTCTTTCGTTATATATTTCGGGCGATTCAATGCCTAAACATGCGCCATTGCACTCTTTTATTTTGTACTGAAAACAACCGTTTTGGGTTTCGTACAAGCCATTTAATTTTTGGCATAAATTGTATTTTTCAGTGATTCTGAAAAGCGCATTTTTGCCTTCTTGAATGGATGTAAACGAGGTGATTTCCTTTTTGCGACCATCGGCTTTTTGCAATTTTAGATTGAAATAACCTTTGGCATCTTTTTCTTTATACAAAGCCCATTGAAAAATGCTTTTTCGTTGCGCACGATTGTAAATAGGTTTGTTGATTTTGATTTCTTCGCTTTCTTTGAGAAGCGCGATCAATTCGCTACCTGTTTCTTCAAAAGTTACGGCAAATACTTCACGCTGAATCTTTTTGCTTTTGCCAGAAGTTCCCGTAAAATGCTGATTGATACGCTTTTTGATGTTTTTGCTTTTGCCGATATAAACTAGATTTCCTTTTTCGTTGTGAATGTAATAAATTCCCGTTTTAGAAGGTAAACTTTCAACAATATCAAGCAATTTTGGCGATAAACCCGTTTTGATTTCGGCTTTTATTGAACTAATTAAAATTTCTTTTTCGGTATCTTTTGCCAAAAGTATTTTGAATAATTTGACTGTTGCCATTGCGTCACCACTAGCACGATGTCTATCAGCCATAGGAATTCCCAATGCGCGAACAAGTTTTCCTAGACTATAGGAAAGTTGGTCTGGAATTAATTTTTTGGAAAGTTCAACGGTGCAAAGAGTTGGTTTTATAAAATCATAACCTAAACGATTGAATTCTGTGCGTAAAATTCGGTAATCGAAAGAAGCGTTGTGTGCCACAATGATGCAGCCTTCGGTGATTTCGATAATACGTTTGGCGACTTCATAAAACTTGGGTGCCGATCGCAACATGGCGTTGTTAATACCAGTTAACTTCACTACAAACGGCTGAATGGGAATTTCGGGATTGACCAAACTGATAAATTGATCCACGACTTCGTGACCATCAAATTTGTAGATGGCGATTTCGGTAATTCCTTCTTCATTGAATTGACCTCCAGTGGTTTCTATGTCGAGAATGCAGTACATTTTCAATGGCAATATCAATATCAATTACAATGTCAATAACAAGTTTCAAGATTGAATTTTGTCATTGATATTGCTATTGACATTGAATCATTTTTTGTTAATTATCATTTTTGATGCTATTGCTATTAATTCTTCAACTTCCTTTATAAGCAAAAGTCTTATAGTTTCATCTCCTTCTCTTATATAGTTTAATATTTTCAACGAATTTCGAGATTCTTTTAATTCTTTAACGGCTAAACCTACTTTAAAAACAAAATCCTTATCGCTAATTGTACCTTGTGCTTCACCAAAATTTAATGAAGAACTTCCTGAAGATCTAATTAATTGATTTTTGTAATATTCATTTTCATAAGATTTATTCAAATTCCTTGTAAAGAAAATGCATTCTCCAGCAAATCGAACTAATCTATCTTCAAAATTGAAAATTTTTTCACTGAAAACATTGTTTTCTTCCATTTTTATTTTTTAAATTGATTTTTGATATTATAATTGCAATTGATTTTTGAAATTTATCGCACACCAAAGATACTACTTCCTATTCGAACCATTGTGCTTCCGCATTCGATTGCTAGTTTGTAATCGCCTGACATTCCCATTGATAAGGTTGTAGGTTGTAGGTTTTGGGTTTTAGGTAACATTTTGAGTTTGTCAAAAATTGATTTTAAATGAACAAGTTCTTTTTTTATTTGGTTTTGGTTGTCTGTGAAAGTTGCCATTCCCATTAAACCAATGACTCTAATATTTTTATAAATTTCACTATTCTGAGTAATAAATCTCAGAATTCCATTCAATTCGTCTTCATCCAATCCAAATTTACTTTCTTCTTCGGCAATAAAAATTTGAAGTAAACAATCAATAACACGATTGTTTTTTTGAGCTTCTTTATTGATTTCATGGAGTAATTTTAAACTATCAACACCGTGAATTAAGTTAACGAATGGTGCAATGAGTTTTGCTTTTCTGGATTGTAAATGACCAATAAAATGCCATTGAATATCTTTAGGTAATTCTTGATGTTTTTCAACTAATTCTTGGACATAATTTTCTCCAAAAATACGCTGACCAGCATTATACGCTTCCATCAAATCGGCAACAGGTTTGGTTTTAGAAACCGCTACAAGAGTTACGTGATTTGGAAGTTGGGATTTTATTTGGAGAAGATTTTCTTTTATTGACATTTTCTTTACTATTTCTATATTTATTGGAACACAGATTTAAGAAATTTGAGAAATTTTTAAAATTTTATAGATTTCTTAAATCTGTGTTCTCAAAAACCTAATCTTTTTTCTAAAATTACAACTCATAAACCATCAATCCACTTCTAAACTTAGGTTCGATATAAGTTGATTTTGGAGGCATGATTAAGTTGTTGTCTGCCAATGTTTTAATTTCGGAAATATCACTTGGATATAGCATAAAACCAACTTCAAATTCGCCTTCGTCAACCAATTCTTTTAGTGTCAAAATAGATTGCTTTCCAGGAATGTATTCTATTCGTTCGTCGTTTCTTAAATCTTCAATTCCGAGTAATGGTTGTAGCACTTTGTCGTATAAAATTTGAGCGTCGAGGTTTTCTAAAATATTGTCATTATTGCCATTTACTTGTTTGTAAAATAAAGCATAAAAACTACCATCAAGATACATTCCAAATTCAAACTTACTTTGTGGTTTCCAAAGTTCTTGTTCTTTTGTTTTGATAATAAAATGTTCCGATAATTTTAAAATAAAATCATCTTTAGAAAGTCCATTCAAATCACGAATAATTCGATTGAATTCATAAATTTTGACATTGCTTTCGGCAATTAGAAAACTCATGAAATAATTTAAATTTTGATTTCCCAAATGTTTATCTTGATCATATAATAATTCTGCCGATGCAGAACGATGGTGACCATCAGCAATATATAATTCAGGAATGTTTTCAAATTGATATTCTAACCACTTGATTTCAACATCAGAATCTACTTTCCAAAGTGTATGTTTTTCTTTGTTGGTTGTGGCAAAATGGTAAATTGGTTGCTCTTTTTTCTTTTCAGAAATCCAGTCATTTAATTCTAAATTATCAGGATACGTTATCAAAACTGGTTCTGTATTAAAACCTGTTTGATGCAAATAATCTTTGAATAATTCCACTCGATATTGCAACGTATCTTCGTGTTTTTTGATGACATTGTTTTTGTAATCAGCAATTGAAGTTCCGCATACAATTCCGGTAAATGATTGACTTTTCGTCTGAATTTCATACAAAAAGAAAGCTGGTTTAGTATCTTCAAGAAAAATACCATCGTTTTTGAAATCTTGGTATTTATGAGCGACACCTTTAAAACGTTTATCCAAAGTAATCTTTTGCGAATGAACGTAAGCAGGATTTATGACATGTAAAAACGAATACGGATTGAAATCCAACCACGAAGCCAATTCCGCAGGAGAATAATCATCATAATTACGACAAGTTACCAACGCGACTTTATCTGGAGTTGGACGAACGGCTTTGAAAGGGATTATTTTGCTCATATTTTATAGTTTTCAGTCTCAGTCTCAGTATTCAGTTTACTGCGACTGAAAACTGTGACTCTTTACTTCAAAAATTGTTTAGAAACTTTTTTTTTATAGTTTTCAGTCTCATTATTCAGTTTACTGCGACTGAAAACTGTGACTGTTTACTTCAAAAATTGCTTTGCAATTTTCTCTGCTTTTTTACTTTCCGAATAATCATAGAAACCTTCACCCGATTTTACTCCGAGTTTTCCGGCCATTACCATATTTACTAAAAGTGGGCAAGGAGCATATTTTGGATTTTTGAATCCGTCGTACATCACGTTTAAAATTGAAAGACAAACGTCTAAACCAATAAAGTCTGCTAATTGCAATGGTCCCATTGGATGTGCCATTCCTAATTTCATTACCGTATCAATTTCTTCAACGCCAGCAACTCCGTTATATAATGTTTCGATAGATTCGTTAATCATTGGCATTAGAATTCTGTTGGCTACAAATCCTGGGTAATCGTTTACTTCTGTTGGAGTTTTTCCTAATTTTATAGATAAATCCATGATGATTTTAGTCACTTCATCTGAAGTAGAATAACCGCGGATAATTTCAACCAATTTCATAATCGGCACCGGATTCATAAAATGCATTCCGATTACGCGTTCTGGATGAACAACTTGAGCTGCAATTTGCGTGATAGAAATTGAAGAAGTATTGGTTGCTAAAATCACATTATGATCGCAAACTTCACTCAATTGTTTGAAGATATTCAGTTTCAAAGTTACATTTTCTGTTGCGGCTTCAACTACTAAATCACAACCAACAACACCATCTTTTATGTCGGTGTAAGTGATTATATTTCCGATTGTTTTGTGTTTGTCGTCTTCGGTAATTGTTCCTTTTGTAACCATTCGGTCAAGGTTAGAAGCAATTGTTGCCATTGCTTTTGCAATTGTAACTTCTGATTTGTCTATTAATTTTACGGTAAATCCGCTTTGTGCAAAAGTGTGAGCAATTCCGTTGCCCATCGTTCCTGCGCCTATTACAGCTATTGTTTTCATTATGTTTGTTTAGTTTGTATGTTTTAAAATTTCTATTTCTCGTCTAATTTCAGTCAATAATTGTTCTTCTGTTGGAAGATATAATTGGTATTGACTTGCTAAAATGGAATTGTTGTTTTCTGGTAATGAGTATTTTACTACGGCATCATTTTTATTGGCACAAAGTAAAATTCCAATCGTTGGTTTTTCGTGAGCTACTTTTTCAACACGATCATAGTAGTTCACATACATTTGAAGTTGACCTAAATCTTCATGCGTTAATTTGTGTGTTTTAATTTCAAATAAAACAAAACATTGCAACAATCGATTGTAAAAAACCAAATCTATAAAAAACTCATCTCCATCTAAATGAATTCGTTTTTGTCTTGCAACAAATGAAAATCCGTTTCCAAGTTCTAAAAGAAAATCTTGAAGATTGGTGATTATTGCTTGTTCAAAATCTTTTTCGTAATAAGCACTTTCACGTTTTAATCCTAAAAATTCTAGAATTAATGGATCTTTTATAATTTCATTTGGATTGGTTGGAATGACTTCATTTCTAGCAACAGCCAAAACACTTTCTTTGTCATTACTCAATAACAATCGTTCAAATAATTGACTGTTTATTTGTCGCTCCATTTGACGAACCGACCAATTATTTTTTGCGGTTTCTGCTATGTAATATTCCCTTTTATCTTCATTATCAACTCCTAAAAGTAATTTGTAATGCGACCAGCTCAATTGCGTCCGCAGTGTGGACGCAATTGGAAAAGTTCTATAAAATTGTCTATAACGTTCTAATTGTCTTACAGAAAATCCGCTTCCATATCCAGGTTGAAGTTGCTCAGATAAATATTTTATTAAATAATTACCATAATCAGCTCGGTCTTTTCCTTGTTGTTCTTCGTTAAAAATTCTTTCGCCAATATGCCAATACATTACCGTTCGATGATGATCTACCGAACGAATTGCGCCTTCTTTTGCCTTAGCAATTAAAGATTTTATTTCATAAATTAAGTTTTGGGAAAGGTTCATTTTTTATTTTTCATTCATCGAATCAATAATCATATAAGCAACTCGTAACGCTTCGGTTCCGTCTTCTAATGTTACAATTGGAGTTGTATTATTTACAATTGCATCAGCAAAAGTTTCTAATTCATCCAAAATGGCATTATTTGGAGAAACTTCCGGATTGTTGAAATAAATTTGCTTCTTTTCGCCTTCAGCATTTTGTAAAATCATATCAAAATCACCTGGAACTTCTGGCGCGTCTTTCATTTTTACCACTTCACAAATTTTATCTAAATAATCTACAGAAATGTAGGCGTCTTTTTGAAAGAAACGTGATTTACGCATGTTCTTCATTGAAATTCTACTCGAAGTAATGTTGGCAACACAACCATTTTCAAATTCAATTCGAGCATTGGCAATATCTGGCGACTGACTTAAAACAGAAACTCCACTTGCATGAACGGCTTTAACTTTTGATTTTACTACACTCAGAATTGCGTCAATATCATGAATCATCAAATCTAAAACCACTGGAACATCTGTACCACGAGGATTAAATTCTGCCAAACGGTGCGTTTCTATAAACATCGGATTTTCGATTTGATCTTTTACAGCAATGAATGCTGGATTAAAACGTTCAACGTGTCCAACTTGACCTTTAACATTGTATTCTTTTGCTAAAGCAATGATTTCTTGTGCTTCTTCTACTGTTGTTGCAATGGGTTTTTCTATGAAAACGTGTTTACCACTTTTGATGGAAACTTTAGCGCATTTATAATGAGAAAGAGTAGGAGTTACAATATCAATAACATCTACTGCGTGAATTAATTTGGCAATAGTATCAAATTGTTTGTATCCAAATTCGGCAGCTATTTTTGCTCCATTTTCTTGATTTTCATCATAAAAACCAACCAATTCGTATTTTTCTGATTGTTGTAATAAACGCAAATGTATTTTTCCGAGGTGACCGGCACCTAAAACGCCAACTTTGAGCATAAAATTAAATTTTATCAAAAGTACAATTTTAGTTTTTAGTTTAAAAGTTTAGAGGTTTAAAAGTTTAAGAGTTTTTTGGAATTTGGAATTTGTTTATTGATATTTTTAACTTTATTTTTACCAAACTAAAATACATGCCCAAGTGAAAGATACAAATAAACATCAAGGACTTCGAAATCAATTAGCAAAAGTTCTTGAGGAGAAAGGAATTGCCGATAAAAATGTTTTGGAAGCCATCAAAAAAATTCCAAGACACTTGTTTTTGAATTCTAGTTTTGAAGATTTTGCTTATCAAGATAAAGCATTTCCAATAGGTGCTGGGCAAACAATTTCACAACCTTATACAGTTGCTTTTCAATCGCAGTTACTAGAAGTTAAAAAAGGCGATAAAATTTTGGAGATTGGAACAGGTTCGGGTTACCAAACGGCTGTTTTGTGCACAATGGGAGCAACTGTTTATACAATTGAAAGACAAAATGAATTATTTAAATCAACCTCATTATTATTACCAAAATTAGGAATTCGACCTAAACATATATCATTTGGTGATGGTTATAAGGGTTTACCAAATTACGCTCCTTTTGATAGCATTATAGTTACTGCTGGTGCGCCAATTATTCCAAAACCTTTAATGGCACAACTAAAAATCGGAGGAAGATTAGTTATTCCAGTTGGAGAAAACGAACAAATCATGACCATGTTGATTCGTAAAAACGAAACTCAATTTGAGAAGCATGAATTTGGTGATTTTAAATTTGTACCTTTATTGGAAAATAAAAATTAACATGATAAAAAAATTACTCTTCCTAATTCTTCCTTTAGTTGGGTTTTCGCAAGGATACACCAGTTATTTTACAGGAAATACCACAAATATAACTACTGCAACTTCTTTTGGTGTTTGCTTAATGGGTGGCGCAACTGAAAATGATAATGCTATGAAATGGTTATTACAGAAAGCTAATGGTGGTGATGTAGTAGTTTTAAGAAGTTCAGGTAGCAATGGATACAATAATTATTTGTATTCTGAACTTGGAATTCCTGTAAATTCAGTAGAGACATTAGTAATAACTTCGGTTGCAGGAGCTACAAATCCTTATGTATTAAACAAAGTTGCCAATGCAGAAATGATTTGGTTTGCTGGTGGAGATCAGTTTAATTATGTTTCTTATTTTAAAGATAATGCGTTAGAAGATTTATTGAATAATCATATCAATGTAAAAAATGCTCCTATTGGTGGAACAAGCGCGGGAATGGCTATACTTGGAGGACATTATTTTTCTGCTCAAAATGGTTCTGTCACTTCAACACAAGCTATGACAAATCCATTTGCTAGCAATGTAACTCTTGGTAACAATGATTTTTTAAATGTGCCTGTTTTAAATAATGTAATAACAGATACGCATTTTGATAATCCTGATAGAAAAGGAAGATTAATGACTTTTATGGCAAGATTATATAATAGTTTTTTTGGAACAAATTACGGAATTGCATGTAATGAATATGTTGCTGTTTGTATTGATAATGAAGGGAACACACAAGTATTTGGCGATTATCCAAATTATCAGGAATTTGCTTATTTTACTGTACCAAATTGTATAAGTGGGAGTATGCCAGAAATCCTTCAACCTAATGTGCCATTGACATGGAATGTAAATGGAGAAGCAGTTTCGGCGTATAAAGTGGCTGGTTTACCTAATGGTTCTCCAGTTTTCAACATTTACAATTTTTACCAATATTATCAAGGATTGGGCGGAAGTTGGAAAAATTGGAAAGTTGTAAATGGCGTTTTTACTGAATCAAATGGAAATCAACCGTTGTCATGTTTGTTAACAAATGATGATTTTCAAAAAAATCAAATTGTTTTATATCCTAATCCTGTAAATAATATTTTGATAATAGATGGAATTGCAAATTACAATTATTCAATTTATGATTCATTAGGAAAGTTGATAAATGTTTCAAGTTATGGCAATTCAAATGAAATAGATGTTTCCTCGCTAAGTATTGGAATTTATCTGATAAAAATAGCATATAAAGAAAAAATCATAACAAAGAGATTTAATAAGATATAAAACAAACCCTAAATAAAATTACTTATTAAAAGGGTTTGTTAAATAAATTACGGTCGAATAATATCAAGATATCGCTCTAAACACTCTTTTTCAATATTGGCAATAAAAAGTAAAAAATCTTCCTTGTTACCAGATGTCTGAGCATTTTCTAACGATTGATAATAACGCATTCTTGATTCATAATCACCTTTAATATTGGCAATAACATAGCCATTTTGAAGCAAAATTAAATTCATAACCAAACGAGAAGTTCTTCCGTTTCCATCTATAAATGGATGAATGGTTACTAATCTTTCATGCATTTCAGCTGCTAGAATTATTGGATGTAATTTGTTTTTGTTTTCATCATACCAAATAAAGTAATCTTCCATTTCTTTTGGAACCATATAAGGTTGTGGCGGCATGTGTGAACTTCCTTTTATCATTACTTGCACACGACGATAACGACCAGCATCTTCGGGGATGATTCCTCTTAGAATTAAGTTATGGATTGAAAGTAGTTCTCTTTCATTGAAAGGGAAATTTCTTTCCATAAGTTGCTTTATGTATCCAATAGCTTCAACGTGATTGATTGCTTCAAGGTGTTCACGCATACTTTTGCCAGAAATAGTTAAACCTTCATTGATAACCAAATCGGTTTCTCGTAAGGTTAGCGTGTTTCCTTCTATTCTGTTACTTTCAAAAGTATATTCGAGTTCTAAAGCTTGGGCAATTCTAAAACTATCAAATTCTCTAAAAGAATCTAATTGTTTTTTCATTGTATCAATTTCGTCTAATATTGATTGAAGATTTTTGGAAATAATTCTCTTGCTAATTTTATAACTATTTTCAATTTCTTCTCTAACCATTGACATTGCTTGTAAAGCCAAGTTATCATCTCCAATTTCATAAAGAATTTTTTCTTTTAGCCAAGCAATCATTAATGTTTCAAAATCTATATCTAATAAAGAGGCTAATTTTGAAATTTGTTCTTTGGTTGGTCTTCTTGAACCATTTTCAAACTTACTTATTAGGGCTTGATCAATTTTTAGTAGTTGAGCAACTTCTCTTGTTTTTAAGCCTTTTTTCTCTCTTGCATTTTTTAATAGCGTTTTCATTTTTATGACTTTTAAATTCTTGACAAATTTAGTCATATTTTTAAATAAAAAAAACTTTCCTACTATTTTATATATTTAATAAGCTTTTTTAATTCTATCTATATCTCGTTTGGTATCTTGTTCTTTTAATGATTCACGTTTGTCATACGTTTTTTTACCACGACATAAAGCAATATCTAGTTTCGCCATTCCTTTTTCATTGGTGAACAATTTAAGAGGAACAATTGTCAAACCTTTAGATTGAACATCACGTGCAAGTTTTTTTAATTCTCGCTTATTAAGAAGTAATTTTCGTTCGCTACGAGATTTGTGGTTAAACTGATTACCAAAAGCATATTCTTCAATATAAGTATTGATAGCGAATAACTCATTATTATTAAATTCACAAAAGCTTTCTGCAATTTGAGCTTTTCCTAAACGAATAGATTTTATTTCTGTTCCAGTAAGCACAATACCAGCAGTATAAGTATCAATTATCTCGTAATCGAACTTAGCTCTTTTATTTAATATATTAATAGTTTTTAGCATTGGCACAAATGTACTATAAAAAAGATTTTTTATGCAATTTAAAATGGCTATTTTAAGGTTAAAAAAAAAATCAAACAATGATTTATATCAGTTTTTCAATGAATCGGAGCTATTAAATTTGTCACATAATTTTAAAACTAAAAACAAAATGAAAAAATTATTTTTAATTGCAGGAATTGCTTTAATGAGTTTAACAGCTAGTGCTCAAGATTTCAAAGCTAAGGCAGGAGACGTGACTGTTGATTTAGCAGTTGCTGGAGGTTTAGGAAACACTACAGTAAATTTAGCAGATCAAGGTTTTGGTAATGGAGCTATGATTAGAGGTCGTTATTTTAAAACAGAAAAACTTGCTTATAGAGGATTAGTATTTTTAGTATCTGGTAGTTCAACAGATAAATCAGTTCCTAATTCTGAAGCAAAAAATTCTAATACAGGAATCGGACTTGGATTTGGTGTTGAAAAACATTTCACAGGAACGGATAGATTAGCTACATATGTTGGTTTTGACGGAATTTTAGCATTTAATTCTGTAAAAGATGAAACTACATTAACTGCTGGAGGAACTACAGTTACTACTGAGATAAAAGGACCAAATGATTTCAGAATTGGTGTAAGAGGTGTTTTTGGAGCAGATTATTATTTTGTAAAAAGAGCCTACATAGGTGTTGAAGCTGGCTTAGGTCTATATTATAAAAGCATAGGAAAAGAAACTACATCTGTTACAGGAGCGCCAGATGTTGAAGTTGATGGAAGTTCTTCATTTAACATTTCACCTTCAATTGTTACTGGATTTAGATTAGGTTACGCTTTCTAAAAAAATAAGTTATTGGTTAGTATCGATTAGTACTCGGTCGGAAAAGTCGCTGTTCTTAATTGAATAGCGATTTTTTTTGTGATTATTAAAAAAAATATGCTACATTCGTAAAACCAACCTTAAAAAAATAACAATATGACAAAGAAATTTCTCTTGCTGCTAAGTCTTTCTATCATTTTTTTAGCATCCTGTAACCAAGATAATCATGAAGACATTACCATTGACGCTTCAAAAACTTCTGCTCTTACAGCTGAAAGAATAAATACCTCAATTGACGAATCTATTTCTGTTAGAAATACTTTTGATTGGAGTCAAGTTGATGATAATTTTCTATGGAGTGCTATTCAACGAGGAAATTATATTGCAACCATCGGTTTTGGAACTTCCAAAAATGATTTTGATAGAAGTAAATCTCCTGATAACCAAAAAATTGAGCAAGAACTTTTGGATATTATACAGCATTATGAAGGGAAATCGCTAGATAAAATTGTAATTTCATCAGATAAATTTTTGAATTTAGTAGATGTTTTAATTGAAAAGCAAGAAACTGTTATTGCTTTAAGAAAAAGTCAATATATCCGCTATTTTGAGCCATCAGATTATAAATATTTTCAAAATAATGCCCCTTATAGAGCTTCAAATGCTAATGGTTCTTCTAACACAACGAACTCATCTGGTTCATCTGGTTGTGGTTATGAGTCTGAAGTATTAAATTCAGCTGATTATACTACAGTTACTCCAAATGCTAAGGCACCTTGGACATTTTATAAACATAATATTCCTGCGGCTTGGAGTTTCAGTTCTGGTGCTGGAGTTACAATAGGTGTTGTTGATACTGGAATTTCTCCTAGTCAATCACTTATGGGGTCAAGTTTTAACAATGGTTTGTCAACTGGACGAACTGTTTACAAATATGGTGTTTATGTAGATTCTATTTGGCCTTGGAGTACAACTACTGATGGTCCAAATGATCAATGTGGTCATGGTACAAGTATGGCGTCGGTTGCGGCTGCACCAAGAAATGCTAACGGAATGCCTGTTGGTGTTGCTTACAACGCAAATTTAATAACATATAGAGCAGCTTCAAATGTAGTTTTAGATGGTTATCATGAACAAAATGGTGTTAAAAATGCTTTTGTCGCTTTAGGAAATAACGCTGCAGTAAAAATTATTTCAATGTCGATGGGACATATTTTTTCTGTTGGAAAGATTGAAGATGGTGTTAAATATGCTTATAGCAAAGGAAAACTGATTTTTTGTGCTGGCGGAACTTCTACAAGTTTCACCAATTTTGTAGGTGTAATTTTTCCAGCTTCTATGGCTGAAGCGGTAGCTGTAACTGGTGTTGTAGAAAATACTTCTAATGTAAAATGTGATGTTTGTCATTCTGGTGGAAAAATAGATTTTACTATTCAAATGCAAAGAGCAACTTCTGGAAATACGGTTCCTGTGAATAGTTATTACAACGCACAAACCGATTATGTTGGTGGTTCATCGGTTGCTACAGCTACTACTGCCGGAATTGCAGCTTTGGTTTGGGCTAAAAATCCAACTTGGACACGTGATCAAGTATTGACTAAAATGAAGCAATCTTCAACTTATTATCCAGTTAAAAATGCTGAATATGGTCATGGAAACATCAATGCTTTGTTAGCAGTTCAATAAGAAAATATTATAAAAAGTTAAAACCATCAAGAAGTAATTTTTGATGGTTTTTTTATTGAGTTCTGTTTGAGAATTGTACTTTTGTTGTATGCAAAAATCGAAAGATCCACTTCACGGAATTACACTTCAAAAAATTGTTGAAACACTTGTTGACTATTACGGTTTTGATACTTTGGCGGAATTGATAAACATTAAATGTTTTAAAGAAAACCCGAGTGTGAAATCGAGTTTGACTTTTCTTCGTAAGACCGATTGGGCAAGAAAAAAAGTAGAAGACTTGTACCTTAGAACATTAACAAAATTCAACAAAAATTAATTAGAATATTGAATTTTTTTTATTCTTTCTCCGTTTTCATATTCTATAATAATTACTTGATTGAATGTTTCTAAGGAAATTTTTTGCCCTAAAAGATTATATACATTTTTTATTTTTGAATTTACTGTAGTTGTTTCAATTTGAGTATTGCTTAACGATTGTTCAGAATCTTTTGAAACTAATTCACGATAATTCTCGGTAGAACTTGAAGTATTATTTTCTGTTGGAAGCATTAATAAACTTTCATTATGATTTGTAATATTGTATTTTAAAATCATATTATCATTATCGGTAATGAATAAACAAGCTATTTCCTTTGTAGAATTTAAATAAACTAAATCATTAGATGGATAATAGTTCATAAAATTTGATGTTAATTGATTTGTAGAAATTATTGAGCCATTATTCTTATTAAGCTCAATAATATAATTAACACTTTGGTTTCCAGTATAATCATCTTTTCTTATAAACAATCTGTTATCAGCAAAAATAATTCCTTTGTAGGAAACACCTAAATTTTGCCCATCAAGTGTAAAAGTATTTAGTGCTTCTGTTAGAATGTTGTACTTCAATAATTTATTTCCTAAGATTATAAATATTTCGTTGGTGCTATCCGATTTTGTAGAGCCATATCCATTGGTAGCTATGGTAACTTCCCAAGTATGAGAATTAATTATGAAGTTGTCAATTTTACTCAACTCAAATAATGTTAATTCATAATTCATGCCACCAGTATTGAGTAATTTTGTTGCAAAAATTCGATTATTTAGATGAATAATTTCTCTAAAAAATAAAGGAGCATTTGTTAAACCTTGGAAAGAATTTATTGGTGTAAAATAGGTTCCATCATGTTCATAAACTATATTTTCTGAAAATGAGAATATGCTATTAGTTTGATTATCATATTCAAGCCCACTTGGAATAAGTGATGGATTGCTATTTTGTGAGAAAAAATTAGTACTAATGATACTTCCATTTGTAGTATTTACTTCTGATAAATATTCAGTAGTCATGGAATTATCAGTAACTGTTTTAGTAACAAATAGGTTTTGACTAACCATAAAAAATGGTACTAATACTATTCCTAATGAGAATTTCTTCATAATCTTATTTTTTTAAAAAATGGCATTTCAAATATAATAAAAATATATAACAGTTTGAAATAGAGAAAAAAAAACCGTCAAAGCCAAAGCTCCAACGGTAATTCCTATCTAACTTAAATAATCTGAAAATTCGCAAATAAATAATCAATGAAATTTACAAAACGCCCAATTCAATCATACATTCTTTCATTGATTGGTAGGTTCTTTCAATATCATTATCCAAGCCAATGGAAAAACGAATTAAACCGTCGGTTAATCCCATTTCTTTTTGTTCTTCTAGCGGAATTTCGGAAGATGTTGACGTTCCGGGTGCGCTGAATAAAGTTTTGTAAAAACCCAAACTCACTGCCAAATAGCCCAAATTTTTGTCTTGCATCAATTCCATTAGTTCGTTGGCTTTGTCAATGGTTCCCACATCAACCGTCATCATTCCTCCAAAACCATATTCAGGATTTATCATTCCAGCATACAATTTATGACTTGGATGACTTGCCAAACCAGGATAAACTACTTTCAAACCATCATTTTCGAATTTGTTTGCCAAATACATTGCATTAGAACTATGTTGTTTCATTCGGATGTGAAGCGTTCTTAAGTTTTTCATTACCGAAGCACTTCGCAAACTATCCATTGTCGGTCCAAGAAGCATACTTGCTCCTGAATTCACATCTTTCAAGCTATTAATAAATTCACGAGAACCACAAACTACACCGCCAACTGTATCGCTACTTCCATTGATGTATTTGGTTAAAGAATGAATCACAATATCAGCACCCATTTGAGCAGGCGCAACCGATAAAGGTGAAAAAGTATTGTCAACCACTAATTTCAAATTGTGTTTGATAGCCAATTTAGCTAAGCCAGTAATATCAGCCACTTCCAATAACGGATTACTAACCGTTTCACAATATAAAACTTTGGTGTTTGGAGTAATAGCAGCTTCCACAACATCTAATTTAGTGATGTCAACAAAAGTTGTTTTAATACCAAATCGAGGTGTGAAGTTTTTCAAAAATGCATACGTTCCTCCATAAATAGTGCGGCTTGAAACAATATGATCACCATTACCACACAATTGCAAAAGAGTAGGAGTAATGGCGCCCATTCCAGAAGCCGAAACATTAGCCGCTTCTGTTCCTTCCATAGCTGCAATTGCTTTGTCTAAATACAAATTACTTGGCGACGAATGACGCGAATATAAGTAGCAACCTTCGGCATTTCCTTCAAATGTATCAAACATAGTTTTAGCCGAAAGAAAGGTATAAGTAGAAGAATCGGAAATAGATGGATTGACACCACCAAATTCTCCAAAGTATTGTAAATCTTGAATTTTGTCTGCTGGATTGAAGTTTTTCATTAGTTTTTTGTTGTCAGTTGTCAGTTATTTTTGTTATCTGTTGTTCAAAATTCGTTATTATTAGATTAATAGTCAATGATTTTATATAAAATTAGATTTTAAAACTATTAATGAATTTTTATAAAGAAAAAACAACTATTTTTGTATATAAAACAGCTTTTAAATAGATAATATAAAACAACTGATAACTGCAAATGGACACAATCGACAAAAAACTGCTGCAATTGCTACAACATGACACTAAGAAAACCACTAAAGAACTTTCGTTGAAGCTCAATCTTTCGGTAACTGCGGTTTATGAGCGGATTAAAAAACTGGAGCGCGAAGGAATTATTGCCAAATATGTTGTTTTGCTCGATAAAGAAAAAGTAGGGAAGAACTTTGTGGTTTTTTGCCATTTGAAATTGATACAACATACCAAAGAGTTTTTGACCAAGTTTGAAAGCGAAGTAGTGCAACTAAAAGAAGTTCTCGAATGCCATCATGTGAGCGGTGATTATGATTATATTTTGAAAATAGCCGTAAAAAACATGGAAGAATACCGCGAGTTTTTGGTAACCAAACTTACCACACTAGAACATATAGGAAGTACTCACAGTACGTTTATGATAAGCGAAGTTAAGAATACTACGGTTTTGGAGTTGTGATAAAATCTATGACTTTTATTGATGGATATAGGAATAAGAAATATTTTTTAACTCAAAAAAATTAAAATTAATTTGTATTGAATACCAATAATTGGTATTTTTACCAAAAAAAATTATGGCACGAAATACTTCAATTTTGTTAGGTGACTATTTTGAAAATTTTATTAATGAGCAAATTTCTTCGGGAAAATATAGTTCTGTAAGCGAGGTTGTTAGAACAGCATTGCGAATATTTGAAGAGAGAGAAAACAGTACAAAGTCATTAGTGAATGAACTTAAAATAGGTGAAAAAAGTGGCAAGATTAAAAATTTTGATAGAAATAAAAACCTTGAACAGCTAAATACCAATTTTCAGAAATAATGCCAACTTATATCATTAGTGAAAAAGCACTTGAGGACATTAATAAGATTTGGATTTACACAGCTGAAAATTGGTCTGTTGAACAAGCAAATCGATATTATAATTTAATTTTTGATGAGATTGAATATATTGCTGCTAATTTTTTGATGGCACGTGATTTTGAAAATATCAGAAAAGGTTATAGATTTTCTAAAATAAAATCACATCTTATTTTTTTTAAGAAAAATAAGTTTAACGAAATTGAAGTCATCAGAGTTTTACATGAAAGAATGGATATTGATAATAGATTAGCAGATTAAATAAAAACCCAATGAAACTCCCAATACTATTCCTAACAATCCTATTTTTCTCTAGCTGCAAACCAAAAGAGGAATTAGCGACCAACGACCAAGCCCTAAAAAGAGTATGGATGCTAACAAGTTTTAAAGATTTTGAGAAAGAAAAACTCATGCAATTTCAAGCATTTATTGACTTGACAACGGTAGAAAAAGGCACTGCCAAAATGGGTTGTAATGCTATCTTTTTTACTTATAATGTAAAAGGAAACAACATAATCAACTTTTCCAACGTAGGAAGCACCGAAATGTATTGCAATGAAAAAATGGAAGTTGAAAACGCTTTTGTGAAAGAAATTGCAAGTTATAAAACCTACGAAGTAAAAGGACACAAACTAATCCTAACAAACGACAAAAACGAACAAATAGAATGTATTGCCCAAGATTGGGATTGATTTTGTTTCACAAGAATTTTTTGAAAAGTATTCAATTAGTGAAATAATGACTATTTTTTTATTCGTGCTAATTGGTGTAATTCGTGTCAACTTTCAATGCAATTTGTGTCTAAATAAAATTATCCCGACTAATTGAATAATCGGGAAAATTTTAAAACCAACAAATATGAACCTTGTTTAAGAGAACATTAAAATGAGTAATTGTGCAACGATAATTCTCAAAATCATCGTTAGCGGATATACAGTTGCATAAGTTGCAGACGGTATATCATTTCCAGCGATTTTTAGGGCAAAAGCCAACGCTGGCGGATCGGTAGAAGCTCCTGCCAATAATCCGCAGATTTCAAAGAAATTCTTTTTAAAATATCTTTTAGCAATAATGCCAACAACAAGCAATGGAACAATGGTGATTAGAATTCCTAATCCAATCCAATAAAAACCATTTCCACCTGCAAAGGCTTCCACTAGTTTAGAACCACTGCTTAATCCAACACTAGTGAGGAATAAGGTAATCCCTAATTCTCTAATCATCAAATTGGCGCTATTGGTGGTGTAATTGTTTAGGTAGAATTTATTTCCAAAACGACTTAAAAGCAAAGCTATGATAAGCGGACCACCAGCCAAACCAATTTTGACAGGAACAGGAATATTTGGTATTTGAAAAGGAATGCTACCGACAATAATACCAAGTACAATTCCGATAAAAATAGGAGCAATGTCTGGCACTTCTAATCGTTTGAGAGAATTTCCTAATACATTGGTAATACGTTCCAAACCTTCTTTAGAACCAACCACTTTGATAGTGTCACCCAATTGAAGCGAAATATTTCCATTAGGAACCATTTGTGTACCAGCACGATACAATCTTGTAAAAGTGAAATCATGTTGGTTAAATTCAGGAATATCGCCTAATCGTTTGTGTGTAATATTTTTGTTGGTAACCATCACATGACTAGAAACCAAATTGCTATCTAAAGCTGTTTTCAGATTCATGTCACTTTCAGAACCGATAATTAATTCTAATTGTTCAAAAGTGTTTTTGGATGCTACAATTAACAGAACATCATTTTCAGATAGAATTTCCTTCGGTGTTGGAGAAATAATAGTTCCTTTATGAAACATTCTAGACACTACAATCGGTGTTTTGATAATTTCAAAAATGGCACTAATAGGTTTTCCAACTAGTTGATGATTTTCTAATTTTAAATGTTTAGAAATCACTCTATCTTCTCTAAGATTCGCCAATTTATTCTGTAGTTCGGTTTCATGTTCAATGTTTACTCTAAATATTTTTTTGAGCACAAGCATCGCAATAATAATCCCAAAAACCCCAAAAGGATAAGCAACTGCATAAGCCAATGTTACCATTGAAGCATCAGCAGTTGTTTGATGTAAATTGGTCATTGTAGTTTGAGCAGCTCCAAGTCCAGGAGTGTTTGTTACGGCTCCACTCATAATCCCAGTCATAATAGAAATAGGATTGGATGAAAAGTAAAACAAAATCAACGTGGTTACTACTCCAAACAGTACTACTAAGCCAGCTAGCATATTGGTAACAAGTGCATTTCTGTTTAAAGAAGCAAAAAAACCAGGTCCAACTTGCAATCCGAGTGTATAGACAAATAGGACTAATCCAAATTCTTTGAGGAAATCTTGTAATTCAGGATTAATGGAAACACCCATAAAAGAAAAGAACAAGCCAATGAATAAAACCCAAGTTACTCCAAGTGAAACGCCAAAGATTTTTATTTTCCCGAACCAAATTCCTAGTGCAATCACAACACCAAAAACTATAATTGTTTGTGCAAATGATTGCTTTGTGAGTAAATCAACTATCCAGTCCATTTTTTTGTTTTTTAAATACCAATGGAAAGATAATCATTTCCATTGGTATTAGTATAAAGTAACTTATAAACTTGGTCCAGCAGCTACTAATCTTTTACCTTCTTCGGTATCGGTATATTGCTCAAAGTTTTTATTGTAAAGAGAAGTCAACTTTTTAGCTTTTTCTTCCCATTCTGCCACATTACTATAACTAGTTCTTGGGTCAAGAATATTGTCAACATTAGTTAGTGTTTTAGGAGCAGTCAAGTTCAAGAAAGGAACTTTTACAGTTTCTGCGTTATCGATAGAACCATCAATAATGGCATCTATTATAGCACGAGTATTTTTTAGAGAAATACGTTTTCCGGTTCCGTTCCAACCTGTGTTTACCAAGTAAGCTTTGGCATTGTGTTCTTTCATTTTAGACACCAATGTTTTAGAATACATAGTTGGGTGTAAGGTTAAGAAAGCTTCTCCAAATGCTGGTGAGAATGAAGGTTGAGGTTCTGTAATTCCACGTTCAGTTCCTGCTAATTTAGAGGTAAATCCGCATAAGAAATGGTATTGAGCTTGGTCTTCATCTAAGATAGAAACTGGAGGCAATACACCAAAAGCATCTGCAGATAAGTAAATAATTTTGCTTGCATGTCCAGCTTTAGAGGGAAGCACAATTTTATTAATATTATAAATTGGATAAGAAACACGAGAGTTTTCAGTTATAGAGTGATCATAATAATCAACTTCTCCATATTCGTTTACCACCACATTTTCTAACAAAGCATCACGTTTAATAGCTCTCCAAATATCTGGTTCATTTTCTTCAGATAAATCAATTACTTTGGCATAGCATCCACCTTCGTAGTTAAAGACACCATTGTCGTCCCAACCGTGCTCATCATCACCAATCAAATAACGTTTTGGATCGGCAGATAGAGTAGTTTTTCCAGTTCCAGAAAGTCCGAAGAAGATAGCAACATCACCTTTTTCGCCAACATTAGCAGAACAGTGCATAGAAGCCATTCCTTTCAGCGGTAGATAATAGTTCATCATTGCGAACATTCCTTTTTTCATTTCGCCACCATACCATGTTCCACCAATAATTTGAATTTTTTCAGTAAGGTTGAATAATACGAAATTTTCAGAGTTTAGACCATGTTCTTTCCAATTAGGATTTGTTGCTTTTGAACCGTTCATTACAATAAAATCTGGTTCGCCAAAGTTTTCAAGTTCATAAATAGAAGGTCTAATAAACATGTTGGTAACAAAATGCGCTTGCCATGCTACTTCCATGACGAAACGTACTTTTAGTCTTGTATCAGCATTTGTTCCGCAAAAGGCATCTACTACGTATAATTTTTTAGAAGCAGAAAGTTGTTTTAGAACTAAATGTTTCAATTCGCTCCAAACTCCTTGAGTTGTTGGAAAGTTTACCTTGTCGTCCCAGTAAATAGTATCTTTGGTAACATCATCTTTCACAATATATCTATCTTTAGGAGAACGGCCTGTGAAAACACCTGTTTTTACAGCTACAGCACCAGATTCGGTAACCGCACCTTTTTCATAACCTTTTCTCAAATGAGAAGTTTCCGCTTGAAATAATTCTTCATAACTAGGATTGTAAACTACCTCGTGATAACCAGTAATTCCTAAATTGTGTAATTCTTGTATGACTTTAATGTTTTTCATCTTGAAATGATTTTAATTATATGATTTATATTGGTTAAATTTTATATTTCAAAGTTCCAATTTTTAAGCATTTAAAAAACTGATAAATGTCATACAAGAATTACACAATTTAGGAATTACTGGTTA
>NZ_JAPZSP010000004.1 GCF_027531705.1 Flavobacterium sp. | reverse complement strand
AGACGATCAGTTAAAAGCTACTATCAAGCTTACACCAATTGAGCCAGTTATTACAGAAACAGAAATCATCTTACAACCAATTTACTTTGAGTACAACAAAAGCAACATCACCGAAGACGGCGCCTTTGAGTTAGACAAACTGGTAAAAGTAATGCAAGACAATCCAAAACTAGTAATCTTGGCCAAATCTCATACTGATAACAGAGGAAGTGATACGTACAACCTAAACTTATCAGACAGAAGAGCAAAATCAACGGTACAATACGTAATCTCTAAAGGAATCGACAGAGCTAGAATCTCAGGAAAAGGATTTGGAGAAACAGAACCAAAAGTTGACTGCGGACAAACTTGCACCGAAGAACAATACGCGCAAAACAGAAGAAGCGAGTTCTTGATTGTGAAGTAAATTATAATATTTTATAAATATAAAAGCCTCTATGTGTTTTCATATAGAGGCTTTTTCTAAAAATTCAAAATGAATTTGTTTCATAAATTAATAAATCATTTCGTTGGAAATATTGCAATTTGGATCTTTTATGGGGGCAAAAAAACAATTGATGAAGTTGCTAAAAATGACAACTCGTTTCTAGGATTTATAATTGTAATTATTTTAGCATTTATTCTCTTTTATTCGTTTAAATAAATCATCAACTTTCCTTAACTTTACAGTTCAAAAAATTTCTAAAATGGACTTTATATACCAAGATCCGTATCCTATTTTAAAAGACGATACACAGTACAAAAAAATCACTTCCGATTACGTAAAAGTGGAACAATTTGGAGATAGAGAAATTCTAACTGTTGACCCAAAAGGATTAGAATTGTTAGCACAAGAAGCAATGAATGACGTTTCTTTTATGTTGAGAACAGCGCATTTACAAAAATTAAACAACATCCTTAACGATCCAGAAGCTACCGATAACGACCGATTTGTTGCTTATAATTTATTGCAAAATGCTGTTGTAGCTGTCGAAGGGCAGTTGCCATCTTGCCAAGATACTGGAACGGCAATTGTAATGGCTAAAAAAGGTGAAAATGTTTATACGGGTGTTGATGATGCCGAGTGGTTATCAAAAGGAATTTTCAATACTTATCAAATGAAGAATTTGCGTTATTCGCAGATAGTTCCGATTTCGATGTTTGAAGAAAAAAATTCAGGTTCAAATTTGCCAGCTCAAATTGATATTTATGCCAAAAAAGGAGCTTCCTATGAATTTTTATTTTTAGCAAAAGGCGGTGGTTCTGCCAACAAAACGTTTTTGTATCAAAAAACAAAATCGCTATTGAATGAAAAATCAATGGAAGAATTTGTTCGCGAAAAAATTAAAGATTTAGGTACTTCTGCTTGTCCACCTTACCATTTAGCTTTGGTAATTGGAGGAACTTCTGCCGAAGCCAATTTAGCCGCTGTAAAAAAAGCCTCTGCTGGTTATTTTGACAATCTTCCAACTTCAGGAAATATGGCTGGTCAAGCTTTTCGTGATTTAGAATGGGAGAAAAAAGTACTTGAATATTGTCAAGAAAGTGCTATTGGAGCGCAATTTGGCGGAAAATATTTTGCTCACGATGTGCGCGTAATTCGTTTGCCACGACATGCTGCTTCTTGTCCAGTTGGTCTTGGTGTTTCGTGTTCGGCTGATAGAAATATTAAAGGAAAAATTACCAAAGAAGGAATTTTTGTAGAACAATTAGAAACCAATCCAAAGCAATTTTTACCTGAAATACCGCCACATATGGAAAAAGCGGTTGAAGTAGATTTGAACCGTCCAATGCCAGAAATTTTAGCAGAATTATCTAAATATCCAATCAAAACTAGATTAATTTTGAATGGAACTTTAATAGTTGCTAGAGACATTGCTCATGCTAAAATAAAAGAACTTTTAGATGCTGGTAAACCAATGCCAGAGTATTTCAAAAACCATCCCGTTTATTATGCTGGCCCAGCCAAAACACCTGAAGGAATGCCATCAGGAAGTTTTGGACCAACAACGGCTGGACGAATGGATGTTTATGTAGAAGAGTTCCAAAAAGCGGGTGGAAGTATGATTATGTTGGCAAAAGGAAACCGTACCAAAGAAGTGATGGAAGCTTGCAACAAATATGGCGGATTCTATTTAGGTTCGATAGGTGGACCAGCAGCAATTTTGGCACAAGAAAATATCCTAAAAGTGGAAGTAGTAGATTTTGAAGAATTAGGAATGGAAGCTGTTCGTAAAATAACAGTAAAAAACTTCCCAGCCTTTATTATTACAGATGATAAAGGGAATGATTTCTTTGCTAATTTATAAAAAAAGAAACACGAATTTTCACGAAGATTTGTTTGCGTATTTATTTCACTAATTTGTTTTTCGTGTAATTATTAAGCGAAATTAATTTGTGCAAATTTGTGTAATTTGTGTCAAAAAAAACAAAAATATGCCTTTTAAAGAAACATTTTCTGAATTTTATAACAAAGTCAAAACCAGTTTGGATGATGGAACTTTTGCCAAATTAACGTTAGCAAAAACCATTGGAAATACTGAATTGATGAATATTTATGTACGTCCGATAATGGATGAAAATGATTTGAAATTAGAATTGAAATACAAATTTCAAAAAGAAGAAATTTTCGAAATTCATACGATTGATTCCGCTTTTACTCGGTTATTGGAATTTATAAACAATCCGTTTTTATCGGCCATTTTATTTACTACCGAATTTGATTTGACTTACAAATTAAACAAAAAACGTGCGGTAAGTATGGTAGAGCAATTTCCAAGTTTTGCTCATGCATCGCCTGTGATTATAGAGTATTTAGAATCAAAAAATTAATTAAAAAAGCCACAGAACTCTATTGAATTTTGTGGCTTTCTTAAAAAAACTAGTTTATATTCATCTCAGGAATTTCTCCTTCAATAATTAATTCGGCTTCTGTTGAAGCTATGATGTGTTCAACAGAAACTCCAGGTGCGCGTTCTAGTAATTTAAAACCTTTTGGAGTGATTTCTAAAACTGCCAATTCGGTTACTATTTTTTTTACACATCCAACACCCGTTAGTGGCAATGAACATTTTTTAAGAATTTTACTTTCGCCCGCTTTGTTCACGTGCATCATGGCTACAATTATATTTTCGGCAGAAGCTACTAAATCCATTGCGCCACCCATGCCTTTTACCATTTTTCCCGGAATTTTCCAGTTGGCAATATCGCCGTTTTCTGAAACTTCCATGGCACCAAGAATGGTTAAGTCTACATGTTGACCACGAATCATCCCGAAACTAAAAGCCGAATCAAAGAAACTTGCACCAGGCAAAGTCGTGATGGTTTGTTTTCCAGCGTTGATTAAATCGGCATCTTCTTCGCCTTCAAATGGGAATGGACCCATTCCGAGAACACCATTTTCACTTTGAAATTCAACTGAAATATCAGTGCGAACATAGTTAGCAACCAGAGTTGGAATTCCAATTCCTAAGTTTACATAATAACCGTCTTTTACTTCTTTGGCTATTCGTCTTGCAATATCGTTTTTATCTAATGCCATGCTTTATAAATTTGAAATTAGGTAAGGTGATGTCCATGCTGTTCTTGCCCCATTTGAACAAACTGTTCTCATATAAAAATCATAAGTGTAACTTCTGTTTAAATTAACAACAGGCCAACCACTAGTTGAAGCAGTAAAGATTGTTCCTGAATTTGCTGATGCCCCGTGGAGCACAACAGTATATTCAAAATTAGTGTTACCATTGTATGCCCATTGCAAAGCAACATAAGCATATGTTGAATTTAATGATTCAATTTGATGGGATAAATTGGAAGGTAAATTACATGGCGAATTCCCATTTTGATAGTTTACAGGTTCAGACCACGGACTCCACATTTGAGAATCGTTACAAAACGTTCTAACATAAAACTCATAGTTTGTATTAGGAGTAAAAGTAAAACCTGAGTGGTTTTCTGTATTTCCAGCATTTATTGTTGTCCCAGTTCCCAATGTAAATCCGGCTGGTCCATACTGAATTTGTGCATTCATAGGATAATCATCGGTATTATCGGTCCATACTAAATAACCACCACCATAAGTAAGATTGGTTGGACTATTGCAATAACTACTAATGGTTAATGCCTTTGGTGAAGACCAGTCACTAGAACTTTCAGAAGAACAGATTGCTCTTATATAAAAAACGTAAGTTGCTGACTGAGAAATTGCCAATTCTGTAATTGTTTTGGTTGCAGTTAATCCATTAATAATAAATTTGCTACCATAATCTGCTACTGGTGTAGCACTAGCTTGCTGATAGGAAACTTCATAATATAATGGAGAAGAATCAGATACAATATTAAAAACTAAAGAACCTGATTGTTGAACTACAGTAAAGGAAGTTATACTTTTACAAGGATTTGCAGTGTTAGTAGGTTCATTTGTGCTACTATCTTTGCTGCAGGCATTAATAAATAAGGAAATTATTAAAATTCCAAAAATTATTTTTTTCATTCTATTCTTTTTTAAACTTTATGCTTTTTGTCTTACCGTTCTTTGTTCAATTCTTTTTTCAAATTTTTCTCCTTTGAAAATTCTTTGAATCAAAATGCCAGGAATATGAACTTGATTTGGATCTAAAGTTCCAGCAGGAACTAGTTCTTCTACTTCGGCGATGGTTATTTTTCCTGCTCCACACATACATGGGTTGAAGTTTCTGGCTGTTCCTTTGAAAATTAAATTTCCTGCTTCGTCGCCTTTCCATGCTTTTACTATTGAAAAATCGGCTTTGAATGCGTGTTCCATAACGTGCATTTTTCCGTTGAATTCGCGCGTTTCTTTTCCTATGGCAACTTCGGTTCCGAAACCAGCTGGTGTGAAGAATGCTGGAATTCCTGCTTGGGCTGCACGACAACGCTCGGCAAGAGTTCCTTGTGGAATTAATTCTACATCGAGTTCGCCAGAAAGCATTTGACGTTCAAATTCGGCATTTTCGCCAACGTAAGACGAAATCATTTTTTTGATTTGTTTTTGTTGCAATAATAAGCCTAAACCAAAATCGTCAACACCAGCATTGTTGGAAATACATGTTAGGTTTTTAGTTCCTTTTTTTACCAATTCGGCAATGCTGTTTTCTGGGATTCCACAAAGTCCGAAACCGCCTAGCATTATGGTCATATTGTCTTCAATACCTTGAAGTGCTTCTTGAACAGAGTTTACTTTTTTGTTAATCATATTTTTGAAACTATGTTTTTTATATTTTTCACTAACTTTTATTTGTACCTAACCATTCCGATAGTCTAGCCCTGATGGAAGCGGCATCCTTTTTATTGCTTTAAGATGGAGCCCTTCGACTGCGCTCAGGGTGACAAAAGCAATAAAAAGATATAGCGTACAGCAGGATTAGCTTCTAATTATTCAATTTGAAATTCATCAATATCTTGTTCGGCTTGAATGGTATCATTTTCTACTGGCGTGTAGGCTCTTGGTGTATAACAATCAACTTTTATGGATAGATTTTCGGGTTTTTCGAATTCTTCGGTGGAAACGTTTAGTTTTTCGTCGCCATAGCATTTTTTCATAAAAATACCCCAAATAGGTAAAGCAGCTGTTGCTCCTTGACCATAAGTAATGCTTTTGAAACGAGCCGAACGGTCTTCGCAACCAACCCAAACGCCTGTTACAAGATTAGGAACCATTCCCATAAACCAACCATCAGATTGATTTTGGGTTGTGCCTGTTTTTCCAGCAATAGGATTTTTTAGTACGTATGGATAACCTGTTACTCGGTTGTAACCATGACCACCACTATCGGTACGAAGTCTATCGCCAGAACCGCCTTCGGTAACACCTTCGAGCAATTTGATAACAGCAAAAGCAATGTCTTTGTTCAATACATCATGCGATTCAGGAATTGGTTCGTAGATTACAACACCGTTTTTATCTTCTATTCTTGAAATAAATTGTGGCTTGATATAAACACCTTGATTAGCAAATGTGCTGTAGGCAGCCACCATATCATGAACGGTAATATCAACGGCTCCTAGTGCAATAGACGGTTGAACAGGAATTTCGGATTTTACACCAAGTTTATGTGTAAGTTCGACAACAGCTTCTGGGCCAACTTTATCAATCAATTTAGCTGAAACGGTGTTGATAGAATTTGCCAAAGCTTTTTTGAGTGTAACCATTCCACGATAGCGTTGATCAGAATTACGAGGTTCCCAATCTTCGGTTACGTGATGACGCCCTTTTCTTATTATAAATGGACCATCGATTATGGTGTCACACGGCGAAGCACCTAATTGTTCGATAGCTGTTGCATACACAAAAGGTTTGAATGTTGATCCAACTTGACGTGCGCCTTGCCCTACGTGGTCGTATTGAAAATATTTGTAGTTGATTCCGCCAACCCATGCCTTGATATGACCAGTTTGTGGTTCCATAGCCATAACGCCCGATTGTAGAAAATGCTTATAATATCTTATAGAATCTGTTGGAGACATTATGGTATCTCTTTCGCCTTTCCATGTGAAAACTTTCATTTTGGTTTTGACTGCAAATGATTTGATAATATCGTCTTCGCTTTTTCCTTGCGCTTCCATTTGTTTCCATCTATCTGAATTTTTCATGGCTTGCATCATCAATTTTTTAGTTTCTGCATCAGAAATATTTACAAATGGAGCATTTTTATTGCCTTTTTGTTGGGCGTCAAATTCTTTTTGTAGATTGGTTAAATGGTCAGTAACAGCTTCTTCTGCATAGGTTTGCATGCGCGAATCGATAGTGGTGTAAATTTTCAAACCATCTTTGTATACATCGTAATCTGAACCATCTGGTTTTTTGTTTTCAGCCATCCATTTTTTCATAAAATCACGAAGGTATTCTCTGAAATAAGTTGCAATTCCTTCATGATGACTTTCTGGTTTGAAATGTAAAACGATAGGTTTTTTTTCTAGTTTAGTCTTGTCAGACTCTTTTAGAAATCCGTTTTTTACCATTTGACCTAACACTACATTTCTTCTGTTTTGTACTTTTTCTATTCGGCGAACAGGATTAAATAGAGAAGGATTTTTAAGCATTCCCACAAGCATTGCGCCTTCTTCGATTGTTAAATCGCGAGGTTCTTTTCCGAAATATACCTTGGCTGCCGAACGAATTCCAACAGCTGTATTAACAAAGTCAGCTTTATTGAAATACATTGCAATGATTTCATTTTTGGTATATTGTCTTTCTAAACGAATAGCAATAATCCATTCTTTTGCTTTTTGAATGATTCTAAAAGGTAAAAATTTTGAACCTTCTCCATGAAAAAGAAGTTTGGCTAATTGTTGTGTAAGTGTACTTGCTCCACCGTTGGTTCCTAAACTCATCATGGCTCTTAGCGTTCCACGACCGTCGATACCTGAATGCTCATAGAAACGCTCGTCTTCGGTAGAAACTAATGCATCTACAAGGTGTTTAGGCAAGTCGCTATATTTTATTGAAGTACGGTTTTCGTTGTAAAATTTACCAATAGTGACACCATCGGTAGAAATAATTTCGGTTGCCAAATTTGAATTAGGATTTTCTAAATCTTCAAATGACGGCATTGAACCAAAAAGTCCCCACGATGCAAAAAGAAAGAATAAAAAGATGCCTCCAAGTCCGTATAGGAAGATTTTCCAAAATTTCTTTTTATAGTAATTAATGTCTTTTACCTGATTTGCAGTATTAGATTTTGTTGTAGCCATACGAATTATTCTAATGTTTCTATTCTAAAACCTACTTCGGTTATTCCTTCTAATTTATTAATTCCAGCAACTTTTCCTGTCTGTCTTGCTGCTTGCTTGATGGTAACTTTATGTTTACCAGCTTTAAATTTAGCACGTTCTTTATAAACCAGTTTGCTTTCTTTTACATCTGAAAAACCATCGCCAAGCAAATTACCTTCTGCATCAGCCATTTCATATTCAAGAGTATCCACTTTGGTTACACCATCTGGGTAACTCATGCTAACAATTAGAAAAATATTATTAAACGGATAATCCTTGTTATCTCTCAAATTTAAGAACAAATTGTATTCCTTTTTTGGATCGAGTTTTGGCAAATCAAATGAAACCAAAGAATCTTTATCCCAAGAATTCCCAACTGATTTATAATCGTCAAAAACTCTTTTCTTATCACAAGAAAAAAGAAAAAAGACCATCAACATAAATAAAAAATTACTTTTTAGGCTCATTTTTGTTTACAGGAGTTATTTTGTTGTTTGGATTACGATGATTTTTGTTTGGATGCTTTTGATTTTGATTGCCATTTTGTTTTAGCTTCTCACTATTTTGATTCACTGGCTTTTGATTTTGATTTGCGTTTTGTTGTGGCTTATCACTATTTTGATTCACCGGCTTTTGATTTTGATTAGCGTTTTGTTGCTGTGGTCTATCGCCGTTAGATTTTCTATTCTTGTTTTTATTGTTTTTCTTTTTCTTAGGTTGGTCAAAACGAGTTAAACTTTCTTGACCCATTGCATTATTGAAGTCTTTTACTTCTTCTTGCGTAATTTCTAAAGCAAAATCTTCTAAAGAGGAAACACGTTTTTTCTCTTTATTTTGAGCAATAATTTCTCTTACTTGATCAATTTTTAAAACATGCCAATTAGCAAAATTATCGGTGTAAGCAAACCACATTAATCCTTTGAAAATATCTTGTTTTTGACAAATTGCGTCACCTTTTTCGGTGTGTAATTTGGTTTCAAATTCTGGAAAATCTTTTAAAGCGTCAAGATAAGTGTCTAATTCATAATTCAAACAACACTTCAATTTTCCGCATTGACCTGCTAGTTTTTGTGGATTTAACGACAATTGTTGGTAACGGGCTGCCGATGTATTGACGCTTCTAAAATCGGTTAACCATGTTGAACAACACAATTCTCTTCCACATGAACCAATTCCACCCAAACGAGAAGCTTCTTGACGAAAACCAACTTGTTTCATCTCGATTCTGGTTTTGAAAACCTGCGCAAATTCTTTAATCAATTGACGAAAATCAACTCTATCTTCAGCAGTGTAATAAAAAATAGCTTTTGAACCATCACCTTGAAATTCTATATCAGAAATCTTCATTTGTAACTTTAAAGCAATAGCAATTTCACGTGCTTTTACTTTCATTGGTTCTTCTTTATCGCGAGCATCACTCCAAATATCGATGTCTTTTTGAGAAGCTTTTCGGTACACTTTAGCAATTTCGTTGCTTGTATGATTCACGCCTTTTTTCTTCATTTGAATCTTTACCAATTCGCCTGTAAGTGTTACAATACCAATGTCATGACCAGGTGAAGCTTCGGTAGCAACAATATCGCCAATACTCAAAGTAAGTTTTTCAGTATTTCGGTAGAATTCTTTTCGTCCGTTTTTGAAACGAACTTCTACACAATCAAAAGGAGCTTCGCCATTGGGTAAACTCATATTAGCCAACCAATCAAAAACGGTTAATTTATTGCAGCTATCAGTGCCGCAAGTCCCATTATTTTTACAACCCTTAGGCGCACCGCCATCAGAAGTTGAACAACTTGTACATGCCATAATTATATATGTAGTATTGCCAAAAAGCAATTTAAGTTCATAAAACGATTAATTGGTAAAGATAGTATTTTTAAAAAATAAATTCCAATAAAAAAATCCCAAATTCCAAGTTTGAAAAAACAGTTGAAATTTGGGATTTTAAATAGTTGATTTTTAAAATAGTTACTCTAAAATCTTAAATAATTTATCGGATAATCTTACTCTAAATGGTAAAATAAAAGTGACTTTATCACCTATTTTAGCAACCGAATTTTCACTACCGTTTACCATCATTTTGTCTAAAATTACTTCTTCGTTTCCAGTTGTTGGACCTGAAATTAAGATTTTATCACCTACATTTAATTCGTTATTTTCGATGATAAATAATCCAACTTGTGGTTTTGGATAATAATGTTCAGCTTTACCAACAAGTACTTTTTTTACTTTTATTTTCTGACGAATATCTTTTGGTTTTTGAGCAATCGCTAAGGATTTATCAGATAGTTCACCTGAATGTTTAAATAATAGATTTTCTGATTTTCCTTTGCGGAAGACTTTATTTCCAACTTGTTTTCCTCTTCTCAATTTCACTTGTTCTACCAAGGGCAAATGAATGGTGTCTAAACATTCTTTTGAACAACAGTTTTCCATTGCAGCTTTACAATCATCACATTGAATGAATAATAAATGACAACCATCGTTTTCACAATTGGTGTGATTATCGCAAGGTTTTCCGCATTGATGGCATTGAGAAACAATATCATCGGTAATTCTCTCGCCGAGTCTATGGTCGAAAACAAAGTTCTTTCCTATGAATTTACTTTCGATGTTTTCTTCCTTTATTTGTTTGGCATAATTGATAATTCCGCCTTCTAATTGAAACACATTTTTAAAACCTTGGTGTTTAAAATAGGCTGATGCTTTCTCACATCGAATTCCTCCAGTGCAATACATCACTAGGTTTTTATCTTCTTTAAAATCTTTTAATTGCTCGTTGATAATCGGCAGACTTTCTCTAAAAGTTTCAACATCTGGAGTTATTGCACCTTTAAAATGGCCGATTTCACTTTCGTAGTGGTTTCTAAAATCGACTACAATTGTGTTTGGATCTTCTAAAATCTGATTGAATTCTTTGGCTTTCAAATGCACTCCGATATTGGTTACGTCAAACGTTTCGTCGTTCAATCCGTCGGCTACAATTTTGTCACGGACTTTTACGGTTAATTTCAAAAACGAATGATCATCGTGTTCTACAGCTACATTCAAACGAATTCCTCGCATAAATTCATAAGCTTCTAAAGTTTCTCTAAAAGCTTCAAAGTTTTCTGCTGGAACGCTCATTTGAGCATTAATTCCCTCTTTGGCTACATAGGTTCGGCCAAGAGCGTCGAGTTGGTTCCATTGGATAAATAAATCGTCGCGAAATTTTTTGGGATCTTCAATTTTGGCATACGCATAGAAAGATAATGTAAGACGTTGTTTTCCGGCTTCATCAATTAATTGAGCTCTTTCTTCTGCGCTTAAGGTGTTATACAGTTGCATGCTATAAACGTTTAAGTGAGAAATATGTTTTGAATTCTTAATGGAAGAATTCGGGTGCAAAGTTAAAAATTTTTATTTAACCACAAAGCACACAAAGAATGCACTAAGTTCACAAAGTATAAAAAAAGAAAAAGCACTAAATTAATAGTGCTCTTTGTGCCTTCTTTGCGAACTTAGTGGTTAGAAAACTAACAGAATTCTGCGTAAGCGTCTTTCAAGTTTTCTGCAATCATTTCTGCAGGACGACCTTCAATGTGGTGACGTTCTAGCATGTGAACTAATTCACCATTTTTGAACAAAGCCATACTAGGTGACGAAGGAGGAAAAGGAAACATTTCTTCTCTAGCAGCATCAACTGCTTCTTTGTCAACTCCTGCAAAAACCGTTACTAAATGATCTGGTTTTTTTGCTCCGTCCAAACTCATTTTTGCTCCTGGACGAGCGTTTCTAGCAGCGCAACCACAAACTGAGTTTACAACTACAAGCGTTGTACCTTCCGTTTTAATTGCATTTTTCACTTCTTCAGCGCTGTATAAATCTTGAAAACCTGCTTCAGAAAGTTCTGCTCGCATTGGTTTTACCATTTCTTCTGGATACATATTTTGTAATTTTAAATATTAGATATAAAATTTTAGATTTTGAAAATCTTTCGCAAAGATAAATAGAATTCTAATTTTTAGAATCAATTCAATCATAAACATTTGTTATTCTTTAATAGACTTAACAAATCCTTCAATCGATTCTCTACTCGTTCCATTATGATTCAAATGCTTAATAAAAGCACTTCCGATAATTGCTCCCGAACCAAATTCGCAAACCGTTTCAAAAGTCTTTTTATCATGAACACCAAAACCTATTAAATCCGGATTTTGCAACTTCATGTTCTGAATGCGTTGATAATAATCAGTTTGAAAAGTAATCGCGTTTGTGCTTCCTGTAATGCTATTAGACGAAACCAAATAAATAAATCCCGACGAATAACTATCCAATTGCCTAATGCGTTCTTCTGAGGTTTCTGGTGTTATCAACAACACATTTGAAACTTGATTTACTTCACACAATTCTTTAAAATTCGAAAGATAATAGTGCAATGGCATATCTGGAATGATAATTCCGTCAACACCAACTTGTGCACATTTTTCTATGAATTCTTTTTCACCAAATTGTAAAACTACATTCAAATAACCCATCAATACGATTGGCTTTTGAGTGATATTTCGTAGCGATTGCAATTGTTCAAATAAAAGATTTAAGGTCATTCCGTTTTCAATCGCTTGCCCACTGCTTTCTTGAATAACTGGTCCATCTGCCAAAGGATCAGAATACGGAAATCCAATTTCAATCATATCAACATCGCTTTCATCTAAATGTTTTAAAATGGTAAGCGTGTCGTTCAAATTTGGAAATCCTGCCGTAAAATACAACGACAAAATGTTCTCTTTTTTGGTTTCAAATAAGTTTTGGATTCTATTTTTCATCTGTTCTGTAATTTTGTAATGTTGCCAAATCTTTGTCGCCTCTTCCTGATAAATTTACTACCACAATATCGGTAGTTTTCAATTTCATTTTATGCAAATACGCCAAAGCATGTGCCGATTCAATGGCTGGAATAATTCCTTCTATTCGAGACAAATCGTAAGCCGCTTGCATCGCTTCTTCATCGGTAATCGAAACTACTTCTGCTTTATTAGTATCATGCAAATAGGAATGAATCGGACCAATTCCGGGATAATCTAATCCTGCCGAAATCGAATGTGGTTCTACAATTTGTCCGTCATCGGTTTGAATTAAGTAGGTTTTACTTCCGTGAATGATTCCTTTTTTACCCAAAGCAATGGTTGCAGCGGTTTTTCCTGAATGAACACCCAAACCGCCAGCTTCCACAGCAATTAATTGTGTTTTTCCATTGTCAATAAAATGATAGAAAGCACCGATGGCATTGCTTCCGCCACCAAGACAAGCTACCACGTAATCCGGATTTTCATCGCCTGTTTTTTCTTTCAATTGGATTTTGATTTCTTCGCTGATAACCGATTGAAATTGTGCCACCAAATCAGGATAAGGATGCGGACCAACAACCGAACCAATAATATAATGTGTTCCAACTGGATCATTTATCCAAGCTCGGATGGCTTCGTTTGTAGCATCTTTTAACGTTTTACTTCCGCTAGTTGCAGGTTGAATTTTCGCACCCAAAAGACGCATACGTTCTACATTTGGTTTTTGACGTTCGATGTCAATTTCGCCCATGTAAATCGTGCAATCTAAACCTAACAATGCACAAGCAGTAGCTGTAGCAACGCCATGTTGACCTGCGCCCGTTTCTGCAATAATTCGTTTTTTATTGAGTCGTTTTGCTAATAAAACTTGACCGATCGCATTGTTGATTTTGTGTGCGCCGGTGTGATTCAAATCTTCTCTTTTCAGATAAATTTGCGCTTGGAATTGTTCCGATAAATTCTTCGAAAAATACAATGGTGTTGGTCGTCCAACATAATCTTTCAGCAGCAATTTGAACTCTTTTTGAAAGTCTTCTGTTGCTATGATTTGTAAATAATTTTGTTGCAATTCCAATACGTTTGGATACAACATTTCGGGTACAAATGCACCGCCAAATTCGCCATAAAATCCGTTTTCATCAGGTTGTAAAGTCGTTTTCATCGTCTTCTTATTTTTTCTATTAATTCACTAACTTCTTCAGTAATTTTTTTAGTATTTGAATCTTCTAATCTGCTATTGAAATCCAATCCTGCTAACATCGGATACTTATCAAATTTAAGCTTACCGATAGTATGAATGCTTAATCCGCCACTTAAAATAAATGGTTTTGATAAAGTATAATTTTCTAATAATTCCCAATCAAATGTTTTTCCGCTTCCACCATATTTAGGTGTTTTAGTGTCAAATAAAAAGTAATCGCAAACCTTTTCATAAGCCGCAACTTCATTAAAATTGAAATAAGGATCTACCGAAAATACTTTGATCACATTGATATTATTTTCTTTCAAAACTTCACATTCGGCAACCGATTCATTTCCGTGTAATTGAATAAAATCAAACGAAAATTGCTTTTGAATTTCAATAATTCGATTAACATCTTCATTTACAAAAACAGCAACCTTTTTTATATTTTCAGGTAATTTTTCTAACGATTTAGATGAAAAATCTTCACCAACATAACGCTTCGATTTTGGATAAAAAATAAATCCCATATAATCGGGTTGCAAGGCGCCGACTTCAAGTATATTTTTCGGAAATTTCATTCCGCAAATCTTTATTTTCATAATAATTGTTGAATTAAATTTTTACATTTTTCTGCCGGATTTTCTTCTTTCATAAAATATTCTCCCATCAAAAATCCATTAAATCCATTGGCTTGCAAAAGCTGAATAGTTTCTAAAGAATTGATACCGCTTTCAGCAATTTTTATGCTCGATTTAGGTAACAATTGCGCCAATTTTATACTGTTTTCAACTGAAACTTCAAACGAATTTAGATTGCGATTGTTGATTCCGATTAAATCAAAATTCAAATCCATGTTTTCCAAAATTTCTTCTTCATTTTGGGTTTCTAGAAACACTTCCATTCCTAATTCGTGTGCTAAATTGGTATAAGATTGCATTTGTTTTTTGGTCAAAATTTTAGCAATCAACAAAATCACATCGGCACCCATTGCTTTCGATTGAATAATTTGGTATTCATCGACCATAAAATCCTTTCGCAACATCGGAATAGTATTGTTTTTTCGAGCCAATTCAAAGTCGTTAGTTCTTGCTCCGAAAAAATCTACATCTGTCAAAACCGATAATCCAGAAACGGTTGCATTGGCATAACCTTGCGTAACTTCAACCACATTGGCATCCAAATTAATGTTTCCTTTAGCAGGAGATTTTCGCTTGAATTCGGCAATAATTCCGCCAGTAACCGAACTTTCAATGGCTTTTCTCAAAGAATGTGTCGCCGAATTAAACAATGGTTGTTCTTCTAAAAATGAAATAGAAAATTGCGCTTTTAAATTGGCAACTTCTTTTAATTTTTGTGCTTTTATAGTATCTAAAATATTCATTGAATTTCTTTTAATCGGTTAAACGAATTCTTAGCTTTCAATCCGAAAAGTGATTCTTTTGCTTGATCAAATGCTTCTTCAAAATTCAGATTTGGATGATAGGTTTGAATCGCCAAAGCAGCATTTACTAAAACCACATTATTTTGCGATTCGGTTCCTTTTCCGTCAATAATTGTGGTAAAAATCGCTGCGGCTTCTTCCAAAGTTTCGCCGCCATACAATTCGGAAAAAGTTATGTTTTTTAAACCTAAATCTTTGGCTTCTATAAAACGTTCGCCGTTGTTAGTAATCAACTTGGTTTTGTCGGTCAACGTTACCTCGTCAAAACCATCCAAACCGTAAATTACAGTGTATTGACTGTTTTCTTCTTGCAACAAATACTGATACATTCGCGCTAATTCCAAACTAAAAACGCCAGTCATTTGTACTTTTGGAAACGCCGGATTCACTAATGGACCAAGCATGTTAAAGAAAGTTTTAATACCTAATTCTTTTCGAATTGGACCAACAGCTTTCATTGCAGGATGAAATAATGGCGCGTGCAAAAAACAAATGTTAGTTTCTTCAATTTGTTGTTTCAAAACAGTTTCATCGGTTTGAAAAACTACTCCTAAAGTTTCTAAAACATTGGACGAACCAGAAATTGAAGAAACCCCATAATTTCCATGTTTCGCCACTGGAATTCCTGCACCAGCAACTACAAAAGAAGTTAGTGTTGAAATGTTAAACGTGTTTTTTCCATCGCCGCCAGTTCCACAAACATCCATCGGATTGTAAGCTGACAAATCGATTTTATGACACAAGCTTAATAAAGCTTCTCTGAATCCTAAAAGTTCGTCCAGCGTAATATTTCGCATTATAAAAACCGTCAAAAAAGAAGCAATCTGACTTGGGTTATATTTCCCTAAAGCGATGTCGGTAAGCACTTGTTTGGCTTCGTCTTTCGTTAGGGTTTTATGTTTGAATAAAGGTTCTAATATTGTTTTCATTTTAATTATTTATCCAATTAGTAAGTATCGTTTTTCCGTTTTCTGTGAGAATTGATTCAGGATGAAATTGCAATCCGCAAACATCATATTTTTTGTGTTTTATTGCCATGATATTTCCCAATTCGTCTTTGGCAAGAATTTCTAAATCATTTGAAATTTCTTCAGAAACAACCCACGAATGATAATGTCCAATCTTAAAATTTTTCGGAAGATTTTCAAATAAATAATCCTCTTTTACAATTTCAATTTCAGAAGCAACTCCATGAAGTGGTTCTGATAAATTGATTAAATCGGTGCCAAAATGTTCTGCAATGGCTTGATGTCCGAGACAAATTCCGAGGATACTTTTCGTGGAAGCAAATTCAGATAATAATTGCGGCATCATTCCAGCATTTCTTGGAATTCCTGGTCCAGGCGAAAGCACAATTTTATCGTACTGATTGATATACGAAAAATCGAGTTGATCGTTTTTGACAACATCAATTTCTGCAACACCAATTTCATAAAGTAAATGCACAATATTGTACACAAACGAATCATAATTATCTACTACAAGTATTTTCATAATTATATATTTTGAGCTAATTGAATCGCTTTTCGAAGAGCAGAAAGTTTAGTTTCTACTTCATTCAATTCACTGTTAACCTCTGATTTTGTTACGATTCCGCAACCTGCTTGATACGTCAATTGATTATTTCTGCTGACGAACGAACGAATAAAAATCGCGTGATTAAATCCGCCATTGAGTCCTATTATTCCAACCGTTCCGCCGTAAAATCCGCGTGATTGTGGTTCGTATTGATCTATTAATTGCATCGCTTTGTGTTTTGGCGCGCCAGATAAAGTTCCAGCAGGATAAGTGTCGCCCAAAATTTGTATCGGATTGTATTCAGGTTGTAATTCGGCACTAACTTTCGAAACCATGTGAATAACGTGCGAGTAATATTCGATCTTTTTAAAACTTTCAACGACTACTTTTTTGCTCGATTTACTCAAATCATTTCGAGCCAAATCGACTAACATAATGTGTTCGGCATTTTCCTTTGGATCGGCCAAAAGTGCTTCGGCTAAAAGTACATCTTGCGCATCGTCGCCAGTTCGTTTGAACGTTCCAGCAATCGGATTGATGATGGCTTTTTGGTCGTTTATTGTCAGTTGTGCTTCGGGTGAAGAACCAAATAATTTAAAATTTCCGTAATCAAAATAAAATAAATACGGTGATGGATTGATAGAACGTAATGCTCTGTACACATTGAATTCGTCTCCTTTAAATTGCTGTTTGTATTTTCTAGAAAGTACAATTTGAAACACATCGCCCACAAAACAATGTTCTTGACCTTTTTTAATGGCGCCTAAAAAATCATCATTTGTAAAATTAGATTCTTCGTCATTTTGAAGTGAAAATTTAAACTGTGTCACCGAACGATTGTTGATTATCTCCTGAATTTTATCCAAATTGGAGGTTTCATTTTCTTGCAAATGTTCTAACAAAAATAGTTCGTTGTTGAAGTGATTGAAGACAATCGTATAACGAAATAAATGGTATTGAATTAGAGGCAAATCGAAATCAGTATTGGTAAAAGTAATGTCTTCAAACAACGGAATTGCATCATAACTCGTGTAGCCAAACAATCCTAATGTTTCAAATCCGAGGTTTAAATCGGACACGGAAAATGATTTTGAAAACTGATTTAATTCGGTTGCAATTTCAATTTCTGAAGTTTGTTTTACAACAGTTTTTTTATCAGGAAAAGTGATTGTAGTTTGATTTGCATCAGCAATAAAGGATGCAATTGGATCCAAACAAATATAAGAATAGCTGTTTTCTTTGCTTTTATAATCGGAACTTTCTAACAGAAAACTATTAGAAAACTGATCGCGAAGTTTTAAATACAAACCAACTGGCGTATGCGTGTCGCTCAGGGTTTTGATTACTTTGGTTTGAAAATTATATAACATGATAATTGATTTTTTTGAGAAAAATTAGACATAAAAAAAACCCACTTGGAAAAGTGGGTTTAACAATATTGTAGAGATTTACAAATAGCAGTTACCAACCAATTCCAAAGACGGAGTTAGTCATGTGCCACCAATTTGTATTTTGTATCTTGTTCATCATAATTGGTGCAAACTTATTGAATTATTTTGTTGCAATGGCATTATTTTTTAAATTTTAACATTTGTTCTATGAAATTATTTCTTCATTCTACGCATCAATTCTTGTTCGATATCATTTAATTTCAGATTTTTAGCTTGAAGCAAAATCAAATAATGAAACAACAAATCGGCTGCTTCGCCAATAAACAAATCTTGATTGTCGTCTTTGGCTTCAATTACTAATTCCACAGCTTCTTCACCAACTTTTTGAGCCATTTTGTTGATTCCTTTTTGATAAAGTGAAGCAACATACGATTCTGAACTTGGGTTTGCAATGCGATTTTCAATTACATTTTCCAATTCGTTAAGAAAAGAAACGTTAGGTTCTGTTGCAAAACAAGAAGTCGTTCCGTTGTGGCATGTTGGTCCGTTTGGGATAACTTGAATCAGCAACGCATCTTGATCGCAATCTTCTTTTATGGAGACAACTTTTAGAAAATTTCCAGACGTTTCACCTTTTGTCCACAATCGATTTTTGCTTCGGCTGAAAAAAGTCACAATATTTTCAGTTTGTGTTTTTTGCAACGCTTCTTCGTTCATGTAACCCAACATTAATACTTGTTGCGTTTCGTTATTTTGGATAATTACTGGAATTAATCCGTTGTTTTTTGAGAAATCTACATTCATCTGATGGGAATATTTTGAGTTTTTAAAACGTTTTTTAATTCGGAAATCGGCACTTCATTAAAGTGAAAAATACTTGCTGCCAATCCTGCGCTGACTTCAGTTTTGGTAAATAAATCTATGAAATGCTGCGAATTTCCTGCGCCACCAGAAGCAATAACTGGAATTGAAACCACTTTACTAATTTCATTTGTAATTTCTAGTGCAAATCCATCTTTGGAACCATCGTTATTCATTGAAGTTATAAGTAATTCTCCAGCGCCTAATTCTTCCATTTTTTTCGCCCAATCAATAGCTAATATTCCTGTGGATTCTGTTCCGCCTTTTATGAAAACAAACCAATCATTATCTAATTTTTTGATGTCAATGGCAACGACCAAACTCTGACTTCCAAAAGCGTCTGAAATTTGCGTAATCAATTCCGGATTCAAAACGGCTGCCGAATTGATACTCACTTTATCCGCGCCAGATTGCAATAACAATCGCGCATCTTCAACCGATTGAATGCCACCGCCAACGGTAAACGGAATATTGATTTCTTTTGACAATTGCGTTACCATTTCGGCTAATGTTTTTCGCTTTTCCAATGTTGCAGAAATATCTAAAAACACCAATTCGTCTGCTCCATTTTTAGAATAAAACGAAGCCAATTCCACAGGATTTCCAGCGTCTTTTAGTTCTAGAAATTGAACGCCTTTTACGACGCGTCCGTCTTTGATATCCAAGCACGGAATGATTCGTTTTTTTAACATAATTCGCTTAAGTTTTCGATTTTTATTGTGCCTTCATACAATGCTTTTCCGATGATGGCGCCTTCACAACCTATAGTTTTTAAAAGTTCTAAATCGGAAATCTTTGTAACGCCACCACTTGCAATTAAATTTACTTTTGTTTTTTCTAAAATATTCTGATACAATTCATTAGAAGTTCCTTGAAGCATTCCATCTTTTGAAATATCAGTACAAATAACTGTTGAAATTCCTTTGGAAACGTAATCAGAAATGTAATCTACAACATCCAATTCAGAAGTTTCTAACCAACCATGAGTGGCAATTTTTCTATTCAAACAATCGGCACCCAAAATGATTTTGTCGCTTCCAAATTCAGTCAACCATTCTAAAAATTCGATTGGATTTTTTGCAGCAATACTTCCACCAGTAATTTGATTGGCTCCGTTTTCAAAAGCAATTTCTAAATCATTTCGTTGTTTCAATCCACCACCAAAATCGATTTTCAAATTAGTTTTTGTTGCAATTTGATACAATACTTTGTGGTTGACAATTTGGTTGGATTTTGCTCCGTCCAAATCCACTAAATGCAAATATTGGATGCCGTTGTCTTCGAAATATTTGGCGACTTCCAATGGATTTTCGTTGTATATTTTTTGCGTGGCATAATCGCCTTTGGTCAATCGGACGCATTTTCCGTTGATGATGTCTATTGCTGGAATGATTCTCATAATTTCAAAAAGTTTAATAAAAGTTGTTCGCCTACGCTAGATGATTTTTCTGGATGAAATTGTGTGGCGTAGAAATTATTCTTTTGCATCGAAGCACTAAACGGAACGATATAATCGCAAACCGCTGTGGTTTCTTGACAGATTTCAGCATAAAAACTGTGTACAAAATAGAAATTTTCATCGGCTGAAATTCCGCTATACAATTCAGAATTTAACTTTGAAATGTTGTTCCATCCCATGTGTGGCACTTTTAATTTGGGTTCAAATTTCTTTACAGTTGCTTCAAAAATTCCTAAACATTCTGTGTTTCCTTCTTCCGAAAACTGACATAATAATTGTTGTCCAAGGCAAATTCCTAAAACAGGTTGTGTCAAGTTTTTGATTACTTCATCCAAACCTTTTTCTTTAAGATACTTCATCGCCGAACTTGCTTCGCCAACACCTGGGAAAATTACTTTTTCGGCTTGTTTCAAAATCGTTTCATCATCGGTTACGATGCAAGAATAACCTAATCTTTCAACTGCATTTTTTACTGAAGTAATATTGCCTGCGTTATATTTTACTATTGCTATCATAGGATTCCTTTTGTGCTTGGGATGCCGTTTGTTCCGTCTTTTTGTACTGCCATTTTTATCGCTTTTGCAAATGCTTTAAAAATGGATTCTATTTTGTGGTGTTCGTTTTCGCCTTCACTTTTGATGTTCAAATTGCATTTGGCACCATCACAAAACGATTTGAAAAAGTGTGAGAACATCTCGGTTGGCATTTCTCCGATTTTTTCTCTGCTGAATTTGGCATCCCAAACTAACCATGAACGTCCGCCAAAATCTAAGGCAACTTGTGATAAACAATCGTCCATTGGAAGCAGAAATCCGTAACGAGTAATGCCTTTTTTAGAACCCAAAGCTTGTGCAAAAACATCGCCCAAAGCAATTCCGACATCTTCAATCGTGTGGTGTTCATCCACATACAAATCGCCTTTTACGTTGATGTTCAAATCGATGTTTCCGTGTTTGGCAATTTGGTCTAACATGTGATCAAAAAATCCTAAACCGGTGCTGATGTTGCTTTTTCCGCTTCCATCCAAATTGATTTCTACTGCAATTTCGGTTTCTTTTGTTTTTCTAATTAATTCAGCTACGCGCGGTTGTTCCTTTAGAAATTGATAAATGGTTTCCCAAGAAGTCGTTGATAAAGTAGCTCGTTCATTTGCTGAAGCAGAAATAAAAATCGCCTGACTTCCTAAATTTTCCGCTAATTGAATATCGGTCACTCTATCTCCAATAACAAAGGAGTTTTTTAAATCGTAATTTCCTTTGATGTACTGTTGTAATAACGCAATTCCGGGTTTTCTGGTTGGCAAATTTTGCTCTGGAAACGAAACGTCAATAATAACATCCGAAAATTGAATTCCTTCGTTTTCAAACGCTTTCATCATTTTATTTTGTGCTGGCCAAAACGTGTTTTCTGGAAACGAATCGGTTCCCATTCCGTCCTGATTGGTTACCATAACCAACTCATAATCCAATTCTTTTGAAATGCGTGATAAATACTGAAAAACCTGTGGATAAAACTCCAATTTTTCTAAACTATCGACTTGAAAATCGATTGGTGGCTCGATGATTAATGTGCCGTCTCTATCTATAAATAAAACTTTTTTCATGACATAACTAAATTTAAAGCATACAATAATTGTTGGTTTTCTCTTGGTGTTCCAATGGTAATTCTAATCGTATTTTCAACTACTGAACTTCGGTTTCGAGTAATGATTTGTTGTTCGATTAAACTGTTGTAAATGGCTGTTGCGTTTTCCATTTCGACCAATAAAAAATTAGCATCTGAAGGATAAATTTTAGTTACAAAATCCAATGCTAAAAGTGATTGTTTTAGCAACTCACGTTCCGATTTTATAAGTTGTACATTCGATTTAAATTCGTCATCGCTAGCTAGTGATTGCACTGCCGCTTCTTGATTCAATTGACTCACATTATAAGGCGGTTTTACCTTATTCATTACTGAAATTATCGTTTCATTTGCATAAGCAATTCCAACTCGAACAGCTGCCAAACCTCGTGCTTTACTAAAGGTTTGTGAAACAATTAAATTTGGAAACTGTCTAATTTTGGAAACCAAAGAAGGTTGCTCACTAAAGTCGATGTATGCTTCGTCTAAAAACACAATTCCGTTGAAATTTTCAATGATGTATTCTAGATTTTCCAATGAATTTCCTGTCGGATTGTTAGGCGAACACAAGTATAAAATTTTGGCATTTTGTGCTAAAATCGCTTCGGCATTCAACTGAAAATCTTCGGTTAATGGAATCGAGATTATCTCTAAATTATTGATGTTCGCATACACTTCATACATTCCATATGTTGGTGGACAAATGATGATTTTATCTTCGTTGGGTTCGCAAAAAACACGTTGAACCAAATCAATGATTTCATCACTTCCGTTACCAATTAAGATGTTTTCAATTCCGACTTTCTTTTGACTGCTCAAAATTTGCTTCAAGCGCCATTGGTATGGATCAGGATAACGATTTAAATTCCCAAACGGATTTTCATTGGCATCCAAAAAGATACCTTGATTACTTTTGTACTCGTCGCGCGCACTCGAATAAGGCGTAAGCGAGAGAATATTTTTTCGAATTAAATTGGTGATATTATCCATTTTGTAATTTTTTTAATCGGATGGAAACAGCGTTTTTGTGTGCGTCTAATTGTTCGGCAGCAGCCATTATTTCTATTGTTGGTCCAAGATTTTGAATGCCTTGTGATGTTAATTTTTGAATCGTAATTTTCTTTACAAAACTGTCTAACGAAACGCCACTGTAATTCTTTGCATAACCATTGGTTGGCAAGGTGTGATTCGTTCCGCTAGCATAATCTCCAGCACTTTCACAACTATAATTTCCTAGGAAAATCGAACCTGCATTTTCGATTAAATTGATTTTATCTTCAGCGTTTTCAATAGCTAAAATCAAATGTTCTGGTGCGTAAAAATTACTAAATTCGATTGCTGTTTGAATGTCTTCAAATACCAAAGCACGACTGTTTTCTAATGCTTTTTCTACCGTTGCTTGTCTTGGTAAAATGGCTTTTTGATTTTCGATTGCTTCACTAACTTTCGCTACAATTTTTTCGGAATTTGTAACCAAAATTACTTGACTGTCACCACCGTGTTCCGCTTGCGAAAGTAAATCGGAAGCCACGAATTCTGGGTCGCAACTTGCATCGGCAATTACTAATAACTCACTTGGTCCAGCTGGCATATCGATAGCTAATCCTAATTGTTGCGCATATTGTTTGGCAGCAGTTACGTATTGATTTCCTGGTCCGAATATTTTAGAAACTTTCGGAATTTCATCGGTTCCAAAAGTTAATGCTGCAATTGCTTGAATACCTCCAACTTTATACATTTGCGTTACGCCTGTCAGTTGTGCGGCATACAAAATCGCTGGATTGATGTTGCCGTTTTTGTCTGGTGGCGAACATAAAATTATGTTTTTGCAACCTGCCAATTTTGCCGGAATTGCCAACATTAAAACCGTTGAAAAAAGTGGTGCTGTTCCACCTGGAATGTAAATTCCGATAGTATCGATGGCACGACTTTCTCTCCAACAAAAAACTCCCGAAGTAGTTTCAATTTTAGTCGGAATTTCTTTTTGTGAACTGTGAAATTTCGAAATATTATCAGCTGCAACTTGAATTGCATTTTTTAAATCAGATGGAATTTGGGCAACCGCATTTTCAATTTCTGATGGAGTTACTGCGAAATTTTCTATTGATACGCCATCAAAATAATTCGTGTATTTTTTTACAGCTTTGCTTCCGTTTTTTTGAATGTCATTAAAAACAGCTTTCACGGTTTCGTTTAAATCGGCAGTGGCAACGGTTTTGCGTTTTGCCAATTCGTTCCATTGTTCTGCATTTGGATTTATGTAAGTTTTCATAATTGTAACGTTGAATTATCGAATCATTTTTTCAATTGGAATAATTAGAATTCCTTCGGCGCCGAGATTTTTGAGTTGTTCAATAATTTCCCAATAATCGTCTTCTTTTATAACCGAGTGCAAACTGCTCCAATCTTTGTTTACTAGCGGTAAAATGGTTGGTGATTTCATTCCAGGTAACAACGAACAAATTCGTTCGATTGCAGAATTTGGTGCGTTTAGCAAAATATATTTGTTCTGTTTACCTTCTCGAACGGCTTGCATTCGGAACAATAATTTATCTAAAATGGCTTGATTTTCTGGCGTCAGATTTGGATTTGAAATTAAAACGGCTTCACTTTTTGTAACTGTTGCCACTTCTTTCAATCCGTTCATTAAAAGTGTACTTCCTGTACTTACAATATCGAAAACGGCATCGGCAAGTCCGATACTTGTTGCAATTTCAACGCTTCCGCTAATTTCTTCGATGAAAACGGTGATGTTGTTTTTGGCAAAAAAATCAATCAGAATTTTAGGATAACTTGTTGCAATACGTTTGCCTTGGAAATAGTTTAAATCGGTGTAAACTTCATCTTTTGGGATTGCTAATGACATTCTACAACCTGCAAAACCTAATTGTTGAATTATTTTTACTTCTTTGTCTTTTTCCCAAACTTCATTTTCACCAAGAATTCCGATATCTGCAACACCTTGTTCAACGTATTGCGGAATATCGTCATCACGTAAGAATAAAATTTCGATTGGAAAGTTTTGGGCAACGGCTTTTAGTTTACGTTCGCCATTAGAAATTTTGATACCACATTCTTCCAGAAGTTGAAGCGATTTTTCGCTTAGTCGGCCACTTTTTTGAACCGCAATTTTTAAAGTACTCATTTTTTAATTTAGAATAAAATCTGAGTATATCACGAAGTGTATAAATACAAAAAACCCGTCTTGATATACTCAGACGGGTTTTTAATTATGTTATTTGATTAGCTTCAATACATCATTAACTCGCCTGGTTGCAAGAATGATGATGATGTAATTGAGCGATAATCGTGTTCATTGTTTTATTTTGATGGGACAAAACTAGAGATAACTTTTGGATTGAAAACTATATTTTATAAAATTTAACATTTGTAGAAGTATGTTTTATTTGAATATTCTACCAAATAATGCTCTAATGAAAAGACCTTTTGGGCATTTCCAAATCACTTGTAAATCCTCCCAAAATGTAGTTTCTTCGTCTAAGAATTTGAATATTAATGTTGGATTTCCTTTTTTGAAAAGCGATGAAAATACTTTTGAACCTAGCTCATTATTTTTAAACAAGACATCAATAAACAACAAATCATAAATCCAAAATTTATCCATTTTGTGGAATTTTGTAAAACTTGTGCTGAGCGCAGTCGAAGTGTCAGTTTCCGAGGTAAGGAAGTTGACTAATGCTTTTGATTTTTTTGTGACATTTTTAAATGTAAATCCAGTGCTGGCTTTTGTCCAACCGCCAACCGAACCAATATTTATGATGTTTTTGGTGTTGTTTTTCCAAAATTTATAACTCGACATCGGGATATTTCCTTGTTCTTTTTCGACTATTTCATAGTCAGTAATTCCTAATTTTTGGATGTAAATTTGAATTTCGTTTTCATATTCTTCTTTTGAGAGTAAGTCTTTTGAAAACAGTGTATATTCTAACAACGCTTCCGTTGTAGACGTTGGAAGAACATACATAAATCGTGTATTTCCTCTTTGTTCGATAGAAAAATCCATAAAAGTTGCCACATCTGGATTGAAAACTGCTTCTTTCGATTTTATAAACCATCCTATAAAATGTTGTTGTAAAAGAGGATATTTCGATTGGCTTTTTACAAGATTTGGATTGTAAATCGAATTGAAAATTTTATTGCAAGCATAATTTTGATTTTCTGTTTTTACAATGCAATGATTTCCTAATTCTTCAAAATCGATTACTTTTTGATTTGCAAAATGTATATTATCTTGTTTAGAAATTAAATCGAAAATGAGATTGTAAAAATCCAATCCGCGAATCATTTTGTAACGATAGTGTTGCAACTCTAGATTTCTCTGAAAATGCTCGTCAGCATAAAGTGCAACAGGCCATTCTTTAGAAATTATTTTATCAAAAAGAGAAGAATTATCCCAAAAACACCACGTTCTATCATTGCTTTTTTTTGGATTTTCGTCTAATAATAAAATCGATTTATCATTAAATTTTTCAGATAAAATCATTTCATAAACGGTCATTAAAGCCGATAATCCAGAACCTGTGAAAATGTAGTGATAGTGTTGCATCTTAAATTCTGAATGAAAATCCCAATGCACAATAATAATCGGGAGCATTTTTAGAGATTCCAAATCCTGAAGACAAATCTACCATAAAATTATTGCTTATCAAATAGGTAATTCCGCCATCTATACTATGATTTGACTTTGTATTTTGTGGTATAAATCCAAAAATCTCGAAATAACTTCCCAATTTATCTGAAATAGAATATCCAATGGCATTGGTGTAAATAAAAGTTGGTTCGGCCGAAAATCCATCCCATTCTGCACCAAGATTATAACTGAATGATATTTTATCTGATAAAGTATGTTGCATTACAAATCGAAATTCAGGCGCAAAATACTCAGTTTTAAATTTGGTTGATGCCATATTTGGTAAAGAAATATGTCCTATAAAAGAAGTTTTAGGAACAATACCTTTTTCTTCAGCCAACTTCACTTTGAAACCAATATATATTGGAGATAAGCCGTTTATTTTTTCATTGTTTGTTTCCTCCGATGAAAATTCAGTTATTAATCGTAACTCGAAATTTTCATTTACACCATATTTCCATAAAGTTGAAGGTAAAGTAAATGATTTAGAAATGGCATCATTTTTCTGAAAAGTAAATCCGGTTTCTACTTGAAACATATCTTTTGGTACAATGGCTGGTGTTTCGGTTTGGTCTGGTCTGTCGGCTTGGATGGGTTCAATAGTTTGAGAATAAATTGAAGATGAGAAGAGTAGGGATAATAGTAATATTTTGTTTTTCATAAATTAATTTTTAGACAAAACTAAAAAATATTTTAAAATAAATTGAAATTAGTATTATATTTGTCAAAATATTGATTTTAAATGACCATTTCAGAAGAAAATTATATCAAAGTTATCTATCATTTATCGCTGGTTTCTCCAAAAGGAGTTAACACTAATGCTATTGCAGGAATGTTAGATACTAAGGCATCATCTGTAACTGATATGTTGAAGAAGTTATCTGAAAAAGAGTTGGTTTCTTATCAAAAATATCAAGGTGTTACTTTGACAGAAAAAGGTTTTCATTCAGCTAAAATGATTGTTAGAAAACACCGTTTGTGGGAAGTTTTTCTGGTAGAAAAGTTAAATTTTTCTTGGGATGAAGTACATGAAATTGCTGAAGAATTAGAACATATAAAATCGGAAAATTTAATAAATAAATTAGACGAGTTTTTAGATTTTCCATCGTTTGATCCGCATGGAGATCCAATTCCGAATGCTGACGGAGAAATTAAAAAAATCAACAAATTATTATTATCTGAAGCTTCATTAAATAAAGAATATCAGTGTGTTGGTGTGAAAGATTCTTCATCAGAATTTTTACAGTATTTAGACAAACAAAAAATTGCTTTAGGTTCAAAAATCTTTGTCATTGAAAGAGAAACTTTCGACGACACTTTACACGTCGAAATTGATTCAAGAAAAATGACTTTATCAAATAAAATTGCTAATAATTTATACGTAAAATAATATGTTTCAAACAATTTTAGATTATTTCGAAAGCATTGACCCAATTTTGGCAGCTTTGTATGCCACATTATTTACATGGTTTTTAACTGCATTTGGAGCGTCATTTGTGTTCTTTTTTAAGAACATGAATCGAGTAGTTCTTGACGGAATGCTTGGTTTTACAGGCGGAGTTATGATTGCAGCAAGTTTTTGGAGTTTACTCGCGCCAGCTATTGAAATGAGTAATGGTGAAGGATTTGTGAAAGTGATTCCTGCAGCAGTTGGATTTGGTTTAGGAGCACTTTTTATTTTTGGTTTAGATAAAATTCTTCCGCATTTACACATTAATTTTCAAGAAACAGAAGGAGTAAAATCACCTTGGCAACGAACTACTTTGTTGGTTTTGGCTATAACATTGCACAACATTCCTGAAGGTTTGGCTGTTGGAGTTCTTTTTGGTGGCGTTGCCGCGGGAATTCCAGAAGCTTCAATTGCTGGAGCTGTAACGTTAGCCATTGGAATTGGAATTCAAAATTTTCCAGAAGGAATCGCCGTTTCTATGCCATTGCGAAGAATGGGAATGAGTAGATGGAAAAGTTTCATGTACGGACAATCATCAGCTTTAGTGGAACCAATTGCTGGCGTTTTAGGTGCAGTTGCTGTAACTTTTTTTACACCGCTTTTGCCTTATGCTTTAGCATTTGCTGCTGGAGCGATGATATTCGTTGTTGTTGAAGAAGTAATTCCCGAAACACAACAAGATAAAAACACAGATATTGCCACTTTAGGATTGATAGGTGGATTTATTGTAATGATGACCCTTGATGTAGCTTTAGGCTAAAAATATGTATCTTTGATTGATGAAAAAACTATTTTTACTTTCAATGTTGTTTTTCAGTTTTTCGCTTTTTTCTCAAAATTTTGAAAAAATCACAACCAAAAAATGTATTCCCAAAAAAGGAATGTATCTCAAATTGAAAAGCGTTTTCAATGACTCAAGATGTCCACAAGGTGTTGAATGTATTTGGGCTGGAGAAGTTTCGGCAATTGTAGAAATTTACAAAGACAAAAAACTAGTAGAAGAAAAAACACTAACTTTTAATTCAAAAAACCGAGAAGAAAACAACAAATGGTTTGAGAATTATTTTCCTAAAAAAATAAAAATGGTTTCAGTTATGCCGATTAGAAAAGATGGCGAACAGGTTAACCTAAAGAAGTATTTTATCAATGTGGTTTTTAGTGATTAATTACATCCACAATCATCATCACCACAATTTTTCTTAGGCTTTTTTTTACCCAAAAACTTCTGATAAAGAAAAACTAAAGCAATTGCTACTGCAACATAAACCAATATTTCTTGTAATTTCATATTGTAAAGTTAAAAATAAATTCCGCCACCGAGCGAAATAAAATTATATGACGGAGTTGCAATTTTTAAATGTTCAAATCCTAACAAAAAAAAGTAGGTTTTGCGATGAAATTTACTCTGTAATTCAAAAGCATTCACAGGTTGCATATTGATTTTGCTCCATTTTCCCGACGCCATAAAACTAATGTGATTTCCTATGAAATATTCTGCATTTAGACCATACGAAAAACCAGCTTTTTTGACTTCATTTCCAACATAAGAAGCTCCAAGTGTCCATCCTAAGTTGAATTTTTCAAATCGAATTCGGTCATAACTTAGGTTGAAATGAAATAAAGAAAGACGACTATTAGTATTTTCAATTTTATCAAATTCGTACAATTGATGAAAATCGGATTGTAAATAAAAATACTGAAACGGACGAATTTTTGCTTTCAAATGATTACCAAACAAATCATTACTGCTATAAATAAAACTATTTTCGAAATCAAAACGCATCAAACTATTTTTCACACTATCACTTTCAACACCTTTATAATTTCCTGATTTTTCGTTGTAAAAAGGATATTTTGTCAAACTGCTTTGAAGATGATTTTCATTACTATAATCACCAATAAAACCATATTTGAAAACACCATAAGTGGCATACATAAAAATTTCTACAGCAATTTCACCAAAAAATGAATTTCCAATTTCTGAGGAAGATTTTGAGCTTGAACAATTACTATTTGGTCTCGATGTGTTTTTCACGCCTTCTTTAGCCGTTAATTCTTTTTTAGATTTATCAATTTTATTTTGTCCAAATGAAATTGTGAAGCAAAAAATCAGTAAAAAGGATAGTGTTTTTTTCATAAAAGCGTTTCTTTTCTTCTATCAAAAATTTAACCAATTATTTCAAAAACTGATAAGCCAAAAGTGCTGTTAAATAAGCAAAACCACTCATAAAAACCAGTTGAATGATTGGCCATTTCCACGAATTAGTTTCTTTTTTTACAATAGCCAATGTACTAACGCATTGCATCGCAAAGGCATAAAAAAGCAACAATGAAATTCCTGTTGGAAAGTTAAAAATCTTTGAACCATCGGCGTGAACTTCTGCTGCCATTCGATTTTTTATGGTGTCTTCTTCATCGCTATGGCTACCAACGCTGTAAATAGTTGCCAAAGTTCCAACAAAAACTTCTCTAGCGGCAAACGAACTCACAACGGCAATTCCGATTTTCCAATCGTATCCTAATGGTTTTATTACAGGCTCAATCGATTTTCCGATAATTCCAATAAATGAATTTTCTAGTTTGTAGGCACTCACTTGATCGTCTAAATATTTCTGACTATAAACAACATTTTTTGTGTCAAGTTGTTGTTTTACAATTTGCTCCGCATTTTTAAAGTTTTTCCCCAATCCGTGTGAACCCAAAAACCAAAGTACAATCGACAATGCTAAAATAATTTTTCCAGCACCAAAAACAAAAGCTCTCGTTTTTTCTAAAACATTTATAGCAACATTTTTGAACATCGGAATCTTATAACTTGGCATTTCAACCACAAAGTAAGATTTCGATTTTATATTCAGAATTTTATTTAAAATATAAGCTGAAAAAATGGCAACACCGAAACCTAAAAGATATAAAATCATCAACGTTAAACCCTGCAAACTCATAAATCCAAATAATTTTTCATCAGGAATTATTAGTGCTATCAAAATGGCGTAAACTGGTAATCTTGCCGAGCAAGTTATAAATGGCGTAACCAAAATAGTGATTAATCGTTCTTTCCAATTTTCGATATTTCGTGCGCTCATAATGGCAGGAATAGCACAAGCAGTTCCCGAAATTAGCGGCACAACACTTTTTCCAGAAAGGCCAAAACGACGCATAATTTTATCCATCAAAAAAACCACACGACTCATATAACCACTTTCTTCCAAGACAGAAATAAATAGAAATAGAAAGGCAATTTGTGGAATAAAAATCAAAATACCGCCAATTCCTGGTATAATTCCTTCGCTAATCAAGTTAGTAAATTCGCCAGCTGGAAGACTATTTTTTGCATACGAAGCCAAGTTGGCAAACGAACTATCAATAAAATCCATAGGGTATTTAGACCATTCAAAAATTGATTGAAATATTCCAAACAAAATCACAAAGAAAATCACGTAACCAAAGATTTTATGAGTCAAAACTCTATCTAATTTTGCTCGAAAATCAGATGCTTTTGAACGATCGATTTTTTGACCAATTTTTAAAGTGTCGTTTATAAATTGGTACCTTTTTATAGTTTCTTTTTGCTGTAATCTTTTCAAATCAGCATGCGATTTGGTAAACGAACTTTTTAATTCTTTTCGCTCTAAGTTCAAAAAATTCACGTCTTGTGTAATTACCAACCAAAGTTTGTAAAGAAGCTGATTTGGAAACGCTTTTCTGAGTTTGTCAAAATACTCAACATCAATACTGGAAGCATTTAAACAAGGTTCAGTCGAAAGATTTTGATAATTTAGAATCAGATTTTTAATCTTTTCAATTCCAATATTTTTGCGTGAACTAACTAATGCGATTGACGTTTTCAATTCACTTTCTAAAAATGGAATATCGAGTTCAATTCCTTTCAATTGCATTCGGTCACTCATATTGACAACCAAAAGCGTTGGCAATTCTAAATCTTTTATTTGAGTAAAAAGAAGCAAATTTCTTTTCAAATTTTCAACTTCAGTAACAACAACAACAACATCTGGAAAATTTTCATCGTTTCGATTCATCAGCAGTTCAATCACCACATTTTCGTCAATTGAACTGGCATTTAAGCTGTAAGTTCCGGGTAAATCAATTATAGTTGCTTTTACATCTTCCGAAAGTTTGCAAACCCCAATTTTCTTTTCAACCGTAATTCCAGGATAATTTCCAACCTGTTGATGCAAACCTGTAAGTTGGTTAAAAACCGAAGTTTTTCCCGTGTTTGGGTTACCAATTAGTGCAACTTTGATTTCTTTTTGTGCCATTAATTTTTAGTTTCAATGACCACATTTATCTCTTTTGCCATTTCCAATCTAATAGCCACATGCGAATCGTTTACATTAAAATATAACGGACAACCAAAAGGAGCAATTTGAATTAACTCAACAGAATTACCTGGTAGACAACCCATTTCGAGTAATTTCATAGGAATTTCATCGATATTAAAATCGACAATCGTTCCTTTTTGACCAATTTTTAATTGAGCAATTGTAGTTTGCAAAGCTTTATTTAGATTGAATTAAAATACAAAAGTAACTATTTACAAAGAATTTAGCATGATATTTATCATATTTTAAGATTTTCAGCGAATGGTTCGGGCATTATCAGTTATCCATATTCCCGCTTTCCGTTGCAATCTTTTCTTAAAAAAGAAAAGGATTTCCACTGCAATCAGGGCTATTTAGCCATTCATATACTTTTTGAAAACTATTTTTCTTCGTTACAAAGAAAGTTGATGTCTTCTAAAAGTTGGGTTACATTTTTAACTTTTGGATCATTTGTTGGCTGGTCAAGATTGGTGCCGTCATAAAATCCGCGAACTCTTCTTTTGGAGTCAATCAACACAAAATTTTCTGTATGAACCATATCGTATAGTTCTTCAGGTTTCCCAGTTTTTACAGCCAAATATGATTTTCTGGCTATATAATAAATATCTTTTTTGTCGCCAGTAACCAAGTTCCATTTGCCATCAATAACACCTTTTTCTATCGCATATTTTTTCAAAACAAGAACACTATCAATATCTGGAGTTACGCTGTGTGATAACAACATAACTTTAGGATTGTTTTTTATTTGACTTTGCAACCATGCCATATTTTTAGTCATTTTTGGGCAAATAGTTGGGCAAGTTGTAAAGAAAAAATCGGCTACATAAATTTTTCCCTCATAATCTTTTTCAGTAACAATTTTGTCATTTTGATTGGTAAAACTAAAATCGGGAATGGTGTGATTGGCAGCAATATGTTGCACGGTAGAATCAACCATTTCAGGATTTACATCGCTTGGCGTATAGATTGGTAAGATTTTCTTCGGATTTAATGCGCTATAAAAAAGGGAAATTGTGATAATTGAAAAAAGCACAAAAAAAAGAATGAACAATTTGTATTTTTTTAGAGCAGCAATCATGAATTTAGTATTTTATGCAAAGGTAGAAATTAAGTAAACATTTGAATCAAACAAAAGTTAAATATTGTTTCAATGAGTAAAATTTAATTAAATTTGAAAAAATTTACACAAAATGAAAAAAACACTACTTTTTTCTCTATTTATTACTAGTTTTATAGGATTTGGTCAATTTGTTCCATCTGCACCTTGGATGAAAGAAATTAACAGAAATAACAATCAAGAAATCTCTATTGATGAATTGACAAATGAGTTCAACAATTATTGGTTAAATCACGATAAAGATAAAAAAGGTAGTGGTTACAAACCTTACATGCGATGGGAAAATCACTGGAGAAATAAGACCAATTCGCAAGGATATTTGATAACGCCACAAGAAATGTGGGAAGCTTTCAACCTAAAAAAAGCGACAAAAAAAAATAGTTCTGCTTCTGTTCCAACAAGTATTTGGGAACCAGTTGGTCCGTTAAACCATATCAATACAGGTTCTTGGTCAAGCGGTCAAGGAAGAGTAAATGTTGTTTATGTCGATCCTTCTAATGAAAACACAATTTACATTGGTACTCCAGCTGGTGGAATATGGAAATCAACAACTGGTGGAACAAATTGGGTGCCGCTTTCAGATAATTTGCCACAAATTGGTGTTTCAGGAATTGCTGTTGACCCAACCAATTCAGATATTATTTATATAGCAACAGGCGATAAAGATGCATCAGATTCTTACTCTGTAGGAGTTATGAAATCGATAGATGGTGGTTTAACATGGAATACAACAGGATTGTCGTTTACAAACACCAATACTTTTGCAGGTGATATTGTGATTAATCCAACTAACGTAAATGAACTTTTGGTTGCAACTTCAAACGGAATTTACAAAACCTCAAATGCAGGAACAACTTGGAGTCAAGTAAGAACGGGAAGTTTTTCGCAAGGAAGCATCAGACTAAAACCAAACAATCCGAATACAGTTTATGCTGTTTCTGATAATCGTTTTGTTCGTTCAACTAATTTTGGTTCAACTTTTACTACCATAACAACAGGTTTACCATCAAGCTCAAGTAGAATGTTGCTAGATGTAACTCCAGCCGATGAAAATGTAATTTACATTTTGAGTGCCAATTCTTCTGCGGGATTTCAAGGTATGTATAAATCTACAAATGGTGGAAACTCTTTTACAGCAACAAACACAACTACAGATGTTTTTGAATCCAATCAAGCTTGGTATGATTTAGCGCTAGCCGTATCAACTACAAATGCTAATGAAGTTTACACAGGATGTTTAAATGTTTGGCGTTCCTTAAATGGCGGCACTAGTTTTACCAAAAGAAATAACTGGAGCAACCCAACAAGTCCAAGATATACGCATGCCGACATACATTATCTGGGCTATTTTGGAACCAAACTTTATTGTGGTAGTGATGGAGGTGTTTATGTTTCGACAGATAATTCTAATTCATTTACCGATCTTACCGCTTCTGCACAAATAAGTCAGTTTTATAAAATTGCTGTTTCTAAACAATCTGCCTCTAAAATGGTTGGTGGATTGCAAGATAACGGTGGTCACGCATTAAGTAACAATCAATGGAAAAATTACTATGGTGCTGACGGAATGGATACTGCAATTGACCCAAACAATAGTAATTTGTTTTATGGTTTTATTCAAAATGGCGGTTCTCTATATATAAGTACAAATGCAGGAAATTCTTCTTCTGGAGGAGTTGGTTCGCCTAATGGAGAAAGTGGAAATTGGGTAACACCATTGGTTACAAATTCAATAGGAGAAGTTTTTGCAGGTTATAGTAATTTGTATAAACTTGATTCAGGAAACTGGACGCAACAAAACACAACTTCGCTAGGAATAGGAAATATTGATTTGATTACAATTGATCCAAGCAATGACAACAATATATACATTTCTGGAAACGGTCAATTATTAAAAAGTATCGATAAAGGAGTAACATTTCAAAACATTTTTGATGCTAGTATTACTTCTATTGCTATTCACTCAACAAATAGCGATATTATTTACATTACAACACAAGGAACCAATGGAGAAGTCCTAAAATCGGTTGATGGCGGATTGGACTTTACTTCTATAAGTTCTGGATTACCCAATATTGGTAAAAATATAATTGTTCACCAAGGAAGAAATGCAACAAATCCTTTGTTTGTTGGAACAAGTTTGGGAGTTTATTACAAAGATGACACAATGTCGCTATGGCAACCGTTTGATTCTGGTTTACCAAATGTTTCAGTAACCGATTTAGAAATAAATTTAGAAGATCAAAAAATAATTGCCGCAACCTACGGAAGAGGAATTTGGCAAGCAGCTATTGAAGTTGAGGTACCTCAAAATGATGTTAAAGTTCTTGAAGTTTTGAACTTATCATCAACCAATGTTGAATGTTCAAGTAGTTTAGTTTCACCACAAATCGTTGTAAAAAATAGTGGTGCAACTTTAATTAATAATGTAACTTTTAACTACAGTTACAACAGCTCAAATTACCAATATAATTGGATAGGCACTTTAAATCCTAACCAAAGTATAACAGTTAGTTTACCCGAAATAAATTTACCAAAAGATTTATACAACTTTAGTGTAACAGCAATAGCAAACAATGATGAGGTTTCTGAAAACAATTCATCAAGCCAATCATTTGTATTGAATAATGTGGGGACATTGAATGAATTGAATACTTTTGAAGCAATCGAGGACAAACTTTTATCTTATGATGAGTCAGGGTTGTTTTCTACATGGCAAAGAGGAACATCTACGAGCGTTATAAATTCTGGAACTAACAATTTGTATGCTTCAAATCTAACCGGGAATTATGACGATAATAGAAAAGCCTTTTTGGTTTCTGAATGTTATGATTTTACTCAAATGGTGAATCCAGTTATGACTTTCAAAATGGCTCATGACTTAGAAGAAAATTGGGATATTTTATATTTACAATACACAACAGACAATGGTGCTAATTGGTATAGATTAGGAGAAATGGCTCCAAATTGGTACAATAGCGACAGAACTCCAGAAACAACAGGAAATGATTGTAATAATTGTATTGGTGGGCAATGGACAGGAACTAATACAACTCTTACAGAATATTCATATTCACTAAATTCATTCTCTGGATATCCAAATAAACTTATATTCCGATTTGTTTTCCATTCCGATGGTTCTGTGACTGGAGCAGGAGTTGTTGTTGATGATTTTTTAATTTCGGGAACAAATTTAGCAACAACCAATTTCGAGCTTGATAAACTTGCCATTTATCCAAATCCATCAAACGGAATTTTTAACATTTCTGTTGGTAACATTTCTATAGATTCTATCGACTTATACGATATGACAGGCAAAAAAATTGATTTTAAAACCAATAAAGAACAAACCGTTATCGATTTAAATGCTGTTTCAGATGGTGTTTATTTTGTCAAAATAACATCAAATAATCAGTCAACAACCAAGAAAATAATAAAAAAATAGTCAAAATGAAAGCATCAAAAATTATTAAAACAACTCTTTTTGTTGGGTTAATTACTGTTTTTAATACAGTAAATGCACAGCAAAAAACACATGGAATCAATCTAGATTTAATGGACAAATCTGTTAAACCTGGTGACGATTTTTTCAGATATGTAAACGGAACATGGTTTGATAAAACCGAAATTCCAGGAGATAGAGTGCGTTGGGGTAGTTTTGATGAACTAAGACAAAACACCGATATTGATGCTTTAGCAATTTTGAAAGAAGCAACAGCCAATAAAAAACTAGATCCAAATTCTGACCAAGCAAAAGCAGTAAATGTTTTTGTAACTTATATGGATACAATTTCTCGAAATAAATTAGGTATAAAACCAATCAAACCAACATTAGACAAAATCAACGCTATCAAAAATGTAGATGATTTAAACAAATTAATAATAGAATTGCAACCTGAAGGCGGAATTGGTTTTTACAGCATGTACATTGGTGCTGATGCTAAAAACAGTACTAAAAATATCGTAAATGTTACACTCGGAAGTTTAGGTTTGCCAGATAGAGATTACTACGTTTCTGACGATGCCGATTCAAAAGAAAAACGTGAAAAATATGTGCTTCATGTTGAAAAAATGCTACAATATGTTGGTGAAAAACCAGCACAAGCTAAAGAAAGTGCCAAGAAAGTAGTAGCATTAGAAACCGCTATGGCAACTCCTAGATTAGACAGAGTAGAACGCAGAGACAGAAGAAAAACATACAATATGATGTCGGTTGCTGATTTGCAAAAACTAACACCAGCTGTTAACTGGAATAATTATTTTACCAAATTAGGTATCACAAAATTAGATTCGCTAAATGTTTCACAACCCAAATATATGACAGCGCTTCAAACTATTTTTACCGAAAATAAAGTAGAAGATTGGAAAGCTTATTTGCGTTGGATGTTGATAGACAATGCTTCAGATGTTTTGACAACCGAAATTGAAAAAGCAAATTGGGATTTTTATAGCCAAACATTACAAGGTGCCAAAAAACAAAGACCACGCGAAGAAAGGGCACTTCAAGTTGTAAACGGTACCGTTGGAGAAGCATTAGGAAAATTATATGTTGAGAAAAAATTTCCAGCGGAAGCTAAAGAAAAAGCAAACAAAATGATCAAAAATGTTTTCTTGGCTTTTGAAAATAGAATCAACAAATTGCCTTGGATGACGCCAGAAACTAGAAAAGGAGCTATTGATAAATTAAGAAAATCAACAGTTAAAATTGGTTATCCTGATAAATGGAAAGATTATTCTAAATTGGTAATCAAAAGCAAAGAAAATGGCGGAACGTATTATGAAAACATGAAGAATGTTTCCAAATGGGGTTTCAACGAAAATATTGCGGACTTAAGCAAACCTGTTGACAAAACCCGTTGGGGAATGTCGCCACAAACGGTAAATGCTTATTACAATCCTTCTTATAACGAAATTGTGTTTCCAGCAGCAATTTTGCAACCACCATTTTATGATTACAAAGCGGACGAAGCGGTTAATTATGGCGGAATTGGAGCCGTAATTGGTCACGAAATCTCTCACGGATTTGACGATTCAGGTTCTCGTTATAATGCTGATGGAAACTTGGTAAACTGGTGGACAGAAGACGACTTGAAACAATTTACAGGACTAGGTGGCGCACTAGCGTCACAATACAGTGCATTAGAACCATTGCCAGGCACTTTCGTTGATGGAAAATTCACACTAGGTGAAAACATTGGTGATTTAGGTGGTGTAAACGCCGCTTACGACGGATTGCAATTGTACTTAAAAGAAAACGGGAATCCAGGATTAATTGATGGTTACACACCAGAACAACGTTTCTTTATTTCTTGGGGAACTATTTGGAGATCCAAAATGAGAGATGAAGCCATCAAAAACCAAGTAAAAACCGATCCGCACTCACCAGGAATGTATCGTGCTTACGTACCATTGCTAAACGTTGATGAATTTTACAAAGCTTTCAACATTTCAGAAACCGATAAGTTATTCGTAAAACCAGAGGATAGAGTTAGAATTTGGTAGAAATATAAAAGCCTTAAGGATTTTCTTTAAGGCATTTTTTTATGAATTAATAAACTAGTTCCGTAAATGTCTCAAGACGTTGCGGAATTTTTTATATTTGTTAAACAAGTTTAGAGCAAGAGTTTAATATGAAATGATAAAGTGTAAAGTCTGGAGACATTTGTGAGTATATCTGTAGATAAAAATTCAAATGGAAAAACATGAGTTGTATGGATCTGTTAGCTTTTAATAATTAATTAAGTATTATGAAATCAGAGTTAAGTAAAAAAAAAGAACTTTATTGTTGTTAATTTGTTTAATTCCACTTATTGGTGCTTTTGTTGGATTAGGATTAATAATTTTAGGGTATGATAAGCTAAAAAATAAAAATTTAATACGAATTGGTATATTTGGAATTATTGCGACAATAATTTCATATTCAACTTTTTATTTCATCACAAGAAAAATAGATAATAATGATAAGCAAATAATTGAGTTAACGAATAAGACTTTATCTAAACTAAAACTGTTAATAGAAGGTTACAAAGTTGAGTATGGTATATATCCGAAAGATTTAGAATCTTTGTCAAAAGTAAATGAAACAATTATGATTAATGATCCTATATTACTTTTTAAAATGGATAACTCAATAGAAACAACTTTTGAATATGTGACAGACGGTAATACTTTTAAAATATTCTCTGTTGGAGTTGATGGAATAGCAAATACAAAAGATGATATATATCCAAAGAAATAGTTTTAGCACCTGCTAGCGCGAGCTTCTAGCTCGTGCCCACAAATGGCAAAAAAGATTAAAGATAAATAGAATTACTTTTTTGGGAAATAGTTTTATACAAAATGAAGTGTTTTAAAGATGAACTTGATTGTTTTCACGAGCTAGAAACTCGTGCAAGCATGAGAAAAGCCACAAAACAATTCAATCATTCTTCTTTAAAACCTTAACCAATCCCAAAACACTTACCATTGCCCAAGTGGCTTCGAGGATGATAAAAGGCAAATAATTGATCAAAATAGAAGCATAGCAAGCAAGTGAAGCACCTATGATATTCATGACATAAAACAGAACACCATCTTTTTTTATAAAAGAAAAAATATTCATAAAATAGGCAATCAGAATGATTCCAACACCAATCGTTCCCACAATGTCATTATAACTCATAGTTGATTTTCTTTAAATTGATAACCTAAAAAATTTTCTATTTTTTCACTCAAAATCAATTTGCCAACAGATGGTTTTGAAGTATCAAATTCGGGTAACGGCAACTTTAGTTCCATTGCTTTTTGGGTGTAATAGTCTTTTCTTGTTGGATGAAACGGAGTTACAGCATTGAAAATTTCAGCATAAATTCCTTTAGAAATAATCGCTTCAATAATTCCAATACAATCTTTTTGATGAATAAAATTAATCAGAGCATCAGGATTTTCGATGTTTTTTCTTCCTGCCAAAAAATAAATAGGATGTCTATCTACGCCAATAAGTCCACCAAATCTAACAACCGTAGTTTTAAAATTTGAGTTAGAAAACAGCAATCTTTCTGATTCTAAAAGTTGTTTTCCAGATTCGGTTTCGGGTTGAGGTTTTGTGCTTTCAGTTATTTCAGAATTAGAATCGGCATAAACCGAAGTCGAACTTACAAAAATAACTTTTTTGACAGTTGATTTTTCAATAAATGGAATAAGATTTTTAATTTTTGAAACAAATGTCATGCTGAGCGCAGTCGAAGTATTCGAGAAACCACCTCTTAGCTTCGGCGGAATATCAATAATTAAAATTTCAGAGTTTTCTAAAAAAGCATTGAAGTCGCCAACAATTTCATTTTCAGTAACAGAAATTAAATAAGAAAGAATCCCAGCAGTTGAAAGAATAGAAAGTTTGTTTTCAGAAGTTGTAGAACCATTAACCGAAAAACCTTTTTCTACTAATGATTTAGCCAAAGGAAAACCCAACCAGCCGCAACCTAAAATGCTAATTTTCATAGTTGTTTTTCAAAAATTTCTACTAAACTTTCAACATCAATTTTACAAATCTTTTGCAATTCATCAACCGTTCCATGTTCCACAAAAGCATCAGGAATACCAAGTGTTTGGATAGTGTTTTTAAAATTATTTTCAGAAGCAAATTCAATTACTGCTGAACCAAATCCGCCTTTTATAGCGCCATCTTCAATAGTGATAATCTTAGAAAAGGTTTTGCAAATTTCATCTAATAAATCGGTATCAAGTGGCTTCACAAATCCAAAATCATAATGCGCAATAGCATCAGCATTTTTCATTTTATCCAAAGCCAAACTAACATTATTTCCAATAAATCCAGTCGATAAAACCGCCACTTTTGTTCCCTTTTTCAACAAATGCGCTTTACCAATTTCAATATTTAAAAATTTGAGATTTGGAATTTGGGATTTAAGATTTGGAATTTTCCCTCGACCTCGCGGATAACGTATAGCAATCGGATGTTTCAATCCTAAAGAAGCGGTATATAAAATATTTCGTAAATCAATTTCATCATTTGGCGCAAAAATAATTATGTTCGGAATACATCTCAAATACGCCAAATCAAACACGCCGTGATGCGTTGCGCCATCTTCGCCAACCAAACCAGCTCTGTCTAAACAGAAAATAACGGGTAAATTCTGTAAAGCCACGTCATGAATCACTTGGTCGTAAGCGCGTTGTAAAAAAGTGGAGTAAATATTGCAAAAAACCACCATTCCTTGTGTTGCCATTCCAGCGGCTAATGTAACCGCATGTTGTTCGGCAATTCCAACATCGAAAGCTCTTTCAGGAAATTTTTCCATCATAAACTTTAACGAACTTCCACTAGGCATTGCAGGTGTAATTCCGATAATTTTTGGATTTTTTTCGGCCAGTTCAACCAAAGTTAACCCAAAAACATCTTGAAATTTCATTGGTAAATTTTCTTCCGATTTAGGATGAATTTCACCTGTTTTGGCATCAAATTTTCCTGGTGCATGGTATTTTACTTGGTCTTCTTCTGCCAATTGTAATCCTTTCCCTTTGGTAGTAATTACATGAAGAAATTTTGGACCTTTTACCTTTTTGAGTCGTTCTAATTCCGAAATCAATTTGGGTAAATCATGACCGTCAATTGGACCTGAATAATCAAAATTCAACGACTTAATCATGTTGTTCTGCTTCGGATTTTTTCCTTCTTTTACCGAAGTTAAATAATTTTTTAAAGCACCAACACTTGGGTCAATTCCGATAGCATTATCATTCAAAATCACCAGTAAATTGGTATCAGTCACACCAGCATGATTCAATCCTTCAAATGCCATTCCGCTTGCAATAGAAGCATCACCAATCACCGCAATATGATGTTTGTTTTCGCCTTTAAGCTGCGAAGCAATCGCCATTCCCAAAGCTGCCGAAATCGAAGTTGAAGAATGTCCAACGCCAAAAGTATCATAAGCACTTTCGCTACGTTTTGGAAATCCAGAAATACCACCAAGTTGTCGATTAGTATGAAATTTTTCCTTTCTTTCGGTTAAAATTTTATGTCCGTATGCTTGATGGCCAACATCCCAAACCAATAAATCTTCAGGAGTATTAAAAACATAATGAAGTGCTATGGTTAGTTCAACAACACCAAGACTCGCACCCAAATGACCTTCTTTTTTAGAAATAATATCAATAATAAAATCGCGCAATTCCTTTGCAACTTGAGGCAATTGAGAAATTTCCAATTTTCGCAAATCGGTTGGAGAAACAATATGTTGAAGTAAATTTTCGGACATGTAGCAAATGTACAAATTGAATTCCTATTTTTGTGTAATGGAAAACATTTTCACCGACGAGTATTTTATGAAAAAAGCTTTGCAAGAAGCCGAAATCGCTTTTGAAAAAGGTGAAATCCCCGTTGGTGCTATTATTGTAATTGACAATAAAGTGATTGCCCGAAGCCATAACCTAACCGAAATGCTCAATGATGTTACGGCTCATGCCGAAATGCAATCTATAACAGCAGCAGCCAATTTTATTGGTGGCAAATATCTTAAAAACTGTACGTTGTATGTAACTCTTGAACCTTGCCAAATGTGTGCAGGTGCTTTGTACTGGAGTCAGATTTCTAAAATTGTTTTTGGTGCCAATGATGACCAACGAGGTTATCAAAAATTAGGAACGCAATTACACCCCAAAACTACAGTTGTTTATGGAGTTTTAGCTGAGGAATCTGCTAATTTAATAAAACGTTTTTTTGCTGATAAAAGAAATAAAAATTAAAGTAAAGTTGGTACATTTATTGTGCTATGTAAAATAAAAACAATTAAAATTATGGAAGACAACAGAGTTAAATCATCGATTATTATTGGATTAGCCGTAATAATTACAGCTTTTATTTTAGGAATGGCTTTTAAAAACAGAAATGAGAATTTAGATTCGATTTCGGTAATTGGTTTAGGAACTAAAGATTTTGTTTCTGACGAAATTCTTTGGTCAGGAAGTTTTACGACGAAGAGTTTTGATATTAAAGAATCGTATAACAAAATGATTTCTGATCAAAAGATTGTGTCTGATTTTTTTATTAAAAAAGGATTTAACCCAAATGAATTTTCTTTTGGAGCAGTTCAGTTTAACAAACGTTTTAGAGAAGTAAGAATTGAGAACGCCGAAAATGCTTATAACACCAAATACGAGCAAGTTTTTGACGGATATGAGGCAACACAAACAATTTCATTCTCGGCTAAGAAAAACCCCGATTTGATGAAGAGAATTGAAGCTGTTTCTAGCAAAACCTCTGAATTGATTAATTCTGGGATTGAGTTATCTTCAAATTCTATTCAATATACTTATTCAGATTTGCCGAGTTTAAAGCAGAGTTTGATTGAAAAAGCGACAAAAGATGCGAGTGAAAGAGCGAATAAAATTGTAAATACTGCAGATGGCGATTTAGGAAAGCTTAAAAACGCAAGTATGGGTGTTTTTCAAATAACAGGTCAAGGTTCTACAGAAGATGATAGTTATGGTGGAAATTTTGACACTTACAGCAAAAATAAAACCGCAAGAATTACTGTTCGATTAGAATATGAATTGGAATAAATAGAGTTTAAATTTATAAAAATAACCGCCTTTCGTGAGATTGGCGGTTTTTAATTTTGTTATAAAATGCTTCTTATAAACTAGAAGGAAATTGAATTCTATATTTACTAATATCAACTGGTTTTAGGTTAGAACCATATTTTTTGTTTATGGCATCCATAAATGCATTTGCAATTACAGCATAACCTCTTGGACTTGGATGAACACCATCCAATGAAAAAGCACCACCAGTTACAAATGTTGATTTTACAGTGTACCCATTTGAAGAAACGCCAGTAGTTGCAACTTTTGTAAGTAATTCATTTGCGTTAACAAATGCCAAACCTTTAGAGGTTGCAACTGATTCTATTGTAGCATTAAAGGCATCAGTTGCAGCTTTTAGTTCAGCTATTTCTGTAGGAACTAAAACATGTCTATCTTGTAAAGGATAGGTAATCCCATAGGCACCAAGACCTTGTTGTAAAAGAGAGATTGGAAGCGAAGTGTTTTGTGTGCCAATTACAGCTCTAGTTGTTAGTGGAATCAAATCACCTGTTTTAGTTTGACGTGCTTTACCATAAGTTGCTCCCAAATAACTTGCTAATGCAACAAGTGTTGGATTACCACTATTTGTAGCAGCAAAAACAATTGTAGGACCTTTATCTTCAAGAGATTCGTCTATAATAAGTAATGGATTATTCGATGTTGTAGATAGTAAACTAAATCTGTCAGGGACAATACTACTTAAAGCTCCCATAAGATTAGCGTTAATGGTATTGATTGTAGCTACATCACCTGCCGAGATAGGATATACAACTGAACAATTTGGTTCGTTTGTATCTGCAAAATAAGAATTTGGATTAACTGGTTTTACAGGAATGGTTGTAAACATTGGTATAGATGTTACATAAGGGATGTTTGCGACCACACCTTTGGCTCCATTTGCAGTTAATCCATCAACTATAGCATTATATGAAGCATCAAAACCTACACCAGGGGCACCAGCTGAAGGTGTAATTTGATCTAGCGTTGCATCACCACCATTTAAGGCATAACCTAAAACATCGTTATTTCCAATCCATAATGAGAAAAATGTTGGAGTTTGGGTTGTCGCATAATTTAATACTGTTTGAGTTGGACTTGTTGCAATTCTTCCGAAATAAGGATTAGCTGTTGCATAACCAGGAATTACTAAATGAATACATTTTGCTCCGGGAACTCCTGTATTATTATAGGGACCCGAGGTAGCAATTGATGCCCCTAAAACAGTTCCAGATATTCCAGACACATCAGCTGGACCACAGCCGTTAAAAAATTTTCTTACTCCAAGTGGAGCAGGTCCTTGATTACCACTGATTGAAAATCCACCTATGTTATCAGCCATGAATGGTATCTTGAATTCTCCACCACCAACTTTAGCAAATTGTTGTGCTAGTATATTAGTGTAAGAACCAGACTGCCCGTCTTTAAACAAAGCACCATCGCTAAAGCCAGCAGTTAATGAGTTTCCAACAGAAACAAATTTTGAAAAATCGGCACTACCTGCTGTTAGTGGTTCTTCAACTACGGTTGTTGTTTCATCATCACTCTCACATGCTATAAAGGTTGCTGCAACCAAAAATAGCCATTTGAAATTTTTTATCATATTTATAAAATATTATTTTTTAAGATTAATTAAGGATTGATTGTCCAAGAAGCAAAATATTGTTGACCAATAGCACCTGCTCCTAATACTTGAGTATATTCTTTTCCTCCAAGGTTTGCTGCACCAATTTTTATAGTTGATTTCAGTTTATTGATAGTATAACTAACTTGAGCATCAATTACAGTTGCTGCATCTATCATACCGTCAACCATTGTAGATTCCCATTTGTATTCGCTATTCCATCTTGCACTTACATTAAAACCGAAGTTCGGAAATAATTTATCATTACTAATAGAACCTTTAACTCTTTGTTTTGGTGTGTTAAAACCAGCCTCGAAACTTGGGTCTTTTTCTTGGTCAAAATCAAATTCAGCATAATTATAGTTTGCACTTAATTCAAAATCTTTATATACTTTTTTAGAAACTCCAAAACCGAATCCTAATGATTTGATTTCAATATCAGTATTAGTGTAAAGTTGGTAAGCTCTAAAGTTATTAGTTAATAATGCATGCACAGACTGACCATTTAAAGTTGCAGGATTAAAAACTGGAGCATCAACGGCGGTACCATATAAAGGAGCAACTACGGTTAAATTGCCAATAAAATCATTATATATGTTATAGTAACCATTTACATCAAAATTAAAATCTTTTACACTTCCTCTATATCCTAATTCAAATGCTTTTACAGTTTCTGGTTTTACATAGTCTACGCTCGTTTTTTTCAATAATTTAGTTGCATCTGTAAGGTTGGTTGGTGCTAAAGCAGAAAATGCTTTTACTGATGCTTCTGTGTATGAGTCAAAATAAGCATCTTCACCATTTAAAATAACGCTAGTTCCTCCTGCAAAAGTTGTACTCCCTGGTATTGTAATACTTTCAGTAACATCTCTTGTTTCTGAAAATCTAGTCAAATTGTCAGGTGCAGAACCAATAAGCACAGCATTTCCAACATTAAATCCTATATATTGATCTTGTGTTGTTGGATTACGAAAACCTGTTTGAAATGAAGCTCTAAAATTATGGTCTTTATTTGCACCAGCAGAATAAACTGCAGAAACTCTAGGAGAAAAATTACCGTCAAAATTTTTAGATTTGTCATAACGAACCGAACCTGTTAATTTTAAACGATCTTCCATTAATTTTTTCTGAATTTGAGTATAAGCTCCATAATCTGTATAGTTAATTTGACTATTAGCATCTGTGTAGATTCTACCACCAGAATTTAATTCGTATAATCTATAAGATCCACCAACTTGAATTTCTGCAAACTTCACCAAATCTTTAAAGTTATAATTTGCATCTGAATGCCAAATTCTAGAATTATCTTGAAGTCTTGAACCAGTTAATACATCTGGATCTGCAATAACTTTATTGAATGCTGCTTTAAATTCTGGAGAACCAGGTTCAAATCTTGGTAACCCATTTGGAGTTAAAGGTAATCCTGAAGTAATATTGTAATCAGCAAAATTTCTAGCGATTTTATGTGCATCATCTGAAGTTGGAACTCCGCCTAAAATTGAAGCAAGTGTATAAGCAGTCGCATAATCTTTAAACCAATTTGCGTCTGACTTAGCCTGTCTGTTTATATTTAAAGCAGTAAAAGTCATGTCATAAGAGCGGCCACCATCTTCAGTAGTAGTATAACCTCTAACGAAGAAATTTTTACCTTTTAATTCCAATTTGTGTTGTTGCATTGTAAAGTTATTTAAGTAATAACGATTTGCACCTTGGTAAACAGTATTTCCTGTTCCAAATTTACTTTGCCAAATTAATTCAGTGTCACCAGCCCATGGTTTGTAGTGTAATGAAAAATCAACTTTAGCATTTTTAACAGTGTTGTCGGTTAAATCGGTTTCTTTATAACCTGTTCTTGAAACAGGTTCATTTACACCAATTGGAAGTGTAGTTGAAGCCTCATCTCCATATACATTTATTCCATTGTAACCATAATGACTTCTGTCTCTTCCAGCTACCGTTTTATCATCATAATTTGTGGCATACCAATCAGTTCCTTTCATAAAAGTAAAGTTGGCTTTTGCAGCAAATTTTGGTGTGAATACATGAGCGACTCTTACTCCATAATCGTAAAAATCATTACTTCCTGCAGCTTTTTGGCTTGTATTACCATATTTTGCATAAGCAGTAATTCCTTGACTTGTAAATGGACTTTTACTATTCATAAATAATATACCATTAAAAGCATTCGCTCCATATAGTGCTGAAGAGGCACCTGGTAATAATTCAACATTTTGAACATCAATTTCAGAAATTCCAATTAAGTTTCCTAAAACGAAGTTTAATAATGGAGATGAATTATCCATTCCATCAACTAATTGCATGAATCTTGTGTTAGCAACAGTTGCAAAACCACGAGTGTTTATCGATTTAAATGATAAACTACTGGTGTTCATGTGTACTTCTTTAAGGTTTTCTAATCCATCATAGAAGCTTGGTGACGCTGTTTTTTTGATGTCTCTAATAGACATTCTTTCAATGGTTACAGGTGATTCTTTAACTCTTTCAGGAGTTCTAGAGGCAGAAATAACTATTTCATCAAGCTCTTTTGGTTCTTCTGATTCCTTTTTTTTAGGATCTTCTTGAGCGAATGTGATACCGCAAAATAAGAACAACAGGGTAAATAATTTTAAATTCATTAGTAAAGGTTTTGTTAGTTTATTTTGCCAAATTACAAATATTTTTGATATTAATAAAAAAAGCATCAATAAATTTAAGATTTAATAGTTTATTTGAATGTATTGAATTTATTCGTAATTTTCATCATTTTGCATTAATCACAACGTTTTATAAAATTGTTTAAGATAAATATTATGCACGCCTACTAATTGCTAAAAAACTTAAATTATCTTTAATATAATTAACTATAACGATTTCGTATTTTAACAAAAAAAAGCGGTCAAAAAACCGCTTAATTATTTATAAATTACATGTTAATGATTTATTCTACAGTAACAGATTTTGCCAAATTTCTTGGTTGATCAACATTACAACCTCTCAAAACTGCAATATGGTAGGATAATAATTGCAAAGGAATTGTTGTTAGTAATGGTGTCAAAGCTTCGGCAGTATCGGGAATTTCAATTGTGTAATCCGCTAATGATTTTACTTCTGTATCACCTTTTGTAATTATAGCAATTATTTTTCCACTTCTTGATTTTATTTCTTGAATATTACTTACCACTTTGTCATAATGTCCATGTTTTGGGGCAACTACAAAAACGGGCATTTGCTCATCAATTAATGCGATTGGACCATGTTTCATTTCTGCAGCAGGATAACCTTCAGCGTGGATATATGAAATCTCTTTTAACTTTAGTGCGCCTTCAAGTGCAACAGGGAAATTAAATCCACGACCTAAATATAATGCATTAGGTACATCTTTAAAAACTTTTGCAATTTCAAGAGCAACATCATTTGTTAAAAGTGTTTCTTCTACCTTTTCTGGAATTGCTTCTAATTCTTGTAAATATCTATGAAAATCAGAATTTGTAAGTGTTCCTTTTGCTTTTGCAAGACGCAAAGCTAACATTGTTAAAACGGTAATTTGAGTAGTAAATGCTTTTGTTGAGGCAACTCCAATTTCAGGACCAGCGTGAGTATATGCTCCAGCATGTGTTTCGCGAGAAATCGATGAACCAACAACATTACATACTCCAAATACAAATGCACCTTTTTCTTTAGCCAATTTTATTGCAGCTAAAGTGTCAGCAGTTTCTCCAGATTGCGAAATTGCAATTACAACATCTTTATTAGTAATAATTGGATTTCGGTATCTAAATTCTGAAGCATATTCTACTTCAACAGGAATTCTTGCAAATTCCTCAATAGTATATTCAGCTACTAAACCAGCGTGCCAAGAAGTTCCGCAAGCAATGATTAGAATTCTATCTGCATTAAGAAATTTTTCAATATTATCTTCAACACCAGCCATTTGAATAATTCCTTGATTTGCAAGTAATCTTCCTCTGTAAGTATCTTTTATAACAGATGGTTGTTCGTAAATTTCTTTAAGCATGAAGTGATCATAACCACCTTTTTCTATTTGTTCTAAATTCATTTGTAGTTCCTGAATGTAAGGGTCTACTAGGGAATCATCTTTTATTTTTCTAATTTTTAATGGTTTGTTAAGTCTAACAATTGCCATTTCTTCATCTTCAAGATAAATTGCGTTTGAAGTATATTCAATAAATGGAGATGCATCTGATGCGATAAAATATTCATTTTCACCAACACCAATTGCAAGTGGACTTCCTAATCTAGCCACTACTATTTCGTTTGGTTTCTTTTTGTCAAAAACACAAATAGCATAGGCTCCAACAACTTGATTAAGTGCAATTTGTACTGCTTTCCCAAGTTTTAAACTGTCTTTTTTCTGAACATCTTCAATTAAGTTTACAAGAACTTCAGTATCAGTATCAGATTTGAAAGTATAACCTCTTTTTTCTAGTTCTTTTTTAAGAGGAGCATAATTTTCAATAATTCCATTATGAATAATTGATAATTCGCCTGAATTTGAAACATGCGGATGCGAATTTACATCATTTGGAACTCCATGAGTTGCCCAACGAGTATGTCCCATTCCTATCGTTCCACTTTGGTCGATTTCTTTTGCTTTTTCTTCAAGATCTGTAACTTTACCTTTAGTTTTGGCAAGTTTCATGTCTTTTCCATCATATAGCATTATTCCTGCACTGTCATAACCTCTGTATTCAAGTCTTTTTAGTCCTTTGATTACAATTGGGAAAGCATCTCTGTAACCGATATATCCAACAATTCCACACATAATTTAGGTATATTAATTAGGTTTTGTATAAAAAATTTCAAGTTTAATGTCATTCTTATTCAGCTTTATTCCTAATGGATTAATTACTGAAGATTGGGGAATCTTATTATAATATTTTTTTTCTTCGACAGACGTACTAGTTTTAACAGAAAGATTTGAAAAGTTTGTTATATCTTCTGTAATTACAAGCCCTAGTCTTACGTTTGTTGAGTCGTTGCTAATAATGTTTTTTACATGGTTGGTAATTCTAATTTTATATTTAGTCTTTCCATCTACTGCATCAACATATTTTATACCACTATGAGTGGTTTTGTTATATTTTGGTTTTGAAGAATTTACAAAAGCATCTGTATAATAATCTAGCAGCGGTCTTTTGTTAACTGCATCATATAGATAAATTCTGTTAGGACTGTCGTCAAAAGAAACTGTACTAGAAGATGTGAATATTAAATTAGCTTCGTTTATTATCCAATTTTTGTCTTTAATTCTTTTTATTTCTTGAACATAATTACCAAGAGCATCTTTTGTTGGAACTTTGCCATTTTCATCTGCAGTTCCGAATAAATCAATATAGGAATGAAATCCTGCACCGCCTTTTAATAACAAATCTGTTGTTGATAGAGCAGGAATTGAATTTGTAGGCAAACTAGCATTATACTGATTTTCAAATAGATTTAAGGTGTTTTTTACCATTTTTAATGTAATTGTCTTTCTGGTAGTATCAGCAGAAGTTAATTTGTAATAAACAACTATTTTTCCCTGAGTAAAATCTAATTGCGCCATTGCTTTTTCATTTCCAAATTGTTCTACTTTAAAGAATAAACCTTTAAAGTATTCATTAAAAATTGCGTTTGTTTCAAGTTTTGTTGCTGGAATAGCACCAATTAATTTGTTTTGAAAAAAAGCTTTATTAAGTTCTAATTTCATTCTAGGAGTAACAGGAATTGTTTCTTCAGACCCGTCTTTTAATGTGGTTGCGCCACTAGTCAGCTTGATTTCTGTTTGTTGTGCATCACTAAAAGTAAACTCATCGTTTTGGGTAACGTTTAGATCATTAAGTTTCGGGCTAACAATAGTAGAGTTAAAGTTATTAATTTGATTTGAAAAATATTTTTTTCCTAATAATGTTTCTCCGTCCAAGGTATTTAAAAAAGTACTTGTTTCATAAACCCCTAGCTTTATTTTTCCATTCCCATAAACAGAATCTAAAATGTAGGTGTCTGTTGAATTTTCTTTTAAATGACTAAAATAAGGAACTGTTAAAATAACTTGATCAATTATTGCAGTATCAGGAATATCTGGACTAACAGTTTCAAGGGCTAATTGTGTTACAAAACTTGCTGTCGTAGTTCCAAAATCAGCATCGTTATAAACTCCAAGCATATTTATGGGCAAATTATTACTCTGAACAGCAGCATCAAATTGATTGTAAGTAAAAACAGGTGTTAAATTATCTTTCTCAAATGTAAAATTATCATCACCAATAATATTTGCGCCAACTTCATTGTAATCTTTATCACAAGAAAGAGTTAGTATAAAACCAAAAACAACTAATAGGAATTTAAAAAAAGGAAACTTATTCATATATAATTTTGAAATAATAGTTTTAAAGAAGCATTTTTTTATAAAAATCGGTATATGCTTCAGCGAATTTATCTTTCGTGGCGAAAGGTAAAAAAGGTTTTTTGGAAGATTCTATAAATTTTGTTAAACTTGGCGAAAGCGCTTCTGATGCAATAATAATAGCATCTGAATGTAGTACCGAAGCTTTAATGATATTTTCATAATTAGGTGTTTCTAAATCTTTAATTGCTTCTGCTGGGATACCGTCAAACGAAACTTTATTCATTAGCTCCATGTCTAAATTTCCATCAAAAGACTGTCCGTAAACCGAAGTAACAATTTTTGTATTTGCAAATAGCGCTTCGTCTTTGTAAAAATATTTCATATAAACAGGAAGCAACGCTGCCATCCATCCGTGAACATGAATAATATCTGGAACCCAATTTAATTTTTTAACAGTTTCAACAACTCCTTTGGCAAAAAATATAGCTCGTTCATCATTATCTGGAAACAAAACACCTTCTTCGTCTGTAAAAGTAGCTTTACGTTTAAAATATTCATCATTATCGATAAAATATACTTGAATTCGTTCTCTAGGAATTGAAGCAACTTTAATAATCAATGGCATATCCAAATCGTTTACTACCAAATTCATCCCTGACAATCTGATTACTTCATGTAATTGATGTCTTCGTTCATTAATATTTCCATATCTAGGCATGAAGATTCTTATTTGTCCACCTTGATCATTAATCATTTTTGGCACATCATAAGACATCGTAGAAACCTCATTTTCAGAAAGGTAAGGAACCACTTCAGATGATACGTATAATATCCTCTTATCTTCCATATTCAAATTTACGTTTATTTATTGGCAATAAAATCAAGCAAAATTACAAAAATTTATGCAGATAGTAACTAAAAATCTTAAGTTTGCATCTTATTTAAAAAAAACGGATGCTCATTTTCAACAACCAAGTAGCACTAACCAGTCATTTAAAAGCGTTTTCTATCGATGACAAAAAGATAGGATTTGTTCCAACTATGGGAGCATTACATAAAGGTCATCTTTCATTGTTAGAGGAATCTATGAGTAATAATGACGTTACGGTTATCAGTATTTTTGTGAATCCTACTCAGTTTAATAACCCTGAAGATTTAGCAAAATACCCAAGAACACTCGATTCAGATGTTGAAAAAACAAAAGCACTTTCTAAAGAAATAATTGTTTACGCTCCAACCGTTGAAGATATTTATAATGGAAATACAGTTTCACAACATTTTGATTTTGATGGACTAGAAAATCAAATGGAAGGAAAGTTCAGACCAGGACATTTTGACGGTGTAGGAACGATTGTAAAACGACTTTTTGAAATTGTAAAACCCAAAAATGCTTATTTTGGTGAAAAGGATTTTCAGCAATTACAGATTGTAAAAAAAATGGTAAGTAAACAAAAATTACCAGTAAAAGTTATAGGCTGCCCTATATATAGAGAAGCTAACGGATTGGCAATGAGTTCAAGAAATGAGAGACTTACATCGTCTCAAAAAGAAGAGGCAAGTATCATTTATAAAACATTGTTAGAAGCAAAAATTAAATTTGGCACGAAAACTGCTAAAGAAGTTTCTGATTGGGTTGCAAAAAGGTTTGAAAACAATAAAGAGTTTGAATTGGAATATTTTCAAATTGCTGATGAAGAAAGGCTTTTGCCTTGCATAAAAAAATCTAAAAACAAGAAATACCGTGCATTTATAGCCGTTTTTGTTAACAAAATCCGATTGATAGATACTATTTCATTAAATTAATTAACTTTGCCATATGCAAATTCAAGTTGTAAAATCTAAAATTCACCGAGTAAAAGTAACAGGAGCCGATTTAAATTATATCGGAAGTATTACTATTGACGAGGCTTTGATGGAAGCATCTAACTTAGTAGAAGGAGAAAAAGTTTCTATTGTAAATATCAATAATGGGGAACGTTTTGAAACGTATGCCATAAAAGGGCAAAAAAATTCTGGAGAAATTACTTTAAACGGTCCAGCTGCAAGAAAAGTTCATAAAGGAGATATAATTATCATTATTTCCTACGCAACTTTAGATTTTGAAGAAGCTAAAACCTTCAAACCTTGGTTGGTTTTTCCAAATGAGAACGACAACACTCTGACTTAAAAATCTTTTGAAAAATCAAATTCGTAAATGGTTAACAGTTCTTGTTCCGCTTATAATAGGGATAAGTATTGTGTATTATCAATTTACAACTTTGACGTCTGAAGAAATTGAAAAGATAAAAATCAGTTTTCAAAAGGCTAATTATTTCTACATTTTTATTTCCTTGGTTATTGCAATGATTGGGCATTGGTCAAGAGCTTATAGGTGGAAATTTGCTTTAAACCATTTAGGATATTTTCCGAAATTTTATAATAATTTTTTAACCGTTCTAGTCTCCTATTTTGTTAATTTGACAGTACCGCGTTCGGGCGAAATTTCTCGAGCAGCGTTAATCAAAAAATACGAAGAAATACCTTTTGACAAAGCATTTGGAACCATTGTTGCTGAACGAATCATAGACTTACTTATTTTTTTATTATTTGTTATAATTGGGTTTGTTTTTCAATATGAAACGCTACATCAATTTCTTGTAACCAATAATGTTTCTTTTCAATCAATTATTCTTTTTTCAATTGCGTTATTTGTACTTGGAGTTGTATTTCTATTAATTTGGATATACGCCGAGTGGAAAATAATTATAAAACTAAAAAAGAAGTTTGAAGGTTTATTACAAGGCATGAGAACTGTGCTTGAAATGAAAAACAAATGGTATTATATTTTTCATTCATTTTTCATCTGGTTTTGTTATTTAGCCATGTTTTATATTGCTGTTTTTGCCTTACAAGAAACATCCGTTATTAGTTTTGACATAATTATAATGGGTTTTATTTTTGGCAGTCTTGCAATTGGTTTTTCAAATGGAGGTTTAGGTGCATATCCGTTTTCAATTGCGTTAATATTTTCACTTTACGGAATTTCTAACGATGTTGGCACGGCTTTTGGATGGTTAGTTTGGACATCACAAACAGTTTTAACGGTATTTTCAGGCATTTTATCGTTTTTATTATTGCCTATTTTAAATAGAAATAAATAAAATATATCTTGCCGTCGATTTCGTGACTATAACAATGCCACAATTCATGAAAAAACTACTTTTATTTTTTATTTTACTAATTGTTCTGCCTACTTTTTCTCAAAAAGAAGTTGAGACTTTCACGTCTGCACGACTTGGCGAAGTAAGAGAGATTACTATTAGCTTGCCACCATCTTATACCAAAGATTCAAAAAAGAAATTTCCTTTAGTTTTGTTACTAGATGGAGATTATTTAATGGATCCATTTTTAGGGGTATTAAACTATGGTACTTACTTTGAAGATTTTCCTGAAGTAATTGTAGTCGGAATTACACAAAATTACAATCACGAAAGAGAAACCGATTGCCAGACCGAAGAAGCAACAGGTTTACCAATAGTTAAGGGAAACCTCTTTTTTGACTTTATAGGGATGGAATTGCTTCCTTATATTACCAAAAAATACAGAGTTGCGCCATTCAAGATTATTGCAGGACATGACATAACGGCTGCTTTTGCTAACTTTTTTCTTTACAAAGATAATCCCGTTTTTGACGCATACATATCTATGAGTCCAGAACTTCCTGTTGTGATGGAAGAACAAGTGCCAGAACGTTTGGGACTTATTGAAAAGCCAATTTTTTACTATCAATCTGTTTGTGATGGTGATGTAAAACAAATGCAAGAAAAAATAAAAATTCTTGATGAGCAAGTAAAAGCGATAAACAAACCTACTTTGTATTATAAATTTGATGAATTTAAAAATCAGTCTCATTACTCTATGGTGTTGAGTTCAATTCCTAGCGCATTGTATCATATTTTTTCATTTTACAGGCCCATTTCTCCTCCAGAGTTTTTAGAAAAAATCGTTCCAATGACTGAGAATCAAACTGCTTATTTAATCAATAAGTATGAGATGTTAGAAAAATTATTTTCTATAAAAATGGCTGTTAGATTAACAGATTTCAAAGCAATTGAACACGGAATATTAAAAACGGGTAATCTACAAGAATTTGAAAATTTATCTGCATACGCTAAAAAAATCTACCCTAAGAGTATGTTGGCAGATTATTATTTAGGGCTAATGAATGAGAAAATCGGATTATTAGACAAAGCCAAAAAACACTATAAAGATGCTTATTCTAAGGAACCAATTGGAGAATATACCAAAGAAATGATGATGAATAAAATTTACGAATACAAAGAGCAGTAAATTTTTATGTCTAAAGTAAAAACTTCTTTTTTTTGTCAAAACTGTGGTGCTCAATATGCTCGCTGGCAAGGACAATGCAATTCTTGCAAAGAGTGGAATACCATTGCCGAAGAAATAATTCAAAAAGAAGAAAAAACTTCATGGAAACCAAGTTCTCCCGAATCTAAAAAAGCACCAAAACCATTAAAAATTACCGAAATCGATTCTGCTCAAGAAATCAGAATGGATACCTGTGATGGCGAATTAAACCGAGTGTTAGGTGGTGGAATTGTACCTGGTTCATTAATCTTATTAGGTGGTGAACCTGGAATTGGAAAGAGTACACTTTTACTTCAAATCTCGTTGCATTTACCTTATAAAACGCTTTATGTTTCGGGCGAAGAAAGCCAAAAACAGATAAAAATGCGCGCTGAAAGAATTACTTCTAAAAGCGATAATTGCTACATTCTTACCGAAACTAAAACACAAAATATTTTCAAGCAAATTCAGGAAATTGAACCCGAAATTGTCATAATCGATTCTATTCAAACGCTTCATACCGAATATATTGAAGCATCTCCAGGAAGTATTTCGCAAATAAGAGAAACAACCGCAGAACTAATAAAATTTGCCAAAGAAACCAATGTGCCTGTAATTCTAATTGGACATATTACCAAAGATGGAACTATCGCTGGGCCAAAAATTTTGGAACACATGGTCGATACAGTTCTACAATTTGAAGGCGATAGAAATCACGTTTATAGAATTTTACGCTCGTTAAAAAACCGTTTTGGTTCGACTGCCGAACTAGGAATATACGAAATGCTAGGTTCTGGATTAAGAGAAGTTTCTAATCCATCTGAAATATTGATTTCTCATAAAGAAGAAGAACTTTCAGGAACGGCAATTGCTTCTACACTTGAAGGAATGCGCCCGTTGATGATTGAAATTCAAGCTTTAGTGAGTACAGCAGTTTACGGAACACCACAACGAAGTACAACAGGTTACAATGCCAAAAGACTGAACATGATTTTGGCAGTTTTAGAAAAAAGAGCAGGTTTCCGACTAGGAACAAAAGACGTTTTCTTGAATGTAACGGGCGGAATTTCAGTAGATGATCCAGCAATTGACCTGGCAGTTGTGGCCGCTATTTTGTCTTCTAACGAAGATATCCCAGTTGGAAAAGATTTTTGTTTTGCTGGCGAAGTTGGACTTTCGGGCGAAATCAGACCTGTAAATCGTGTTGACCAACGCATTCTAGAAGCCGAAAAACTGGGTTTTGCTACCATTTTTGTATCCAAATACAATAAAGTAACTGTAAAAAACACTATCATCAAAGTGCGATTGGTTTCAAAAATTGAAGATGTTGCAAGTGAACTTTTTGGATAAAATTTATATCTTTGAAAATAAATACAACAGTCATGGATGTGCAAATTGAAAAAATGGAATTAATCGAATTGATAATCAATACCAAAAATGATTCGATTCTAAAAAAATTGCGTAGCGTTCTTGAAAAAGATAATCAATTGACTTTGACCGAACAAGAATATGAAATTATTGACCAACGCAGATCAAATCATTTATCTGGAAAGTCCAAATCGTATTCTTGGGAACAAGTAAAAGCAAATATAAAAGCTGCTAAATAATGATTTATGAATTAATAATAAAAGAAGAAGCTAACAATGAAATTATTGAAAGCTATTCGTATTATGAATCAAAATCAGAAGGATTAGGTGATAAATTTGAAATACAACTTGGGATTTATTTTGACAGAATCTCCAAATATCCATATCATTATCAGATAAAAAGGAATCCTTACAGAGAAGCCTTTTATTAAAAAATTTCCTTTCATTATAATCTATGAAATTATTGAAAACGAAGTTGTGGTGTATTCTGTTTTTAACACCAAAAGAAGTCCAAATAAAAAACCTTAACAAAATAAAGTTAAATTTGCTTACTTTCGTTTTTTTAAATCCAAATCGTAAATGCGAACTCGTAAACAGAAAATAGTTTTAACACTCAAAATTCTAGTTGTCTTTTTTGTTCTAGCTATTGGTACTTTCTATTATTTCAGAGAAGATATTCTACGAAAAGTTATCGAAAAAGTTTCTACCAAACTCGTTACCGAATATGATTGTAAAATCAACATAAAATCTGCCAAATTTGATGGTTTATCAGCTGTTGCACTTAAGGAAGTTTCGCTGGTTCCAAATAAAGCCGATACGTTGGCAAAATTTAAAGACATCAAAACCAGTTTGAGCATTTGGGGATTAGTTACTGGCGATATTCAGCTAGGAAGTTTGCAAGCAAAAGAAGGATTTATTCATCTTATAAAAACCAAAGACGGAAGCAATTATCAGGCTTTTTTACCCAAAAAATCAAAAGATACTATTTCTGATGCTAAAACCAATTATGCCGAATTAGCTTATAAATTATTAAACAAAGTTTCCAATTTAGTTCCGACCGATTTGGATATTGAAAATTTTGAATTTGTTTTTGATGATAACGGAAACATTTCAACACTTTCTACGGACAAATTGGTATTAGATGATGAAGATTTAGAAACTGTAATTCTCATAAAAACCAAAGCATTCACTCAAAAATTAAGAATAAAAGGAACAGCCGATCCAAGAAATAAAGAAGCCGATTTGCAGTTTTCAAATTTCGATAAAGGCAAAATCAACATCCCATTTATAGATGAAAAATTCGGAATTGTTTCCAGTTTTGATTCTATTCAAATAAATGTTGAAAATATCGATATGGATGGTGATGAACTTCATATTGACGGCGCAACATCCGTTACCAATCTTATTGTAAATCATCCAAAAATCGCTAAAAATGATGTAATTCTCAAAAATGTAAAAATGGATTACAAGTTTCTTTTTGGAGAAAATTTTGTAGCAGTCGACGAAGGAACAGTTGTAGAATTAAACAAAATTATTGTACATCCGTATTTGAAATACGAAAAAGACAAAAGCAAAATTTATACACTAAAAGTGCATATTCCCGAAATGGAAGCCCAAGATTTCATCACTTCATTGCCCGACGGATTATTCAACAATTTTAAAGGAATGGAAGCCGAAGGAAGTTTTGATTATACTATGAACTTCAAAATGGACAAAAGTCGTCCTTGGGCATTGACATTTAATAGTAAAATAAATAAAAGCGGTCTTAAAATTCTAAAATACGGAACAGCCAATTTGTCTAAAATCAATTCAGAGTTTGAATATGCTGCTTTAATTGATGACAAGCCACAACGTCCAATATTTGTTGGCGAAAAAAATCCTGATTATTACACTTTGGCTGAAATTTCACCTTATCTAAAAAAAGCAGTCATCACTTTTGAAGATCCTAATTTTTACAAACACAAAGGTTTCGAGATAAATGCCTTTAGAGCATCGATGGTCAAAAACATGGCTTCTAATAAATTTGTTCGTGGCGGAAGCACCATCAGCATGCAATTGATAAAAAACCTTTTTCTGAAAAGAGAAAAAACAATTTCGCGTAAAGTAGAAGAAATTCTGCTAGTTTATTTAATGGAAAATAACAGAATTGTCAGCAAAGACAGAATGTTAGAAACGTATTTTAATATTATAGAATGGGGACCAGATGTATATGGAATTGGCGAAGCAAGTCGTTTTTATTTTCAAAAAACACCCGATAACCTTTCTATAAACGAATGTATGTTTTTGGCAAGTATTGTACCAATGCCAAGAAAATTCATGAATCAGTTTGACGGAACATCTTGGAAATCGAAGTTTTCTCGTCGTGCTTTTTATATGAAAAAACTAATGCTCAAAAACGGAATCATTACACCAGAAGAAATGGATTCTTCATCCTATTTTGGAATTTCGGGAGCCGCAAGAACGTATCTAAATTCCAATGTTGCAGTTCCAATTCCTGAAGTAGAAATTGATTCGACTTCTATTGAAGAGTTTGAGTTTTAAATTGATTGCAAATTTATTTTAGCTAACGCGAGCTTCTAGCTCGTGTCTATCTTTTTTATTTGTTAATACAAGATAGAAGTTTGCACTTACACGAAAATTATAACGATTACAAATTTTTAAAAAATGGAAATTAGAGTATTTAATAATTTATTAATTAGAATTTTTGGAGGGCTACTTATTTATAATGTTTTTTTTAATTATACAATAGGTGCTGTTTTTAAGATAAATAACGAGCATACAAAACTTGAACAATTAAATTGGACGGTTATATTATTACTTGTATTATTTTTTGTTTTTTTTATTAAAAAAACAAATGCCTTAAGTTGCTTTGTATATAGAAAAAATTATTTTTTTGAGCTTAATAGTACAAACCAATACTTCATTTTAAGATTTGTTTTTTTGTCTTTTATTATCATTTCATTATCCGATTTTAGAGAGTTTTTTCATGATTTCAGTTTGTGGAATAGCATAACTACATCAACAATAATGAGTTTGTCTTTAATTTTATTTTATAAAAAAATCATTAGTTATTTTATAAATAAAATCAATTTGCCTACAAATAAATACCCAGAATACACGTTTGTCTTTGGAACAGTTACATTACTTTTTTATTTTAATTTTTTCAGAGATTTTAATTTTGGACTACCTAAGTTACATTACTTTTTATTTCATTTATTCTTTTTATTTATAAGTTTTTGCTCACCATTTCTATTCCAATTTTTTATTAAAAAAAATAACAAATTAACGAATACAGAGTTTACGTACATCTTGTTTTTTTGGATGCTTTTTTTATACAATTTACAAGAGTTTATTTTTAAACTTCCAAATTATGAGGAAGACAATATCTTTTTATTAAAAGATATTTTGTTTAATGTCATAATGCCTTTTTGCTTTTTTATTTTTTATAAATCAATAAGTAAGATTAAGTCTATTACGATACAACAATTCACATTTTATATAATTGGAATATTTATGATTTCAATTTCAGCTTATAAATATTTATATCAAGGTACTGGTTATGGTTTAAGGTATTATTATTTTTGGGTAGGTTTAATCATGTTTTTTTTGCCCCAATTAAAAATAGTATCCAAGTTTTTATCTCAAAAAAGATTTTTAGAATCTCAAAATAGTGACGAAATTGATAAATCTAATAATCCGTCTTTTTTAATTGTGACATTTTTAATGTTTTATTATTTTAATTATATACGTTCATTTCATCATATATCTAATAATAAAATCAATATTGAATCAATTTTTAGTTATTCACTACCCTTTATTATTATACTAATAGAGTTAATACTTTTGGTAAAATTATCTGGTATAAAGAAATTAAAGTCGAATGATTTAACAGATTTGATTAATGTCCTAATTATTTCAGTTTCAATAATACTTATTTTTAATTTTTCTGTTTTCAGTTTTAATAATCATATTTTTAACAATATAATAAACTTACCTATAAATAATTTTGCAATTGTTATGTTCCCAATTTTATTAACAATATTATTTTTTTCATCTAGAATTTCACAAGTCTTAAAGAAAGTTTTTACCAATCATTAATATTCTTAATGCTGGCGAGAGATTTTATCTCGTACCAATTTATTTAACGTATAGGAACGAGCTAGAAGCTCGCACCAGTGAAAGAGGTTTTATTTAAACCCTTTCAAAAAATCATCTTTATACGTTGGCGAAACCTCAATTTCTGAACCATCGTTTAGGGTTAAAGTGCCGCCTTTGTTATACGATTTTACACAATTGGAATTAATGATATGCGATTTATGAACGCGAACAAATGGATGTGGAAGAATTTCAGCAAAATGTTTCAAAAAACGACAAACCATCTTTTTGTTTCCGTTGGATAAATAAATATCGGTGAAATTTCCGTTGCCTCTTAGTCGCACAATTTCTTCCATTTTCACCACTTCAAAACCTTCTAATGTGGGCAAAATAACTTGCTGTTTTTCGGGTTTGGTTTCTCTAAAATTTTCGACAATAATTTTATTTCTATTGAAAATTTCGTGGTTCAAAAGATGCTCATGAACTTTGTTTACGGCAATAATTAATTCTTCAATACTGATAGGTTTTAGCAAATAATAAGCTGCACTTTGGTTTAAAGCCTTCAATGAATATTCAGAAAAAGCGGTTACAAAAATGGTTTCAAATTGCAATTCTTTGCATGCTTCAAGCACATCAAAAGCATTTCCAAAAGGCATTTCAACATCTAAAAAAACCAATTCTGGTTGCAATTCATGTAGCATCGGAACCGCTTCTTTTATGTTTTGAGCTTCGCCAATAACTTCGACTTGCGGACAATATTTACTCAAATAATTCTTGAGCACTTCTCTTGCCGCCAACTCGTCTTCTACAATAACGCTTTTTATTTTTTTCATCCTATTTTTTCAATCAAAGGAAAATCAATTGTTACAATGGTGCCAGTTTCGGGCGATTCTTTTTCTATAATTTGAAAAGAAATTTCCTTTTTGTACAAGTCGTTCAATAATGCAATTCGCTCTTTGGTATTAGTCAAACCGCGCGATTGATGCACTTTCTGGTTTTGGGTTTTGAGTTCGTTACTTTTGGTCAAACCAATGCCGTTATCATCAATAATTACCGCTACTTTTCCGTTGTCTAATTTGAATTGTAATAGCAACAAGCCTTTATCATCTCTATAACGTAATCCGTGCCAAATGGCATTTTCTAAATGTGGCTGAATTATCATATTGGGCACAAAAACGGCTTCGGTATCGAGTGCTTCGTCTACTTCGATTTTGTAGTCAAATTTATCTTGAAAACGCAAATGTTCTAAATCTAAATATTTTTTCAGTTGTTCAATTTCGTTGCCAATGGTGACAAAATCTTTATTAGAATTTTCCATCATATTGCGCATCAAATTGGAGTAATTGGTCAAATACTTATTAGCTTCAAGCTCTTTATTTTGCGAAATAAATTGGTTGACACTATTCAAACTATTAAAAATAAAATGCGGATTCATTTCTCTGCGCAACGACTGCAAGGCAATTTCCTTGTTTTTCTTTTTGATAGAAAACAAAGCCTTAGCAATCAATCCAAAGAAAATTAGAAGCAAACCAATGGCGCCAATCAAGAAATAATTGAAAGTATTTTTTTTGGCAATCAACTCATCTTTCAATGATTTTTCTTTTTCCAATTGATGAATTTTATCTTCGGTAACTTGAAATAATTTGGCATCAATCAAAGTAGAATCAGATTGGATAAGTTGCTCAAAATTCTTAAAAAAATCATCGTACAAAGCGATACTTTCTTTGTCTTTTCCGTGATCTTTATAATAAGCCAACAAAGCAGACAAACTTTTTTTAACTTCGGTCGAATTTCCTTTTTGCGTAGCTAATTTATAGGCATTTTGAAGTGATTTTATAGCGTTTTCAGGTTCGTTTTTCTTAAAATAAAGCGTTGCCAACGACTGCATTTGCTTGATTTGGGTGTCAAAATCTTTTTTGTTTTCGGCTTCAGCTAATAGATTTTTGTTGATGGCAATAGCTTCGTCAAATTGATTTTTGGAAGCATATACTTTGGCAATTTCATTCTTAATTTCGATTACTTTTTTCGGGCTTTCTTTGGCATAAACAATGGCTTGGTTTAGGTTTCCGATGGCATCATCTTTATCATTCAATTGCATGCTATTGGCTGCTTTTTGCACATAAGCTTCGGCTAATTCTTCTTTTCTATTTTCTTTTTCTAAAATAGAAATATTTGAACCAATGAGTTCTCGTTGCACAATTGGCGCACTTGCTTGCACTCGATTGTAATCGTTTTTATTCAATACTTCTGTTTCTTTGTCAGCCGCAGCTTCACTAGCCATTTTGTAATTGGCAGAAGCATCTTTTAGCTTATTTTGACTTTCTTGAATTTTGGCTAAACTTCTTGTGACACGAGCAATTGCAGTATTGTTGTTTAGTTTAGTATAACTGGTCAACGCTTTTTTGAGGTATTCTTCAGCTTTGGGATTATCGCCTTTTTTAATGAAATTTTGCGCTACATTTTCGTAGTTTTTAGCAATTTTAGCTTCGTCATTTGTGCTAAGTGATTCTTTTAGTTCATCGGTAGCAGAACTCATTTTTTTACTAACAGTTTTACTCTTTTTCACAATAGTGTCTTGTTGCGCCATAACTTCGGTAGGAAGCAGAAGCAACAGAAAGACTAAAGAATAAAGCAAGTTTATAAGACGCATTTTTATAGTATTATTTCGCAATGTAAAGATAATTTATTTTTAACTGCTTTTCCTATAGCTTTTACCAAGTCAAAATACTGTTTTACCATTTCTTCAAATTTGGTGGCTTTTATCGAAATAGATTTGTCCTGTAATCTTAAAAATAATAGTTATGAAATCGCCACTAACAACTTGTTTGTTGCAAACAAACACCTATAAAAATAAGGCGATACCATATATGACCGCTAACAATTAAAATTTACATATATGAAAACCACAAAAAACCTAGTTATTGCCGCTTTATTTGCATCAACCGTGAGCTTTGCCGCTTGCAATCGTTCGAATGCTAAAAATAATGAAATTCAGAATGTTTCCACTACAACAGTTGATGGAAACACCAAAATTCAAGTAGCACTTTTGCTCGACACTTCTAATAGTATGGACGGTTTGATAGAACAAGCCAAATCGCGTTTGTGGAATATTGTAAACACTTTGACAACGCTAAAATATTCGGGAAAAACGCCTACTATCGAAATTTCGCTTTATGAATATGGAAATGACGGTTTATCTCAATCTGCCAATTATATTCGACAAGTAACGCCACTTTCAACCGATTTAGATTTGATTTCAGAAAAATTATTTTCGCTTCGTACCAATGGCGGTTCAGAATATTGTGGAGCTGTTATAAGTGATGCTACCAAAAATTTAAAATGGAATGATGGAAATTCAAGCATGAAACTAATTTACATAGCTGGAAACGAAGGCTTTGACCAAGGCGGTATTAATTATAAAGAAGCCATTAGTGATGCTCTGAAAAATGATATTTACATCAATACAATTTTCTGTGGCGCGCAATCGCAAGGAATTTCAATGCTTTGGAAAGATGGTGCCGACGTTGGTAAAGGAAAATTTTTCAACATCGATTCTAATCAAACCGTGCAATATATCGCAACGCCTTATGATCAAAAAATTTCGGATTGCAATGTTAGAATTAACACAACTTATATCAGTTACGGTTCACAAGGAAATGAGAAAAAAATGAACCAAGAAGCGCAAGATGCAAATGCACAAAAACTTTCTGGAGCTAATTATGCAGAGCGTGCTGTGAGTAAATCTAAAGCGGTTTACAAAAATGATAGTTGGGATTTGGTTGATAAAATGAAAGACGATAAAGAAGCAATTGGTAAACTTAAAAAAGAAGAATTACCAAAAGAATTGCAAAATAAATCAACCGATGAAATCAAAACGATTGTAACTAAAAAAACAAAAGAAAGAGAAGAAATTCAAAAAGAAATTGCAGAATTAGGCAAAAAACGCCAAGAATATATTGATGCTGAAGCAAAAAAATCGAAAGCTCAAGACGATTTAGGCGATGCGATAAGCACATCGATAGTAACATTGGCAAAAGCCAAAGGTTATACAGTAGAAAAATAAAGGTTGGTTATTGATTGAAAAGCTACAACCGTAAAAAGTTGTAGTTTTTTATTTAATTTTACAGAAGGGAAAAACATCTAAAATATTTAATTATGACTCCGAAAGAATTGGTAAAAATCAGTAATATCATTGGAATAACAGCTATAGTATTATTGGTTTATTGGGTTTTCACATTTATAACAATTGAAGTTTTCGGGCTAAAAGTATTCCGAGAAAACATGACTGAAACTTTTTATCTAAGTGTTTTGGGAATTTTAGCATTAATGGTAGGTTCTTTAATCATTAATGTAATGTTTAATTTAACTAGAATAGCTGACAATAAGAATAGTGATAGCAATAATGTGAAGTCAAATAAGAAAATCTATTTTGCTCTGTTAGTAATTTTTCCATTAATAGCAGGTATTTTATTTGGCGGAGATTATTTAACATCGAGCAAAAAGGAAAAAATGTTAATCAAATCTGCAAAATCAATTATTGAGAAAAACGTAATAAATAGTGACAAACTAGTAAATTATAGTTTTTCTGAAAAATACATAAATGAAACAAGTAATATTTTAGAGGTTTATTCAAACACAGATAAAAATTTTCCTAGTGTAAATGTATTAGTTAAGGACATTATTAATGGTTCACCAGTCTTTTTAGGTTTCAACGAATACAAAGGAGAAAATTTGAAAGACACAATCAAGCCACAAAAAAGCGACTATATTTATAAAACAACACAAGTTGAAAGAGAATATTTAGATAAAATTTTCAGTGGAAAAAGCAAAGAAATTAGATATAGTAATCATGATGGAGAATATGAACTATTTTATCCTTACAGAAAAGGTAAAAAAGTTATTGTATTATACTTTTCTGAAGAACAACGATATGGTAAATTGGGAAGTTAAAAATAAATTTTTGATATAATTTAAAACAAACACATGAAAAAAATAATATTACTTACATTTTTGGTTTCTGCAATTGGATTTGCTCAAAAACCAATTTTTACATCGGCTAAAGTAAAAGCAGCAACGGTTTACTTCAACGCAGCTGAATTAACACAAACCACTTCGGTAAATCTTCCTTTTGGAACAAGTGAAATCGTGATTAAAAACGTGGCTGATTATTTGAATGAAAACACGGTTCAAATTGGCGCACCAAGTTCGGTTACGGTTTTGTCGGTTCAGTTTACACAAAATTACATTTCGGAGTATGAAGTTGACGAAAAAAATCCTGATACTAAGAAAGTGCGTGACAGTATTTCATATCTTCAAAAAGAACTCAAAAAAGTTGAAAACGCAAAAGATTCAGATGCCAAAACTATTGAGTTATTAGATAAAAATCAGCAAGTTTGGGGTGCAAATTCAGGATTGAATGTAACCGAATTGATGAAAATGGTCGATTATTACAAGTTAAGACGAACCGAATTAAACAATTCGTACGATGCATTTGAAGAAAAGTACAACAAATTGACATTACAATTGGCTAATTTGAATAAAAAACTAGAAGTCAACACCCAAAAAGAAGAGAAAAGTTCGCAAGGAAAACTAATTCTTCAAGTGATGAATGAAGTGGCTGGATTGGTTAATTTGGATATAAATTACATAACTAATTCAGCAAGTTGGTCACCATTTTACGATTTGCGTGCCGAAAGTATCAAAGAACCAATTAACATGATGTACAAAGCGCAAGTAGTGCAAAACTCTGGCGTTGACTGGAAAAAAGTTAAACTAACTTTATCAAGTGGAAACCCAAATCAAAATAATCAAGCACCGATTTTAAGCTCATGGTTTTTGAGATATGGAAATTATTATGATATAAGTCAAGTTAGTGTCCAAAATAAACTTCAGTCTAGAGGTTATGGAATAAAATCAAAAAATGAAAAAGCAGATATGGAAGTTGCAGCAGCTCCAGTTATGGCCGACTCATCTATATCAAATTTCACTTCTATTTCCGAAAACCAACTAAATGTTTCTTTCGATATTGATATTCCGTATGATATTATGTCTAACGGAAAAGCACATTCGGTGGCTTTGAAAGAAATCAAATTGCCAGCTTCGTATAAATATTATGCTGCTCCAAGAGTGGAGAAAGAAGCGTTCTTATTGGCAGAAATCAATGATTATTCTAAATATAATTTGTTGCAAGGTGAAGCCAATATCATTTTTGAAGGCATGTATGTTGGAAAAACAGTAATCAATCCAAATCAAACGGCTGATACTTTAAATTTAAGTATGGGAAGAGATAAAAAAATCTCTATAAAACGTGAAAAAGTAGTTGACAAATCGGGAACAAAATTCTTATCTTCTTACAAAGAACAAACTTTTACGTATGACATAACCGTTCGTAACAACAAAAAAGAAGAAGTGAACATGCTTTTGAAAGACCAATATCCGTTAAGTTCTGACAAAGAAATAACAGTTGAACTTCTTGACGACGGAAAAGCAAAAGTAAATCCAGAAACAGGAATCATGACATGGGAATTAAAACTTGCGCCAAACGAAACCAAGAAAATAAGGATAAGTTACAAAGTCAAATATCCAAAAGATAAGATAATTGATAATTTGTAAAATGTTAAAAACCTGATGTTTAATCGCATCAGGTTTTTTTATTTGAATAAAAAGCTTATTTTTACAAGACTAAACCAATAACTTATGAAAAAAATAATCTACATTAATCTGTTGTTATTATTGAATGTCTCAATAGCACAAACGCTCACTTTTCAAACATTTGCAACAGGACTTTCTGGCGCTGTCGAAATGGTTCATCCTCCAAATGATACAAGACTTTTTGTTGTGCAACAAGGAGGTCTAATACGAATTTTGAATACTAACGGAACTATAAATACAACACCGTTTATAAATCTTTCTTCTCTTGTCGTTTCTGGTGGAGAGCAAGGACTTTTAGGATTGGCTTTTCACCCAAATTATGCAACAAATGGGCAGTTTTTTGTTAACTATACACGTGCATCCGATGGCGCAACAGTTATTGCTAAATATACTGTTAGCACTGCAAATCCTAATGTGGCTAATACAGCTGGAACTATTTTGATGACCATAGCGCAACCTTTTACAAATCATAATGGTGGATGCATTCGTTTTGGATCAGATGGCTATTTATACATCGGAATGGGTGATGGCGGGAGCGGAGGCGATCCTGGAAACCGATCACAAAACATTACTAATAATTTAGGTAAAATGCTACGAATAGACGTAGACAATCCAGTAGCACCGCTTAATTATGGAATTCCACCAACAAATCCTTATGTTGGAATTGCAGGTAATGATGAAATATGGGCAATTGGATTAAGAAATCCATGGAAATTTTCTTTTAATCGATTAAATGGTGATTTATGGATTGCAGATGTTGGTCAAAATGCTGTTGAAGAAATAAACAAAGTAGCAAGTCCTGTTCCAGCTGGGCTGAATTTTGGTTGGAGATGTTACGAAGGTAATGTTCCTTATAACACTTCTGGCTGTGCGGCTATTGGAACTATGACTATGCCTTTTGCACAATATTCACATGATGAAGGTTGTTCTATAACTGGTGGATATTTATATACAGGAAGCTTATATCCAAATCTTGTTGGTAAGTATGTTTTTGCAGATTATTGTCAGAACAGACTAGGTTATGTTAGTGAGGATGGAACAATTACTTATTCTGCAAACTTTACTGGAAGCAATAATTTTACAACCTTTGGAGAAGATTTGAATGGAGAATTATACATTTCTAAAGGAAACGCAATTTTAAAAGTAGTTGACACATCAGTTTTAAGTAGTTCAAGTTTTGAAAAAGCTGGATATTCCATTTTTCCTAATCCTGCTAACAATGAATTCTTTATCAAAAATTCAAATGGTTTTTCAAATTTAAAGGTAACTGTTTTTGATATTTCAGGAAAAATGTTGCTTTCACAATCTATTGAAAATGAAAGTAATAAAATAGCAACTTCAGCATTATCGTCTGGAATGTATTTAGTAAAATTAGAAGATAAATCAGGTGCTTTTTATACAACTAAACTTGTAATAGAGTAAGAATTTATTATTTATTTAAAAAAAGATTCATGTGTAAAAGCGTGAATCTTTTTTTTGCAATTATTATGGTGCTGGATTAGGAATTAAAGCTTGAATTCTATCAATTTCGTTTAAAATTTCATCTGATAAAATCACTTCAAACGCATCAATATTTTCTTTTAATTGTTCGAGCGAAGTTGCACCTATAATAGTTGAGGTTACAAACGATTGTTGGTGTACAAAAGCTTCTGCCAATTGAACCAAAGTCAATCCATTTGCTTCGGCTAATTCTTTGTATAATTGAGTTGCTTTTGTAGTATTTTCGCTTGTATATCTAGTGAATTGAGGAAATTTTGCCATTCGGTAGTTTGGTTTAACTTCTCCCAAATATTTCCCAGATAAAACTCCGAATGCAAGAGGCGAATAAGCTAGTAATCCAACATTTTCGCGCATGCAAATTTCTGATAAACCAACTTCAAAAAGTCTATTTAGCAACGAATATGGATTTTGAATTGTAGCAATTCGAGGTAAATTATGTTTTTCACTTTCTTGAAGAAAACGCATCACACCATAAGGATTTTCATTTGAAACACCAATATGTTTTATTTTCCCTTCTTTAGTTAATCCGTCGTAAACTGTAAGCACTTCAAAAAAATTGTCTTGCCAATTAGTGTCAATTTTGGTTAATCCACGTTGACCAAACATATTCATTATGCGTTCTGGCCAATGCATTTGGTACAAATCAATATAATCGGTTTGAAGATTTTTTAGACTCAAATTTACTGCTTCATGGATGCTTTTTTTAGAAAAATCAAGTGGTTTTCGTATGTAATCCATTCCACGATTTGGACCAGCAATTTTGGTAGCAATTACTAAATTTTCTCTTTGCGAACCTATTTTTTTTAGCCATGTTCCAATGTGTCTTTCGGTACTTCCAAAAATATGTTCGTTTCCACCAATTGGATACATTTCGGCTGTATCAATAAAATTGACGCCACGTTCAACAGCATAATCCAACTGAGAATGAGATTCTGCTTCAGAATTCTGATTGCCAAAAGTCATGGTGCCAAGGCAAATTTTGCTAATTTTTATGTTGGTATTTGGTAGAAAAGTATAATTCATTTTGCTTTCAATTTTCGATTACAAAAATAGCTTTTTTGAGATGATTGAGAATAAAAAAAGTCCGTTTAAAATAACTTTAAACGGACTTTTAACATATGTTTATTTCTTATTTTCCTTTATTAGCTTCCGAAACATATTTCTCTAACGCCATTGTCATAGAAGGTGTTTCTGGTGTTGGAGCTAGAATATCAATTCTCAATCCGTGTTCTAAAGCTTCTTTTTGAGTTGTACTTCCAAAAACAGCAATTCTAGTGTCGTTTTGTTTAAAATCAGGGAAATTTTTAAACAATGATTTTATTCCAGTTGGACTGAAAAACGCTAAAACATCATAGTAAACATCTGCCAAATCAGACAAATCACTCATTACTGTTTTGTAAAAAGTTCCAGGCGTCCAATCTACTTTCAAATTGTTTAATGTTTGCGGAATATCAGCATTTAATTGGTCAGAAGATGGCAAAAGATATTTTTCTTCTTTGTATTTTTTGAACAACGTTGACATATCTACAAAGTCTTTTTGACCTACATAGATTTTACGTTTTCTATACACCACATATTTTTGAAGATAAAAAGCAACTGCTTCCGACTGGCAAAAATATTTTAATCCTTCGGGAACTTTATAACGCATTTCTTCAGCCACTCTAAAAAAGTGATCAACTGAATTTTTGCTGGTTAAAATTATAGCGGTATAATTATTTAAATCAATTTTTTGAAGTCTGACGTCTTTAGCATTTACGCCTTCAACATGTATAAAAGGTCTAAAATCAACTTTTACTTTATGCTTATTTTGCAAATCAAAGTAGGGAGAATTTTCTACTTTAGGCTCTGGTTGCGAAACCAAAATTGTTTTGACTTTCATATATTACTTTTTGTAACTAACTTTTTGTAAACCAATAGTACATGAAATAGTAGGGTGCAATTTCAAGTGCGCAAAGATACAAAATAAAATAAAACAACTTACGAAATAGTAAATTTTGATAATTTTTTAAAGAAATAATATAATTTATGAAATTTATTATCAAAAAAATACCAATTATTGAAAAAATTACAGTTTTTGTTGTGTATTTGCTATAAAACAAGACAATGTCAAGTGGCAGAAGTAGCAATCCAACATAGGTTCTATAGTTAACTTTCTGTAAATTATATTGCTCAACGAACTCTTCAATGTTAAATGATGTCGCTATAATTTTTTCTATCAAATATTTTGAAAGGATAAAAACTAATAAAAAAGTAATGATTTGAATAAATACAACCCAATCACTTTTAGACACATAGCCTAAGTGATGTAACACTAATTGAATGAAAAACGCCAATGAAATCATATTGATGATAAACATAATTACCGTAAAAGCACTCATCAAATTACTAGTGTCTCGATAAATTTTATTGTATTTATCAGAAAATAGCAGTTTCATAAAATCATAAAAACGATTTCCATAAGCAGATTTTGCAATTGCAACCATTGTTAGAGCAAACACGAAAAGAATCGTTGCCCAGTCTTTGTTTTCAATTACTCTTGGATGAAAAATAGTTTCAATCATAATGGTGCAAAATTACTAATTTTTATTGTTTATCAATCACTTTCAAATTTCAAATTGAGTAAATGAATAAAAATTGCTCTCAACATTCGATTATTATAATTTTATTATGAATCAACAATAATAAAAAGTTTATTTTTGTCTCAAATTTCTATTTCAAAATGAGCGATTGCATTGTCATAATCCCAACGTACAACGAGATTGAAAACATTGAAAGCATTGTTAGAGCAACACTTACCTTGCGTAAGCATTTTCATGTATTAATCATTGATGATAATTCGCCAGATCATACTGCCGAAAAAGTGCAGGAATTACAACAAGAATTTCAAGGCAAACTTTTTCTTGAGAAAAGATCGAAAAAATCAGGTTTAGGTACGGCTTATGTGCATGGTTTTAAATGGGCATTGCAGCATAAATACCAGTACATTTTTGAAATGGACGCCGATTTTTCCCATAATCCAAATGATTTAGAAAAATTATACAATGCTTGTCATCTTGCTGATGCCGATTTAGCTATTGGTTCAAGATATGTAACAGGTGTAAATGTTGTAAATTGGCCTTTAAGTCGTGTTTTGATGTCGTATTTTGCATCGGTTTATGTAAAAATGATTACAGGAATGAAAATTCACGATGCCACTGCAGGATTTGTTTGCTACAAAAGAATTGTTTTAGAAAGTATAAATCTCGATAAAATAAAGTTTATAGGTTATGCTTTTCAAATAGAAATGAAATACCGAACATTTGCAAAAAGTTTTCAAATAGTTGAGGTTCCAATTATTTTTACTGATAGAACCAAAGGTCAATCTAAAATGAGCAGTGCTATTTTTAAAGAAGCGGTTTTAGGTGTTATTTCGTTGAGAATTAGAAAGTTTTTTAACCGATTATAAACGTTAAAAACATGAATAAGATATTAATAAAAAATGCCAAGATAGTTAACGAAGGAACTGTTTTTGAAGGTGATGTTTTAATTGAAAATGAAATTATTACAGAAATTGCCGAGCAAATAAGTCCAAAGCCAGGATTTGAAATTATTGATGCCGAAGGAAATTATCTTATTCCAGGCGCCATTGATGATCAAGTGCATTTTAGAGAACCCGGATTGACACACAAAGCCGAAATTGCAACAGAATCTCGTGCCGCTGTTGCTGGTGGCATTACTTCTTTTATTGAGCAGCCTAACACTGTTCCTAACGCTGTTACGCAAGAACTTCTTGAAGAGAAATACCAAATTGCAGCCGAAAAATCATATGCCAATTATTCGTTTATGATGGGCGCTACCAACGATAATTTGGAAGAAGTTTTAAAAACTAATCCTAAAAATGTGGCTGGAATCAAGATATTTTTAGGTTCTTCAACTGGAAATATGTTGGTTGATAATGAAGCCGTTTTAGAAAAAATTTTCTCAAGCACACCATTGCTAATTGCCGTTCATTGTGAAGATGAAACAACAATAAAAAATAATTTAGAATTCTATAAAAAACAATATGGAGAAGATATTCCAGTTGATGTTCATCATTTGATAAGAAGTGAAGAAGCGTGTTATTTATCTTCATCAAATGCAATTGCTTTGGCTAAAAAAACGGGAGCAAGACTACATGTTTTTCATCTTTCGACAGCCAAAGAAATGGAGTTGTTTACTAACAAAATTCCTCTTGAAGAAAAGAAAATTACTGCAGAAGTTTGTATTCATCATCTTTGGTTTACCAATGAAGATTATGCGACAAGAGGCAATTTGATCAAATGGAATCCAGCAGTAAAAACCGAAAATGATAGAAATGCACTTTGGGAAGCTTTGCTGGATGATAGAATAGACGTTATAGCTACCGATCACGCACCACATACAATTGAGGAAAAACAACAATCGTATCTAAAAGCGCCTTCTGGTGGACCACTAGTGCAACATGCAATTGTGGCTATGTTTGAGAATTACCATAAAGGCAAAATTTCAATTGAAAAAATAGTTGAAAAAATGGCTCATAATCCTGCTAAAATTTTCAAAATTGAAAAAAGAGGTTTCATAAAAGTAGGTTATTATGCAGATTTGGTGATTGTAAATGCTAATTCGCCTTGGAATGTAAAGAAAGAAAATATTTTGGCTAAATGTGGTTGGTCGCCATTTGAAGGAATCAATTTCAAATCAAGAATTACACATACTTTTATTAATGGTCATTTGGTTTATTTTAATTCAAAAGTAAAAGATATTCGTTGCGGAAAACGTTTACTTTTTGATAGATAATAGTTATTAATATGAAAAAGGTTTTAGTTTTTTTGAGTTTTATCCTTTTGGCAAGTTGTTCAAATTCGGTTGTTTCCAAGCCAAAAAATTTGATTGACGAAGATAAAATGATCGAAATTTTTTACGATTTAGCTTTGCTAGAAGCAGTTAGGACACAAATTCCGCAAGAAAAGCAATATTATAAAGGACTGCCTAACAAATACATTTACAAGAAATATAAAATTGACAGTCTTCAGTTTGTAAAAAGCAATCAATACTACGCAACAGATATTACTAACTACAAAAAAATGTACGAACGAGTAAAAGAAAAACTAGCGGCTGATAATGAAAAATTGAATCCAGTTAAAAATAAAGACACAAAAAAAGTTCCTAAAGATTAGAGTAAATAATCCCAAAAATTCTCTTTATGAATTACTTGAGTTGTTTTAGGATGATATTTAGCTGTAAATGATTTTGAAAATTTAACTTTCACATTTGGATTGTATTTTATTTCAAAAGCTTCAATTTCAGTATTTTTGATTTCTAAATAATCAATTTCTGCTTGTTGTGTATTTCTCCAAAAAAACGATTCTTTATATTGATTTTCATAAGACAGTTTTTTCAATCGTTCGCTGATTATAAAATTTTCCCAAAGCGAACCAACATCATCTCTTAGTTCAATAGGATTAAAATTTTTGACAATTCGATTTCGTAAACCATTGTCCCAAAAATAGACTTTTCGACTTTTTTTAATTTCGTTATCTTGATTTTTGCTAAAGGCTTTTAAGCTGAAAACAATGAAATTCTTTTCGAGAATATCAATGTATTTTTCAATAGTTAATCTGTTTATTCCTAATTCATTAGCAAGTGAAGTTGTGCTTATTTCTGAACCGATTCTGAATGCCAACATTTGAACCAATCGTTGTAATGTTGATGATTTTTTTATTCCTTCTAAGTTCAAAATGTCTTTGTATAGAAAACCATCAACCAAATCATTGAGTATTTTTTCTTCCTTTCCAGGATTTGTAACAACTTCTGGATAATAGCCAAAAACCAAACGATGCGGAACCAAACGAGTTTCTTCTACAAAATTAGTGTGAGTTACCATTTCTTTATAGTTCAAAGGGAAAAGTTGTAATTCTTCTTTTCTGCCAACCATGCTTTCCTTGGTTTTATCGGCAAGTTCAAAAGCACTGCTGCCCGAAGCAATTATTTGAATATCAGGAAAATTGTCGACCATTCGTTTAATCAACAATCCGATATTATGAATCATTTGTGCTTCGTCAATTACGAGTATTTTGTTATCGCCAACTATAGCTTTTAGTCTATCGCCAGTGATGTTTTCAAGTAAAAGTTGTGTGTCAGGTTCGTCACCATTCAACCATAAAAAAGAATTATTCTGGCAAGTAGAACGTATTAAAGACGTTTTTCCAACCTGACGTGCGCCAAATACAAGTATGGCTTTTCCTTTGAAAAGATAAGAATCAATTTCGGTTTGTTGAATTCTTGCTATCATTTTGCATCATTTTAAAATGCAAATATATAATAATTTGATATTGGAATATCAAAAATATATAATAATTTGATATTCCAATATCAAAAAAATACAATAATTTGATATTTGAATTACAAAGTAACTTTTAAAAGTTGTTTTACTTTTCCTTTTTGCCCAATAAAAATTAATGACTCATCTATTATGAATCCTTTTGAAACTTTAAAAGGCACAGCAGTATTTTCATCATCTAAAATTTCTACAAAATCAAAATCTCCATCAGGATTGATTCTTATGATATTTAAATTTGATTTGTTTTTTCTAACTTGTCCAAACTCGATTCTGTCATTACTTAATTTTTTTATTTCTTCACCAGTATTAATAAAAAAGTAATTTGATTCATCTTTAACGATAGAAGAGTATGAAATATAAGAATCGTCATCAGTAAAAGATTGACTTTTATTAATATTCCTTGACCAAACTAACTCTCCATTTTTGTTCAATTTTAGAGATATAATATCATCACAATTAAAAAGCGTTCTATTTGTATTTGCTATATAAGTAATATACTGCTCTTCTGCATTTAAAATTAGATCGTTATTTGGTGTAAAAAAGATGTTTTTAAAAATTAAAAATTTTAATCCTTTGTCCTTTTTTTTACCATATTTATCTATCATGAATTGTTCAGAAAACGGATTGAATTTGGAATTTAAAAGATCTAAATTGTTTTGATCAAAACTAAAATAGCTTATACCTTGAAATTTATCTTCATCATAATTTGAATAAAATCCAAGGCAGGTGATTTTATCTTGGTTAAAAATAATTTTTAAAGAATTTATGTATTGCTCATTCGTTTTAATAATTTGAACTTTGGAGTTTTTTTCAGTAAACTTTATGAGTTCAAATTGATATTCCCCACCTTTTTCTTTATCCTTTAGTTCTTTTAAATAAGATTTTGATAGAAGATAAACCGATTTTGCATCGGGTGACAACTGAATGTTTTGAAATATATATTTTTTGTCATTTATTTCTTTACCAAATTCAGAATTAAACTTTAAATTCAAGTTATTATCAAAAACATACAAATTTAAATTTTCGGACTTTTTATTATTAAAATCAACTCCAATTACAAAGCCAGTTTTAGTGTTGTTGACAGTCATTGTAAAATTACTAGATAAACTGTGTTCTGTAATTGAATGTTTTTGATTGAAGTTTGCAAAAGGAGAATAAGGATCATTGTAAACTGAACTAAATTCTCCTAAATTGTTATAATTCCACAATTCTTTGGATTGATTAAAGCAGTTTTCTTCAAGGTCTATATATCCTTTATTCTTTATGTCCTCTCTGGTAATAATAAAAAGCTCTTTTTTTGATATTTTAAAATCATTGCTTAGTGAATTAGCTTGACATATATATTCTTTTCTGTTTAAGTCATAAAATATCTCGATAATACTTATTATAGAATTTAAATAGGTAATTCCAATAATAGTATTGTATTTTTCTGTATTGGAATGGTCAATTGAAAAATCAAATTCTTTTAGTAATTTGAAATCATTATTATATTTTTCTACATAAAACCCCTGATTATACTTTAAACCATTACCATTGTATGACCTAACTATAAGCAAGTTTCCTTCAGAATCTTTTTCAGAGAGAACTATATTAGATTTTTTATATTCATCTTCAAATTCCTTACTCTTTTGTATTGTATAGTTTATTTTTTGAGAAAAAACTAAACTTGACTTCAAAGAAATAAGAATAACAAATAATAATAGTTTTTTCATACTATTTCCCTTTGAAATCTGGTTTTCTTTTTTCTAAAAAAGCAGTTGTTCCTTCTTTAAAATCTTCTGTTCCGAAACATTTTCCAAAGTTTCTTATTTCGGTTTCGTAACCATCTACACCATCTTTGAAGTTGGCATTTATAGCTTTTATAGCTTTTCCAATTGCGACTGGAGAATTTCTCATTATTTTGCTAGCAATACCTTTTGTAAATTCTAAAAGTTCATTTTGTGGCACAACATGATTTACTAATCCATATGATTTTGCTGTTTCGGCATCAATCATTCCGGCTGTCATAATCATTTCCATTGCTCGACCTTTTCCGACTAGTTGAGGTAAACGTTGCGTTCCGCCATAACCCGGAATTACACCAAGAGAAACTTCTGGCAAACCCATTTTGGCATTGTCGGATGCAACTCTGAAATGACATGCCATTGCCAATTCTAATCCGCCGCCTAGTGCAAAACCGTTTACGGCTGCTATTACTGGTGTTTTTAGTTTTTCGACAAAATCAAATAATAACTCTTGACCTTTTGCTGCAAGATGCGCGCCTTCTTCGATAGAGAAATTGGCAAATTCTGAAATATCGGCACCAGCTACAAATGCTTTTTCGCCTTCGCCAGTGATGATGATGACTCTAATTTCTGGATTAGCATCTAAATTCTCCAAACCATCATGAAGTTCTTGAATAGTCGCAACATTTAATGCATTAAGTTTTGATGGACGATTAATAGTAATTTGTCCAATTCCGTTTTCGGATGTAATAAGTATGTTTTCGAAGTTCATATTTTGTTGTAATAAGTTTATCTTTTAGCCCTGATTGAAAGGAAAAACCTTTGCTTTTTTGCAAAGTTTTGGGATGAAAGCAGGAAAAAGGATTGCTGAAAATGCCCAAGCCATTCGCTTCAAATCATTTTTATTTTTCAATTATAGGAAGCGAAACTGTGAAAGTTGTTCCTTTTCCGTATTCTGTTTCAAATGTAATAGTTCCTTTGTAATTTTCGATAATGTTTTTGATAATTCCTAAACCAAGTCCCATTCCGCTGGTTTTGGTGGTGAATTTTGGTTCGAAAATGTATTCGATATTTTCGGTTTCTATACCAATTCCGTTGTCTTTTACAGTAATGTTTACATTGTTTTCAACTCGATTTACGGCAACATGAATCGATTTTTCAACTTGCTCTTCTGGAATGGCTTGAATGGCGTTTTTGACCAAATTGGTAATAATTCTAACCAACTGAGTCCTATCCATTTTGGTGATAATTTCGGCTGAATCACTTTCAAAAACAATATAATCTTCGTTGAAAATATCTAATGAAAACTCAACAACCTCAACAACATTTAGCGTTTCATTTTGTTGCGCCGGCATAGAAGCAAAGTTAGAAAAAGCAGAAGCTACCGAACTCATAGTATCGATTTGTTGAATCAAAGTTTTAGAATAATCGTTCAGTTTTTGTTTCAAATCTGGATCTTCTGGATTAAATTTTCGTTCAAAACTTTGCACAGTCAATCGCATTGGTGTTAGCGGATTTTTGATTTCGTGAGCGACTTGTTTTGCCATTTCGCGCCAAGCTTGTTCACGTTCAGATTGTGCCAACATGGTAGCACTTTCTTCTAGTTTGTCAACCATGTCATTGTACGCTTTTATCAATGAATTAATCTCTCGACTGTTGGCTTCAATTACGATTTTTTCGTTTTTTTGATTCAAGCTAGTTTCGTTGATTTTATCAGAAATAGTTTTTAGCGACTTAGTGATATAAGAAGCAAGAAAGTAAGCTAATCCAAAGGCAATCAGTAACATAAAAGCATAGACTTGACTCAAACGAATCAAGAATTCTTGAATTTCATCTTCATAAAAACTGTCGTCTTCTACATAAGGTAAGTTCAAAATTCCAAGTGGTTTGAACTTATTATCTTTGATTTGACTATAGGAAGAACGATTTTTTAAACCGTCAACATTTTTAATATCGACATATCTTTTTTCGATAGAAGATTGCACCAAACGAATGATATAGTTGGGAATTGGCGGTGAAACATCATCGACCGAAAAAGAGGCTTTTGATGATTTTAGTAACTTTCCGTTAAGACTATAAATATTGATTTCGAGGTTATGAATATCGGCAAGTTCGTGAATTTTATCTTTGAAAATTAAAGGTAAATTCTGTTCTGTTAAAGGATAAGTTGTCGTTGCTAAAACGTAGTTAATGTGTTCTTTGATAGCATATTCTTTGCGTTCCAAACGATCTTGGTGGTATCTTCGAGCTTCATTTTTAAACTGAATAACCGAAATCAAAGCCATCAACGCAGAAGCAATCAATATCAATACAATCATCGATAGGAAAATCCTAATTCGAAGCGATAGCATTGACATTTTGAAGTTTTTCATTTATTAGTTTTCAGTCTCAGTTTTCAGTTTTCAGTCTCAGCTGATTACTGCGACTGCGACTGAGAACTATTTTCTTTCCCTTATTCTTTTATAAAATTTGAATCCGAGCATAATTAAAATCGAAAATAAAAAGATTCCAATTACGCCATAAATCCAATTGAAAGCATTTTTTAAAATTACTAAAAAAACTACTGCAAATAAAATTATTGTCGCACCTTCATTCCAAAGGCGCATAAAATTGGAAGAATAGTTGAATTTGTCGTTTTGCAATTGCTTATAAATTTGATGACATTTTAGATGATACAAAAACAACGCCAAAACAAATCCGAGTTTGACGTGCATCCATGGCATTTGCAACCAAGCAGGCATTAAAATTAGTAACCAAACCGCAAATAATGTTGCTAAAACCGCACTTGGCCAAGTAATTATATACCAAAGACGATAGGTCATTATTTTGTATTGGTTTAATAAAATTTCTCTTTCTGGTGAAGGTTTTTCTTTGGCTTCAATTTGATAAACAAACAAACGAACAATGTAAAACAAACCTGCAAACCAAGTGATTACAAAAATTAAGTGAAGTGATTTTATGTAGTTGTAGAGTTCCATATTTCAGTTCTCAGTTTTCAGTTTTCAGTCGCATCTGTATACTGTGACTGAGACTGCAAACTATATTAGTTATTTTTAAAATCTTCAATCCAATTCGAAACAACACCACACCATTCGTCTTCGTCATTCATACATGGAATTGCCATGAATTCTTCGCCACCATGGTGTAAAAATTGTTCGTTAGCTTCCATTGCGATTTCTTCCAAAGTTTCTAAACAATCGGCTACGAAAGCTGGAGTTACAACAGCCAATTTCTTAATTCCTTGTTCTGGCATTTTGTTGATTTCTACATCAGTGTATGGCGTTAACCATTTGTCACCTGCTAATCTTGATTGGAATGTTTGACTGTATTTTCCTTCTGGAATTCCTAATAATTTTACCACTTGTCTTGTCGTTTCATAACATTGATGACGGTAGCAAAATTCGTGCGCTGGCGAAGGTGTGCTGCAACACGAACCATCAATAGTACAATGTGATTTGGTGACATCGGTTTTACGAATATGACGTTTCGGAATTCCGTGATATGAAAATAATAAATGATCGTAATCAAATCCTTCCAAATGCTTTTTCATCGAATTGGCTAATGCCTGAATATAATCGGGTTTGTTGTAAAACGCTGGAACTTTTGTCAACTTCATTTCTGGAAATTTTGACGCCACTAACTCATCTGCCAAAGCCCAAATTGTTGTGGTTGACGCCATCGCATATTGAGGATAAAGTGCTAAAAGCATAACTTCGGTAACACCTTTATCTTTTAATTCTTGCAAGCCTTTTTCAATTGTAATCGTTCCATAACGCATTGCTAAAGCCACAGGAACATCAACTAGTTTTTGAACTTTCTGATGCATTTTTTTTGAAAGCACAATTAAAGGAGAACCTTCGTCAGTCCAAATTCTAGCATAGGCTTCGGCTGATTTTTTTGGACGTGTTTGTAAAATGATACCTCTAACTAACAAGGCACGTAATAAAAACGGAACGTCAATTACGTATTTATCCATTAAAAATTCATCTAAATACGGCTTTACGTCTTTGGCTGTTGGACTTTCTGGTGAACCTAAATTTACTAATAATACTCCTTTCATTGTTGCAATTTTTTGTAAAAGTAACGAATCTACTTTTTTATAATTTTATGTTTATGTTTTTTTTATCGATTGTTTGATATACGAAATTTATAAGGTTAAGTATTCGGATTTATCGACATCAAATACTTTTTCGGCGTTGTCGCAAATTTTTTCTTGAACGCTGCAATAAAATGACTTCCGGTGCTATAACCAATTTTCAATCCAACTTCGTTTACATTATACGAACCAGAATCTAATAATTGTCGAGCGTAATCCATTTTGTAATCAAATAGAAATCCGTAAACTGTATCGCCATAAATTTGTTTGAAACCCATTTTTAGTCTTTTCAAACTCAATCCAACTTGTTCTGCTAATTCCTCCAAACCTGGTGGTTCTGCCATATTTTGGATGATGATTTCTTTGGCTTTTTTAATTTTTAAAACATTTTCTTCATCTATCAAAAACGGACATTGTTCTGCATTTGGATCTTCCGAACGATTGAAATACAAACTCAATAATTCGTATCCTTTACCTTTATAGTATAGATTTTTAATCGAAGGATTCAAATTATAATGAAACAACTGACTTAAAACAATTGCCATTGACGGACTGATATCGGTTTCTTTGTAATATTTTTTATCCTTATTTTCTTCACTCAAAAACGGAATATGGTCGGCTTCTGTAGAAAACAAGCCGTGAAATTTTTGAATGGATATAATTACTGAAATTACCCACGAATTTGGTGAGATTTCTAAATTCAATGGCAATTCTTTTTGTGGATTGTAAAATAAAAGCGCTTTTTCTTCTCTCAAATCTAAAGCATAATTACCATCATTGAAGACAAATTTTGCTTTTCCTTTGATGCCAAAATGAAATTGAATAAGGCCTTGATTGACATGTCTTTTCACGTGAAAATTCTCATTTCCATCATTTTGAAAACGAATTAAGGTAAAATCATTTTCAATTTTTATTTCTTCTTGTGAACCCATAGCGATATTTTTTCGTATATGATTTTGGAATCATGTCTTTTCCTTATTTAGAATTAATCTACATAAGTCATTCTGAAAGACTTGATTTCATTGCAAATTTATAATAAATAACGCTAAAAAGTCAAATAAGGTTTAAAAAATCGCACAGCGACACAAAAAGTACTTTGAGCGTTACTTTTATAAATAGTATAGTAATATTTTTGTTGAACTTTTAGGTAAAGTACAAATATGGAAAATTTTAACATGTCGAAACACGCCACTTTTTATGCATTAGGCTTAAGCTACAAAAAAGCCGATGCAGCAATAAGAGGAAAATTCAGTTTAGATGCTCAAGCCAAAGCAACTTTACTTATACAAGCCGAAGCCGAAGGAATTGATTCTTTAATCGTTACTTCTACCTGCAATCGAACTGAAATTTACGGTTTTGCACAACATCCATATCAATTAATCAAACTTTTATGTGCTAATAGTCAAGGTTCTGTAGAAGAATTTCAAGAAGTTGCTTACATTTATAAAAATCAAGAAGCTATCAATCATATGTTTCGTGTTGGAACAGGTTTAGACAGTCAAATTTTGGGCGATTTTGAAATTATTAGTCAAATAAAAACTGCTTTTAACGAAAGTAAATCTAACGGAATGGTTAATTCATTTCTAGAAAGATTAGTTAATTCTGTTATTCAAGCGAGTAAAAAAATTAAAACACAAACCGAAATTTCTTCGGGTGCAACTTCAGTTTCTTTTGCGTCAGTACAATACATTTTCAAAAACGTAGAAGATATTTCTAATAAAAATATTCTTCTTTTCGGAACAGGAAAAATCGGAAGAAATACGTGTGAAAATCTAGTAAAACATACTAAACACGAACAAATTACTTTAATAAACCGTACCAAAGATAAAGCCGAAAAATTAGCTCAGAAACTAGATGTTATTGTAAAAGATTACGCCGATTTACAATTGGAATTACAAAAAGCTGATGTGGTTGTAGTTGCAACTGGTGCTCAAAATCCAACGGTTGATAAAGCCATTTTGAATCTTAAAAAACCAATGTTGATTTTAGATTTATCTATTCCAAAGAATGTAAATGAAAATGTAAAGGAGATTGAAGGTGTAACTTTAATTCATATGGATCATTTATCGCAAATGACCGATGAAACTTTGGAAAACAGAAAACTACATATTCCTCAAGCCGAAGCAATTATTGAGGAAATCAAAGAAGAATTTATAGCTTGGACCAAAAACAGAAAGTTTGCACCAACCATTCATGCTCTAAAAGAAAAATTAAATTCTATTAAAGACGGTGAATTGAATTTTCAACGTAAAAAATTAGCTAATTTTGACGAAGAACAAGCTGAATTAATCAGCAATAGAATCATTCAAAAAATCACGAATCATTTTGTAAACCATTTAAAAGATGGTGAATCAATGGAAGAAGGAATTGAATGGATTGAAAAAGTCTTTCAGCTAGAACAAGAGAAAATATTTAATTAAAACTTTGCATCTCTGCGTCTTTGCGAGAAATTAATCAACAATAAAGTGTCTGAAAAAACAATACGTATAGGAACTCGTGATAGTGAATTAGCACTTTGGCAAGCTCACACGGTTCAAAAACAACTCAACGATTTAGGTTACAAAACCGAAATTATAGCCGTAAAATCGCAAGGTGATATTATTCTCGACAAACCGCTTTACGAACTAGGAATCACCGGAATTTTCACCAAAACTTTAGACATTGCAATGATTAACGGTCAAGTTGATATTGCCGTTCATTCGATGAAAGATGTTCCAACAGCACTTCCAATTGGAATTGTTCAAGCAGCCGTTTTGGAAAGAGCTAATATTTTAGACATTTTGGTTCACAAAGGAAACTTAGATTTTTTACAATCTAATGGAACAATCGCCACAGGAAGTTTGCGTCGTCAAGCCATGTGGTGGAACAAATATCCAAACCATAACGTAGTCGATTTACGCGGAAATGTAAATACCAGAATGCAAAAACTACAAGAAAATGATTGGAATGGAGCCGTATTTGCAGCAGCAGGATTAGAAAGAATCAACTTAAAACCAGATAATTACATTAATCTCGATTGGATGATTCCAGCGCCAGCACAAGGAGCAATGGTTGTGGTTGCAATGGCTGAAGATGAATTTACTTTAGATGCACTTTCACAATTAAATCACATCGAAACTGAAATTTGCACCTATATAGAAAGACAATTTCTAAAAACATTAGAAGGTGGATGTACAGCGCCAATCGGTGCAATTGCAACTTATAACGAAAAGGAAGATACCATAAATTTCAAAGGAATTTTATTATCTATCGATGGAAAACAAAAACTAGAAATTGAAAAAAATGTAGATATTTCTGAATGGAAAAAATTGGGTTTCAATGCAGCACAAGAAATCTTGAATAATGGTGGAAGCGAATTGATGGTAGAAATTAAAAACCAATTGAAGAAATAGAGTGTTTATTTATTATAAATTCAATTTATAAAAAAAGCTTTATATTTGTATGGATATAAATTTCATAAAAGATGAACTACAAAATATCATTCAAGGAAAGAGCAGTACTAGCGAAAGAACTCTTGTCCAAACAATTGCCAGTTACCTTAGAGCAAGCCAAACAGCAAGCCCAATGGTTAAAAACGATAAGCACTACAAACAAGAAGAAACAAAGAGTATAATTGAATATTGCAATCAGAATAACCTTTGGGCTAATGATAAAGTAAATTTTGATTTATTTGTATCTGAAGGTGCTGAACAAAAAGTTTATATTAAAAATGAAAAAACCGTATATAAACTTAATGACTCAATCTACTATTCCTCTTGGCAGGATTATTTCACAAACTTATTGCTAAATAATTATTTCTTTCCAGAAACTTCTTATACATTAGTTGGTTTTTGTTTTGTTGATGAAGTTCTATTTGCTCTAGTTGAACAACCTTTTGTAAAAGCAAATCAACCAACTGATTTATATAAAGTTAAAGAATTTATGATTGCTAACGGTTTTGAAAACAATAGAAATCACGATTATTATCATTCTGAATTAGGATTAATTCTTGAAGATTTACACGATGAAAATGTGTTAACTCAAGATGGTATTTTATATTTTATCGACACCGTATTTTATAGTAAACAATGACAAAACAAATCAACATAATATCAACCAAAAAGCTTTTACCTAATCAAAAGCAAGAATTATTAGACGCCAAAATTTCTTTAATTGAAGAAGATTTCATTAAAACTAAAATCAAGAATTTCGAACTTTATAAAGTAAATAATAATTTAATTTTCACCAGTCAAAATGCTGTTCAAAGTATATTACAACATCCAAAATGTAATGATTTGAAAAGCAAAAATGTTTTTTCTGTTGGAATGAAAACTAAAGATTTATTGACAGAAAACGGATTTAATGTTATTGCTTACACAGGTTATGCATCTGATTTAGCTGAAATAATTTCATTGATTTATAAAAATGAAACTTTTACTTTTTTCAGTGGAAATTTACGTCGAGATGTTTTACCAAACACTTTAAAAGAAAACGAAATAACATTCAACGAAATTGAAGTTTATGAAACCAACATCACTTCAAAAAAAATCAAAGAAAAGATAGATGGAATACTATTTTTCAGTCCATCAGCAGTTGAAAGTTATTTGAAACTGAATACCATAAAAGAAGAAATGTGCTTTTGTATAGGAGAAACCACTGCGGAGGCATTAGAAAACAAGAAAATTAAAAACATCATAATTGCAGACAAACCATCGGTTGAAAATGTAATTACAGAAGTTATAGAATACTATAAAAATTAGTTTAAGTTTCAAAGGCAACAACTTTTAAACTTTTAAACTCATAAACTTTTAAACAAATGATTAAAAACGACTTATTCCTAAGAGCATTAAACAACGAAACCGTAGAACGTCCGCCAGTTTGGATGATGCGTCAAGCCGGAAGATATTTACCAGAATTTAGAGCTTTGCGTGATAAATATGATTTCTTCACACGTTGCGAAACTCCAGAATTAGCAGCAGAAATTACAGTTCAACCAATTAGAATTGTAAAACCAGACGCAGCGATTTTATTTTCAGATATTTTGGTAGTACCAAGAGCAATGGGAATTCACGTTGAATTGAAAGACAATTTGGGACCAATTATTCCAAATCCAATTCGAACTATGGAACAAGTGAATCAAGTAATTGTACCAGATGTTAATGAAACTTTAGGGTATGTTTTTGACGCTATCAAATTAACCAAAGAAATGCTAAACGATGAGGTTCCACTTATTGGTTTTGCAGGTTCTCCTTGGACTATTTTCTGCTATTGTGTGGAAGGAAAAGGTTCTAAAAGTTTTGATACAGCTAAAGGATTTTGTTTTTCAAATCCAATTGCTGCTCATACATTATTACAAAAAATCACCGACACAACGATTCTATATTTAAAAGAAAAAGTAAAATCAGGAGTAAACGCAGTTCAGATTTTCGATTCTTGGGGCGGAATGTTATCGCCAGTTGATTATCAAGAATTCTCTTGGAAATACATCAACCAAATTGTTGACGCTTTGGCTGAAGACACAAAAGTTATTGTTTTCGGAAAAGGATGTTGGTTTGCATTGAACGATATGGCTAAAAGTAAAGCATCAGCACTTGGTGTAGATTGGACTTGTTCGGCAAGAAACGCACGTTATTTAACAGGTGGAAAAATCACATTACAAGGAAATTTTGATCCATCTAGATTATTGTCACCAATTCCAACCATCAAGAAAATGGTGCACGAAATGATAGACGAATTCGGAAAAGACAATTACATAGTAAATCTTGGTCACGGAATATTACCAAATATTCCTGTAGATCACGCGAAGGCTTTTATTGAAGCGGTTAAGGAGTATAAAAAATAGCTGCCAGCAGATAGTTTTGAGTAATTCTATCGTGTTCCCAGAAAATTATAACTTTAATTTGAAATAAAATTATAACTCAATAAAATTGTATTTTTTAAAACACTTAAAAAGAAATGAAAGCAGCTATTTTAAACAAAAATGATTTAAACATAGACATTAAAGAGCAAGTTTCTGAATTATTTCGTCAATTAAGTCCCAACAAAATTCAGTTGGATCTTGAAGAAATATTGAATGAAAAAAACCAAATTACAGTTGCATATTGCGAGGATAATAATAAAATAATTGGAATTGCATTAATGTGTACTTACAAAGTTATATCTGGAAACAAGGGTTGGATTGAAGATGTAGTTGTAGACTCAGCTTCACGTGGAAAAGGAATAGGAAGAAAACTGATAAACTTATTAGTAGAAGTAGGTGAAGAAAAAGAACTTTCTGAAATACTTCTTTTTACTGAAGACCATAGATTGGCTGCAATAAATTTATATTCAAGTGTTGGGTTTAAACTTAAAGACAGTAAGATATATTGTAAGAAAAAATAACAAGAACTACGCACAACAGTCGTGAAGCGGCAAAACGCTATTAGCTTTAAGCTTAAAAAAATGAAAAATAAATTCTACCAATACATACAAAATCTGCAAGACCAAATCGTTGCCGGATTAGAAGCAGTCGAAGGAAAAGCTAAATTCCGTGAAGACATTTGGGAACGACCAGAAGGTGGCGGAGGACGAACTCGTGTTATAGAAAACGGAAACGTAATAGAAAAAGGCGGTGTAAATATTTCGGCAGTTCACGGAAAATTACCCGATTCGATGCAAAAACTATTCAACGTTGGTGAAGCCGATTTCTTTGCTTGCGGATTGAGTTTAGTTATTCATCCTAAAAGTCCGATGGTTCCAACTGTTCATGCCAACTGGAGATATTTTGAAATGTACGATGATAACGGAAATGTAATTAATAGTTGGTTCGGTGGTGGACAAGATTTAACACCTTATTATTTATTTGAAGAAGATGCCATTCATTTTCATCAAACTTGTAAAACAGCTTGCGATAAACATAATCCAGAGTTTTATCCAAAATATAAAAAACAATGTGATGCTTATTTTTGGAACGCACACCGAAATGAAGCTCGTGGACTAGGCGGATTATTCTTCGATTATTGCAAAGAAACAGAAGAAATGAAAATGGAAGATTGGTACAATTTTGTAACCGAAGTGGGAAACAGTTTTCTAGAGGCTTATGTTCCAATTGTAGAAAAAAGAAAAGATTTATCTTATACCGAAGCACAAAGAACTTGGCAAGAAATCCGTCGTGGTCGTTATGTAGAATTCAATTTGGTACACGACAAAGGCACATTATTTGGACTAAAAACCAACGGAAGAATTGAATCCATTTTAATGTCGTTGCCACCACATGTGCAATGGGTTTACGACCATCATCCAGAAGTTGGCAGCGAAGAAGAAAAATTAATTAAAGTATTAGAAAAACCAATTGATTGGGTTTAAGCGAAAAGCAAAACAACTTTAAACCTTAAACTTTTAAACAATTTTAAACAACATATCATGTTCCCATTACAAAGAGGCAGAAGATTTCGTGTTAACGAAAGCATACGTTCTTTAGTTCGCGAAACAACATTAAGTCCAAGTGATTTTATGTTTCCAATGTTCATTGCAGAAGGCGAAAACGTTAAAGTTGAAATTCCTTCAATGGTTGGAATATACCGTCGTTCAATCGATTTGACCGTCGAAGAAGTTAAAGAACTTTTTGCATTAGGAATTCGCGCTGTAAACATCTACGTAAAAGTCGACGAATCTCTAAAAGACAACACAGGAAAAGAAGCTTGGAATCCAAACGGATTGATGCAAAGAGCAATCAAAGCAATCAAATTGGCTTGTCCAGAAATGATTGTCATGCCAGATGTAGCTTTAGATCCATATTCAATTTACGGTCACGATGGAATTATCGAAAACGGTGATGTTGCCAATGACGCGACCAACGACGCCTTGGTAAAAATGGCCGTTTCTCACGCACAAGCCGGAGCCGATTTCGTAGCGCCAAGCGATATGATGGACGGACGCGTTTTGCGTTTACGCCAAGGATTAGACGCTGCAGGTTTCCATAATGTGGGAATTATGAGCTATTCTGCTAAATATGCCTCTGCTTTTTACGGACCATTTCGTGACGCTTTAGACAGCGCACCAAGAGAAGCCGATGTTGAAGTTCCAAAGGACAAAAAAACCTACCAAATGGATTATGCTAACCGCATCGAAGCCATCAAAGAAGCACTTATGGACGTAGAAGAAGGCGCCGATATGGTTATGGTAAAACCAGGAATCGCTTATCTCGACATCGTTCGTGAAGTCAAGAATGCAGTGAATGTTCCCGTTACCGTTTTCCACGTTTCGGGCGAATATGCCATGATTAAGGCCGCTGCCGAAAGAGGTTGGCTAGATCACGACAAAATTATGATGGAACAATTAATGTGTATCAAACGTGCTGGAGCGAGCTTAATTTCGACTTATTTTGCTAAAGAAGCAGCAATTATTTTAAATAAATAGGAGCGAATGGCTCGGGCTTTGTCAGTAAGCCATATTCCCGCTTTTCTCTTCAATAACTCTGTCAAAGTTCAAAACTTTGACAGAGTTGATTTCCGTTTCAATCGGGGCTAAATAGCATTTGTATTGAATGTTTGTTATCTGATAAAAATCATATATTCTATAAATTTTCGAGATTACCTTTGAGTATGTTTTAATAAAAGGTAAAATGAAAACAATTCTAAAATCACTAGCATTACTAACAGTGATAGCTCTAGTAAGTTGTGGCGGAAATAAAAAAGAAGACAAATTCGGTAACCCAGCTTCTGATGAAAAAACAACAACCGAAGCACCAGCATTTCCATTAGCTGAAAAAGGAGCTGAACTTTTTGCCGGAAAAGGAACTTGTGCAACTTGTCATAAACCAGATGTTAAATTAGTTGGACCAAGCATTCAAGACATTGCCAAAATTTACAAAGAAAAAAATGCAAGTATAGCAACTTTCCTAAAAGGTGACGAACAACCAATCGTTGACCCAACTCAATTTGAGGTAATGAAAGCCAATTTTGCAATAACAAAAGCAATGACCGACGAAGAACGTCAATCATTAGAAGAATATATCCTTAGCGAAGGAAAATAATTTTTCATGTTTCTATTTTGTGAATCACAAAGTTAGAAAGAGTTTATCTTTTGGGCTTTGTGGTTTTTTTATGCCATAAAACAAAAAACCTGTATTTATTTTATGTTTATTTTAAAAATTACATCTATAATTTAAAATAAATACAAAAATTAAACACAGGCCTCATTATTTTAAGTTATCAAATCTATTTTTATATAAAAAATTATAATTTTACCCTATAAAAAACAGGGTATGTCATGAAAATAGAAAAAAGATGGATAGTTTCTTTTGCAATTATTGCTATAATTTCAATAACTGGATTGTTTTGGGAACACCAAGAACCAGCAACCGATTCTTTTAACGAAACAAGTGCCATAAATTTCTCCGATGTAGCTTGGCTTTTAACAGCTTCATGCTTGGTATTGCTAATGACACCAGGACTTTCTTTTTTCTATGGCGGAATGGTTGGCAAGAAAAATGTTATATCAACCATGCTAAAAAGTTTTATTTGCCTTGGCGTTATAAGTTTGCTTTGGGTTGTAGTAGGATTTAGTTTGTCCTTTGGAAGCCCAATAGGTTTTTCAATCGATGGAACTTATTACGGAATTATTGGAAATCCTTTCGATTTTACTTTTTTCAATCAGGTTGAGGCGCTTCCTCACAAAACTTTGGGAACTACAATTCCTTTTATACTTTTCGCACTTTTCCAAATGAAATTTGCGGTAATAACACCAGCAATTATCACTGGAGCTTTAGCCGAAAGAATCCGTTTTATTTCATTTTTATTGTTTATTTGTTTGTTTACACTTTTCATTTACACACCATTATGTCACATGATCTGGCATCCTAATGGTTTGTTGTTAGGCTATTTTGGTGTCAAAGATTTTGCAGGCGGAACTGTTGTTCACATGAGTGCTGGTTTTGCTGCTTTGGCAGGCGTTTTGGTTTTAGGCAAAAGAAAAAACAACCAACATATTCCAACCAATATTCCGTTTGTACTTTTAGGAACGGGATTGTTGTGGTTTGGATGGTTTGGCTTTAACGCAGGTTCAGCTTTGGCGGCAAATGCTACAGCAGCGATGGCTTTTGCAACAACAACAATCGCATCAGCATCTGCTATGATAACTTGGATTTTTTATGATCGCTTAAACGGAAGAAAAGTATCAGCACTTGGTGCTTGTATTGGTGCCGTTGTTGGATTAGTAGTAATTACTCCATCAGCAGGATTTGTAACAATTCCACAAAGTATTTTCTTTGGATTTATTGGCGCAATAGTTTCAAACAAAATGGTTTATTGGGAAAAATTAAAACAATTCGACGACACACTAGACGTCTTCGCTTGCCACGGAGTTGGCGGCATAATGGGAATGATTCTAACTGCCATTTTTGCGCAAGGAGAAAATGCTAGTTTGCTACACGGCGGTTGGAATGTTTTTGCACATCACATGATGGCGTTAGTTTTGGTTTCGATTTTTACTTTTGGCGGTGCTTATTTATTATTTAAACTTACCAATGCAATAATTCCATTAAGAGTTTCGTCAGACGCCGAAGATATGGGATTGGATTTATCGCAACACAACGAACAATTTTAATGTTCGCTAACCAATTCTAATTCGGTTCTGAAAGCAAGCATTTTATCGCCAAAAAGTTTTGCGCCTTCTTCACGAAGTCTTGGAGCATCTTCGTTATAATAACGCTGTAAAGTTTCTTTGCTATCGGTTGTATATTGAATAGCATAAGTCAAGCCGCCCATTTCTTCTTCAACAAGAACTTTTACCATTCGAGCTGATGAAAATTTACCTGTTGCAATAACATCCTTTATATGTTTGTTTTGCATCCAATCAAGCCATTGGTCATGCACACTTTCGTGAATATTTATAGTTACATTATAATAAATCATAATCTTGGAGTTTGGTACTTTTATATTGGAATTTACGAAGCTGTATCACCACGAAGCTGTCGGTATTTTTTTCTTGCTTCAACATAATAAATACTGTCTTCGTGTTCCATAATGACTTTTTCATAAAGCGATTTTGCTTTTTCTATATTGCCTTGGCTATTGTAAATTTCGGCAGAAAAATACAAAGCTTCATCGGTATAAATTTCGTCTTTATGTTTGTCGATTATTTCTTGATATTGAGTTAAAGCGGTAACAAAATCACCATTCTTTTCGTAGATTTTTCCCAAACGCAACAACGTAATTGCTTTGATTTCATCCGCTTTTTCTAATTTCAAAACATCTAAAAAAGCTGTTAATGCTTCTTGTCTTTTGTTTTGGTATAAAAGAAAATCGGCACGAGCAAATTTCTTCAAAGCTGTTTGAGTCGAATCGGCAACTGTATTGTCAGTTATTAGCAAGAAATATTCCAAAGCATCATTGGCAATTAGTTGTGTTGAAGCCGATTTGAGTTCTTTAAATTGTTTAGAAGCCCATTCAAAATCTGCTTTAAAATAACTGGTTTTGGCTGCTTTCAAACTTGCTTCATGACCAACAATATCATTTTTTAAATCTTCTTCTATTTGTGAATAATATATCAAAGCTTGATTAAATTTTTCTTCAAAAAGTAAAATATCAGCTAGTTCCATTTTCATATCTGCCTTTTGGTAATTGGTAATAGGCATTTCCAAAGCATTTTTCAGAATGGTTTTAGCTGTTTCAGGATTTTTTAAATTAAAAGCTAAAAAATGTGCTTGAAGAATTTGTAATGGTAAAGTGTATGGACTTACTTCATATTCTTTTATAAGCGCAATCAATTCATTTTCAATAACAGGATAGTCTTTTTCTGGAGCTGACTTTATTCGCATTTCCATCAAATAAGTATTCGATTGAACTAACAAATCCAAATCTTTGGTGTTTTCTAATACAAAAGTCAAAATCTCTTTGGCTGTTTCGTCTTCGTTTTCTTCAATGGCTAATTGACCAAGATTTACGATATTTCCAAAAGACTCAGGATTACGTTTGTAAATTGCTTTTTCTTGAATAAAAGCTTTTCCATATTCTTTTTGATTTACAAAAAACCAACTCAAATATTGATTCCACAAAATATTTTGATCTTTTTGCGAACGAAGTAACAGGTTTTTTCTAAGTGCATCATTAAAATTAGCATCGGCATCTTCAATCATAAAACGCGATAACTGATTTTGAATCATAATAGAATTTTGAGGATTAGCAGCTGCTTCATCCAAAAAAGTGGTAATCATCATATCGGTATTTCCCAATTGTCCATAAAGCAACGCCATTTGAAAATTGAAATTGAATTTTGGTTCTTTTTCCAAAGCCAATTGATAGGATTGAAGCGCATAGTTAATCAAAGATTTTTTTTCAAAAACTTGGGCTATACTATAAACTTCATTGGCATTTTTTCTGATTCTATCTAAGGCTTCTTCGTAGTAACTTTTGGCTTTAGCATCTTCTTTTTTCAATTGATAATTATATCCTAATTCTATCAAAAGAGAAGCTTGTTTGTATTTGGCAAAACGCTCTTGAATGGCTTTTTCGGCAACATCATATTGTTGAAGCTGTTGTTGGCAATCAATTGTTTTTTGAAAAAACACAGCATTAGAAGGTTGCATTTTCAATAAATCTTGGTAAGAAAGTAGCGCTTTTTCAAATTCGCCTCGGTCAAAATAATTTTGCGCCAACTGTTCGTTTTGAGCAAAAACAGTTAGTGAAAAAAGAAAAAGAATAACAAAGACAATTTTTTTCATTCCAAAATTTAAAAGAATAATGTACTAAAGTAACACAATTTGTGCCAAAATAGTATAGTAGTCAAAAGTTTAACTTTATTAGTTAATGATGTCAAATCCACAATAAGGGCGAAGTACTTCAGGAATTACGATTCCATCAGCTGTTTGGTAATTTTCTAAAATTCCAGCCAAAACCCTTGGTAATGCTAGTGAACTTCCGTTTAATGTGTGGGCTAATTGGTTTTTTCCATCAGCATCTTTGAAACGTAATTTTAAACGATTAGCTTGAAATGTTTCAAAGTTAGAAACCGAACTAATTTCTAACCAACGTTCTTGCGCTGTAGAATATACTTCAAAATCGTAAGTCAATGCCGAAGCAAATCCCATATCGCCACCACAAAGGCGTAATATTCGGTATGGTAATTTTAGTTCGTCCAAAATGGTTTTTACATGTTCCACCATTTCGTCTAAAGCTTTGTATGAGTTATCAGGATGCTCAACACGTACAATTTCTACTTTATCAAACTGGTGTAAACGATTCAAACCTCTAACATGAGCGCCATAAGAGCCAGCTTCTCTTCGGAAACATGGCGTGTAGCCAGTACATTTTATAGGCAAATCATTCGGATTCAAAATCACATCTCTAAAAATATTAGTAACTGGAACTTCGGCAGTTGGAATTAAATATAAATCATCTGTTGCATCGTGGTACATTTGACCTTCTTTGTCTGGCAATTGTCCAGTTCCATATGCTGAAGCTTCATTAACTAAATGTGGCACTTGGTATTCTAAATAACCTGCATCGGTATTTTTATCTAAAAAATAACTGATTAAGGCACGTTGTAATCTTGCACCTTTTCCTTTGTAAACAGGAAAACCAGCACCAGTGATTTTTACACCTAATTCAAAATCAATAATATCGTATTTTTTTACCAATTCCCAATGAGGCAATGCGCCATCATGTAGAACCGGAACTTCACCAGCTTGAAAAACATTCAAATTATCTTCTGGCGTTTTTCCTTCAGGGACAATGTCAGCTGGAAGATTTGGTAATGTATAAAGTTTTTCGGTTAATTCTTTAGCAAGTTCATCTGTTTTGTCGGCTAATTCTTTGCTTTTTTCTTTTTGTAGAAGAACTTTTTGTTTCAAAATTTCGGCTTTTTGCTTTTCGCCGTTTTTCATCAAATCGCCAATTTCTTTAGACAATTTATTAGTTTCGGATAAAATATTGTCCATTTCTACTTGAGTAGCTCTACGTTTTTCGTCTAGCTGCACTACTTCATCAACAATAGATTTGGCATCCATATTTCGTTTTGCCAAAGCTTTAATCACTTTTTCCTGATTTTCTCTAATAAATGCTATCTGTAACATGATTTTTAATTTTATAAGAATGCAAATTTAGGAAAATCATTCGTAAAAAGAGCATCAAAAGTAAAAACAAAAAAGAATCAAACATTAGTTAAAAAATTGACTAAAATGACACTTTCTGAATTAGTTAACATATAAATAGAAGATGATTTTTTATATTTGACAAAAAATTACATAAAATGAAAAAATATTACCTACTAATTTTAGTTTTGACTTCTGTATTTTCTTATGCACAAACGGACATTGCAAACAAAGAAATTGAAGAAATTGCTAACATTGAAATGAAGTCAGCTTCTAAAATCATCAATTTTGTTGCTAACCCAAACACAGCAAATTATGATTTGACCTATCACAAATTAGAATTTACAGTAGATCCATCAAATTATTATATTGCTGGAAAAGTAATTTCAACTTATACGGCTTTGGCTAATATGAGTACTGTAACTTTTGACTTATCTAGTGAACTAACAGTAAGTTCTGTAAAAAAGAATAATTTAAATTTGACATTTTCTCAAAATACTAATAATGAATTGATAATCACTTTGCCATCAGTTCAAGCAACAGGAACTTCGGCTACAGTTGAAATTACTTATGAAGGTGCTCCACCATCTTCAGGTTTTGGTTCATTTGAGGTAACAACACATGCAGGTCAACCAGTTATGTGGACACTATCGGAACCTTTTGGCGCAATGGAATGGTGGCCATGTAAACAAGATTTGAATGATAAAATAAATTCAATTGATGTCTTTATTACTGCTCCAACGGCATTAGTTGCTGTTTCAAACGGAATGCAACAAGCTAAAGTAAATAACGGTGATGGTACTTCAACAACTCATTTTCAACATAATTATCCAATTCCAGCCTATTTGATAGCAATTGCAGTAACAAACTATTCTATCTACAACCAACAGGCAGGATTAGGAACTATTGCAAGTCCATTTTTCCCTATTGTAAATTATTTATATCCTGAAGCAGCTTCGGCTAGTCAGGCAGATTTATCAGTAACGCCAGCTATAATGAACTTTTTTGAAGCAACTTTTGTGCCATATCCTTTTAGAGCAGAAAAATATGGTCACGCCCAATTTGGTTGGGGCGGAGGAATGGAACATACAACGGTTTCTTTTATGGGCGGATTTGATAGAGGATTGATTGCGCACGAAATGGCACACCAATGGTTTGGTGATAAAGTTACATGTGGAGATTGGAAAGATATTTGGTTAAACGAAGGTTTTGCTACTTACTTAGCTACTATGGTTATAGAGCATCTTGATGGTGAAGCTGCTTTTATTTCTGATAAAAACACTAAAATAAATAGTATTACTTCGCAGACTGGAGGCTCTGTTTATGTACCAGTATCTGATCAAACAAATGTAAATAGAATCTTTAGCGGAAGGCTTTCCTATAATAAAGGAGCGATGGTTGTAAATATGTTAAGATTAAAACTAGGCACAACAAATTTTCTACAAGCCTTAAGAAATTATCTAACCGATGTTGATTTAGCTTACAATTATGCTGTTACACCAGATTTAAAAGAGCACCTAGAAGCAGTATCAGGATTGGATTTGACGGAGTTTTTTAATGATTGGGTTTATGGACAAGGTTATCCAATATATGCTATTCAAGCGGGAAATAGTTCTCCTGGAATGGCAACTATTATTGTTAATCAAACTCAATCACATCCATCGGTAAGTTATTTTGAAGGACAAGTTCCCGTGAGACTTACTGGTTCTGGTGGGCAACAACAAGATTATATTTTGAATAACACAGTAAATGGTGAAAACTTTCAAGTTAGTGTACCTTTTAATGTGACAGGAGTTGTCTTTAATCCTAAGAAAGATATTATTTCTAAAAACAGTACTGCAGTTCTTGCTAATGAATCTTTTGAACTTGATAGTAAAGTTAGTATTTATCCTAATCCAGCCTCAACGGAACTGAATATTCAAATTCCTTCAAATGTTAGTTTAGAAGCAGTAGTTGTTTATAATGCTTTAGGACAAAATGTCTTTGAAAGTAAGTCGGCAATTATTGATGTAAACTCATTATCAACTGGAGTTTATTCTTTAAAAATTACAACTTCTGAAGGTTTGGTTCTTAAAAAATTCATAAAAAAATAATCTCGGCACATAAATTGTAAAAAAGTAAGGCGAAAACCTTACTTTTGCTTTTTTAAGCAATAACCTATTCAAAATTTTAAATGATACAATTAGCACAAATTTTATTTATATTATCCGTTTTAGTAATACTTCACGAGTTTGGTCATTATATAGCCGCAAAGATTTTTAAAGTTAGAGTTGAAAAGTTTTACCTTTTTATGGATGTTGGTTTTTCAATAATCAAAAAGAAAATTGGCGAAACAGAATGGGGAATTGGATGGCTTCCGTTAGGAGGCTACGTTAAACTTTCAGGAATGATAGATGAAAGTATGGACACCGAACAACTAAAACAAGAACCACAACCTTGGGAGTTTCGTTCTAAACCAGCCTGGCAACGACTTATTATAATGTTAGGAGGAATTATTGTAAATATTCTTTTGGCATTATTAATTTTCACAACATTATATTCAACAGTTGGACAAAAATACATATCTACCGAAGTAGTACAAAAAAACGGATTGGCTTTTGGTGAAGTTGGAAAGAGTGTAGGATTCAAAAATGGTGACAAAATTGTAGCAGTTGATGGAAAGCCTGTAAATGTAAAATTCAACCGATTAACTATTGACGTGCTTTTAAGCAACAAGATTACGCTTGAACGTGATGGTCAAAGAGTTGACATGTCATTAACAGATGAAAACATTGGAAAAATTTTGGGAATGGAAGGCAAAAGCTTTATGTCGCCAAGAACAACTTTTTCGGTTGATTCAATTTCTGCAGATTCACATGCTAAAAAAGCAGGTTTACTGAAAGGCGATAAAATTGTAGCAGTTGATGGAATAAAAGTGCACTATTTTGACGAATTAAATTCATTATTGAATAACAGAGCAAACGACAGTATCGAACTTAAAATTGATAGAAATTTGAAAGAAGTTGTTATCAAAACTAAATTGAATAAAGACAGCAAAATAGGGTTTATGCCAAAAATGGCAGCATTAGATAAGGAATTTGAAGTTGTAAACAAATTGTCATTTGGCGAAGCAGTTTCGGCAGCAGCTAAAGAATCATGGCAGTTATTGGTTTATAATGTAAAACAGTTCAAGTTAATTTTAAAACCTAAAACAGGCGCCTACAAACAAGTAAAAAGCCCTATCGGAATAGCACGTATGTTGCCAGAAACATGGGATTGGGAATTTGTTTGGGGATTCACAGCATTATTTTCAATTGCATTAGCATTTATGAACTTGCTTCCTATTCCAGGATTAGATGGTGGACATGCATTATTTACCATTGCCGAAATGGTAACTGGAAAAACTTTGAGCGAAAAAGCAATGGGTCATGTACAGACAGGTGGAATGATTTTCTTGCTGAGTTTGATGGCATTAACCTTCGGAAAAGACATTTACCAATGGGTTGCAGAAACGTTATTGGCAAAATAATTTAAAAAAAAGTAAAAAATATTTGCAAAAAGCAAAAAACACACTATATTTGCACCGCTTTAAAAGGCAATACGCCTTCCTCCTTAGCTCAGTTGGTTAGAGCATCTGACTGTTAATCAGAGGGTCCTTGGTTCGAGCCCAAGAGGGGGAGCAACTAAATAAAAAGACTTCACAGAAATGTGAGGTCTTTTTTATTTTTTCAGGTTAAACAAATAGTTTTTAGGTTAATTTTATAAAAGAATAGTAGATTTAAATTTTACTTTCTTGAATTATAATTAATTGATTTTAATAATTTTAACAAATGTTGACCGTTTAACCAACTTTAATCGCCACCTTTGTATAGACATACCTTTTTTCAATGCCATCGCTTATTGCGAAATTTGAATTATAAGAACTTGTCAATCAAAAATGACATCTCCAGAAGTTGAAAAAGAAAAATCACATATCATTGTTGAAATCATTCAATATATACCCAATGCGGTTTTAAGTAAGACTATTTTAAAAAAGTTAACGGGTAATATCACTGTTTCTTCCTTTGATGCTGGAGAAGAATTGGCCGAAAAAACATCTCCTTTCGATAATTATATTCAAATTATTGATGGTACTGCCGAAATCATTATCAACGAAAACACACACAAACTTACTTTAGGTCAAGGAATTATTATTCCAGCACACGCCAAACATTGTTTTAATGCCAATGTTCAATTCAAAATGATTTCTACCATTATAAAAAGTGGTTACGAAGATTAGACGTTCAAAAATTAGTTACTTATTAATAAAATTAGACGACTATAAATGAAACTCTATATTAAATATATGGTAAGTCTCCGATGTAAAATGGTGGTTAAAGAAGCGTTAGAAAAACTAGGACTTCATTACATTATTTTAGAATTAGGCTCTGTCGAGATTATGGATGATTTAACCAATAATCAACGCAAAGAGCTACATCAAACTTTGCTAAAGTCTGGTTTGGAGTTAATGGATGACAAAAAAGCAGTGCTAATAGAAAAAATTAAAAATATTATCATCGAGATGGTGCATTATACCGATGAGTTACCCAAAGTAAACTACTCTGATTATATAAGTGAAAAAGTAGGACTAGATTATACCCATATTTCCAAAGTTTTCTCTGAAGTAAAAGGAATAACTATCGAACACTTTATTATTGCACACAAAATTGAGCGTGTCAAAGAATTATTACTCTATGACGAACTAAATCTAACTCAAATATCTTACATGATGAACTACAGCAGTGTGGCTCATTTATCTAAACAATTCAAAAAAGTGACAGGATTAACACCTCGTTTTTTTAAACAACTTAAAGACAAAAAGCGAATCGCCTTGGAAAATGTCTGAATTGTGCAACTTCTTTTTTTTATAGTACAACTGTTTTCGATTTTAATGAATCAACTTTGACTTATAATAGTTAAATTGATTTTTCTTGAAACTTTACATCAAATACATGGTCAGTAACCGCTGCAAATTGGCGGTTAGAGAAGAATTGAAAAAACTTGGACTGCACTTTATTGTGGTCGATTTGGGCGTGGTCGAAATCATGGAAAATATTTCTATCGAGAAAAGACAAATGCTTAAAGAGGGCTTACTTGTTTCTGGCTTGGAATTGATGGATGACAAAAAAGCCATTCTTATCGAAAAAATCAAAAACATTATTATCGAAATGGTTCATTATTCAGAAGAAGTTATCAAAATAAATTTCTCTGACTTTTTAGCTGATAAATTAAATCATAACTACACTTATTTAGCCAATTTGTTTTCTGAAGTTCAAGGAATTACTATTGAGCATTTTATCATATCACACAAAATTGAACGTATTAAAGAGTTAATCATTTATGGCGAACTCAATATTACTGAAATCGCTTGGAAAATGGGTTATAGTAGTGTGGCGCATCTTTCTAGCCAGTTCAAAAAAGTAACTGGACTTTCGCCATCACATTTTAAGCAGCTCAAAGATAAACGAAGAAATCCAATAGAAGAAGTAGGCAATCAATAAGTAATAAGAAATGAAAACACCAATAAATTCAATAAACAAAAAAGACGAATCAACTGATTTGTTTTTTGACATGTTTGAAAACAGCGCTATTGGTATGTCTGTTATTGAAACAGCAACTTCTAAATTCAAATTTGCAAACAATGCATTTCTAAGCAGTTTGGGTTTTTCAGAAGAAGAAATAATTGACAAAACATCTGTAGAAATAGGATTAGTCACTTCGGAATTTCATGATAAAATACTTTTACAACTTCAAAAAAAAGAAACAGTTAATAATCTTGAAGTTCATCTAAATAATAAAAAAGGTAAACAGTTGTGTTTTTTAGCATCAATACAAACACTTAAAAGTGAAAGCCAAAAATATAGACTTACGTCTCTAATTGATATTACAAAACAGAAAAAAGTTGCTGCCGAACTTATTATTGCCAATAAAAAACTAAAAGTTCAAACAGGCGAAAAACATGATAGGGCTGCTGAACTTCTAATTGCAGATAAAGAACTAGCTTTTCAAAACAACGAAAAAGAAAAAAGAGTTATAGAAAATAAAGAATTAGAAGATTACAGTTATTCGCTCAAGTTGGCTTCCCAATATTCGTTAAGTCTCATAGAAGCTAGTCGTGATCCGCTTTTTACCATAAGTCCAAAAGGAATAATTACAGATGTCAATGAAGCAACAGTTGAAGCTACTGATGTGCCAAAGGAAAAATTAATTGGATCAGATTTTATTAATTATTTTACAAATACAAGTAAAGCAAAAGAAAGTTACGAAGAAGTTTTTTCTAAAGGTTTTATAGCCGATTTTCCGCTTATTATTAAAGACCACAAATTAACCGATGTTTTATTTAATGGTTCAGTTTACAAATCTGAAGAAGGTAAAGTTATTGGTGCTGTTTTGGTCGCCCGAGATATTACCGAGCAAAAACAGCTGGAAAAAGAATTAACTGAAGCTAAAATTTTTGCCGAACTAGCTACTTCTATTGCCGAAGATGCCAAGATTACTGCCGAAAAAGCAACCAAAAATGCAGAAGAGGCCGTAAAGTCTAAACAGCAGTTTTTATCTAATATGAGTCACGAAATTCGTACGCCAATGAACGCCATAATTGGGTTTACCAAAGTAGTTCTCAAAACTGATCTTACTGCCAAACAAAAAGAATATTTAATGGCTATAAAAATGAGTGGCGATGCACTAATTGTACTTATAAACGACATTTTGGATTTGGCCAAAGTAGATGCTGGAAAAATGACTTTTGAAAAAACAGCTTTCAAGCTAAACTTGTCTATAAAAGCAATGTTGCACCTTTTTGAAACTAAAATTCAAGAAAAAAATCTAAACCTAATTATTAATTACGATGCAACTATTCCCGAAGTCTTAGTTGGCGATCCTGTGCGTTTGCATCAAATAATATTGAACTTAGTTAGTAACGCCGTTAAGTTTACCAACAAAGGAACAATTACTGTAAGTGTAAATTTAATGGCGCAAAATGAAGAATCAGTCACAATAAAATTTTCAATTTCCGATACTGGAATTGGTATAAAATTAAAAAAAATAGAAAAGATTTTCGAAAATTTTCAGCAAGCAACCAGCGGAACTTCAAGACTTTTTGGCGGAACTGGTTTGGGACTCGCTATTGTAAAACAATTGGTAGAAGCACAAGGCGGAATAATTGAAGTTGAAAGTACTGTAGACAAAGGATCTACTTTTAGCTTTGTCTTAAATTTCCAAAAAACGGATGCTGAAGCAGTTCTTGAACCCGAAATTTTAGAATTAAATACCGATGTAAAAAACACCAAAATACTAGTTGCCGAAGATATGGAACTTAACCAATTGCTGATGAAAACGCTTTTGGACGATTTTGGTTTTGAATGTGAAATAGCCGCTAACGGAAAAATTGCAATCGAAAAACTCAAAGAAAAAGCATTTGATATTGTTTTGATGGATTTGCAAATGCCCGAAATGAACGGTTTTGAAGCAACAAATTACATCAGAAAAAAAATGAAGTTGGACATTCCAATAATTGCACTAACAGCCGATGTTACAACGGTTGACGTAGAAAAATGCAAGGAAGTAGGTATGAATGATTATATTTCTAAACCTATTGATGAACGATTGTTATACAGTAAGCTTATAGGTTTTATAAAAAAACCAGTTATTATTATCGAACAAAAATTTGATGGAAACACCAAAATCGAAAAAATACGGTATGTTGATTTAAGTTATCTATTAAAATTAACCAACTCAAATCCGAAATTAATGTCGGAAATGATTAAAGCTTATCTGAAACAAACGCCGCCATTAATAGATGCAATGAAACAAAGTTTTAAAGACAAAGATTGGCATTTACTAAAAGCAACTGTTCACAAGATGATACCTTCGTTTGCTATTATGGGAATCAATCCTGAAATAACAGAAGCTGCCAAGAAAATTCAAGAATATGCCTTTTCATTAGAACTTTCAAAGGAATTGGATGAACTAATCTTGAAACTCGAAAAAGTGTGTACACAATCCTGTACTGAATTAGAAGTTGAACTTAATGATTTAAATAAATAAGAGCGTGCAAAACGAAAAAAAAATAAAACTATTTCTTGTAGATGACGATGCCGTTTTCTTAAAATCGCTAGAAATTCAATTTCTGAATAATGCCGATTTTGATGTTAAAACCTTCGCTACAGGTGAACTTTGCATTGCAAGCTTACCAGAAGCGCCCGATGTAATAATTCTCGACTTTCATCTTGATGGAATTGATAAAACAGCCATGAACGGACTAAAAACATTAGATGAAATCAAGAATTTTGATGATAATATTCCCGTTGTTATGCTTTCTTCTCAAGACAAAATTGAAGTCGCTGTAAAATGTATGCAACATGAAGCTTTTGATTATGTTGTAAAAAGTGAAACGGCATTTATGAGATTAAAAAAAACAATCACATTAATTTTTCTTTATAAAAAAATGAAAAAAGAATTGAATTGGTATATGGATAGAATGTAGTTTTTTATTCGTAAATTTGATATAACTTTCTGATAATAAATTGGTATAAAATGTCTGTAAAAAATTTTGACAGTAAAGGTTTAACAGATAGTGAAGTGCTTGCTTCAAGAAAAAAATATGGTTTTAATAGTGTAGTTTATAAAAAAGAGAATGTTTTTTTAAAAACAATAAAGCAATTTCTTTTTGATCCAATGGTTATTTTATTGTTAGTCGCTTCTACCATTTACTTTATTAGTGGTAAAACTTCTGATGGTATTTTTTTGGCATCTGCAATAATTCTAATAACGCTTCTTTCTTCTTATCAAAACTCCCGAAGCCGAAATGCTATTGAAAAACTAAAAGAATTTTCAAAACCCAATTGTAAAGTCATTCGAAATGGCACAGCAATAAGCATCAAAACCGAAGAATTGGTTGTCGGCGATAGCTTACTTGTGGAAGAAGGCACTTATATCGCTGCGGATGCGACAATTATTCAAGCTAACGATTTTTCTGTTAATGAATCTATTCTTACTGGAGAATCTTTCGCTGTTGTAAAACAAAATACCGACGTAATTTTTCAGGGAACAATGGTCGCAAGCGGATTGGCAGTTGCAACAATAACAGCAATTGGCAGCGAAACCAAGTTAAGCAAAATTGGGAAAAGCCTCGAAAGCATAGAAGAAGAAAAAACACCATTAGAAATTCAGATTGGCAATTTTGTAAAAAAAATGGCTATTGCTGGTGCAATTGTTTTTCTTATAGTTTGGGGTTTGAATTATTATAATTCGTTGAATATATTCGATAGTTTACTCAAGTCTTTAACATTGGCAATGAGTATTTTACCCGAAGAAATTCCGATTTCATTTACCACTTTCATGGCACTTGGTGCATGGCGAATGATGCAAAAAGGAATCATCGTAAAACAAATGAAAACCGTTGAAACATTAGGAAGCGCAACGGTTATTTGCATTGATAAAACAGGAACAATTACTGAAAATCAAATGAGTTTGGCCAAAATTTTCACACTAGAATCTAATAAAATTACTAGTTTAGAAAGTGATTTGTCGGATGTTGAAAAACAAGTACTCACAACTTCAATGTTTGCCAGCGAGGTTATTCCGTTTGATCCAATGGAAATTGCCCTGCATGAAATGTATGCAAAAAAAATCCCTATAAATGACCATGCGCAGTTCAAAATGGTGCATGAATATCCGTTATCGGGAAAACCACCAATGATGACACATGTTTTCGAAAACAAATCTGGAAATCGAATTATAGCAGCCAAAGGTGGAAATGAAGCAATTTTAGCAATTTCTAAATTATCTGAAACTGAAATAAAAAAGATTAACGTCGCTGCAAATGAATTAGCTTCAGAAGGATACAGAATTTTAGCGGTAGCCGAATCCAATTTTGAAGGAACAAATTATCCCAAAACGCAACAAGAACTTTCATTTATTTTCAAAGGATTGGTGGCGTTTTATGATCCTCCAAAAAAGAATATTTCTGCTGTTTTGCAACACTTTTATAAAGCCGGAATCACAGTAAAAATAATAACAGGCGACAACAACGAAACCACAACTTCTATCGCTAAACAAATTGGTTTTGTTGGATATGAGAAAAGCATTTCGGGTGATGAATTAATGCAACTTTCTGATAAAGAATTAAAAAAACGAGTTCAAGAAATCAATCTATTTACAAGAATGTTTCCTGAAGCCAAACTTCGAATCATAAATGCACTAAAATCAAACAACGAAATTGTTGCCATGACAGGCGATGGCGTAAATGATGGACCAGCTCTAAAAGCATCACATATCGGAATTGCAATGGGTAAAAAAGGAACTGAAATTGCCAAACAAGCCGCTTCTTTAATTTTAGTAAAAGACGATTTATCTAATATGGTTGACGCTATTGCAATGGGAAGAAAGATTTATAGTAATCTCAAAAAAGCGATTCAATTTATTATTTCTATTCACATTCCGATTATTCTAACCGTTTTTATTCCGTTGGCTTTGGGCTGGATTTATCCAACAATTTTCTCGCCAATGCATATTATTTTTTTAGAATTAATAATGGGACCAACTTGCTCTATAGTTTATGAAAACGAACCTATGGAAAAAAATACAATGTCTCAAAAACCAAGACCTTTTACAGACACTTTTTTCAATTGGAAAGAACTTTCAACAAGTATTATTCAAGGTTTGGTGATAACGTTGGGAACATTATTTGTTTATCAATATTCTGTTTATTTCAATTATAGTGAAGCAACTACAAGAACAATGGTTTTTACTTGTTTGGTAACGGCTAATATATTTTTAACCCTATCTAATCGCTCTTTTTATTATTCAATAGTTACAACAATTCAATATAAAAATAATTTAATTCCAATTATTACTGCTATCACAATTGTTATAACAGGTTTGCTATTATATGTGCCGCTATTAACACGTTTTTTCAAATTTGAGCATCTTGATGGTTTACAATTAGGTTTATCAATTGGGATAGGTTTTATAGTAGTAATTTGGTATGAAGTAGTTAAAATAGTGAAACGAAATACAACCAAAATATGACAACTAATTCAACCTCTTTTTTACAAAAGACAGCATTGTTGTTCCTTATTATTTTTGGATTATACATTGCTAAAGATTTTCTAATTCCATTATGTATTGGCGGAATATTAGCAACACTTTTTTTGCCTTTTTGCAATTGGATGGAAAGTAAAAAAACACCTAAAAGTATTGCCGTTTTTATTTGTTTTATTTCCTTATTGCTTATCCTTTTTAGTCTAATTTCTCTTGTAGGTTGGAAAATTTCTGAACTATTGAATGATATATCGTTGATAAAACAAAAAGCAATTGAAACAGGAACTACATTGCAACGATATATTTTCAACCATCTGGATATTTCTATCGAAGAGCAATTTTTAATTCTAAAAAAAGAACAACCTTCTTACTCTAATATTTTTCAAATTATTTTTGGTTCTATAACATCCATTTTCGCAAGCTTTGTTCTGGTTTTTGTGTATTTTATATTTCTATTGTTTTATCGAAATCACATCAAAAACTTTCTACTCAAACTGGCAACGCCTTCTAAACGAGATGAAATGGAGCTAGTAATTTTTAATGCTACTAAAGTTTCGCAACAATATTTAGTAGGACTTTCTAAAATGATTGTTCTCTTATGGATTATGTATAGCATTGGTTTTAGCATAATTGGTGTAAAAAATGCTTTCTTTTTTGCCATTCTCTGCGGATTATTAGAAATCGTACCTTATGTTGGAAATATCACTGGAACAATTTTAACGGTTACAGTTGCTGCAATTCACGGAGCAAATCCTTCATTATTGGGTGGAATAATTATTACTTATAGCATTGTGCAACTCATTCAAGGTTGGGTTTTAGAACCATTGATTTTGGGACCACAAGTCAAAATAAATCCGCTTTTTACCATTATTGTTTTAGTTATTGGACAACTTTTGTGGGGAATTCCAGGAATAATTTTGGCGATTCCACTAACAGCAATTTTCAAAATTATTTGCGATCATATTGATTTTCTAAAACCGTATGGATTTTTAATTGGAGAAATAGAAACGTCCAAAAAGAAATCTGTATTTGTTGAAAAATTGAAAACTAAATTGAAAATTAAATAATTAGAAATAGTGAAAAAAGCAACACCAAAAAAACTTACGGAAAAACAGAAAAAAGTAGCCCAAGTAATGTACGAATTCAAAGAAGGAGAATTGCATTCTGGTAAAACAGATGTTATTGTAACCAATCCAAAACAAGCTATAGCAATAGCATTGAGCGAAGCTGAAGAAATAGATAAATCAAAAAAAATAATTCATAAAACGATGATATTTTTTAATTCAAAACCTATGAATTTCAAAACTTTTGCTTAAATTTATATAACTCAAAATTCCATGAGAATGCTAAACTTTGTTTGAACAATTTTAAATATTCTTGTCATGAAAAAGATACTTGTAACACTATTTTTTTTGTCTTTACTTTCTTGTACTTCTACCAAAATTGTTAGCTCTTGGTGCGAACCAAATAAACAAATTACAATAAACAATCTAAATAAAGTTTTGGTGGTTGCTTTGTTTAAAAGTGAAACTACTGCTCATAATGCCGAAGACCAAATGGTTGGTTATCTTAACGGCAAGGGTATTCAGTCGTATAACTATTTCACTGCAAGTTTTGATAAAAAAAACGAAGATGTAATTCGCCAAAAAATAAAAACTGACGGATTTGATGGTGCAATTACCATGCGCCTTATTGATGTTGACAAAGAGAAAATATACAACCCAAGCGAAATTAACTATTATCCAGATGTTTACAGAAGTTTTAGTGGCTACTATTATAGTTTATGGAGTCATGGTAAAACTCCTGGTTATTACACAACAACCAAAAAATTCATCATTGAAACCAATGTTTATTCCATCAAAACTGACAAGATAATTTGGTCAAGTATAACAGAAACCATCGATCCTGATGGCGTAGAAAAACTCACTAATGAAGTGGCCAAAGTAGTTTATAAACAAATGGTTAAAGAACAATTCGTTAATTAAAAAGGCGCGAAATCTATGAAAAGAATTCTTTTTATTGCATTACTTTTTTTCATTTCTTGTAAAGACAAATTCGACAAAACTAAACCAACAATAGGCGATTTAACCGAAAGCGTTTATGCTTCTGGAGTTATTAAATCTGAAAATCAATATACTGTTTTTTCAACTGTAAGTGGTGTGTTAAATAAAATTGATGTGGTTGTTGGGCAATCTATTTCTAACGGACAATTATTATTTGAATTAGAAAATGACAAAGCCGAGCTAAACACTCAAAACGCTAAATTAACCTATCAATTAAGCCAAAACGACAACCATTATATTCAGGATAAAATAGCAGAAATGGAGTTCAAAGTGCAGTTGGCTCGGGATAAATTGCTAGTTGATAAATCATTATACGACAGAAACAAACGAATCAAACAATACAATGTTATTTCGGAAGTTGAGTTTGAGAAAGTTGAATTAGCCTATAAATCATCACAATTGAATTTGCAAACGTCTCAAAAACAATTGTCCCAACTCAAATCGCAATTAAACTTTGATCAAAATAAAAATAATATTTTGCTTCAAATTGGGCAAAAAACACAAAATGATTATTTAATAAAAAGTGCTTTTTCTGGACAACTTTTTGATGTTTTGGTAAAAGAAGGAGCTGTTATTACGCCACAAATTCCTTTGGCAATAATTGGTAAGCAAAATGCTTTTTTGATTGAACTTGAAGTCGATGAAAATGATATGGCAAAAATTTTAGTTAATCAACAAATTTTGGTAACATTAGATAGTTATAAAAATCAAGTTTTTGAAGCTAAAATTGATAAGATTTATCCAATAATGAATGAACAATCTAGAACTTTCAAGATTGAAGCTCATTTTACAAAGTTGCCTAAAAAGTTGTATCCTAATCTTTCTGCAGAAGCAAATATTATTATTCAAACTAAAAAAAATGCAATAACAATTCCGAAAGATTATTTGCTAAAAGGCGATTCTATTCAGGTCAATGAAACCGAAAAACGCAAAGTAAAAATCGGTTTGTCAGATTACCAAAAAGTAGAAATTCTGGAAGGTTTAGATGCCAACGAATTCATTTATAAACCTAAAGAATGAATTACAAATTAATTCTAAATATTGCCATTCATTTACTTCGAGCAAGACTTAAACAAACTATTGTGGCAGCGGTTGGGGTTACTTTTAGTATAGCCATGTTTATCGCTTTGGTAAGTTTTATGAATGGGCTAAACGACTTGTTAGATGGTCTAATGCTCAATAAAACGCCGCATGTAAGATTGTATAATGATGTAAAACCATCACAAAATCAGCCTGTTTTATTGTCTGAAAAATATAAAGAAAACACCAATTTTATTAATTCAATAAAACCTAAAGACCGTGGGAAGTCAATTTACAATAGTCAAAAAATTATTCAAAGTTTAAGAAGTGACAAACGTATAATTGATGTGGCCGCGAAAATAAATACACCAGTTTTTTTTAATTCTGGAACTATCGAAATTGCGGGCGTTATAAACGGAATTGAAATAGAACACGAAGAAAAACTATTCAAAATTTCAGAAAATATCATCTACGGAAATGTGGCTGACTTATCCCAAAGCAATAGTATTATTATTGGAAAAGGGTTGGCGGAAAAAATGATGCTTTCCAAAGGTGACAACATTAATATTACATCTTCAAGAGGCAATTTGTCAATGCTAAAAGTGGTTGGGATTTCACAAATTGGAATAGCCGAATACGACAACACTTTTAGTTATACATCGCTCGAAACGGCTCAAAAATTATTGAACGAACCCGTAAATTATATTACCGATATTCAACTAAAATTGTTCAATATGAAGTTGGCGCCTGCCGTTGCTAAAGAATTTCAGGATAAATATGATGTCGATACTATTGATTATCAAACGGCTAATGCACAGTTTGAAACAGGAAGCACCGTTCGAACAATTATTTCCTATGCTGTTGGTTTGGTATTGCTTCTTGTAGCAGGTTTTGGGATTTACAATATTTTGAATATGATGATTTACGAAAAAATGGATACCATTGCCATTCTTAAAGCCACAGGTTTTTCGGGTAGTGATGTAAAATGGATATTTATTTCACTTTCGTTAATTATTGGTATTGCTGGCGGAATATTCGGATTATTATTTGGGTTTATTTTTTCATCAATTATCAGCGTAATTCCTTTTGAAACGGCTTCGTTGCCAACAGTGAAAACATATCCTATTAATTATAATATGATTTATTATATCATCAGTATGGTTTTTGCTCTTTTTACAACCACAATTGCAGGATTATTTCCAGCTTTAAAGGCAAGTAAAGTCGATCCAGTTGAAATTATAAGAGGAAAATAAAATGGAAACCAAAATTATAGAAGCTATAAATATCTCAAAAACATTTCACGAAGCGGTCGATGTGAAAGTTTTGACAGATATTAATTTTTCAATAAACAAAGGCGAATTTGCATCAATAATTGGAAAATCAGGTTGCGGAAAATCAACATTGCTCTACATATTATCTACTATGGATACTTCTTTTGATGGCGATTTAGTAATTGATTCAATTTCGATGAAAAATAAATTGGATTCGGAATTGGCAATTATAAGAAATGAGAAAATTGGATTTGTATTTCAGTTTCATTATTTGTTAAATGAATTTTCAGTGCTCCAGAATGTAATGTTACCAGGTTTAAAACTCGCAAAATTATCTAGCCAAGAAATCGAAGCCAAAGCCTACGAAAAACTCAAAATTTTAGGCATTCAAGACAAAGCATTAAACAGTCCAAATCAATTATCTGGCGGCGAAAAACAGCGTGTTGCAATCGCTCGAGCTTTAATCAACAACCCTTTAATTATTATGGGTGATGAGCCAACAGGAAATTTAGATAAAAAAAACTCCGAAATTGTTTTTGATGTTTTCAAAGAACTCGCAGAAACCTTCAACCAATCACTTTTAATAGTTACTCACGATAACGATTTTGCCCGACGAACCCATAGAATCATTGAGATGGAAGACGGGAAAATTATTAAAGTATAAAGCGTTAATTGTATGAATATTATAACTTTTAGCTAAAGTTATATAACACAAACCCATGCATTCTAATTGACCTTTGTCATTAATAATTAAATTAAAACAAAATGAAAAAAATACTGTTATTATGTTTCTGCTTTGTATCGATTTTATCTGTAAAAGCACAAACTGAAGAGAAAAAATGGAATGTAGGTTTGCATGGCGGAATAACCCAATATCACGGAGATTTAGGCCGTAGTTTTTACAAAACCGATCAAACTTATTATGGTTTCGGTGGACTATCTGTTTCTAGATATTTAGGAAAATTATTCGATGTAAATTTATTATTATCAAAAGGAACAATTGGTTATAACAATACTGAAACAGGAAGTTTTAAGTCTGATTTTAATGCGGCTTCTATAAATTTACGTTTCAATATTACTGCTCCAGAATATATAGTTAGACCTTATGTTTTTGCTGGTGTTGGTGCTATTTTATTTGATAATCAACTGAATTTTCACACCGAAAATTATGATTATATTTTGCCATCAGCAGGTGCGGGTATTAATTTTAGATTATCACCAATGTTTATGTTGAATCTTCAAGAAACATTTATGTATTCTAACAAAGATAGACGTGACGGAATTGATAATGCCGACGGTGATTTTAAGAAAAAAGATGCTTATTTAACCCACATGATTGGATTAACTTATAATCTGGGTAATTCATTAGATACCGACAAAGATGGTGTTTCTGATAAAAAAGACAATTGTGCTGACACACCAGCTGGTGTTGCTGTTGACAAAAAAGGTTGTCCATTAGACAAAGACGCTGATGGTGTTGCCGATTATTTAGACAATTGCCCTGATTTGGCTGGTTCTAAAACACTAAATGGTTGTCCAGATAAAGACAACGATGGGGTAGAAGATTCTAAAGACCGTTGTCCAGATCAAGCCGGAACTTTAATTTTAAAAGGTTGTCCAGATGCTGATAAAGATGGTGTTGCCGATATTGATGATCAATGTGCTAATACCAAACCTGGTACCAAAGTTGATGCTAAAGGTTGTGCTACTGATAGCGATAATGATGGAGTGATGGATGATGTTGACCGTTGCCCAAACACAGCTGGAGTTATTGCATTAAAAGGTTGTCCAGATGCTGATGGCGATGGAATTGCAGATTTAGATGACAAATGCCCTAAAGCAAAAGGAACAGCTGAAAACAAAGGTTGTCCAGAAATTGCAAAAGCAGACATTGTTAGAATAACTTATATTGGAAGTAAAATTTTCTTCGAGAATAATTCAGATAAATTAAAAGTAGCTTCATTATCTCAATTGGATGAATTGTCTAAAATATTATACAAATATGACGGTGCTAGTTTAACTATTGCTGGTCATACTGATAGTGTTGGAGCTGATGATTTTAATTTAACCTTATCTCAAAAACGTGCCGAATCTGTTAGACAATATTTAATAGGAAAAGGAATTTCTGTCGATAGATTAACCAGTATTGGTTACGGTGAAACACAACCAGTGGCTGATAATAAATCAACTTTAGGTCGTGCAAAAAACCGTAGAGTTGAATTGAAAACGAATTACTAATATAGAAGAATGTTAGGTTTGGTTTTTTGGTTAGAGGCTGTCATTTTTGGCAGCCTTTTTTTTATACCCAAACATGTGAATATTATAAACTTCTAAAAGTTTTATATAACTGATTTTCAATGCTAAAACCCGAAATTTATGAAATAAAAATAACAACGTTTTTAGTAAAAAAATTAATTATGAAATCGCTATAAACAACGAGTTTGTTGCAAACAAACACCAATAAATAAAAAGCGATACCATATATGACCTCTTAACAAATAAATTTTACATATATGAAAACAGTTACCCAATTTCACAAAACAGCAATTCTAATAGTTATGATGCTTTTGCTTCCGTTTCAGTCTAATGCGATAATTCCTGATAGCCTTTCGTCTAATAAAGCTAAAACCGAACTAATGATTGCCAATGCTATGATTAACAGATTAGAGCAAATAAAAAGCATTGACAAATCCAATATGACTAGAGTTGAAAAAAAAGAACTCCGAAAAGAAGTTAAGTCAATCAAAGCCAATTTGCGTTCAACAGGCAATGGCGTATATCTTTCTGTTGGTGCAATAATTATCATCGTTTTATTACTGATTTTACTTTTATAAAAACCAATATATTAATTATAAAGCCATGTTGAACGTCAGAAAAGAAGGAATTATTTTAGAAAAAACTGCACTCGAATTTGAAAACGAAGGTGTGTTAAATCCTGCGGCAATTAGAGAAGGTGAATTTGTGCACTTGTTTTATCGAGCTGTTCATATTGGAAATCATTCTAGCATAGGTTATTGTTTGTTGAAAGGACCTTTAAAAATTGAAGACCGACATTACAAACCCATTTTAGTTCCCGAGTTCGATTATGAATCACAAGGTATTGAAGATCCAAGATTGGTCAAAATTGATGAGTTATATTATTTAACTTATACAGCTTTTGATGGTGTAAATGCTTTAGGATGTTTAGCAACTTCAACCGATTTAATTCATTTTGAAAAAAAAGGAATTATGGTGCCACAGATAACTTATGAAGAATTTAACAAGCTGTCTAACACCAATCCTTCAATGGATTCTAAATATTTTAGATACAATCAACACGAAGGAATTCTTGAAAAAGACGGAATAAAAATGCTGGTTTGGGATAAAAACGTGATTTTTTTCCCACGAAAAATAAATGGTAAATTCTATTTCATGCACCGCATTCGACCAGAAGTTCAAATCGTCGTAGCAATCGATAAATTAGAAGATTTAACAATTGATTTTTGGCGCGATTATTTTCTTCGTTTTAATGATTTTGTGTTGCTTTCGCCAAAATATGATCATGAAATAAGCTACATCGGTGGTGGTTGTCCACCAATTGAAACAGAACATGGTTGGCTTCTAATTTATCATGGTGTAAAAGATAGCCTCAAAGGATACGTTTATTCAGCTTGTGCCGCACTTTTAGATTTAGAAAATCCGCAAAAAGAAATTGCCCGATTACCTTATGCATTATTCAAACCCGAATATGTATGGGAATTAAAAGGCGAAGTCAACAACGTGTGTTTCCCAACAGGAGCAGTAGTTTTTGACGATATGTTATACATCTATTATGGTGCAGCCGATGAGCGAATTGCGTGTGCATCAATGTCTTTATCTGAATTAGTAAACGAATTACTAGCTAACAAAATTTAATATGAGAAACACAGCCCAACTAAACAGCCATAGCAACAGTTTTATAAACACTTTAAACTTGCAAAAAAAAGAAGAAATACTTCCCGAAATCCTATTTCTTACTACTTTTCCTCCGAGAGAATGCGGTATTGCAACCTATTCTCAAGATTTGATTTTTGCATTGAATAATAAATTCAAAAAATCATTTGCACTAAAAATTGTAGCACTCGAAATTGAAAACGAAAATCACAATTATGCCGAAGATATTTATGCCGTTTTAACAACAGACAATCAAAAATCATATATAAAATTAGCTGAAAAATGTAATCAAAATGACAATCTTCAACTTGTTTTGGTGCAACATGAGTTTGGTTTATTCAGAAATAACGAATCCGATTTTATTGCTTTTTTAGCCGTTATTAATAAGCCAAGAATTATCGTTTTTCATACTGTTTTACCCAATCCTGACAAAAAATTAAAACTACAAATTGAAGAAATAAATGCTGTGGTTGATGCTATTATTGTAATGACAAAAGCATCTGCTAAAATTTTAGTTGATGAGTATGCTATTCCAATTGATAAAATTTCAATAATTCCGCACGGAACACATCTCGTTGAACATCTTGATAAAGAAAAATTAAAAGAAAAATATGGTTTTGAAGGAAGAAAAATCCTTTCAACTTTTGGATTATTAAGTTCTGGAAAAAACATCGAAACTACTTTAGATGCGCTGCCTTCAATTATAAAAAATCAATCCGATGTTTTGTTTCTAATTATTGGAAAAACACATCCATCTGTTGTGAAAAATGAAGGTGAAAAATACCGGGAATTTCTAACTGAAAAAATCAAGACATTACAAATTCAAAACAATGTTTTGTTTATAAATCAGTATTTGTCATTACCAGTTTTGCTTGAATATTTGCAGCTCACAGACGTGTATTTATTTACTTCTAACGATAGAAATCAAGCCGTTTCTGGAACTTTTTCGTATGCTATAAGTTGTGGTTGCCCCATTATTTCAACACCAATTCCGCATGCTAGTGAAGTGCTAAAAAACGGAACAGGAATCATAATTGATTTTGAAAATCCTGCACAATTGTCAAAAGAAGTAATTCGACTTTTGAATGATGATAAATTAAGAGAAAATATTGGACTAAATGGATTGCATAAAATGGCTCCAAATGCTTGGGAAAATGCCGCTATTTCACACGCATTGTTATTTGAAAAAGTAACCAAAAAACCAATTTCATTAGAGTATAAAATCCCTATAGTAAACTTGAATCATCTTAAAAAAATGACAACAGATTTTGGGATTATCCAATTTTCTATTGTTAACCAACCTGATTTTTTTTCTGGATATACGCTAGATGATAATGCAAGAGCAATGGTGGCTATGTGTCAACATTACGAACTTTCAAATGATAAAAACGACTTGTACTATATTGAATTGTACTTTAATTTCATCAAGTATTGTTTGCAAAAAGAAGGTAACTTTTTGAACTATGTTGATATCAATAAAAATTTCACAAACCAAAATGATGAAAATCTTGAAGATTCCAACGGAAGAGCAATTTGGGCGTTAGGATATCTTTTGTCAATCAGTCATCTATTGCCTGATGAATTGGTGAAAAATGCTGAAAAAACAATGAACAAAGCTATTTCAAATGTTTTGACTATTCATTCCACACGAGCAATGGCGTTTATTATAAAAGGTGTTTACCTAAGTAATTTGAATCAAAATTCATTTGCTAAAATTTCACTTATTAAGCATTTCGCTGATAAATTAGTGCAAATGTACCGTCACGAAGCCGATGAAAAATGGGAATGGTTTGAGAGTTATTTGACTTACGCTAACAGCTGTTTGCCAGAAGCTTTATTGTGCGCTTATTTGTCATCGGGAGAAATTGTGTATAAAAAAATTGCCCAAACTAGCTTTCATTTTTTACTGTCAAAAACCTTCAAAGACAATAGTATAAAAGTGATTTCTAACAAAGGTTGGCTTCATAATAATGAAGTTTTTAAAGAAAAAATAGGTGGAGAACAACCTATAGATATTGCCTACACAATAATTGCGTTGAGTAAGTTTTACCAAATATTTGGTGATGATGATTATTTACAAAAAATGAGAAATGCTTTCAATTGGTTTATGGGTGACAATCACCTTAATCAGATTATTTACAATCCTTGTACTGGTGGTTGTTATGATGGTTTAGAAGAAGATTATATCAATCTAAATCAAGGTGCTGAATCAACAGTAAGTTATCTAATGGCACGATTGACAATTCAAAAACAATTGAATATGGCAACCAATGAAGAGGTTAAAAAACTTTATGTTTCTATGAAAACACACAAAAAACAAATGGCTTAATTTTCTAAAATCATGGCAATAAAAAAAATTCATGTAATCGCAACTAAGAAAAGCGATGCTAAAAAAGAAAAATCAAAAACGGTAAAACCAAAAGCGATTAGAAAAAAACTAAACGAGTTTGGCGATAATGATTCATTATAAAAAAAACAAAATGGAAACAAATATTCAAAATCTATTGCTTTTAGAAGACAATCCACAATCTTCTGCTAGAATTGTTGCTTTTTTGGAAACAAAATTTCCAAATTCTTTATCGATTTCAACTTTTACTAATGGTGATGATCTTTTAAAATCTGTTAAATCTGACACATCAATTGTGATTTTAGATTATGATTTAAATGGAGAACAAGGCGATTTGATTTTGCAAAAAATAAAAGCAATAAATCCAAATACCGAAGTTATTATACTTTCATCAGATGACGATATAGTAATAGCAATAGATGCTTACAGAAAAGGTGCCAAAAGTTTTGTTCCAAAAAACAAAAACACTTTGGCAAGAATACAAACTATAATTTCAAAAATTATTTATTATCCAGCAGCCATCATCCAACGTTTTTTTGGGTTCAAAGAACTTGTTGCAATTTTTATTGTGGAAGTTTTTTATATAGGTGTTGTAGTTTTTGTTGGATTTCAACTTTTGAAATTTAGGTAATCATAAAAGATACAAATTCAAAAAAACTAGGAATATTGAAACTCTGATGCAAAATTATATAACGTTTTTAGTGTTAATAATGAGAACTTTACAATATTAAAATTTATTTAAAATAAAAAAATCATGATCCCAAAAATAGGAATTACTGAAGCGCATTTAGAAAAAAGTATCAGTTTATTGTCTGTTATTTTATCAGATGAAATGACTTTATATGTCAAAACAAGAAAATTTCATTGGAATGTTACCGGTGAAAGCTTCATGGAATTACACAAACTTTTTCAAAATCAATATACCGAATTAGAAGAAATTATTGATGAAGTAGCCGAACGTATTAACAAACTTGGTGGCAGAACTATTGGCACAATGACCGAGTTTATGAAACTATCAAGAATCAAAGAAACGCCTGATCATTATCCAACACAAGGAGCAATGTTGAGCGAGTTGAATGCCGATCACGAAACACTTATTGCGCAATTAAGAATGGACATTGATATTTCTTCTGAAGAAAATCATGATGCTGGAACTGCTGATATGCTTACCAAAATTTTGCAACAGCACGAAACAATCGCCTGGATAGTAAGAAGATATTTGAGCTAAAAAAATAATTAAAAAAACAAAATTATGTACTACGAAAATTATTATTGGGGAATGAATGTTATTTGGTGGATATTATGGATAATTATGTTGGTTTGGATATTTGCCGTGCCTTATGATATTCCGTATCAAAGAAGCAAACGAGAATCTTCTGCAGAAATTTTGAAAAAAAGATACGCTTCTGGCGAAATAAATCTGGAAGAATTTCACACAATGAAAAAAAATATTACCAAAGCAAAAAACAAATGAAAACTGTAAAAAAAATAGGCATTTGGATGGATCATGCTACTGCACATTTAATAGAATTTTCTTCTGAAGCTAAAGAAACGCAAATCATAACTTCCGACTTTACTTTTCAAGATAAGGAAGAAACTTTGCAACGCAGCGAAAGCGAAATGCATAATAAAGAGCAACATAAACACGCTACTTTTTACAAAAATATTGCTGCCGAAATCAAAAAATTTGATGAAGTGCTTCTTTTCGGACCAACGGATGCCAAAGTTGAATTGTTCAATCTGATAAGAGAAAATCACAGTTATGATAACATCAAAATTGAATTTAAAAGTGCCGATAAAATGTCTGACACAGAACAACATAAGTTCGTTAGAGACTATTTTAAAAGACTGGAATTCAACATGTAATTTCTTTCTAAAAAAACAATCAGATGAAAAAAACAAAAGATTATTCCAATTATCCGGCAAACGAAGATATTTATAACAAGCTAAAAAAAGAAGCCGATATTGATCCTGAAGATGTTTCAAAAAAGAAAGAAATCATCAAAATTGAAAAGGTTGAAAAACCAAACGAAAAAGATTTCAATCAAGACAAATCAGGAAACGATTTAGATATTCCAGGTGCCGAACTCGATGATGAACAAGAAAACAATGGCAACGAAGACGAAGAAAATAATTTCTATAGTATTGGTGGCGATGACCACAACGATTTAGAAGAAGACAATCAATAATTAATCACTTAAATTCAAGCAAGATGTATCAAATTTCAATTATTTCATCAAGTATAAGAACTGATAGAAAAAGTCACAATGTGGCGCTTTATCTTGAAAAATATATAAATGATAACAAATTAGCAAAAGTTGAGATTATCGACCTGAAACAGTTTGATTTTCCCATTTTTGAGGAACGTTTGAAGTTTCAAAACAAACCAAGTTTAGAAGCACTTGAATTCAAAAATAAAATAATAGCATCCGACGGAATTATCATCGTTTCACCCGAATATAACGGAAGCATTCCAGCAAGTTTAAAAAATGTAATTGATCTTTTGTACGAAGAATGGCAAGGTAAAACCATTGCTTTTTCGACTGTTTCTTCTGGAGAATTTGGCGGATTGCAAGCATTAACACATTTAGAATTTGTTTTCAAAAAAATTGGAGCTTTGGTTGATCTAGCAAATTTTTCTATATCAAAAGTACAAGACATGTTTGATGATTTTGGCGTTCCAACCAACAAAAAGAAAACAGACGAATTAGCCAAAATATTCATAGAAGAATTTATAAAATGGATTAAAAGCAACAAATAACAATGCCTTTTCAAGGTCAAGAGAAGAAACCATTCACCAAGAATTTATTTTTGGTACTAACCTAAAGGCTTTGTTTTTACATCAAAATTAATTTCCAAAAAACCATTATTTTGATAACATCATTAAAAAGTTTTTTCACAGATGCGGGCAATTTTTCTTTGTTCACGGCACGTTTTTTCAAAGAACTATTCTTGCCACCATTTCAGTTTAATGAATTTGTAAGACAATGTTTTGCCGTTGGTTATAAATCATTACCGCTTGTCACCATTACAGGTTTCATTATGGGATTAGTGCTTACTATCCAATCGCGACCAACCATGACCAAGTTTGGAGCCGAATCTTGGTTACCAAGCATGGTTTCACTTTCTTTGATTAGAGAAATTGCACCAGTAATTACCGCTTTGATTTGTGCCGGAAAAATAGCTTCTGGAATTGGGGCCGAATTAGGTTCAATGAAAGTTACGGAACAAATTGACGCAATGGAAGTTTCGGCAATAAATCCCTATAAATATTTGGTTGTAACCCGAATTTTGGCCACAACATTAATGGTTCCAATATTGGTTTTTTATGCCGATTTAGTTGGGATTTTTGGTGGATATATTGGTTACAATGTCCACGGAACAATGAGCCTTTACAGATATTTCACAGGTGTTTTTGAGCATCTTGAATTTTTAGACATTCTTCCAGCCACAGTAAAAACTTTTTTCTTCGGATTTTTTATTGGATTAATCGGTTGTTACAAAGGTTTCACGGCTTCCAACGGAACAGCAAGTGTTGGTTTGGCAGCCAATTCGGCAGTTGTTACGGCTTCACTTTCTATTTTTATTATAGATATGTTGGCAGTTCAAATCACGGATTTTTTCTTTTAAAAAAGTATGAAAAAAGCCATTCCCATAATCGAAATTAAAAATCTCTACAAATCATTTGGTAGTAATAAAGTGCTTAATGGTATAAATCTTTCTGTTAATAAAGGTGAAGATTTGGTCATTTTAGGGCGTTCAGGTTCGGGAAAATCGGTGGCTATAAAATGTTTGGTTGGATTAATAATTGCTGATAAAGGCGAAATAAACGTTTTTGGAACAGATGTAACCAAATTAAATAATACAGAACTTAATAAAATCAGATCTCGAATTGGTTTTTTATTCCAAAATGGTGCTTTATACGATTCTATGTCGGTTAGAAATAATCTGGCTTTTACACTGATGCATCATGTCAAAGATTTAACCAAAGAAGAAGTCGAAAAACAAATTATCGAAACCCTCGACAATGTTGGACTTAAAGAAGCTATTGACCTTATGCCTTCTGAACTTTCTGGCGGAATGCGAAAAAGAATTGGTTTGGCAAGAACATTAATCATCAAACCCGAAATCATTTTGTATGACGAACCAACAACAGGTTTAGACACAATAACTTCAAGAGAAATAAGCGAATTAATTTTGACCGTTCAAGAAAAATACAAGACAACTTCTATTATTATCACACACGATTTAGCATGTGCCAAACGAACAGGAAACCGAATCATGATTTTAAAAGACGGAGTAATAAACTGTGAAGGAACTTATGCCGAACTCGAAAACAGTAAAGATGAATGGGTAAAATCCTTTTTTATTTAAAAAATCAAGACTATGAATAAAACTTCAAGTTATATATGGAAATTAGGAATGTTTGTAATCATCGGAATTACAATTTTTCTGGCAACAATTTATTTTGTTGGTGCCACTCGAAATTTATTTGGTTCAACTATTCATTTAAAATCAAATTTCACTAATGTTAGCGGACTAAAAGTTGGTAATATCGTTCGATTTTCTGGAATAAATGTGGGTACAATCAAGTCTATTTCTTTTGTTTCAGATACAGTTGTCGTAGTCGATTTTATTATCAAAGACGAAATACAAAAATTCATAAAAACCGACGCCGTAACCAGTATTGGAACCGACGGATTAATGGGCGACAAAGTGCTAACCATTTCGCCAGGAACACCAACAAATCCTATGGTAAAAGAAAATGATTTTATAGCTTCTAGCAAAGCAATAGAAATGGAAGACATTATGAAAAGTCTAAAAACCAGTATGGATTATGCCGGAATTATAACGCAACAACTAGCCGAATTCAGCTATAAAATGAATAGCAACAAAGGCGCATTATCCAAATTGATGACCGATGAAAAATTTGCTAATTCTATTGCCAAAACACTAACCAATCTTGAATCAAGTTCAGATGAATTTTCTACTTTTTCAAAAAAAATGAATAACAAAAATGGCGTTTTGTCTAAACTAGTAGGCGATGAGCAACTCGGAAAATCGGTCGACACAACTATAACCAATTTACAAACCTCGACCGAATCATTAAACGAAACTATAAAAGCAGCGCAAAATAATTTTCTGTTAAAAGGTTATTTCAATAAAAAGAAACGAGCTGAAGAAAAACTAAAAAAAGCAGAAGAAAAAAAGCTAAAAAAGGAAGAGAAGCTAAAAAAACAATTAGAAAAATTAAAAAAATAAACTAGCAATAGTATAAGTTTTAACCATAATTGTATAACACCAAACCAGTGCAAACAGACTACATTTGAATACTATAAAAGGTCATTTTCTTAGTTTCAAAATTATCTTAAAAAGAACTTTATCAGCTAAAACGAATTTGCATAGACTAATTGATTGTAATGAAAAAACAATGAAATGAAATCTTGGTAAATGACTTTCAAACGAAGTAAAGTTCTTTTTTTATTTAAAAAATTCAACCATGACAACACAAGACAATTTGAATGCTGAGATTTTAAAACTTACAATGGTAATCAGATCAGAATTTCCAGAATTACTAAAGTTTTTAAACGAAATGCCGGTGACAATTCCCACCGAAAAACATCCAGATATAGATACTGCAGTTTTGCAAGAATACTATAATTCACTTTATGATTTATTGCTAAAATACGCACCAAATCACAGTTGTCTCATTAAAAACAAGTAGAAAATGAATAAGATGTATTGTAATATTGAGATAGCATTTGAAATCCTAACTACTATTGTTACCAAAGTTTTAGGCAATTCAATTACGTTTATACTTGCTTTTTGTTTGGTTATCTATTGGTGGGCAACCAATCTTTTTACTTCAAACGACACACATCAAAACATAGGCGATATCATATTCGGCACCACTTTTCTTAGTTTATTTATCATTCAAAAATCTTTCAATAAATATTCAGCATTGATTCATTCAAAGCTGAACGAATTAGTTTCTAGCAACCAAGAAGCAAGCAATTCGGTTTTAAATACCAGTAAAAAATCTGAAAGCGAAATAATAAAAATGGCCAAAGTATATGCAGAAGAAATTATAGAAGAAGAAATCGAAAAAATCATAGAAGAAAACCAAAAAGAAAATGAAATTTAGCAACAATCTGTTTAAAAGCATTGCTTTAATAACTAAAATTCTATAAAATGAAAAAATTTACACTAGCAACACTTCTCTTAGTGTTCAGTTTCTCAAATGCGCAAGTTTCTGTCAATGTAAATATAGGAACGCCACCCGTTTGGGGACCAGCCATTACAACCCAAGAATATTACTATCTACCAGATATCGATTCATATTATGACATTCGTCAATCGCAATTTATTTACCTAAACAATGGAGTTTGGATTAGAGCAAAATCGTTGCCTAGTCACTACAGAAGCTACAATCTAAACACAGGTCATATTATTGTTATAAATGATTATCATGGTCATAAACCTTATGCAAATTATAGAAGCAATAGAGCAAAATATTATAAAAGCAACAATAATTGGCAAAAATCTCAAAAAAGAGAAGTAAAAAGCGATAATGGTAAACATAAAGGTAACAATAAAGGCAACGGAAAAGGCAGACATTAATATAAATATATGAATATTGAAACTTATATAAATAGTTGTATAACAATTGTTTAAAACTAATGTTGGAGATTTGTATAGTTTTGAAAATTCATTCAAAACACTTAATATAAATATAAAATGACAACTGAAGTAAAAGTAAAAAAAGTAAAAGATGCAAAAGTTGAAAGTCAAAAAATAGTTGACAATCACAAAAAAGCAGCAATGCATCACGAAGCAGCAGCCATGCATCATCACGAAGCAGCAAAACAATATTCGGCAGGAAACAGCACAATGGCTTGTGGCTGCAATGACAAAGCAAAAAATCAAACAGTTTTGGCAAAAAAAATTGAAAAGAAAAACAAGAAAAAACATAATGCAGTAGCATAACGATTTTTTTTGGTTAGATCATTATTCTTTAAAAGCATCGATTAATTAATTGATGCTTTTTTTATAGATAGTCAATCCAACCCTAAAAAAAATTATAAAGATTTCTCCAATTTTTCCAATCTGTGTTCCAAAAAAAAAACGCATTCCAAATCCTAAACCTATGAATAATGCAAATCTAAAAAGCAATTGTATAAAACATCTTTCACCTAATCATTGCAACTTTGACAAATAAAGAAACTTAAATATAAAAGCTATGAACACTACAGAAGTAAAAGGAAATTGGGACGAACAAAAAGGGAAACTAAAACAAAAATTTGCAAAATTAACCGACAATGATTTGCTTTTTATAGAAGGCAAAAAAGACGAAATGCTTGGTAAGCTTCAAATAAAATTGGGCAAAACCAAAGAAGAATTACACAAAATAATCCAGGAACTTTAATAAATAACAAATTATGAAAAAATCCATTTTAATAATTGCGTTAGCGACCATTTTTACTGCATCACTTACTACAAGTTGTAAATCTAATGCCGACAAAGAAGCCGATGCTCAAGAAGATGTTGCCATTGCACAAGAAGATTTAAAAGATACCGAACAAGAAGTTATCGACGATCAATTGACAAAAGCCAATGATGCCGAATGGCAAAATTACAAAGCCGAAGCCAATACAACAATTGCCGCTAACGAAGCTCGAATAGTAGAACTCAAAAAAGCAGTTAAAAAAACAGGAACAACTTTCGATTCTGCTTATGAAAAAAGCATCGATGATTTAGAAAAAAGAAACAAATCGTTGAGAACAAAAATCGAAGATTATGAAAACAATCAAACCGATTGGGCGTCATTCAAGCGAGAATTTAGTTCCGACATGACTGAGTTAGGAAGTGCCTTAAAAGATTTGACAGTAAACAATAAAAAATAGCCAAAAAGCGAGATTCACGTCTCGCTTTTTTCATGCTTTTCTTTTTATAAAAAGTATGAAAATTATAACATTTTCAAATAGTTATGTAACACTTTATACTTGGTTTAGAGTCAACTTTGTACAGTAATAATTCAATTACAATTAATAACCAAATAAAATGAAAAACGCTAAACTAATAATCACATTTGTGTTTCTTATAAGCACACTACAACATGTCAATGCTCAAGATAGCAAATTTAAAATTGGCGCTAAAGGTGGCGTTAATTTTTCCAATCTATACGCAGATACTGTTGATGACAAAAATGTACTAATAGGTTTCAACGCAGGACTTTTTGCCAAATTACCAATTACCAGTTTCATTGCCGTTCAACCAGAAGTTTATTATACAACCAAAGGTTCAGAGTTGGTTTACAACAATGCATTTGTCAGCGGAACAGCAAAATTCAATCTAAACTATATAGAAGTGCCTGTTTTGGTTGTTATCAATCTAACTAACAATTTCAACCTTCATGCAGGACCTTATTTAGGATTTTTAATCAACGGAAAAGTAAAAAACGATTCCAATGCAAACGCTTTTGATTTTGAAAACAATATAAACAATGACGATTTCAATAAAATTGATGCCGGATTAGCCGTTGGACTTGGTATGGATGCCGACAAACTAAGTGTTGGTGTACGTTACAGTTATGGTATGACTACCGTTGGAAAACAAAGACAATTCAACGGAACAGAATTTACCTTTCCCGATGGAAAAAACAGTGTTATTAATCTTTATTTAGGAATCGCTTTAAACTAAAAAAATCATGGGAAATCTACTCTACACAATCGCAGTTATTTTAGTCGTTTTATGGGCAATCGGATTTTTTGCTTACGGCGCAAGTTCAATCATTCACATTCTTTTGGTAATAGCCGTTATTGCCATTTTGTTACGATTAATTCAAGGAAAAAAAGTATAAAAACAGTTTAAATATCATATCATGAACACAAGTAAAGTATTATTAGGCGTATTAGGCGGTGTTGCCGCAGGAGCTATTGCAGGAATTTTGTTTGCACCAGCCAAAGGTTGTAAAACAAGAAAAAGAATTATGAACAAAGGAAAAGATTATGCAGATGATCTAAAAGAAAAATTTGAAGACTTGTATCAAGAAGTGGCAGACAAATACAAAAGTGTTGTAGAAGAAACCAAAGAAATGATTTCAGAAAACAAGTAATTTCAAAAGTGAAACCTGTTTATTTTTGACTAAATAAGCAGGTTTTTTTTCAATACTAAATTTATAAATCAAGATATGGAAAATGCTACTACAATAGAAAAATTGATTGAAAAAGCAGAAGATTATAGTAAAACTACTTTTGAACTTTGCAAATACAACGCCGTTTATAAATCAGCCGATATCTTTTCCTCATTAGCCGTCAAGGTCATCATTTCACTCGTCATTGTACTATTCTCATTATTAGTAAACATTGGACTTTCGTTATGGTTAGGCGAACTAATAGGGCATACCTACTACGGATTTTTCATCATAGCCCTACTATATTTAGCCATAGCCTTATTGCTATATATATTCAGATACGAATGGATAAAAAAACCAATCAGTAATTTCATTATTAACCGATTAGTAAAGAAATAATGATGAAAACACCCGATGAAAGAGGCGTATTGATGCAAAAAATCATTGCCTTACAACACCAACAAGCACAAGAACTAATCGTGCTCAAAGAACAACTTAAACTAACCTACGAAAGTGTACGACCACTTAATTTCCTAAAAGCGACACTACACGACATGACCACATCGCCACAAGTAAAAACCGATTTGGTAAGCGGAGCCGTCAACATGACCTCTTTTCTATTGTCCAAAAACCCAGTCCTCTCAACCTTTCAACAACCTATCAAAAAAGTGGTGGCTACTGTTTTAAAATTTGTCTTCAAAAAATTCATTTCTCCAAAATAAACAACTACTACAACCCATAAAACAACAAATCCGAAATGAAAGTTTCGAATTTTCCTACTGATACTCCACCAAAACAGGTTTAGCAATCTCAAAATTCTGCAACCCAAAATCAGAAGTTTGAAACGAATTAGTTTTCAAAATAGAATCTCCAGCACCAGGAATAGTAGGGTAGAAGGAAAACGAAAACTGAAACGAGTTAAAAACCAAATAGTCATTACTTACAATAATTCCCAATCCTAATTGCGAGTAAACCTTGCTTCCTTTAAAACCCGTATCGCGTTGCCCCAACATTCCCATCGAGTAACTAAAAAAAGGATTCAACCGAAAACCCAAAAGCTCCCAAGGAGAATAACCCTGCGTTTGAAAAGTAACCAACAATTTCTTAGTACCCAAAAGCGTCTCACTGTTAAACCCTTGAATACCATTAGGTTCATTAAGCGACAACCTATCCGAGTTGGACTCAAGTCGGTTATTTCCTAGTGTAAGTTGAGGTTTTATAAATTGCCTAAAACTCCATTTGCCAGTCTCAATCAAGTTGGTAAAATAAATCGACTTAAAAGTAATAGTACTTTGCACCGTTTTGCCTTCCTTCAAAAAAGTGCCATATTCTACATTGCCACTCAAATAACCAAACTTAAAATAATCACCAATAGAAACCCTTCCGCCTGCATAAAAACGAAACAAACTATTCTTTTTCTGATAACCCGTTGTTACATTATATACAAAGCCAGTCGCAACGTCTTCGGTAATATTAAAATTAAAGATTTTAGTATCCTGAACATACTTTCTAGAAGAAATCCCAAAGCCAAACAAATACAAATGCTCCCTCGAATAAATCCCTAAACTATCAACAACCGAAATAGGTTTCTGAGTATATTTTCTATCAAAATAACGAGCCGTCATAATAAAGTTAGTCGCCCTATTAAACTCAGAATTACCCTTAAAAATCTGAAAAGAACGACCTGCCCAAAAATCTTGAGAATCATACTTAATTCTTTCAATCACCTGATTCTGATTGGCATCAAGATAAATAGGTTTTTCAAAATTCTGACCAACAAATGCACCAGCTGCCCATCGAGCATAAGGAGAAAAGAAAGGTCTTTCGGTTGAAAAACTCTTCGAATAATCATTATCAAAACCAATTTCGTACCGAACATTAGTCCTAATAAAAGTATTCATGATATTAGGAACCGTATAACTCGTGCTATAACCAAACTGGCTAGTAGTCAAACTCTCCGAATAGGAATTGGCAAATTCATGACCAGTTCCAAAAAAGTTTCGATCTTTCAAATAAAAAGTTGTTTTAGTAACAGAACCTTTTACGTCGGGCAACAAACTCCATGCATCCAAAACCCGAATAGTAACATCCACCGAATCCTGAGAAACTACTTCAGAAGTTATGGCAACACTTCTAACAAACCGCTGACTTCTAATCAAACGCTCCGATTCTTTAACCATTAATGAATCAAAAGGTGTGTTTCTTTTAATCAAAAGAAGATTTCTTATCGCAAACTTTTTGGATTTAGCATGCAGAGAATTACTAGCTTTATACACAAATCGATTTGGCACCATAGTGCTATCAACTGGCGAATAACCAAAAGGATCAAGTGTTACAATTCGTATCTTTCTAATTATTTTGCATTCATAAGCAGACAAATCTTTCTTCATCTTTTTTTGAAAAGTATTTTTTTTGACTTTCTGTTTTGCAACAGGTTCAAAAATCAACTTGTGAATGTACTTAGTAAACTTACTTTTCTTAGAATAATTCTCAATGTTTCTATACATTTTGGACGTATCTTTAACTGCAGGATTCTCTTGCGCCAATGAAAATTGACAACAGCAAATCAGCACCAAGAAAAAGCTACTTTTAAGGGTATGAAACATTCTAGTTTTTGTTTTTTCAAAATTACTATTTATAATTTCAACTTCAGGTTTCCCCGTGAATTATATAACTAATAAAAATAATTCTAATAGTTTAGGCTTCTAAATTTGTAGTGTATTAATAATTAAAAACACTACATTATGAAAACGATAACTTTCGCAATTATTGCTCTACTATTTACATTTAGTATTCAAGCACAAAACACTAACAAAAAAACGGAAACCACTACTACAACCAATACCAAGAAAGATTCGGATGGTATACACAAAACAGTAAAAAAAGAAGTAACCAGTGAATCACAAAATATTGAGTTGAAAGAAGAAAAACCAAATACGCTGAATATCGAAATGAAAGATTCGCCTGTAAACACGGTTTCCACAACGAAAATAACCAATCCCGACGGAACAACCAGAACAGTCGACGTTGACCGTTCGTCTTATTATGTATCAAACGGAAATAAATATAAAGTGGAACTTGATGCTTCTGGTTATGTAATAAGTTACGGAAATAACAAACCAGCATTACTTAGACGAACATCAACTAATAGTTTTGTTTATAGAGCAAATGACGAAACATCAATAGCCTATTTTGACACACTAGGTAATTTGATAATCGAAACCTATGATAGTAAATCAGATAAAATTTACACTGATGTTTATATGGTTGTTAAAGAATAACTCAAACCTCATTTTGGTTTACTTGCAAAATCCTAATCAGAAATGGTTAGGATTTTTATTTTTAGTACTAAACAAATTGATTACTTTTGAATTTATGATAGAAACTGCCTTTATAAAAACACCGTTAGGAATCGCAAAAATAGAAGGCGACGAAGATGGTATTTCAGTAATTTCAATCAATACAGAAGAAAAAATTACTTCAAAAGTTCCCAAAGTATTGCAAGAAGCAGTTACACAATTACACGATTATTTTTTAGGAAAAAGAAAAGATTTCACTTTCAAGTTAAATCCGAAAGGAACAGATTTTCAGCAAAAAGTTTGGCAAGAGTTAGCTCAAATTCCTTACGGGAAAACGATGTCTTACATGGATTTGTCAAAGAAACTTGGCGATGTAAAAGCGATTAGAGCTGTAGCATCAGCCAATGGCAAAAACCCAATTTGGATAGTAGTTCCGTGTCATCGTGTCATTGGTTCAGATGGTTCTTTAACCGGATATGCTGGCGGTTTGTGGCGCAAAAAATGGCTGCTCGAACATGAAAATCCATCGAATCAACAAAGTTTGTTTTAAAATTCTTATATTTTTAATTTCAAATTCCAATATTATTCTTAAATTCGTAAAACTAATTATGATTTTGCTTTCAAGTAATCTCATGTAATTTGTGTTAGCTTATGATAGAGAAAATCCGCTTAGACAACATTCTATTTTTAGACATTGAAACCGTTCCGCTAGAAGAAAATTTCAATCAGTTAGATGATGAAATGAAGCTTTTGTGGGAAACCAAAACGCAATACCAACGCAAAGATGATTATTCGCCAGAAGCATTTTATGATAGAGCTGGAATTTGGGCAGAATTTGGAAAAATTGTCTGTATTTCAGTTGGGTATTTTGTGACCAAAGTTGATATTAGAAACTTTAGAGTTACGTCTTTTTTTGGTGATGAAAAGAAAATTTTGTTAGATTTTAATAATCTGCTCAACAATCATTTCAATCTTACGCAACACGTTATGTGTGGTCATAACGCCAAGGAATTTGACATTCCGTTTATAGCGCGAAGAATGATTATCAACCAAATTGCAATTCCGAATAAGTTGAATCTTTTTGGCAAAAAACCATGGGAAATTCCACATCTCGACACATTAGAATTATGGAAATTTGGCGATTATAAACACTTTACTTCATTAAAATTACTAACCAAAATTCTAGGAATTCCATCATCAAAAGGCGATATCGATGGCAGTCAAGTAGGTCATGTTTACTATGTTGAAAAAGACATTGACAGAATTGTGACCTATTGCGAAAAAGATGTTATTGCAGTGGCACAAGTTTTCTTGCGTTTAAGAAGAGAAGAGTTATTGGTAGAAGACGAAATTATGCATGTATAACTTCCGAAAGCAGTTCTAAAACACGTTGAATTTCTTGTTCAGAATTATAACTGTGAATACAAAAACGCAATCGCTCTTGACCTTCAGGAACGGTTGGCGATAGAATGGCTTTTACATCAAAACCATTTTGCTGCAAATGATTGGCAATGGTTTTCACCTTTTCATTTCCTGGAATAATTGCCGATTGAATTGCCGATTTATTTCTAACAAAAAGAGGTTTTAGATTGAGTAATGTTTTCTGTTGATTGAAAAAAACAATATTTTCACGCAATTTTTGGATGGTTTCAGCCTCTTTTTCCAATTGTTGGTATGCGACAAAAATAGTGGCGACTGAATGTGGCGAAAGTCCAGTAGTGTAAATAAAACTTTTGGCAAAATTGATTAAATATTTTTTTAATTCTTCGCTTCCTAAAACTGCTGCGCCATGACAACCTATTCCTTTTCCGAAAGTCATAATTCGGGCAAAAATCTCATTTTGAAAACCCGATTCCTGAATTAATCCGCAACCATTTTTGCCGAAAACTCCGAGTGCATGTGCTTCATCAATTACTAATAAACAGTTGTTTTTTTGGGAAATAGCAACCAGTTTTTCAATATCGGGCGAATCACCATCCATAGAGAAAACGCTTTCGGTTACTATGTAAATTTCATTTTCGGCTGATTTGTTTTTTTGAATAAGTATTTCTAAATCATTCAAGTCGTTATGCTCAAATTTGTATGATTTAGCAAAACTCATTTTGATGCCATCGCGAATGGAAGCGTGAACGTATTCATCAAACAAAATCAGATCATTTCGTTGTGGAACAGCGCTAAAAAAACCAACATTAGCATCATAACCAGAATTGAAAATTAAGGCACTTTCTGCTTGGTGAAATTGAGCGATAAAGGCTTCCGTTTCTTGATAAATACCGTGATTTCCGGTAAGAAGACGAGAACCAGTTGCGCCATTAATTTTCAAATTAGTATCAATCAAATATTGATGTGTTTGATTGAAAATAGTTTCATCTTTGGCAAATCCTAAGTAATCATTTGATGAAAAATCAACCCAATTATTGGACAAAGGCAATTTTCGCAAGGAATTAGTTTGCTCGCGAAGCTTTAGTTTTGAAACCAATGATTTTGGGAAATACTTCATAGTTCAAAAGGATTGATTTCAAAAAATTTAAAATTACATTTTCTTTCTCATTCGCGCCACCGGAATATCGAGTTGTTCACGATATTTAGCAATAGTTCTTCGTGCAATTGGGTAACCTTTCTCTTTCAATATTTCGGCTAATTGATCGTCTGGAAGCGGTTTGCTTTTATCTTCTTCTTCAATTGTATTTTGAAGAATTTTTTTGATTTCTAGCGTTGAAACATCTTCACCTTGATCATTTTTCATGGCTTCAGAGAAAAATTCTTTTATCAATTTGGTTCCGTATGGCGTGTCAACATATTTACTATTGGCAACTCGAGAAACTGTAGAAATATCAAGACCAACCATATCGGCAATGTCTTTTAGAATCATAGGTTTCATACTGGTTTCTTCGCCATCTAAAAAATAATCATGCTGAAAATGCATAATGGCATTCATGGTAACATAAAGCGTTTCTTGACGTTGTTTGATAGCATCAATAAACCATTTGGCAGAATCTAATTTTTGTTTGATAAATTGAACTGCGTCTTTTTGCGAATGCGATTTGTCTTTAGAATTCTTATAGGTTTGCATCATTTCCTGATAATCTTTAGAAACGTGCAACGATGGAGCATTACGACCATTAAGGGTCAATTCGAGTTCGTCATCTATAATTCTGATGGCAAAATCGGGAATTATATTTTCAGTTATTTTATTGTTTCCAGTAAACGAACCACCTGGTTTTGGGTTTAATTTTTCAATTTCTTCAATAGCTTTTTTCAATTGTTCTTGCGAACAACCATATTTTTGAAGCAATTTATCATAATGTTTTTTGGTAAAAGCATCAAACTGATTTTCGATAATATCAATAGCTAATTCGACATATTCAGTTGGTGTTTTGTGCTTTAATTGTAACAAAAGACATTCTTGTAAATCTCTTGCGCCAACTCCAGAAGGTTCTAATTCGTGAATGATATGCAGCACTTTGCTAACTGTTTTTTCATCGGTATAAATACCTTGTGTAAAAGCCATATCATCAACAATATCTTGAATACTTCTGCGGATGTAACCCATGTCATCAATACTTCCAACTAAAAATTCAGCAATATCACGCTGGTCATCAGTTAGAATAAAAGTGTTCAACTGATTAATCAAATCTTGATGAAAACTCACTGGTGCTGACAATGGCGATTCTCTATCATCGTCATCATCACTATAATTGTTAGTTTGAGTTTTATAATCGGGCGTTTCGTCGTTGCTTAAATATTCGTCAATATTGATATCATCGGCGTCAATATTGTCGCTTCCTTCATAATCATCGTATTCGTCATTGTTATCAAACTCGTCTTTTTCAAAAACTTCTTCTTCATCTTTGCCCGATTCCAATGCCGGATTTTCATTCATTTCTTCCAATAAACGTTGCTCAAAAGCTTGCGTAGGCAATTGTATCAACTTCATCAACTGAATTTGTTGAGGTGATAATTTTTGAGATAATTTGAATTGTAAGTTCTGTCTTAACATTTTTATTATGGTTTAAAGGTTTAAGGTTTAAGAGTTTAAATGTGTTTCGATTAAACAATTTTAAACAATTTTAAACAACATTAAACTTTTTTAAAACTCTGCATTCATAGGTGTTCTTGGAAAAGGAATTACGTCTCTAATATTGGTCATTCCAGTTACAAAAAGCACTAATCTTTCAAATCCTAATCCGAAACCTGAGTGCACTGCCGAACCGAATCTTCTGGTGTCTAAATACCACCAAAGTTCTTCTTCGTCAATTCCTAATGCTTTCATTTTTTCAACTAAAACATCGTAGCGTTCTTCTCTTTGTGAACCACCTACGATTTCTCCAATTCCTGGGAACAAAATATCCATGGCACGAACGGTTTTTCCGTCTTCGTTTAATCGCATATAAAATGCTTTAATATTAGCAGGATAATCAAATAAAATTACAGGACATTTGAAGTGTTTTTCAACCAAATATCTTTCGTGCTCACTTTGTAAATCGGCACCCCATTCGTTGATAATATAATTGAATTTTTTCTTCTTATTTGGAGTTGAATCTCTTAAAATATCAATAGCTTCTGTATAAGAAACACGTTTGAAATTGTTTTCTAAAACGAAATTCAATTTCTCTAACAAAGCCATTTCGCTACGTTCTACTTGTGGTTTTGATTTTTCTTCTTCCAACAAACGACCTTCTAAAAATTTCAAATCGTCTTGGCATTTATCCATCGTATATTTAATAACATATTGGATAAAATCTTCTGCCAAATCCATATTATCATTCAAATCATTGAAAGCCACTTCTGGTTCAATCATCCAAAACTCAGCTAAGTGACGCGAAGTGTTTGAATTTTCAGCTCTAAATGTTGGTCCGAAAGTATAAATTTGTCCCAAAGCCATTGCGAAAGTTTCACCTTCTAATTGCCCTGAAACGGTAAGATTGGTTTCTTTTCCGAAGAAATCTTCTTTGTAATTTACTTTTCCGTCTTCGGTTCTTGGTGTGTTGTCAAAAGGTAAAGCCGTAACTTTAAACATTTCGCCAGCACCTTCAGCATCTGAACCTGTTATGATTGGCGTGTTTACATATACAAATCCTTTTTCTTGAAAATAAGTATGAACTGCATGAGCCAAAACTGAACGAACTCGCATAATTGCTCCAAAAGCATTTGTTCGAACTCTTAAATGTGCGTTTTCACGAAGAAATTCTAACGAATGTTTCTTTGGTTGCATTGGAAATTTCTCAGCATCTGAATCTCCTAAAATTTCTAATTTAGAAACTTGAATTTCGTATTTCTGACCTGCACCTTTGCTTTCAACTAATTCTCCGATTACCGAAATGGCAGCACCAGTTGTAATTCTTTTTAGAGTTTCTTCGGGTGTGTTTTCAAAGTCAACTACACATTGAATATTATTAATGGTCGAACCATCGTTCAACGCTATAAATTGATTGTTTCTAAAAGTTCTTACCCAACCTTTTGCATTTACTTCATAATTCGCTTTTGAGCTGCTTAATAAGTCTTTAACTTTTGTATGTTTCATTTTTAATATTAGATTTTAAATATTAGATATCAGATATCTTATGCAAATATAAATTAATTATTTTTCTTTTCTAATTCGTCCAACTCTTCATCAGTATGTTCTAAAATATCAAAAGTTGGCTCTTTTAGTTCTTGTTCGTTTGCTAGTGTTTTATTCAAAGTTAATACTAATGATGGAAGCAAAACTAGGTTTGATAACATTCCGAAAAACAATGTCAAAGCAACCAAGCCGCCTAAGGCAACCGTTCCGCCGAAACCTGATAGCATGAAAACAGAGAAGCCAAAAAACAAGACAATTGAAGTGTAGAACATACTAATTCCGGCATCATCGAAAGTGGCAAATACTGATTTTCTGATTTTCCAATTGTTTCTTGTAAGCTCTAAACGGTATTGTGCCAAGAAACGAAGAGTATCATCAACCGACATTCCGAAGGCAATTCCGAATACTAAAATTGTTGAAGGTTTTAAAGGAATTCCTAAAAAGCCCATTAATCCAGCTGTCATTAGCAATGGAAGTAAATTTGGAATGATAGAAACCAACACCATTTTGAAAGAACGGAACATAATAGCAACCAAACCTGCTGTTATCAAAAAAGCAAATAGCAATGATGATAAAAGATTGTCTAACAAATACTTAGTTCCTTTTTGAAAAACAGAAGCTTTTCCAGTTATGATAACATTGTAACGTTCAGCTGGAAATAATGTATTTGCTTTTTCACGAATTCTAGCTTCGATTGCTTCCATTTTTTCGCCATTTTCATCTTTAATAAAAGTGGTGATTCGAGCATATTGACCAGTTGAATCTACATAACTTTTCATCAAATTATCTTTGGCGTTTTTAGCACCGTTTTTGGCATACGATAAAATAAAAGATTGCTCTTGTGAAGTCGGCAATTGGTAATAATCTGGATTTCCGTTGTAGTAAGCTTGTTTAGAATATTTAACCAAATTTACAATGGATAACGGTTTAGAAAGTTCTGGAATTTCCATGATGGTTTCTTCCAATTCTTCCATTCTTTTAAGGTTGGATAATTTCATGACACCTTGTTTTCTTTTGGTATCAATCATTATTTCTAACGGCATTACACCGTCAAATTCTTTTTCGAAAAAGCGAATATCATCAAAAAAAGCAGTCTTTTTAGGCATGTCCTCGATGATGCTTCCCGAGATTTTTATTTCGTAAATTCCAATGATTCCAAAAACTAAAAGAATGACAGCGGTAATGTAAACGCCAACACGATTGTATTTTACGGTGCGAACAATCCAATCCATAAAAGAAGTTAGATATTCTCTTTCTAAATGTCCTAAATGCCTTGGAATAGGAGCAGGAATATAACTGAAGAATATTGGAATTACCAGTAAACAAAGTATATAAATGGCAATGATATTGATAGAAGTTACAACACCAAACTCGGTTAACAAAACATTGTTTGTTGCAATAAAAGTAGCAAAACCAAGAGCAGTTGTAAGATTGGTCATTAAGGTTGCTGTTCCTGTTTTGGTAATTACACGTTGAAGTGCTTTGGCTTTATTAGCATGTTTTTGATATTCCTGGTGGTATTTATTTATAAGAAAAATACAATTCGGAATTCCAATAACTATTACCAAAGTCGGAACTAAAGCTGTTAAAACGGTAATTTCGTAACCTAATAATCCGATGATTCCAAAAGACCACATAACGCCAATAATCACAATAATTAATGATATCAATGTTGCTCTAAATGATCGGAAGAAAAAGAAGAAGATTAATGAGGTGATTAGTAAAGCTGCGCCAATAAACAAGCCAATTTCATCAATAATGGTTTTGGCGTTTAAAGTTCGGATGTAAGGCATTCCCGAAACATGAAGTTGCATGTTGTTTTCGGCATTGAACTTTTCTATTTCTGGAATAAATTTGTGTAAAACATATTCTTTTCGGGCTTTTGTATTTACAATTTTCTTGTCTAAATAAATGGCTGAACGAACTGCGCCCGATTTTTTATTGAACAATAAACCTTCATAAAAAGGCAATTTGTTGAATAATTCGGATTTAATTTCTTTTAAATAATTTTCCTTTTGAACTTTTTTAGCATCAACAAGTGGCGCTAATTCAAAAGTTTGAAGTGAATCATTTTTGGTAAGTTTTTGCAAATTATCAACCGAAATTACAAGTGTAACTTCTTTGTCAGATTGAATTTTGTCCATCAATTTGCTCCAGTTTTCAAAAACTTTTGGAGTAAATAATCGTTTGTCTTTGGTTGCAATAACAATAAGATTGCCTTCTTCGCCAAAGTTTTTCAGAAAATGATTGTAATCAACATTTACTTTATCATCAGCAGGAATAAGATTGGCTTCTGTTTGAGTAAACTGGATATTTTTCCATTGCAATGCCATTAAAATTGTCACTAGGACAACTCCAACTAAAATAAAAATTCTGTTTCTAAGAATTATTCTTGCAATCAATTCCCAAAAACCAATACCTAACAACTTTTTCATAGTAACTTAAAACGGAGTGCAAAGGTAATCAAAACCACTCAAAACCAAATAACTTAACTAAATCTTTTGAATCAAATTTGTGGCAAAATCTAGAATAACAATTTTATATTAATTTTATATTCATTTGCTAAATAATGATGAAGTTTTTCTCATATTTGTAACTGCTTATAAAAAGTAGAATTAGTAAGATGGCAAAATTTAAGAACAGCATTTTTTATTTTAGTGTGACAGGTGGATTCATTGCGTTAATGTATTGGATTGTTTCTAAAGGAAAAGCATTGGAAGTTGGTAGAAATATTATTACGCCTACTTCAAGTGACACGATGTTCAATCAATTTTTAAATTCTTTAAAACATAATCTGCAACATCCATTAGCCATATTGTTGTTACAAATTATTACTATTATAATTGTTGCACGCTTTTTCGGTTGGATTTTTAGAAAAATTGGACAACCAACCGTTATTGGAGAAATTATTGCGGGAATTTTTCTTGGTCCATCTTTAGTAGGAATGTATTTTCCAGAATATTCTGCCTTGCTTTTTCCAGTTGAATCATTAGGAAATTTACAGTTTTTAAGTCAAATAGGTTTAATTCTATTCATGTTTGTTATTGGAATGGAATTGGATTTAAAAGTTCTAAAAAATAAAGCCAATGATGCTGTTGTTATTAGTCACGCGAGTATTGTAATTCCTTTTGCGCTTGGTATCGGACTTTCTTATTTTGTTTACCATCAATTTGCGCCTGCTGGTGTTGAGTTTTTATCGTTTAGTTTATTTATGGGAATTGCAATGAGTATTACTGCATTTCCTGTTTTGGCTAGAATAGTTCAAGAACGTGGCATTCATAAAACCAAACTTGGAACTATCGTAATTACTTGCGCTGCTGCCGATGATATAACGGCTTGGTGTATTCTAGCGGCGGTTATTGCTATTGTTAAAGCGGGAAGTTTTATGAGTTCGTTATACATAATTATGCTAGCTGCTGGTTATGTTGTTTTGATGTTGTTTTTGGTAAAACCTTTCCTGAAAAAAGTGGGTGATTTATATTCGTCAAGCGAAAATTTGAGTAAACCTGTTGTTGCCATTTTCTTATTGACATTGATAATTTCATCTTACATGACAGAAGTTATCGGAATTCATGCCTTGTTTGGTGCTTTTATGACGGGTGCCATTATGCCAGACATTACCAAGTTTAGAAATATTTTTATTGAAAAAGTTGAAGACGTTGCCGTAATTTTATTGCTACCATTATTCTTTGTTTTTACTGGTTTGCGAACAGAAATAGGCTTAATCAACGATGCTTATTTGTGGAAAGTTACTGCTGGAATTATTCTTGTTGCTGTTGTTGGAAAGTTTTTGGGAAGTGCTTTGGCAGCAAGATTTATAGGTCAAAATTGGCGTGATAGTTTAACTATTGGAGCTCTTATGAATACTCGCGGTTTGATGGAATTAGTTGTGCTAAACATAGGCTACGAATTAGGTGTTTTGTCTCCACAAATTTTCACCATGATGGTTATTATGGCTTTGGTAACAACATTTATGACTGGTCCAGCTTTGGATATTATTAATTATATATTTAAGTCAAAAGATTTGATTTTGCCAACAGAAGTTGTTACTACCAAATTCAAAATTTTAATTCCTTTTGGAAATAATGAAAAAGGAAAATCATTACTAAGATTAGCCAATAGTTTTGTTAGAAATCAAAAAGAAAACACCAACATTACGGTTCTTCATTTATCGTTAAGCGACGAAATGCATGCTTACAATCTTGATGAATATGAAAAGGATATTTTTGCTCCAATTGTAAGAGAATCAAAAGTATTGAATCAAGAAATAACAACGGTTTTTAAAGCTACTGTTGATATTGAAACTGATATTGCAGATATTGCCTCACGTGGCGAATATGATTTGGTTTTAGTAGGTTTAGGGAAATCAATTTTTGAAGGTTCGCTACTTGGTAAAGTTCTAGGATTTACTACTAGAATCATCAATCCAGATAGGCTTTTGGACAAATTTACTGGAAAAGAAGGCTTGTTTGCCAATTCGCCTTTTGATGATAGAACACGCTTAATTATTTCGAAAAGTAAAAATCCATTGGGAATTTTGATAGATAAAAACTTGAAAAAAGTAGACGAAGTTTTTGTTCCAATTTTAACTACTGATGATATATTTTTGATTGATTACGCTCAAAAATTGATGAATAATAACGATTCTAAAGTTACTATAATTGATATCAATAATATAATTATCAATAATTTCGTTATGGAAAATTCAGTTTATGCATTGCTGAAAAAATATCCAAACAACTTCTCTGTTCTTGAAGAAAAAGGAATGAATTCAAGCTTTTTTGCTAAGCAAGATTTAATGATGGTTGGTTTAGAAAGCTGGAAAAATCTTATTGATTCACAACATTCTTGGTTAAGTAAAGTTCCCTCAACATTGATTATTAAGCATAATTAAAAACCCAAATTCAAAGTATAAGAAATTTTCAAAGCCAAATTATCTTCAAATTTTGGCAAACCATTTGGACCATATCTAAAGAAAAAAGTCAATCCAAGTCCTTTGTATATTGAGTTGGCTTCAACACCACTTTCTATATATCCTTTTTCTAATGTTTTATAAGCAAAACCAATATGTCTTTCGGGATAATCAAGACTACCAATTGCCATTCTCGTCACAACTGAAATCAGCGGATTTATTCTATTCGCTAAACTTATTTTGTTAAAAGTATGGCGAACTTGAAAAGATGAATACCTACTTGAGAAAAATTCGTTAAAAAACATAGTTTCAAAACTGTTTTTACCAGCAAAAGTAATTCTTTTTAGTAATGAATCTTTGTTCAAATTATTAGGTGCAACGCTATATAAATTGGTCAAAGGAACTTCGCCAAAGGCAAAACCACCTTGCAAAATAAAAGAAGTTGTGTGACCAGTAAGGTGCGGAATTTCATGAGCAACTCTAAAATCAACTTTAGAAAAATCAAAATCACTACCTAATAGTGAAGAAATTGATTTGGTATATTGAAATGATAATTTTGGGTATTTTTTTTCAATTTCGAGTCTACCAGTTGGCGTTTGCATATAAGTACTAAACGGATTCCATTGCAAAGAAAATTGAAAAGTTGATAAATTATAGTTGGTATAAGAATCATCATTTAGCTTAAAAGTATAATCAAAAAGTGGTTGAATTTCACTTCTAGAAAAACTAAAGTAAGTTTCGGTTTTGTCAAAATATTTACTTTCAATAAAAGTTGAAAAAGTTTTATGATTGTAAAAAGTAGAAATATTAATAGGTCTTGGATCATAAATCTTAAACCTTTTTGATTCAGTAGCAAAATCAATCTGACCTATTTCTTTTAGATCATCAGAATAGGAAGCACTTACCCAAGTATTGGTTTCCTTGTCAATCAAGTAAGAAGGCGTAATGCCATATTTGAATTTGTCATCTTTAAACCCGTAGGCAACAAATCCACCAATTTTATATTTATCAGATAATTTAGTGTTGGTTACGCCGCCTAAACCAAGTCGGAAACCTTCGTAATTGTTGTATTTTATAATGCTTCGCAAGTCAACATCAACAACATTAATTGGAAAATAGCCATTTATTATTTTTCTTCCAAGAAGTAATCTATGCTCAATTTTTTCTGCTTCCGATAGACTGTCTAAACTTGTGTAAGTTTGAATTCTTCTTATATCTAATGTGTCTTTTTGAAATGTTTTCCAGAATTCTTTTGGTTTGGACATTCCAGATTCGGGTACATCAATTTTTATTTGCGGATGCTTAATAATAGTGCTTTTATTGATTTCGATATCGTAAGGAGTCGATTCTAATTTCATAAAAATTCTATCAGAAGCATCTTGATTGATACCTTCTAAACTCGAATTAAACTTTATTGTACCACCAAGAATATTCAAGTCTTTAGTATTATTTCCTTTTACAACATTGAAACTTCTTCTTTTAGGAAACCATATTTTTTGGTCTTTCAAATAAGTGTAATTGAAGGTTGCATTAATATTTACAACACCATAAATTCTGAAAAACGCTTTGGCAATTCCGTAATTTTCAGTATCAACATAAACAAGTCCTCGTAATCGATTGGTTGTAAGCTTTTTAGGTTGAAAATAAACGCGATAAACCTGTCTTTTATCAACTGTTACTGTATCAACAATTCTGTAATAATATAACCTTCTACCTGAATTAGATAGTGGATTTTTCATGGCGTTTTCTAGAATTTCTATTTGATTTTCATAAAGCGAATACGAAACCAAATTTAATCCTAAATATTCGTAGATTGGTTTTTTGAAACCCGCCATTCTGCTTGCAATAACTGTTTCTTTAGTTGTTTTTCCGTCAAACTGAATTTGATTTACCTTTTCTGTTTGGTAAATATGTTGTTTTTTGAGAATTTTTTTGAATTTGTAATTAACAGAATCTAACTTAATTCTTCTTTGACCAAAAAGATTTCTCTTTGAAATAGTATCAATTTTACTCGAAATAGAATCTGGATTTGCAGAAACCAAAACCGATTCGTAGTTTTTATATTGAAAACTTTTGAATGCCTTTTCGGGTTGATTTTTATGCCTGTTTTCAACCAATTTTCTAATAATTCCATTCGATTTATCTTCGGAAAGAAGTTCTTCTTTTACAGTATAATTGGTTGCCATTCTTATCAATAAAAACTTTTCATCGGGCGATAGATAGTGTTTTTTATCATGATAACCTTTGTAAGTAACAACAATTGGTTTTTTGTTATGAAAGATTTCTAAGGTAAATCTTCCTTCCCAATCTGACAAAATGGTTTTGTTATTGTAAGTGATTTTAGCAAAAGAAATTGGCACAGTGGTTTCTATATCAATAACTTGACCTTGCAATAATTCTTGCGACTGCATTGCCGAACAAATCAATAAAAAGAAAGCTAAAAGCAGATTTCGCATTAAAAAATAAGTTTTTTCAAATGTAAGAATAAAAAAAACCGTCTCATCAATTATTTATTGAAGAAACGGATTTTTAATATAGTTTTAACGAAAGGCAATTTACACCTTCATTATTTCGGCTTCTTTGACAACCAAATGTTCTTCAATTTTTTTGATGAAATTGTCAGTCATTTTTTGAACTGTTTCTTCTGCAGTTTTGCAATCATCTTCAGAAACGCCATCTTTTTCTAATTTTTTGATGTCTGTATTAGCATCTTTACGGTGGTTACGAACACCAATTTTTGCTTCTTCAGCTTCGTGTTTGGCTTGTTTTACTAAGTCACGACGACGCTCTTCTGTCAATGGTGGAACGCTAATAATAATAACATCACCATTATTCATTGGGTTGAAACCAAGATTAGCCACCATAATTGCTTTTTCAATTGGCGTCATCATACTTTTTTCATATGGCTGAATAGTCAATGTTCTCGCATCTGGAACATTGATATTAGCAATTTGCGAAAGCGGTGTTTGTGAACCATAATAATCAACAAAAACACTTCCTAGCATTTGAGGTGAAGCTTTTCCGGCACGAATATTTAAAAATGATTTTTCTAAATGCTCTACTGAGCCATTCATTGCTTCTTTTGTACTGTCTAAAATAAATTCTATATCTTCCATGTTATTTTAAAGTTTTTTAATCGCAGTCGCAGTTTTCAGTATTTAAAAACTGAAACTGTAAACTGAGACTGTTTACTAAATATTAACTACTGTTCCTACGTTTTCGCCTTCGCATATTTTCAATAGATTTCCTTTTTTGTTCATATCAAAAACTACGATTGGCAACTTATTTTCTTGGCTCAATGTAAAAGCGGTTGTGTCCATTACATTTAATCCTTTTTTCAACACATCTTCAAACGAAATATAGTCGAATTTTACGGCTGTTTTATCTTTTTCAGGGTCGGCAGTATAAACACCATCAACTCTTGTTCCTTTCAAAATTACATCGGCATGAACTTCTACACCACGTAAAACGGCAGCTGTATCGGTTGTAAAATAAGGATTTCCAGTTCCAGCTCCAAAAATAACAATTCTTCCTTTTTCTAAATGACGAACGGCTCTTCTTTTGATATAAGGTTCAGCAATTGCTTCAATTTTTAAAGCTGTTTGCAAACGAGTTAGCATTCCTTTATCTTCCAATGCACCTTGCAATGCCATTCCGTTGATAACCGTTGCTAACATTCCCATATAATCTCCTTGTACTCTGTCCATTCCGTTACTTGCACCAGCTACACCTCTAAAAATATTTCCACCGCCAATTACAATCGCAATTTCAACACCTTTGTCGTGAATTTGCTTAATTTCATCTGCATATTCGGCTAGAATTTTTGGGTCAATTCCGTATTGTCTTTCACCCATTAATGCTTCGCCACTTAATTTTAGAAGGATTCTTTTGTATTTCATTACTCTTTATTATTGTTTTTAGTTGTGTGATGCTGTTGCTAATGCTCGAGTCATTTATTCTAAATTTATTTCTGAATCTCATTAACAAGTTTCAGTTTTTTTGTGCAAATATAGTTATTATATGATTTTATGAAATAGTAATTTAAAAATTATCCTTCAATTGTTCAAATGATTTTTTTGCAGCTTGATACCCAATTTCAAATATCTTATCCATTTTAGTTTTATTGGTTTCAAAAGTGCTGAAATTGACCAATTCTTCAGGTTCAATAACCCAATCGCAATGATTAAACTTTTGAAAATTTGAATTTGCTGAGAGTAAATCAAAAGCTCGAGTAGTAACAGATTTAATAGAGTTCAAGTCTTTGGCTTCAATTTTTTGAATAGGGCTAACATAAACTCCAATCATAAAATCGCATCGTCCTTGTAATATATCAGTTGGAAAATGATTTAAAATGCCGCCATCACTATATAAATTTCCATTGACAATGTAAGGAGAAATAACGCCTGGAAAGGCAGATGAAGCAAGTACAGCATCAACGATTCGTGAGTTGTTGTTGAAAATTTTAAGTTTACCTTTTACCATTTCAGTAGCCGTAATATGCATTTGAATAGGTAAATCACTCATTTTGGCATTCTGGAAAATTTCTTCAAAATAATTTTTAAATGATTCTGAATCAATGATTCCAGGTTTTTTTATTGTAAAATGTTTCCAATGGAAAAAATAAATGGATTTAAAAAAAGATAAAATCTCTTCTGGTGTTTTTCCCCAAGAATATAATGCACCAATTATTGCTCCAGCGCTTGTTCCCGAAATTTGTGATGGTTGTATCTTTTGTTCTTCTAGAAACTTTATTGCGCCAGCATGGGCAAGTCCTTTTGAACCTCCGCCAGATAATGCTAAACCAATTGATTTTGTTTGTAAGTCCATTATTAAATGATAAATCTTTTAATGTAATTATTGTTACATTTCATTAGTAAAAATAAAGCTAATTTTGCAGTATAAATTTAATTAAAATGAATTCAATTATAAAGGAAAGTCTGAAAGAAAGTTTCTCTTACCAAGAATATAGAAGTTTTGTTACCGCTTTAGCCAAAAATAATGCCACTACAGGTCACGAACAAAGAGAAGATTTAGTTCATTACACTCAACTTAACGATGCGCGTTTGCATAGGCTAGATAAAACCATGCAACTTACCGATGAAGTAAAAAGTTTTTTAGAAAATTTAAAAAAAGAATATACTTGGCTAGTTATTAGTGAAAGTTGGTGTGGTGATGCAGCTCAAATTTTGCCTATTATAAATAAAATGGCTACTGTTTCAGATAAAATAAATTTGAGAATTGTTTTGAGAGATGAAAATGAAGAGTTGATGAATCAATTTTTGACAAACGGCACAAAATCAATTCCAAAACTGATTATTATTGATAAAGAAAGTAACGAAGTTATTGCCGATTTTGGACCAAGACCAATTGGAGCAAAACAACTTATTTTAGATTATAAAACAGAGCATGGAGTTGTGGATGAAACAGCAAAAATTGAATTGCAAAAATGGTATTTACAAGACAAAGGAATTTCAACTCAAAAGGAAATTGTTGGGTTGATGAAATAATTTTAAACTTTTACTTTTCTAACTGTTTTGATTGTTTTAGGAGAACGACTTCCATGAAAAGCTCTTAAGACTTCTATTTTATGTGCTCTAATTCTGTAGATAATTAGATAGGATCCAAGAATAATATTTCTGTAAATTTTGGTTTTAGTTTCTAAATGGCGATATTCTGGATGAAGAAGATATTCTGTTTCAAGTTTTTCGACTTCAAATAATATTGTATCAAAAAAGGAATCAGCTAATCTAGTGCCAAAAGTCGCTTCTCCATATTCATATATGTCTTGAATATCAGAATAATAAAATTTTGACTTTAGGACTTCTTTCTTTCCGCTCTCCATTTATTAAAACGCTTTTTAAATTCTGAAATAGACATAAATTCTCCTTCTTCTGCTTCTTTAATCAAAGAAACAAATTCATCTTGAGACATTGGTTTGCCTGGAGTTGCAAGATTTTTGGTTTTTTTATTAGAAGTTTTCATAGTCAAAGAATTTGAAAGAGTAGTAAAAGTAAGAAATAAATGAATTGAAAAACAAACGTTTATAAAATTTTAACCTAAAGTCTTTTCAAATTCTTCAGGTAAAATTCCATTTTCAACTGAATAATCTCCAATTTTTGTTCTTCGTAGAGCGGTTAAATGTGCACCAGAATTTAAAGCAATTCCGAAATCGTAAGCTAATGAACGAATATAAGTTCCTTTGCTGCATTTTACTCTAAAATCAATTTCTGGCAATTGAATTCTTGTGATTTCAAAATCGTGAATTGTAGTTTTTCTGAAAGCAATTTCGATTTCTTCACCTGCACGAGCGTGTTCATACAATCGTTTTCCGTCTTTTTTTATGGCAGAAAAAACGGGTGGTTTTTGATCGATTTCCCCAATAAATTGTTGGGTTGTTTCTAGAATTAACGCTTCAGTAATATGTTCTGTTGGAAAAGTTGCATTGACTTCGGTTTCCAAATCATAACTTGGTGTTGTAGCTCCAACGGTAATTGTTCCAGTATATTCTTTAGCTTGAGCCTGAATTTCTGTGATTTTTTTGGTAAATTTTCCTGTACAAATTATCAGTAAACCAGTTGCTAATGGATCAAGAGTTCCAGCATGACCGATTTTGAATTTTTTAGGCAAATCAAATTTTCTTTTCAGAATATATTTCAACTTATTCACCGCTTGAAACGAACTCCAAGTCAGTGGTTTATCAATCAAAATAATTTGACCTTCAAGAAAATCTTCGGGTGTTTTCAAATCTTATTTGTTTAAAGAAAAATAAGCCAAAAGGATAATTCCAGCTACAATTCGGTAATAACCCCAAGGTTTAAAACCATATTTTTTGATAATTCCAATAAAGAATTTAATGGCAATAACGGCAACGACAAAAGCGACAATATTTCCAATAAAAAATAGTTTCAAATTATCACTTGATTGCGTCAAAAGTTCGTAGCCTTTTAGCTGAGAAACCTCATAAGTTTTTAAAAATAACGAATAAGTTGTAACCGCTAACATAGTTGGAACTGCAAGAAAAAACGAAAATTCTGCAGCTGTTTCACGAGTCAAACCCTGTTGCATTCCGCCAATTATAGAAGCAGCCGAACGACTTGTTCCTGGCATCATGGCCAAACATTGCCAAAAACCAATAGTTACCGCTTTTTTTATCGTAATATCTTCTTCATTTGCAACAGTTGGATTGTGAAATCTTCCATCAATAAATAACAAAACTATTCCGCCAAGAATCAACACAATCGCAATAGGAATAGGATTTCCAAGAATTGCATCGATTTTATCATCAAATATTTTTCCTAAAACTAATGCTGGAATTACAGCGCAAGCCAATTTGATATAAAAGTTAATTTTAGAAAAATCGAAAAACTTTTTCCAATACAAAACAACCACTGCCAAAATAGCACCAAACTGAATTGAAACTTGAAATAATTTTACAAAATCATCTTCTTGAATACCAAAAAAAGAACTGGTAAAAATCATGTGAGCAGTTGAAGAAACAGGTAAATATTCGGTTAGACCTTCAACAATTGCAATAAGTATTGCCTGTAAATAATCCATTTTTATTTTTTAGGATTTTTAAAAATCGAGTAAATAGTAATTCCAAAGCCTATTAACACAACTGTTGGCGCTAATCGAATTCTTCTAAAACTAAAAATTTCGTCATTCCACACTTTTGGATCATCGCTTCCGCCACCAGACATTAGTATAAATCCTAATGCTATAACTGCAATACCAATAAGAAGAATTTTATAATTTACTTTATCAAAAAGAAAATCTGATTTATGTTGTTCGTCGTTTTTCATTTGTGTTTTTTATAATTCAAAAATCGTTAATCAGCAATCTTACGTTAATAAAGATCATCCGTTCTCAAGTTCAAAAATCGTTGTGTTGCAAAGTAAGTGCTTATCCAAGTAATTAAAATTCCTATTACCAAAACACCAACCAAAACCAAAACGGTAAGTTCAATATCTTTGAAAATATCCAACGCTGGGAAATTGGTTTCTACATAAACGAGCACTCCAACAATTGCCAAAATCGCCAAAACAGAACCAATTAAACCTAGCAAAATACTTCTTCTCACAAATGGTTTTCTAATAAACGCTTTGGTGGCACCAACCATTTGCATCGTTTTTATAATAAATCTATTGGCATAAATGGAAAGTCGCAACGAGCTATTAATCAACAAGAATGCTATTATTGCAAAAACACCGCTGATAATTAAAACCCACATAGTTATTTTCTTTATGTTATCATTTACCAACGTAATCAGTTGTTTATCATATACAATATCGGCCACCATCGGATTTTTTCTAATAAGATTTTCAACTTTCGAAAAACCTGGATTGGTAACATAATTTGCTTTTAGGTGGATATCATACGAATTCTGCAACGGATTAACACCTAAAAACTGCATAAAATCCTCTCCAAAAACCTCTTTGTGTTGCTTTGCCGCATCGTCTTTTGATACATATTTATAGCTTTTAGCAAATTTTGCCGCTTTAATTTCTGTTTCAAAAGCATTAAAAATACTATCAGTAGCTTCATTCTTAAAGAAAACTGTCATGGCAATATCTTCTTTAAAATTATCCGATAAACGTTTCGAATTAATAATGAAAAGTCCCAATAATCCTAGCAAAAACAATACAAGAAAAACACTCAAAACCACCGAAAAATACGATGAAATCAACCTGCGTTTCTGAAATTTATCAAATGATGATGCCATATAATTAATTTTAAGGTGTAAAAATAATAAAGAATTTCTTTATTCAAATGCTAATAACGTTTAAAGTTTTCATTTTAGTACATTAACCTTTGTTTTCGGCTAAATTATCGTAAACATTAACCTTCGATTAACTTTTGATTTAAAGAAGCCGCTCAAAAAACAAAGCAATAACTTACAAAAAGAACATAAAAATTCACTTTCGTTCAAGCTTTTAACTTTCATATTTAAAACGTAAATTTGTGCCTTAATTTTTTTGATTAGAGGTTTATTAAGAAACAATTTTAAACTTTTAAACTCCTAAACTTTTAAACTTTTTATGAAATATTTCCACGAACAAATCGAAGCCAAATGGCAAAAATACTGGGCAGAAAACCAAACTTTTGCTGCATCAAATAACAGCGAAAAGCCAAAATATTATGTTTTGGACATGTTTCCTTATCCATCAGGTGCAGGATTACACGTTGGGCATCCGCTAGGTTATATTGCTTCCGATATTGTAGCTAGATTTAAACGTCACAAAGGTTTTAATGTTTTGCATCCGCAAGGTTATGATTCGTTTGGTTTACCAGCCGAACAATATGCTATTCAAACGGGTCAACATCCTGATACAACAACCAAAGAAAACATTGCTCGTTACCGTGAACAATTAGACAAAATCGGATTTTCATTCGATTGGAGTAGAGAAGTGCGCACTTCAAATGCCGATTATTACAAACACACACAATGGATTTTCATTCAATTGTTCAATTCGTGGTACAATAATGATACTGATAAAGCAGAAGATATTACAACTTTAATTTCCATTTTTGAAAATGAAGGAAATGCTTCAGTAAATGCAGTTTGTGATGATAACATCGCACCATTTTCAGTATCAGAATGGAATGCTTTTTCAACAGAAGAACAACAAAAAATACTTCTACAATATAGATTAACATATTTGGCAGAAACCGAAGTAAACTGGTGTCCAGCATTAGGAACAGTTTTGGCAAATGACGAAATCGTAAATGGTGTTTCAGAACGTGGTGGTCATCCAGTTATTCGTAAAAAAATGACTCAATGGTCAATGCGAATTTCTGCTTATGCCGAAAGATTATTGCAAGGTTTAGACACAATAGATTGGAGCGAATCGATAAAAGAATCTCAGAGAAACTGGATTGGAAAATCGGTTGGAGCTTCGGTAGATTTCAAATTGAAAGATTCAGATAAATTAATTTCTGTTTTCACAACAAGACCTGATACTATTTTCGGAGTTACGTTTATGACTTTGGCGCCAGAACACGAATTGGTTTCACAAATCACAACGCCAGAACAAAAAGCGGCGGTTGAGGCTTATGTTGAAGCTACTGCAAAACGTTCCGAAAGAGAAAGAATGGCGGATGTAAAAACCATTTCGGGAGTTTTCACTGGTGCGTTTGCCGAACATCCATTTACCAAAGAACCAATTCCGGTTTGGATTGGCGATTACGTTTTGGCAGGATACGGAACAGGCGCAGTTATGGCGGTTCCATGTGGTGACGAACGTGATTATGCTTTCGCGAATTTCTTCAAAGGAACTCACGGAATGCCTGAAATTAAAAACATTTTCAATCAAGATATTTCTGAAGCCGCTTATGGTGAAAAAGGTGGTTTCGAATTAGTAAATTCTGATTTCTTAAACGGATTGGGTTACAAAGACGGAACGAAAAAAATCATCGAAGAATTAGAAAAAATTGGACAAGGAAAAGGAAAAACCAATTATCGTTTGCGTGATGCTGTTTTTTCTCGTCAAAGATATTGGGGTGAACCGTTTCCAGTATATTATGTGAATGGATTGCCACAAATGATTGATGCCAAACATTTACCAATTGTACTACCAGAAGTAGAAAAATATTTGCCAACCGAAGACGGACAACCGCCATTAGGAAACGCAACAATTTGGGCTTGGGATAGTGTGAATTGTTCAGTAGTCAGTAATCAGTTGATTGATAATGTGACTATTTTTCCTTTAGAATTGAATACTATGCCAGGTTGGGCAGGAAGTTCGTGGTATTGGATGCGTTATATGGATGCACACAACGAAAACGAATTTGCTTCAGCAGACGCACTAAAATATTGGGAAAACGTAGATTTATACATCGGCGGAAGCGAACACGCAACCGGACATTTATTATATTCTCGTTTTTGGAATAAATTTCTGAAAGACAGAGGTTACGTACCAACAGAAGAACCATTCAAGAAGTTGATTAATCAAGGGATGATTTTGGGAATGAGTGCTTTTGTGTATAGAGTATATTGCCATACAAGTAGTATAAAAAAACAAACGGCGAATTATACAGATAATACTGTTAGAGGAATATTTTCATCAAACATTTTAGTTTCAAAAAAAGTTGCTTCTGAACTTGAAAAAGTTGGAATTAATGGATTTGAAATGGAAACTGATTTATATTCAAAAATACAAGAATTATTGATTGAACAAATTAGGCTTGCTAATTTAAATTTTGTTGATAATGAGACTAAATATGGTGAAGAGATTTCGTCCTTTTTAACAACACCAATCCACGTTGATTTATCTTGTATCAACGATATTACTAACGAATTAGACATTGAAGCTTTCAAAAATCATCAATTATATTCTGATTATAAAGATGCAGAATTCATTTTAGAAGATGGAAAATACATCGTGGGTCGCGAAGTAGAAAAAATGTCAAAATCGAAATACAACGTTGTCAATCCAGATGATATTTGTAATGATTATGGTGCTGATACATTGCGTTTGTATGAAATGTTTTTAGGACCATTGGAACAAGCAAAACCTTGGAATACTGCTGGAATTACAGGAGTTTCAGGTTTCTTGAAAAAATTATGGCGTTTGTATTTTGACGACAACTCAGGTTTGAACATAACCAACGACGAACCAACTGCCGATATGTACAAATCATTACACAAAACCATCAAAAAAGTGACCGAAGACATTGAGAATTTCTCTTTCAACACATCGGTTTCACAGTTTATGATTTGTGTAAACGAATTGGCACAAATGAAATGCCATCATAGAGCTATTCTAGAACCATTGGCAATTGTAATTTCTCCGTATGCACCACATATTGCCGAAGAATTATGGTCGCAATTAGGGCACGAAGGTTCAATCTCAACAGTTGATTTTCCAATTTGTGAAGAAAAATATTTGGTAGAATCTGAAAAAGAATATCCAGTTTCGTTCAATGGAAAAATGCGTTTCACCATCAAATTACCTTTAGATTTAACCGTTTCGCAAATTCAAGAAATTGTAATGGCAGACGAAAGAACCATAAAACAATTAGACGGAAGAACACCAAACAAAGTAATCATCGTTCCAGGAAAAGTGATTAATTTGGTAGGATAGATTTTGTCATTCTGAACTTATTTTAGAATCTCTTTTATTGCCACAGATTCACAGATTTTGAAAATTCATCTGTGAATCTGTGGTTTTTTTAGAACTATTTTGTAACATTTTTCAATTTCTGCGTATAATAATAGAAATGTCAACTTGTCATTTTTAAGATTTGGCGTGTAATTTGATATTCGTTTAGTAACTTTAAATAATTAAAACTAAAAATTATGTTTGGATATTATATTATAATTGGTGCAATCGCACTATTCAGTTGGATGGTAAGTGCTCGATTGAAGAGTAAATTTGCTGAATACTCTAAAATCAGTTTGCGAAACGGAATGTCGGGAGCAGAAATTGCTGAAAAAATGCTGCAAGACAATGGAATTTATGATGTGAAAGTTATTTCTACACCAGGACAATTAACCGATCATTACAACCCAATGGACAAAACCGTTAATCTTTCGGAAGCTGTTTACAACCAAAGAAATGCTGCCGCTGCCGCAGTTGCTGCTCATGAATGCGGGCATGCTGTTCAACACGCGCAAGCTTATCAATGGTTGACTATGCGTTCTAAAATGGTACCAATTGTAAATGTATCATCTACCATGTCACAATGGTTAATAATGGGTGGATTAATACTAGGAATTGCTTCAAAAGGAACATCAATTGGTCTATATGTTGCCGTTGCAGGTTTAGTTTTGATGGCTATTGCAACAACTTTTAGTTTCATCACTTTGCCAGTAGAATATGATGCAAGTAATCGTGCATTAGCTTGGTTAAAAAACAAAAACATGTTAAGCCAAGAAGAATATGCTGGAGCAGAAGATTCACTAAAATGGGCAGCAAGAACGTATGTTGTAGCTGCTTTAGGCGCGTTAGCTTCACTATTATATTGGGCTTTTCAAATATTAGGAAGAAGAGAATAATAAAATCATTTTTTCATAAAAACAAAAATCCGTTCACAACTGCGAACGGATTTTTTTATGAATTTATATTCGATTTTCTTATTGTTTTACAATTCTGAAATTAACTTCTTTATCATCAAATTTTAATTTGAAGAAGTAAGTTCCATTTGCAAAAGAAGCTAAGTTAACATTCAAATTGCTTTGATTTGGTTTTTGTTCCAATAATAATTGTCCAGTAATGCTGTAAACTGCCAATTCAGAAACATTGTCTTTAGAAGTAATAGTCACAATTCCATTAGTTGGATTTGGAGCGTACGTAAAATCTATACCATGAAATTCGCTTGTTGCTAAATTTGGAATACATGAAGTTGTTGCTTTCCAACCAGAATCGACAACACCACCATCAGAATAAAATTTCATGGTTAATGCTCCATTAGCTGCCGTAGAAGTAAATGGTCCAGGAATTGTTGTTCCAGTATAACCATCAACGTTAAAACTTGGTGAAGCCGTTGTACTTCCATTGTAAACATAAATGTAATCGTAATCTTGTTCCAAAGAGAATTCATTGAAAGTTAATTTTACTTTGTTATTGGCAACATTCGGAATCATCGTTCTGTAAATTGTTTGGTAATCTTCATAATTACCATTTGCGCCACCTGTATCATAAAAAACGACGCTACTACAATAATTTGCACCTGTAGCAAACATTATTTTTCTTGATGAACCAGTCAAACCATTTGTGCAATTTGGTCTAACCGCAGCTACATAATAAGTGTTGTTAGTAAGTCCAGATTGAGAAAAACTTGGAGTTGTAACCGTTGACCAGCTTGTTGGAGTTGAAGTAAAAGGATAAATAGCTACTTGCCAGTTAGTGGCTGAACCAGCTTCAGTCCAGCTTATAGTAGCCGAATTACTTGTAACAGTTCCAATATTTACTGCCGAAACGGTGTTGATACATGTGTTAACACAATCAGTACTCAGACAGGCACCACCATTTATTTTACTCAAAATTAAAGCTTTTGGTTGAGGTCCAAAACCATTGCTTAGGTTAACACCAACCCAACTCAATAAATGGCAGTAACTCATAATGGTTCCTGATTCAGGAATTTCAGCTTCGTCACAATTTCCTTCAAAATAACCTTGCGATTGTCCGCAACCATCAATTGCAGTATCATTACCATTCCAATGACAACCGTGTGTATGAGGCGAACCTAATAGATGACCATATTCATGAGCAATAACATTTACAGTCCATGAATAAGTTGGAACCGTATTATAAGATAGATTTACATCTGAATAACTAAAATTACTTTCGGTACAAATTCCGTTTGTTCCAATAGCAACGCCACCTAATCCGCCGCCATCAATTCCTAATAATTGTCCAACATCACCATTAAAAACGGGTCTAACTTCGTTGAATTTGTACAAATAATCAGCAGAACTTGTACCAATTCCATCATAAGGATCAAGAGTTGTCCAGATATAGGTAGATTTTAAAGAAATTGTAATTCCATCGTTGTTGTATAAAGTTTGTAAGTTATTGAATAATGATGTCATCCAATTGGTTGTAGTTGTTGTACTACTATTGTTTGAAGTATAAATGTCATTATCAATTTCAAAATACATTGTTACACATTTTGTGCTTTCTGGTGATTGTGTGTTTTTGTTTAAAGTTTCACCAGTTGAAGGAATATCTTTTGTTCCACATTTGAAATCATTGAAAACCTTCATTTCGGCATCAGAATAAATGATATAATCAGTTGTGTTATTTTTTTTATCTAATTTTCCAATTACCAAGTTGCTATAAATTCTATTAGAAATAATGGCGTTTAATTCATCTTTAAAAAAGTTGAAAGAAACCAATGAATTCATATCGTTTTTGACAATTCCTCTGTAATAAACACCAGGCTCGTAGGCAATGTTTTTAGATTTATCAGTATCAAGTTGAAAGTCTTCTGCAAAAATAGTTACTTTATATAATTGCACTTCAATGGAAGCGTTTTGATACGGAATTTCAATTTCTAAATACTCGTATTTATTTTGAACAATGTCGTTTACAACACTATTTTTAATTTTTGCAAATGTTGCTGTTTCAACTACTTTTTCAGTTTCTTTGTTTGCAATGGAATTATCTTGATCTAAAACAGAAAAATGTTTAAAGTTTGCGTTTTGCGAGATAAGTTGAGAAACCTTCTCAGCAACTTTTCCTTGTCCAAAAGTTGTTAGACAAAAAAACAAGCCAATTAGTAGTGTAATTTTTTTCATATCAGTAGGTTATAATTTTTCAAAAGTAAGCAATTTTTTAAAAATGAAAGAAAGCTTCTTCAATATGATCCAGTTTATATTCTTTGTCTTCTTTATAAATAGCAATAATATCAAAGCGAACTTCTACATCTAAATCGTTCGAAATCACATATTCGTTGATAGCTTTAACCAAAAGTTGAATTTTTTTTGGTTTGACGAAATCTTGTGGTAATCCAAACTCAATTGACGAACGCGTTTTGACTTCTACAACAGCAAGAATATTTTCTTTTTGAGCAATAATGTCTATTTCGGCTTTTTGGAAAGTCCAATTTGTTTCGAGAATTTCATAGCCATTTTGTTGTAGAAATTCTACAGCTAATTCTTCTCCAAATTTTCCAAGTTCGTTGTGTTCTGCCATTTTTTTAGTATTCAGTCGCAGTTACCAGTCGCAGTGTTCGGTTATTCAAAGATAACTTTACTTTCCAAATCATTTGCTTCAACAGAAACTTGTTTTCCAAAAATTAAGGCACGATTATCGGCTAAATGACCCGCTGGAAAATTATAAATTACCGGAATATTGTAGTTTTTGGTAACATCATCAATAATTTGAAGCGCATCTTTTCCCCAAGGAATGTCGTTGTCTTTCATTTTGGTCATGCCGCCAACAATGATGCCTTTTAAACTCTCAAGACAACCATTGCGTTTTAGGTTCATCATCATTCTATCAATATGGTATAAATATTCATCTAAATCTTCTATAAAAAGAATTTTATCTGAACAATCAATGGCCGATGGCGAACCAAATAAACTGTATAAAATAGACAAATTTCCACCAACTAATTCGCCTTTTGCAGTTCCAAGGCGGTTCATGTTTTCACATGGAACGGTATATTCAAGATGTTCACCAAACAAAGCTTTTCGCAAACTTTCTTTTGCTTCTTCAGATGCTTTTGTGCTAACAGGCATAATTCCGTGAATAGATTGATATCCCATAGTGTTCAAATGGCTGTGTAAAACCGTAACATCGCTAAAACCAATAATCCACTTTGGGTTTTGCTTGAATTTTGTGAAATCTAATAAATCAATCATTCTAACTGTTCCATAACCACCGCGAACACACCAAATAGCTTTGATGTTAGGATTGTCTAACTGCTCTTGAAAATCGGCTGCGCGTTGTTCATCAGTTCCAGCCAATTGGTCTTTGTCTAAACCTATTGTTGAACCAACAACTACTTCTAAACCCCAATTTTTCAACCATGAAATGGCTGGTTTTAGATTGTCTTCAATGTTTTTACGAGCTGTTGCTACAATAGCAACGGTATCGCCTTTTTTTAAATTAGGTGGAAATATCATCTTTTTTTGAGCTTGAAGGTTTATTGAGAAAATAAAAATTAGAATATAGAATGTAAATTTCTTCATTTTTGTTTTTAAAACTGAACTACAAATATATAAATTAAGTTGAATTGAAATCTATTGCTTATTTTTGCAATATATATACCGAATTTTATCATGTTAGAAAATCCAAAAAGATATACCATAACGGCAGCATTGCCTTATACCAACGGACCAATTCACATCGGGCATTTAGCCGGAGTTTATGTTCCATCAGATATTTACGCTCGCTATTTGAGATTGCAAGGAAAAGATGTTGCGTTTATTTGCGGAAGCGATGAACATGGTGTTGCCATATCAATGAAAGCCAAAAAAGAAGGCATTACACCACAACAAGTTATTGATAAATACGACGGAATTATTCGCCAATCGTTTCTTGATTTTGGAATTTCATTTGACAATTATTCAAGAACATCGTCTAAAATTCATCATGATACGGCTTCTGAGTTTTTTAGAAAATTGTATGATAACGGCGATTTTATTGAAGAAGTTACCGAGCAATTGTATGATGCTAAAGCCGACCAGTTTTTGGCCGACCGATTTGTAATTGGAACTTGCCCGAAATGCGGCAACGAAGAAGCTTATGGCGATCAATGCGAAAAATGTGGTTCTACACTAAACGCAACTGATTTAATCAATCCGAAATCGACTATAACTGGTGAAACTCCAATTTTGAAATCGACAAAACACTGGTTTTTACCTCTAGACAGATATGACGATTTCTTGAAAGAATGGATTTTGGTTGGTCACGCCAAAGATTGGAAAACTAATGTTCTTGGACAAGTAAAATCTTGGTTGGATGACGGATTAAAACCTCGTGCTGTAACGCGTGATTTAGATTGGGGAATTGACGTTCCGGTTGAAGGTGCCGAAGGAAAAAAATTATATGTTTGGTTTGATGCACCAATTGGTTACATTTCGTCAACCAAAGAATGGGCAGCTCGTGAAGGAAAAGATTGGGAACCATATTGGAAAGATGCTGATACAAAATTGGTTCACTTTATTGGAAAAGACAATATTGTGTTCCATTGCATAATTTTTCCTGCGATGTTGAAAGCTGAAGGAAGTTTCATTTTGCCAGATAATGTTCCTGCAAATGAGTTTTTGAATTTGGAAGGAAACAAACTTTCGACTTCTAAAAACTGGGCGGTTTGGTTGCATGAATATTTATTGGATTTTCCAGACAAACAAGATTCTTTGCGTTATGCCTTAACATCAAACGCTCCAGAAACTAAAGATAACGACTTTACTTGGAAAGATTTTCAGGCAAGAAATAATAATGAATTGGCTTCTATTTTAGGAAATTTCATTAATCGTGTAGTTGTTTTGACTAACAAATATTACGACGGAATTGTTCCTTCGCCAAATGATTTTACAGAAGTTGACGTACAAACTTTAGCTGAATTAAAAGCATATCCAGCAGTAATTTCTTCTTCAATCGAAAGATTCAGATTCAGAGAAGCACAAGGTGAATTGATGAATGTTGCGCGTTTAGGAAATAAATATTTAGCCGACGAAGAACCATGGAAAATGGTAAAAGAAAATCCTGAACGAGTAAAAACTCAAATGTATGTAGCATTGCAAATTGCAGCTGCGTTAAGAGTTTTATCTGAACCTTTCTTGCCATTTACAGCTTGCAAATTATCAGGAATTTTAAAAACCGATTTGAATTTGAGTTGGAAAGATGTATCTGGACGAACTGATTTAATTCCGGCTGGGCATCAAATTGGTCAAGCTGAAATTTTATTTGCTCAAATAGAAGATGCAGAAATTCAAAAACAAATTGACAAACTAGAAGCTACGAAAGTTGCCAATAAAGCAGAAAACAAAGTGATTGAACCTCAAAAAGAAACATCAACTTTTGAAGATTTTTCGAAATTAGATTTGAGAGTCGGAACCATTCTAGAAGCCGAAAAAATGCCAAAAGCCAACAAATTATTAGTTTTAAAAGTTGATACTGGAATTGATGTAAGAACAATAGTTTCGGGAATTGCAGAACATTTTTCGCCAGAAGAAGTGGTTGGAAAACGCGTAACGGTTTTAGTAAACTTAGCACCAAGAGCATTACGTGGAGTAGAAAGCCAAGGAATGATTTTGATGACCAACAATGCCGACGGAAAATTGGTTTTTGTAAATCCAGATGCTGATGGAGTTGAAAATGGAGCGTTGATTAGTTAAAGTATACTATAAATGAATTTATAATGAAACTTCTAAATGCTGAAGTTTTATTTACTCATCGAAGTTTACTTTGAAACCGAATTGATGAATTAGGAAGATGAATATGCAATAAAAATTAAAAAATGAACCTAAAAGTTATAGCTTTCGACGCAGACGACACTTTGTTTGTAAACGAACCTTATTTTCAAGAAACCGAGCATAAATTTTGCGAGTTGATGAGTGATTATCTGTCGCAACAAGGGTTGTCTCAAGAATTATTTCGTGTAGAAATCCAGAATTTAGAATTGTATGGTTACGGAATTAAAGGCTACATCTTATCAATGATTGAAGCCGCAATGAGTATATCAAATAACACAATTTCTATTGAAACTATTGCAAAAATTATAGAATACGGAAAAGAGTTACTTCAAAAACCTATTGAATTATTAGACGGTGTTGAAGAAACATTATCGCAACTCCACGGAAAATATAAGTTGGTTGTAGCAACCAAAGGTGATTTGTTAGATCAAAGACGAAAACTACATAATTCTGGTTTGGGACATTATTTTCATCATATTGAAGTAATGAGTGACAAAAAAGAAAAGGATTATCAAGATTTATTAAAGCGTTTAGAAATAAATTCAGATGAATTTTTCATGATTGGAAACTCTTTAAAATCAGATGTTTTGCCAGTTTTAGAAATTGGCGGACATGCCGTTCATATTCCGTTTCATACCACTTGGGAACACGAAAAAGTGAGTCATAAAGTAGAACATCCCAACTTCAAATCATTAGAAAAAATTACTGACGTTTTACCAATTCTTTTAAAATAAACTTCTAATTTGTGTAATTTTTGCACTTTTAAATTCGTGAAATTCGTGTCCAATAAATGAAACAAAAACTTAATCTCGAAATCTGGAACCGAAAAGAACATTTTCTATTTTTCAAACAAATGGAAGAACCTTTTTTTGGTGTAACCATAACTGTTGATTGCACTAAAGCTTATGAAAAAGCTAAAGAGCTTGGCGTTTCATTTTTTACCTATTACATACATAAAACATTGGTCGCTGTAAATTCCATTGAACCTTTTCGTTATCGAATTTTGAATGATGAGGTTTATATTTTTGATAGAATTGATGTTTCTTCAACTATTTTGCGAGAAGATAAAACCTTTGGATTTTCGCAAATAAAATATTCTGAACATTTAAATGAATTTGCTGAAAACACAAAAAATGAAATCGCAAGAATCCAAACTACAACTGGACTTTTCACAAGAGAATATTCTGAAAATTTAATTCATTTTTCGGCATTGCCTTGGATTAATTTTACTTCATTTTCGCACGCTCGAAGTTTTACTTGGCCAGATAGTTGTCCGAAAATATCCTTTGGTAAAATGATAGATGAGAATGGCAAAAAAACCATGTCAATGTCCATTCACGTGCATCACGGGTTGATGGATGGTTATCATGTTGGAGAATTTGTAGATTTATTTCAAAATTTATTGAATCAATAAATGATTCCGATAGCGTATCATCCAATTTATAAACATCCCTTACCAGATGGTCATCGTTTTCCCATGCAAAAATATGAATTGTTACCGCAACAATTACTTCATGAAGGAACTGCTGAACATTCTTATTTTTTTGAACCTGATAGTATAGATTTATCTTTCGTAACAAGAGTTCATACTGAAAAATATTTAAACGATTTATTACAATTAACATTAGATGCAAAAGCAGCACGTAAAATTGGTTTTCCTCTATCAGCGGAACTAGTTGAGCGTGAATTACGAATTGCAAACGGCACATTGATTGGTTGTAAAAAAGCTCTTGAGCATAAAGTAGCTTTTAATATTGCTGGCGGAACACACCATGCTTTTACAGGTCACGGCGAAGCTTTTTGTCTGCTAAACGATCAAGCTATTGCTGCTCAGTATTTGCTAGATTATCAATTGGCAACTAAAATTTTAATACTAGATTTAGATGTTCACCAAGGAAATGGTACAGCAGAAATTTTTAGAAATAACACCAACGTTTATACAGTTTCCGTTCACGGAAAGACCAATTATCCTTTTAAAAAAGAAGTTTCTGATTTAGATATCGCTCTTGATGATGGAACAACTGACAGTGCGTTTATTTCAATCATTGACGATTTGATTCCTGAATTAATTGAACAGATTAAACCCGATTTTATATTTTATTTAGCGGGTGTTGATATTTTAGAATCAGATAAATTGGGAAAATTATCTTGTACTCTAGAAGGTTCTAAAAAGAGAGATGAAATTGTTTTTAAAAACTGTAAAAAATATTCTATTCCGGTTCAAGTGAGTATGGGTGGCGGTTATTCAGAAAGTATTAAAACAATTATTGATGCACACGCAAATACATTTAGAGTTGCAAAAAATATTTTTACTTGATTGGCTATAAAACGATTTGAATTTTTACTTAGACTAATTTTAAAAAATAACTTTAACTTTTTTTCAAGATTGAATAATTCAATAAATTTGTACTTTTATAAAAAAAAATAAATTATGTTATCTAAAAATATAGAAACTGCATTAAATAATCAAATTAGAATTGAAGCGGAATCGTCTCAAACCTATTTGTCAATGGCTTGTTGGGCAGAAATTCAAGGACTTGAAGGAGTTGCTCAATTTATGTATAATCAGTCAGATGAAGAACGTCAGCATATGTTAAAGTTAATAAAATATGTTAACGAACGTGGAGGCCATTCAATTGTTACAGATTTGAAAGCTCCTAAAACAAGCTTTGGAAATTTTAAAGAAATGTTTGAAGAATTATATAAACATGAGCTTTTTGTTTCTGATTCAATCAATAAATTAGTGCATATAACGTTTGAAGAAAAGGATTATGCAACACATAATTTTTTGCAATGGTACGTAGCAGAACAAATTGAAGAAGAAGCACAGGCAAAAACCATTTTAGACAAAATTAATCTAATTGGTGAGGATCGTGGTGGTTTGTATTTATTTGATAGAGATATACAAATTCTTTCCGTAACAAGTGCTGCAACCTCTACAACTAAATAATTTTATTTTTATTTAGAATTTATAAAAATAACATTACTTTTGTAGTGTTATTTTATATTGATAGACTTGAGTAAACAGGAAAAACATATAGACAAAAAACAAAAAAAGAACGATTTAATTAAAAAATTAAAGGTTTCTAACAAATGCAAATCTTCTTGTTGTGAGAAATATATTAAGAGTGAAAAAAAACGTTGTAAAAAATGTCCAATGTTTGATTTGATTAAAAAAATTAAAAAAGTAGCTTAGAAAAAATAAGACCAATTTTCACCATCGCTTATTACAATAATTGTTTTTAATAATCCATTTGATGGTAATGTTAAAAAAGAAGTTGTAGTTCCTGGACAAAGCGGACAAGTTGCATCTTTTGAATCTTTAGCAAAAAACTTGCCGCCAAAACTATACAAAACTGCATTTTCAGATGATGAAATATTTCTCAACATATAAATCCTTCCGGGAACATTTACCGCATTGGGCAAAATAAACTCAACATTTCCAGATGTTGGAGAAAGTGAAATATACACGCCGTCATCGATTAATCTTGCCGAACCAGATGGTCCACCATTGAAAACTGCCGAACCTAAAACATTGGTATTTACAATTCCGATCTCTTTTACATTCAAATTTCCATTGATGTCCAACGTACTCAATGGAGTTGAAGTGTTAATTCCAACTTGAGAAAACCCAAATTGAAAATAACAACTGAAAGCAACAATTAAAAGGAATGATTTTGAATTAAACATTAAAAGCGTTATTTATAATAAAGGTATGAAAAATAAACACACTTGCTAATTTGAATTGACACGAAATCGTTTTCGTGTTAAAAAGTTTTTGACATTGTAAGGATGTACTTTTTTGAAAAATAAAAAAGCGACAGAATGTTACTTCTATCGCTTTTCATAAGTAAAGTTACAATTGTTCTAAAAAGCATTCAACAATGAAATAATGTCGTCGCCATAATTTAATGTTCTGCTTTCTCCAAAACTTTTCACTTTTTTAAGTTCGTCCAAATTCTGTGGTTTCTCTTTTGCAATTGAAATTAAATGTGAATTGTGGCAAATTCTAAAAGCCGACCAACCTAATTTTTGAGCTAAATCATTGCGCCATTGTTTTAAGGCAGTGAAGATTTCTTTCTCATTTTCGTTAAGTTCGATAACTTCTTTTTGAGTTGAATTTGCGTTTTTGGGTTCATAAAAAACTACCGCTGACCAAAAATCTACCGTTCCAGTGGTTACAAAATTTGTGGAAGTGAGTTTTACTTCAACCGAATCTAGAAACGTATTCATTTTGCTCTGATCATTTTGACAGTTTTCCTTATCCAATCGAATATTAAATACTTTGATGTTCATTGTGACACTTTTTTTTCGTTAGACTATTTTCCTAAAAGCAACAACTCGGTCGCAACAATTTCTGTTATATAACGTTTGTTTCCTTCTTTGTCGTCATAACTTCTGTGCGTTAGTTTTCCTTCGATAGCGATTTCTTTACCTTTTATAACGTACTTATCTATTAAGTCTGCTAGTTTTCCCCATGCGGTAATTCGATGCCATTCGGTGTTTTCAACTTTTTCGCCTTTGTTGTTAGTGTAATTTTCATTGGTAGCCAACGTGATGTTTGCTAACTTCTTTCCACCTTCAAAAGTTTTGATTTCAGGTTCTTGTCCTACGTGTCCGATTAATTGTACTTTGTTTTTTAATGCATTCATGGCGTGTAAAATTTAAAATTGTTTTTGTTATGTAAATATTGATTCTTTGATTTTGCAATTGCAATTGGTATTGAAAACTATTTTCCCATCAAAACTAGTTCGTTGGCAACTACTTCTGTGATGTAGCGTTTGTTTCCGTCTTTGTCGTCGTAACTTCTGTGGGTTAGCTTACCTTCTATGGCAATTTCTTTACCTTTGGTTACATATTTTTCGATAATGTCGGCTGTTTTTCCCCAAGCACTTACTCGGTGCCATTCGGTTTTTTCGGCTTTATCACCGTTTTCTTTGTAATAAACTTCGCTTGTTGCAATAGTAATGCAGGCAAGTTTTCTTCCACCTTCAAATGTTTTGATTTCTGGTTCTTGACCTACGTTTCCGATTAATTGTACTTTGTTTCTCATGGCGTGTAAAAATTTAAATTGTTTTTAATATTATTTTGTCTAGATTGAATTTTTTGACATTGCTATTGAAATTGAATTTTGCAATTGTACTTTTCTCATTTCCGACGATGCAAAGTTGTGGTGACTTGCAAATTTTATTCGGTAGATAACCATTTAATTTCGGTTGTAAATGTTTGTAAACGTTTGTAAACGGAAAATAATTTGTATATTTGTTTGATTTTTAAAGAATTGAGGTTTGCAAATTGTTGTTATATTTTTTTAGAAATTTTGAAGAAATACAAAAGACAAAACCCATCTAGCCCTGATTGCAGTGGCACGAAGTAGAACGGAAAGCAGGAATAAGGAAACCAAAAATGCCCGAGCCATTCGCTCCTTAAAAACATTTAGAACTATGAACAAAAACTGTTTAGAATGTGATGAAAAAATTGTAGGTCGTGAGGACAAAAAGTTCTGTAGCGATGGTTGTCGCAATGCTTACAATAATAAAATGAACAAGGATAGTAATAATTACATGCGTAATGTAAATAATAAATTGCGTAAAAATTACCGTATTTTGTCAGACGCAAATCCGGATGGGAAATCGAAAATTACCAAAACTAAATTGCTAAGCAAAGGTTTTGATTTTGAGTATTTTACCAATATGTTGACTACAAATACAGGTAATACTTATCATTTTGTTTATGATCAAGGTTATCGTTTTTTGGAAAATGATTATTATATGTTGGTTAAAAAAGAATATTAAAAAGTACGACGTTCGATATACGAAGTACGAAATAAAAGGTTTACGATAAATGAGAAAAAATTACTCAATTCAGTCTATGTTGGTGCTTTTGGCACTTTTGTTTGGTGTTTTTTACTTCATAATGCCTCAGGATTATGATAAGACAGATGCGCCACTTTCGGAGTTTTCTACCAAAAGAGCTTTGGCAAAAGTGAAGCAAATGACTAAAGAACCGCATTATGTTGGTTCCAAAAATCATGAAGTTGTCGTTCAATATTTGGTAAACGAATTGGAAGATTTAGGTTTGCAAACTAGCCTTCAAGAAGGTTTTACCATGACTGAAAAAGGAACGTTGGTTTATTCTAAAAACATTTTGGCAAGAATAAAAAGCACTTCGACTGCGCTCAGTGAGACAAAAAATACAAAAGCATTGTTGTTGCTTTCGCATTATGATTCGGCGCCGCATTCTTTTTCTAAAGGTGCAAGCGATGATGCTTCTGGTGTTGCTACAATTTTGGAAAGTGTTCGTGCTTTTTTGCATAACAAAACCAGGCATAAAAACGATATAATCATCTTATTTTCTGATGCAGAAGAATTAGGATTGAACGGTGCAGCACTTTTTGTTACCAAACATAAATGGGCAAAAGAAGTGGGTTTGGTGTTAAATTTTGAAGCGCGTGGTTCGGGCGGACCAAGTTATATGCTGATGGAAACCAACCAAGGAAATGCCAAAATGGTGGATGCTTTTAGCAATGGAAATGTTGCTTATCCAGCTTCTAATTCGTTGATGTATAGCATTTATAAAATGTTGCCCAATGACACCGATTTGACTGTTTTTAGAGAAAGCGGAAAAATTCAAGGGTATAATTTTGCTTTTATTGACGACCATTTTGACTACCATACTTCGCAGGATACTTATGAGAATTTGAATCCAAAAACCTTGGCACATCAAGGAACGTATTTATTTCCTTTACTTAATTATTTTTCAAATGCAGATTTGACTAATTTGAATTCGGGTGAAGACAAAGTATATTTCAACATTCCATTTACATTTGTTAACTATCCGTTTTCATGGATTTTTCCAATGTTGATTATTGGATTTTTGTTGTTTTTTGGAGCAGTATTTATCGGATTAGGCAAACAAGTTTTGCGAATAGATTTGATTATTAAAGGATTTTTACCTTTTCTAGCAACACTTGTTGTAGCTGGCGGCATCACTTTTTTTGGATGGAAAATGTTACTTTCTATTTATCCACAATACAATGATATTTTACACGGATTCACCTATAACGGTCACGATTATATTTATGGATTTGTGAGTTTGACTTTGGCAATTTGTTTCTTTTTTTATAAAAATAACGGAAAAATAAATCCAGAAATAAACCAAATGATTTCACCAATGTTGATTTGGTTGGTGATTAATACGTTAATTGCAATCAACCTAAAAGGTGCTGGATTCTTGTTAATTCCAGTAATTTCAAGTTTGATAATGTTGCTTTATTTTGTGCTTACGCAAAAGTCGAGTTGGTTGTTAAATCTCGTTTTGGCAATTCCGACTGTAGCAATTTTAGCACCATTTATTCAGATGTTTCCTGTTGGATTGGGATTGAAAATTTTAGTTGGTAGTGCTGTTTTGACGGTTTTAAGTTTTACATTATTATTACCAATTTTTGGAACTGTTACAAACAAAAATCGATGGTCAATGTTGTTTTTACTTCTTTCAATTGGGTTGTTTGTAAAAGCGCATCAATCATCTGGATATGTTTATGGAAAAGCAAAACCGAATAGTTTGGTTTATGTTTTGAACGCAGATACAAACAAAGCAAATTGGGCAACCTACGACACCAATTTAGATGAATGGACAAAAGGATATTTAGGCGAAAAGCCAAAAGATGCTAAACCATTAAACACTAATAAATTGTACAGTAAATACGGTTCGGAATTTACTTTTATGGCTGATGCTGAAATTAAAAACGTAGCAAAACCGACTATAGAATTTCTAAAAGATTCAACAATCGGAAGCCGACGTTATTTGAAAATTATGATTACTCCAAATAGAAAAGTAAATCGTTACGACATATTTTCTAATTCTGAAATTTCTAATTTGAAAGCCAATGGTGTAAAATCGATTGATTTAGAAAGTAAAATTTCTGGAAAAGTTGGCAATAAAATTTTGAGCTATTATCTGGTAGATAATATGCCACTTGAACTGCAATTTTCTGTTTCTAGTTCAGAAAAATTAGACATGAATTTGGTTGAAAGTTCTTTCGATTTAATGATAAATCCATTGTTTAGCATGGCAAAAAGACGAGATTGGATGATTCCGACGCCTTTTGTTTTGACTGATGCTGTAGTAATTGAGCAAAAAGTTAAACCTTCTCCAAAACCTAATTTGGTTTGGAGAAAAATGGAAAATGGAATAACAACTACAGTAAATGTAAATAATTAAAAAAACTAAACTAGTTCCTAAACTATGAAAAAAATGATTTTTATAAACTTGATACTTTTAATTTGTATGATTTCATGTCAGAACAATAATAGCGACGAAAATGCTTCTGATGAGATTTTATATACAATGCCTGAAGAATCTGAAGCTCATGAAGGGACATGGTTACAATGGCCTCATCATTATCAATATGGTTTGACTTATCGAAATGAGATTGATCCAACTTGGGTTACTATGACAAAGGCATTGGTAACAAGTGAAAAAGTTCATATTATAGCTTATAACGAAACCGAAAAAACTAGAATAATTGCTTTGCTAACAGCGGCAAATGTTTCTTTAACAAATATTGATTTTAAAATATATCAAACTGACGATGTTTGGGTTAGAGATAATGGACCAATTTATGTTCGCGATAAAAATGGAAATTTAGTAATTGAAGATTGGGGTTTTAATGGTTGGGGAGAAAAAGCTGATTTTGAAAAGTGTGATTTGATTCCTGCTAAGATTGGTGTTGACCAAAGAAGAACGGTAATAAATTTGAACAACGAAATGGTAAACGAAGGTGGTGCAGTAGAAATTGACGGAAATGGAACCTTACTGGCAACAAAAAGTGCAATTTTGAACACAAATAGAAATCCTGGATTGTCGCAAGCTGATGCCGAAGCTATTTTTAAAACATATCTTGGCGTCACAAATGTTATTTGGCTTGATGGTGTTGCAGGATTAGAAATTACAGATATGCATATTGACGGTTTTGCTCGTTTTGGAAATACAACAACTATTGTAACTATGAATCAAGCTAACTTGCTCGAATGGGATGTACCGCAAACTGACATCAATAAATTATATGCTGCAAAAAACAAAAACGGAACAACCTACAGTTTTGTATACTTACCATTGACACAAAACGATGTTGTTAAAAATGATGGAACAAATCTAGGTTATAAAGGTTCGTATGTAAATTATTATATAGCCAATAGCAAAGTGCTGGTGCCAAATTACAATGATGCAAATGATGCAGTTGCAAATCAAATAATTCAAAATCTTTATCCAACCAGAACAGTTGTTGGAATAGATGTTAGAAATTTATATGCTAATGGCGGAATGATTCATTGTGTTACGCAGCAGCAACCGCTCTAATAACTCATTTCCACAATTTCTCGTACTTTTTCTAAAGTGATATTTTGTTTTTCGCCTAAACCATTCCAACCTCTTTCTTCAAAACGATTTACAATAAAATCGGCTGTTTTTTCAATGTTTTCGGCATTTTCAGAGATTTTGGTTTTCATTCCCATTATGTGGAAAAATTCTATTGTTTTTTCAATAGCTTGATGTGCCGTTTCATCGACTGTATTTCTTGAAATATTCCAAACTCTTTCGCCGTATTGTGCTAGTTTGTCTTTTTTGGTTTCAAACATTACTTTATATAAATTTGGACCGATAATCGCCAATGTTCTGGCGTGATCAATTTCGTATAAAGCCGTTAATTCGTGACCAATCATGTGTGTTGCCCAATCAGAAGGAACACCTTTTTGAATCAAACCATTCAACGCCATTGTGGCGCACCAAACAAAATTAGAAGCCAATTTGTAATCACTTGGATTTTCGACTACACTTGGACCAACTTCGATTAAAGTTTTCAAAATGCTTTCGGCAAATCTATCTTGTAAAAGTGCATCGTGTTGATAGGTTAGATATTGTTCCATAACGTGTGTAAAGGCATCAACAACACCATTTTGCAATTGTCTTTTTGGTAACGAAGTAATTACGGTTGGATCAACAATTGAAAATTTTGGAAACAATGCGCTTCCGCCAAGTGTAAGTTTTTCTTGTGTTGCTTCTATAGTTACAACAGCACCCGAATTCATTTCGGAACCTGTTGCAGGCAAAGTTAAAACCGTTCCAAATGGAACAACGGCGTTAGTATCTTTAAACAAAATTCTTTTTCTAAGAATGTCTTCTTCATTTCCATCAAAATTGACAGCAGCCGAAATAAATTTCACGCCATCAATCACACTTCCGCCACCAACTGCAAGTATAAAATCGATTTTTTGGTCGCGAATAATTTGAACCGCTTTCATCAAAGTTTCAAATCTTGGATTGGGTTCAATGCCACCAAATTCGACAATTTCAAAACCTTTTAAAGCGTTTTTAACTTGCTCATAAATACCGTTTTTGAAAATACTTCCGCCACCAAAAGCCATAAGCACTTTGCTGTTAGCAGGAACAAGTTCAGAAAGTTTTGCGATTTGGTCTTTACCAAAAATATAGTTTACAGGATTGTATAATTCGAAGTTAAGCATAGTAATTTGTATTTAGATTACAAAGTTACAAAATGCTTGATGGAACAAGTGGTAAAGGAATGTTAAGGATTTAAAAAAGTTACTATTTCTGTATGATTATTTGAAATATACGATACTAAATATTGATTTTCTTCTTTTTCAAAAAAGACAAACCAAGTTGTCCGAGAATTACTTTTGTAAAAAATATAATTTGAACCTAAATGATTCAGAGATAAAGGAGCTATTTTTGATGGAAAAGTTGCAATGTTTTGTTCAATAAAGTTGATTATGTTGTCTTTGTATTCAATTGCATTTTCTATATAGCTGAAATAATCTTCTTTGTAAAGTATATAAATTAATTCGTTTATGTAAAATTCGACATCGAGCTTATAGAAAATTTTTATTTTTTCCATTCTAAAGATTTTAAAAACGTTGTGGTACGTTTTTTCAATTCATCAGCAGATATGGCAGTTTCTAATTCCTTTTTAAAGTCAAATGAATGTTGTTGTTTTCTGTAGTTATCAAGTTGATTAATAACAGTTTTGTCTTCAACAGAAGTCAACCATTTTATTAATTCTAATTTTTTTGCAGCAACACTCATACTTTTAGTATTTTATTCAAATGTAAAAAAAATATCTATTTTAAATTAGTAATAGATGTTAAAAATAAATCTCTACTTCTTATAAAAATTATTATGATCCACATATTCCCAAACTTTTTCGGATAATAATGGTTTTATGTTTTTTTTGTTTTTGATATTTTCTCTAATAAAAGTTGATGATATTTCAACAATTGGAGCATCTATTTTGTGAATTCTTGGATGGTTTTTCAGGTCTAAATTTTCTGCTTCTTCCGAAATTCTCGGATAAATATAAATATTGTGATTTTCTAAAATGAATTCGTAATTTTTCCATTTATGAAGCGATTTCAGGTTGTCTTCGCCCATAATTAGGGAAAATTCATGTTGCGGAAATTTGTCTTTAAGATGCGCTAATGTATTTACGGTATAATTAGGTTGTGATAATTTGAATTCAATATCAGAAGGTTTGATTTTTGGATAATCTTGGGTTGCTAAAAAAACCAAATGCAATCGTTGGTAATCATCAAGTAAAGTGTTTTTTTGCTTCAGCGGATTGTGTGGCGTTACGACCATCCAAATTTGTTCTAAATCGGAATGTTCTGCCATGTGATTGGCGATAATCAAATGCCCAACGTGAATTGGGTTGAAAGTTCCAAAATAGAGTCCGATTTTCATTTTTGCTTAAATTGATTTTTTACACGAATGGCACAAATTTACACCAATTATTCACTGTTTCAATTTTACTAATTCAAAATTCGTGTAATCGGTTTAGTTTGATTACAATTTGTGTTAATTTGTGAAATTTGTGTCTTTTTTTCTACCAAAAATATAAAAATAGATTTGTATTAAAATGATTCTTTACTTTTGTTTGGAATAAGAAGTTCAAATCATGACAAAATCGGAGTTAAGAAAAAAATATAAGTCGTTGCGTGAGTCATTTTCTACCAACGAAATTGAAGAAAAAAGCCTTGCAATTGCCAATCATTTAGTAAAAATGAATGTTTGGAACAAAACCTATTTTCATTTATTTCTAACTATTGAAGAACAAAAAGAAGTTGATACTGAATTTATCCTGCAAGTTTTAGCTGGAAAAGACAAAGAAATTGTGGTTTCCAAAAGTGATTTTGCAACGTTTGAAATGACACATTATTTGCTAACCGATAACACCAAATTCAAAAAAAACAATTACAATATTCCAGAACCAATTGATGGAATTGAAGTGCCAGTTTCCAAAATTGAAGTAGTATTTGTTCCACTTTTAGCTTATGACCTAAACGGAAATAGAGTAGGCTATGGCAAAGGATTTTATGATAAGTTTTTATCCAAATGCAATCCTGAAACTATCAAAATTGGTTTATCTTTTTTTGAATCAGAAGAAACTATTGAAGATATTTCGGTTACAGATATCAAACTGGATTTTTGTGTAACTCCAAATGGTGTTATTTCTTTTTAAGAATTAATTTGCCCAATAATGTTTTTCTCCAAATGCTTTTTTATTGAAGAAAATTAAAATTCCGACACCTGTTGAAATAGCAAAATCGGCTACATTGAAAATAGCATTGAAAAAAGTAAACGGTTTTCCGCCCCAAACAGGAAGCCAGCTTGGTAAAGTTCCTTGCCAGATTGGGAAATAAAACATATCGACTACTTTTCCGTGAAACCAAGTTCCGTAGGGATTTGGATTGTTCAAAGTTGCTAATTGATGGTGACTGTCATTAAAAAGAACGCCATAAAAAACAGAATCAATAATATTTCCTAATGCACCAGCAAATATTAAAGCAATGGCAACCAATAAATAATTTGAGCCGTTATTTTGTTCTGCTTTCCATAACCAATAACCAATTGCAGAAACAGCAACTAAACGGAAAAGAGTTAAGAATAATTTTCCATATTCTCCAGGAATTTGTGTTCCCCAAGCCATTCCTTCATTTTCAATAAAAAGAATTTTAAACCAACTAAAAACTTCAACTTCTTCACCAAGAATGAAGTTGGTTTTGACAAATATTTTTGAAAATTGATCAATTAGTAATACTAAAACAATAAGGAAATAGGCTTTTGTAAGTCTCATTTATTTAAATTTGTGTGCAAAAGTAATTAAATTCCAAAAAAGAAATTCCAAATCCCAAAATTTTAAGAAAATAAATTGGAATTTGGAATTTTATAGTTGGGTTTTTAAAATATTATCGTTGCAAGTTTTTAGCTTCGATACTCATTGTTGCATGAGGAACGATTTTTAATCTTTCTTTTCCGATTAGTTTTCCGGTTACTTTACAAACTCCATAAGTTTTGTTTTCAACACGGAAAAGTGCATTTTTTAAATCACGAATAAATTTTTCTTGACGAATTGCTAAAGCCGAATTCGCTTCTTTACTCATCGTTTCACTTCCTTCTTCAAATGCTTTGAAAGTTGGCGATGTATCGTCAGTTCCATTATTTAAATCATTCATGTAAGCACTTTTGATTAATTCTAAATCGCTTTGTGCTTTCTCAATTTTATTTAAGATAATTTCTTTAAACTCTGCTAAATCGGCATCAGAGTATCTCATCATTTCTTCAATCATCTTTGTACTATTTTGAAATTAATATTCTTGTTTTTATCTCATCAAACTCAATTTCTATACCATTTTCTAAATTATCAGTAAAATTTAATTCTTCTGTTAATGTTTCGTCTTTGATATAGCTTTCGTTATTCTTTATTGCTTGTTCTAGTTCGCCACTACGTTGAATTTGAACTTTAATTTTATCTGTTACTTCAAAACCAGAATCTTTTCTTATGTTTTGAATTCTGTTTACCAATTCTCTTGCTATTCCTTCTTGTTTAAGTTCTTCAGAAATTGTGATGTCCAAAGCAACTGTAATTCCGTTAGAATTTGCAACCAACCAACCTGGAATATCTTGTGAAGATATTTCGACGTCTTGGGATGTTAAAGTTATACTATTTCCTGAAATAACAAGCGATAGCTCACCTTTAGCATCAATTTCGTTGATTTGTTCTTGTGAAAATTTTTGTATTTCACTAGAAATCAATCCCATATCCTTTCCAAAACGTGGTCCAAGTGCTTTAAAATTAGGCTTAATTTGCTTCACTAAAACACCCGATGCATCGTCTAAAAGTTCGATTTCTTTAACGTTTACTTCGGCTTTTATCAGGTCGGAAACCGCCTCGATTTCAGCACGTTGATTTTCGTCAAGTATAGGAATCATAACCTTTTGCAACGGTTGGCGCACTTTAATCATTTCCTTTTTTCGAAGCGATAAAACTAGTGACGAAACCGTTTGTGCTTTCATCATTTTGCTCTCTAACGATTTATCAACAAAGTTTTCAACCGAAATTGGAAATTTTGCCAAATGTACTGACTCAAATTCCTCTGAATGTGTTGCCTGCGTTAAATCTCTGTAAAGTTTGTCCATAAAAAATGGCGCTATCGGAGCCGAAAGTTTAGCCACATTCAACAAACAAGTGTAAAGCGTTTGATAAGCCGCAATTTTATCTGTTCCGTATTCGCCTTTCCAGAATCTTCTTCTGCACAAACGAACGTACCAGTTACTCAAGTTTTCCTGAACGAAATCAGAAATGGCTCTTGCCGCTTTTGTTGGTTCGTAATCAGCGTATGCTTCATCAACAGTTTTTATCAAAGTGTGTAATTCCGATAAAATCCAACGATCGATTTCAGGTCTTTCGTTTAATGGAATTTCTGCTTCTTCGTATTTGAAACCATCGATATTTGCATATAAACTAAAGAACGAATACGTGTTGTATAAAGTTCCGAAGAATTTTCTACGAACCTCAGCAACTCCTTCAATATCAAATTTCAAGTTATCCCATGGATTTGCATTCGAAATCATGTACCAACGTGTAGCATCCGGACCATATTCTGCCAAAGTCGTGAATGGATCAACAGCATTTCCTAGACGTTTTGACATTTTTTGTCCGTTTTTGTCTAGAACTAATCCGTTTGAAACTACATTTTTATAAGCAATTTTATCAAAAACTAACGTTCCAATAGCATGTAACGTATAGAACCAACCACGAGTTTGATCCACACCTTCTGCAATAAAATCAGCTGGAAATGCTTTGTTTTCGTCTATTAAATCTTTGTTTTCAAATGGATAATGCCATTGTGCATAAGGCATTGCACCTGAATCAAACCAAACATCAATTAAATCACTTTCACGTTTCATTAATTTTCCTGATGGCGAAACCAAAACGATGTTGTCAACCACATTTTTGTGTAAATCAACTAAATCATAATTTTCTTCACTCATATTTCCAACCACAAAACCTTTAAAAGGATTTTCTGATTGAAAACCAGCTGCGATTGATTTCTGAATTTCAGAATACAATTCTTCTACTGAACCAATTAGCATTTCTTCGGTTCCGTCTTCGGTTCTCCAGATTGGTAATGGAATTCCCCAATATCTTGAACGCGACAAATTCCAATCGTTGGCATTTTTCAACCAATTTCCGAAACGACCTTCACCTGTTGCTTTTGGCTTCCAGTTGATAGTTTCATTCAAATCGAACATTCTATCCTTGATTTCGGTTACTTTAATGAACCAAGAATCTAATGGATAATATAAAATTGGTTTGTCAGTTCTCCAACAATGTGGGTAACTGTGCACATATTTTTCAACTTTAAACGCCTTATTTTCTTCTTTTAATTGGATAGCAATTTCAACATCGGCAGAGCGTTCTGGAGCTTCGCCATCGTTGTAATATTCGTTTTTAACGTATTTTCCAGAATAATTTCCTAGACCTTGAATGAATTTACCTTGTAAATCAACTAAAGGAACAGGATTTCCGTTTTCATCTAAAACCAACATTGGCGGAACTTCTGGTGTTGCTTCTTTAGCCACTTTAGCATCATCTGCACCAAAAGTTGGAGCTGTGTGTACAATTCCAGTTCCATCTTCCGTAGTAACGAAATCACCCGAAATTACTCTGAAAGCATTTTCAGGATTTTGATATGGTAAAGCCAATTTCATTAATTGTTCGTAACGAATTCCAACTAAATCAGCACCTTTGAATTCTGCCAAGATTTGATATGGAATATTTTTATCACCTTCTTTGAAATTTTCAAAATCAGAAGGTTCAACAGAGACAAAAAATCCTTTTCCGAATTGTTTTCCGACAAGGTTTTTAGCTAAAATTACTTTTACAGGACGAAAAGTGTATTGATTGAAAGTTTCCACCAAAACATAATCGATTTTTGGACCAACAGTCAATGCTGTATTGGATGGTAAAGTCCAAGGAGTTGTAGTCCAAGCCAAAATGTGAACATCACCAAAACCTTGTAAAAAGTTAGGTAATGTTTCTGCTTTTGTTTTGAATTGTGCTACAACTGTTGTATCCGTAACATCTCTATAACTTCCTGGTTGGTTTACTTCATGCGAAGATAAACCAGTTCCAGCTTTTGGAGAATACGGTTGGATGGTGTATCCTTTGTAAAGTAAATCTTTGTTGTAAATTTGTTTCAACAACCACCAAACGGTTTCCATGTATTTGGATTTGTAAGTCACATATGGATCTTCCATATCAACCCAATAACCCATTTTTTCGGTCAAATCGTTCCACACGTCGGTATAACGCATAACGGTTCGTTTACACGCTTCGTTGTATTCTTCTACCGAAATGGTTTTTCCGATGTCTTCTTTGGTGATTCCTAATTCTTTTTCAGTTCCAAGTTCAACAGGCAAACCATGTGTATCCCAACCTGCTTTACGTTTTACTTGAAAACCTTTTTGAGTTTTATAGCGACAAAAAATATCTTTAATAGCACGAGCCATCACGTGGTGAATTCCAGGTAATCCGTTTGCCGAAGGTGGTCCTTCAAAAAACACATACGGTTGGTTTCCTTCACGCGAAGTTACACTTTGTTCAAAAACGTTGTTTTTCTTCCAAAAATCAAGAACTTCTGATGCTACTGTTGGCAAGTCAAGTCCTTTGTATTCAGTAAATTTTGTGCTCATTTTGTCGTATTCTTAAATCAGTTTGCGAAAGTAATGAATTTTGATAAAAGAGAATAGAAAATAGATAAAAGAGAATAGACTTTTGCCGAAAATTTAGAAAGAATTATGATTTTTTATCTTTTTAAGAAAAAACTTCCTTTAAAACGTCTAAAGATTTTGGTTTTTTGAATCCGTCAAGGTGAATGGAATAGTAATCTAATAAAATTTTTAGAAGGATTTGGCGTTCTATTCCAGCAAAAACTTTTTGATCTGAATCAAATTTTAAGTTGATTAATTTTTTAAATAAAAAAGTTTCGTGTTCCGATAGACAACTTATTCCTTGAAATGGCGAAAAAATTCCTTCGGTCATTTCAAAAAAATTAAAATCTATTTCTGAATTATCAGGATAAAAGCCTAAAAATTTTGTTGTTTCTAAAAGTAAAATTAGATGAAAATTGGATGTTTCTTCGTGAGTGTCTAACCAAATTAAAGCCGTTTCAAGAAAGGTAAATAAATCTTCGTTTTTTTCTTCTTCGTGAATACTATGGTGTAACATTTCGGACAAGAAAATAACAATGGTGCTTTTTACAATATCGGTATTTATGGTTTGATAAGCTGTGGATAGTTTTATTTCTTTAAAATGCTCTAAAGCACCTTTATTCTTATGATTGGCTTCAATTTCAAGAATCGTTAAAGGTTGAAAATACGCAATTTTTTGATTTGATTTTTTTCCAGAATAAGCACTTTGTACGAAGTAACTTTTTAATCCGTCGCTTTGTGTAAAACATTTTACAATCAAGCTTTTTTCTTGGAATTTTAGTGATGAGATTACTATAGCTTTGGTTTTTACCAACATTAGATTTTGGAAGTTTTCTTGTTGGAATTTATCGGATAATCATGACCTTTTTCACTTTGGTTTCTATGCCATCTTTTGCAGAAATAAATACCATATAAACTCCAGATGCTACTTTATATTTTCCAAATGCTGTTGTATCCCATTCTATTGTTCCGCCTTCAGATGTGGTTTCATATACTAAGTTCCCACCAATATCAGTTATTTTTACAGTTGCTTTATCTAATAAACCGCTAATTTTCACAGTTCCGTTAAATTCTGGGCGAACAGGATTTGGATAAATATATACGTTTTCAAGATTTTCACTTGCATCTGTTGCTGCTCCTTTATAGGAAACCATTCCTTTATCAGTTACAAGGAAAACTTCACCTGTTTTCATGTCTATTTCGATATCCATTACATTATTACTAGGCAACGGTGAATTTGAAATTGTAAAATGAGCTAGTTGGTTTTGCCCATCAGATGAGAACTTGAAGACACCTGCTGAGTTTGTTGCAATCCATTTATTATTTGAACCATCAACATAAATATCATTTATGAATTGTTCATAAAGTAGCTCTTGAGCTAAGCCATCTTCAAGGATAATTATTGGTTCAGAAATTATTTCATCATTGGAAATGAATTCATCAACACTTTGAACAACTTTAAGTCCTGCTCCTGTTCCTATCCAAAGTTTGTTATTATTATCAATTGCCAACGCTCTTACCCTCAATGAACCTAAAACATTAGTAGTACTGTTTTCAACAATGATTGTTTTATTATTATATTTTTCATTAAAAGCATAAACACCATTTTCTGAGGAAGCAACCCATTTTGTATTATTTTTATCAATTACTACAGCAGAATAATTATTTATTCTTGGTTGTAATGTATATGACTGCCAAGTGCCATTACTTTTAAGTGTAATTAATGGCTTTTCTACTAAACTACTTGTTAACCATAAATTACCGTCACTATCAAATTCAGATCCAAAAACTCTAACGTCATCTGGTACTTGACCGGGTATTGCTTGTAATCCACTAGTTCCGGTATTTGTAGCATTATATAAATTAGTGGCAACTTCATTTTCGAATTTCAAAAGCCCTGAATATGAGGAGCTTACAAATAATTGATTTGGGTTTTTAGGATTGTCAATTATTCTTGAGAGAGCCCTTGCGCCTAACATATCACTATAGGGTAGGTATGTCCAATTTTCATTTACAGAAAATTTGCTAATACCAAATTGAGCTAAACCACCGGCATATGCATATGGGTTGTAAGAAACGTCAAAGCCGCCATATACTGCCCATAAATAATCATCGGTTTTTGTTAGCCTAAAAATTTGATTTCTGTATGGTCCAGAAGGCATTGTATTTTCAAAATTCTGACCATCATTTACATTTGAAGAATAAATTCCATTTTCTCTAGTTCCAATAAATACTTTTTCGTCAATTACCGTTGCGCAAGAAAAAACAACGTTATTTTCAGCTGTGATTTGAGTACTGTTTATATTTAAAATCTGACTTAAATTAGAATTGTAAACATAGGCATGATTTTGAGTAGTTACTATCAGTTGATTGTCATTTACTCTAAAATCAACTGGATTTTGTGCTACAGAATTCTGATTAACAAATGCTCCACTTTGAAATTTTTGAATGTTTCCATTTAAAGTAATGGCGAGTAATTTATCTTCTAAAGTTGCAATGCCTTTCCACCCATTTCCATCCATTGTTGTCCATTGATTATAGTCATTAAGGTTAGAATTAGAAATCGATGCACTTCTAATCCCGAAGTTTTGAGTTGCTGCATATATTTTGTCTTCAAAAATAGCAGTTTGATTTACAATGATTTGATTTCCACCATTACCAATAAAATAAGTGTCTCCAAATTGAAGTGTTGCTAAATTATATTGAACAATTCCAAAATCGCATGAAACATAGAGAATACCTTGATATTCCATGAAATGATTTACCTTTTTTACATTTTGAGGGATTGATTTATTGATAATATCAACTACGTTTAGAACAGAGCCATCTATTTCGTTTCTTACAAGCATTAATCCATTTTCGTAACCAAAGATTGTTTTTTTGGATGTTTCACTGTGATACATTGCCGAAATTGTTTGCCCAGATAAACCGTCAATTGTATTGTAGGTTTTTATGTCACCATTTATATTGTTTTTGGTAAACAAAGCATTTTCGCTCGCAGCATATATTTTATCTGGACTTTCAGAAAGATCTTTAATTTCATTATAAGAAAAGTAGCCTTTCCATAACTGTTGACTTTGTGAGAAAACAGTTGAAAAAGCAAGTAGAAAAAGTAAAGCAAAAATATTTTTTTTCATTGAGCAAATGCAATTTTGGAATACAAATATAGTGTAAAACGAAAAATTTTGCTTTTTAATATAAGTGAAGAAGTTTTTGAGAACTATTTTACTTCCATTTTAATGATTCTAAAAGTCTGCGCATGTCGTTTTTCACATAACTTACCGCTGGATAAATAGAATCATAATTAGGTTTTGCATAAAAATAAACCGAGCAATCTACAAAGTTTTTTGTGCTATCAGTTGCATAAAATTGCGCATTTGTTGCTGCATTTCCGTTTACTTGATAAAACATTCCGTAAACTTTATTGTCTTCGTTCATAAACGGTTGATCGGTAATCGCGTCTGCTTTTATAACATGTTCGTAAGTAAGTTTTTGGGCATCACGAAGTAATAATTTCAAGTTATTGTTAATTGGCTTATAAGTTATATAAATGGTAGCCTTCATTTTGGGATAATTAATCTCAAAGTTACAAGGTGTTTTTTCTTTGATAACAGCTTCAGAATTCATGTCAAATGTAAACGGGCAACTGTTTTCAAAATGCACATATTCGGCTATTGGATAATCTAATCGCAAATGACTTGATGGTTTTGGTAAAACATCATCTTTGCAACCAAAAATCGAAAAAAAGACAATAGTTAGGACTAAAAAAGAAATGAGTTGTTTTAACATTATAAATTTTGAATAATCATGAAATGCGATTTAATATGGCATATCATTTTCTGGCAAATGTGAATCTTGATTGTTGTTTTTTAGTTCAGGAGTTTTATTAGAATCAGTATCTTTTTTAACAGTTAAAAAAGTAAATTCTGTTACTTGAATTTCAGTAGTATATTTAGTAGTTCCATCCTCAGCTTGCCATTGGCGAGATTTGATTCGGCCTTCAACATATATTTTATCGCCTTTTGATAAATATTTTTCGCATATTTCAGCGGCTTTATTTCTTACCACAAGATTATGCCATTCGGTAGATGTGATTTTTTCGTTAGTAGTTTTGTTTACATAAACTTCATTAGTCGCCAGCGGGAAACGACCTATACAATTGCCTCCTTCAAAATAGTGCATCTTTATATCATCGCCCAAATGGCCTATCAACATTACTTTATTCAACGTTCCGTGCATAATTCTTAGATTTTAGGAAAACCAAAAATACAATTTTTTATAGAAATCTACCAATGCTTTTCAATAAAATTATAAATCACTATTGGAAAAGGAAATTTTATTAGCTCATCAAGACTTATACTATTTGCAATTTTTCCATCAACTAAAACTTTCCAAAACTTGATATGCAATGTTTGATGTGATAACTTATGAAGAACTTCATTTTCATTAATTTCGGATATTGAAATGATTTTATTTTCTTTAAATAAAATTTCATTTACTTTTTTAGAAATAAATTTTATATCAACTTCATTATCGGTTTCTATTAATGGAAATTCATATAAATTATGCCAAATTCCTTTTTTATCTCTTTTCGAAATTATTGTTTTTTGGTCTTCATCTTCTACTATAATATAATTAAGGTAGCGATGTGTAATTTTTAAAGTTTTAATTTTCACAGGAAGTTGGCTAACTTTCTTTTTTTGCAAAGCCAAACAACTCGAATTCAAAACACATTTTGAGCAATCAGGATTTTGAGGCACACATTGTAACGCTCCAAATTCCATTATAGCTTGATTGAACAATGCTGGATTTTCTTTTGAAATTAATTCTGAAGCCAATTCAAAAAATTCCTTTTTAGCTTTTGGAAGCGCAATATTTGTTTCTATGTCAAAATAGCGCGCCAAAACTCTATAAACATTTCCATCAACAACTGGAATTACTTCATTGAATGAAAAAGAAGCAATTGCGGCAGCAGTATAATCGCCAACACCTTTCAATTTTAGTAATTCTTTAAAATTATTGGGAAAATTTCCAGCATAATCATTTGCTATAATTTTGGCAGTTGCATGCAAATTTCTTGCTCTCGAATAATAACCTAAGCCTTGCCAAAGTTTCAAAACTTCTTCTTCTGAAGCATTTGCCAAATCAAAAACAGTTGGAAAACGTTCAATAAATCTCAAAAAATAGGGCAATCCTTGAGCAACTCGCGTCTGTTGAAGCATGATTTCTGACAGCCAAATTTTGTATGGATTCGTTGTATTTCGCCATGGTAAATCGCGTTTATTTTGTAAATACCAAGCCGTTAATGAGTTACTAAATTGCATCTTTGTAAATTGATTGGCAAAAGTAAAAGTTTAGTTGATTAAATTTTAATGAATTAGGTTGATAATTTGTTTTTTTAATTTGTATATTTGCAACCTCAAAAAAAATTACACATAAATATTAAATACGAACGAAAATGACGAAAGCAGATATCGTAGCGAAAATTTCAGAAAAATTAGGTCTTGAAAAAGGAGATGTTCAAGCAACAGTTGAATCTTTTATGGAAGAAGTAAAAACTTCTTTAGAAACAGGTGATAATGTTTACTTAAGAGGATTTGGTAGCTTTATTATCAAAACTAGAGCGGAAAAAACAGGTAGAAATATTTCTAAAAATACTACTATCAAAATTCCTGCTCACAATATTCCTGCATTCAAACCAGCTAAAGTGTTTGTAGAAGGAGTAAAAACAAACAACGAAGCAAAATAACATAGTAATAATCACTAAAATCACCGAACATGCCAAGTGGTAAAAAAAGAAAAAGACATAAGGTAGCAACGCACAAACGTAAAAAAAGAGCGAGAGCTAACCGTCACAAAAAGAAAAAGTAGTTCTAAACTACTTTTTTCTTTTTAAACGTTCATTGAAAACGAAACTTAGTAAACAGTATTCAGTCACAGTAAGCAGTCTGTTAACTGAAAACTGCTACTGCTAACTAATTTTCTTCGGGTAAAGTACCTGTTAAAATTGTTTAATCCATCCCTATTGTTGATTTAGGAATAAGAATTTTTGATTTAGAAATTCCAAATCTCAAATTCCAAATTCCAAAATTAAGAGTTCGGATAAAAATTTACAGCGTGAATAAAGAACTAATTATTAGATCTAATTCAGAAACCGTAGATTTTGCCTTATTAAAAGATGGAAAACTAATTGAATTACATAAAGAAGAAGAAACAAGCAATTTTCAGGTTGGCGATATTTTTATTGCCAAAATAAGAAAACCAGTTGCGGGACTTAATGCTGCTTTTGTAAATGTTGGCTACGAAAAAGATGCCTTTTTACATTACCATGATTTAGGACCCAATTTAGCTTCTCAATTGAAATTCATAAAACTTGTAACTTCAGGTAAGCTTAAAGATGCGTCTTTAAAAACCTTTCAGTTTGAAAAAGAAATTGATAAAGATGGTGTAATCACTGATGTGTTTTGCGCTAATCAATCTATATTAGTACAAGTAGTTAAAGAACCGATATCAACCAAAGGACCAAGAATAAGTGCAGAACTTTCACTTGCAGGAAGATTTATCGTGTTAGTTCCATTCTCTGACAGAGTTTCTATTTCGCAAAAAATAGAAATAAAAGGAGAAAAAGATAGACTAAAAAAATTAGTTCAATCAATTAAACCAAAAGGATTTGGAGTTATTGTAAGAACAGTAGCCGAAGGCAAAACCACAGTAGAATTAGAAAAAGATTTGCAGAACCTACTTAGTAGATGGACTGCAATGTGTAAAAAATTACCAACTGCTCATCATCCGTCAAAAGTTTTAGGAGAGCTAAACAGAGCATCTTCTATTATTAGAGACGTTTTTAACGATACCTTTAGTGGTATTCAGATAGATGACGAAGAGTTGTACAACGAAACCAAGGACTATTTAGCAGAAATAGCTCCTGAAAAACAAAAAATAGTTAAGTTTTATCAATCCAAAGACACGCCTATTTTTGAGAAATACAATATTGAGAGACAAATCAAAACTTCATTTGGTAAAACAGTATCAATGAGTAAAGGAGCTTATCTTATTATTGAACATACCGAAGCTCTTCACGTAATAGACGTAAATAGTGGTAACCGTTCTAATAAAGCTACCAATCAAGAAGATACTGCCATGGAAGTAAACATGATTGCAGCAGCAGAAATCGCCAGACAACTACGTTTGCGTGATATGGGCGGCATCATCGTTATCGATTTTATCGATATGCAAAATCCAGAAAATAGAAAAGTCTTGTTCGATTTCTTGAGAGAAGAAATGAGCGACGATAAAGCCAAACACAAAATATTGCCTCCGAGCAAATTTGGTTTAGTACAAATTACTAGACAAAGAGTTCGACCAGAAGTAAATATAAAAACTAGAGAAGAAGATCCTAATAACGAAAATGGAGAAATTGAAGCTCCAATTTTGATAATAGATAAAATAGCTTCTGATTTAGAAAGAATATTGTTAGCCAACAAGAAAGTAACATTAAATGTTCATCCATTTGTGGCAGCATATCTTAAAAAAGGATTTCCATCATTACGTTCAAAATGGTTTTTTGAACATAAAAAATGGGTGAAAATAATACCTCGTGACGCTTACACGTATCTTGAATATCATTTTTTCGATAAAGAAGGAAATGAAATTAAAGAATAAATTAAAAAACCGCCTTTCGTAAGATTGGCGGTTTTTTTATGTTTAAAATTTAGCGAAAATCAAATTACAATTCATTCAACATTTTAGAAATTTCATCCAATTTTGGAGTTAGGATAATTTCAATTCTTCTGTTTTTTGCTTTACCTTCTGGTGTGTCATTTGATGCAATTGGTGCAAACTCACCACGACCAGCAGCCGTTAGGTTTTGTTTGTTTACGTTTTTGTTTTCTGTCAAAATGTTTACAATCGCTGTAGCACGTTTTGTAGATAAATCCCAGTTGTTTTCAACACCGCCAACAGCACCACCAAATTTGTCATTGTCTGTATGACCTTCAATTAAAACAGATAAATCTGGATTGTCTCCAAGTACTTTTGCAACAGCAACAACCGCTTTTTTCCCTTCGTCACCAACTGCCCAACTTCCTGTTTGGAACAATAATTTGTTTTCCATAGAAACATAAACTTTACCGTCTTTTTCGTGAACAGTAAGTCCTTTTCCGTCAAAAGCTTTTAGCGATTTGGTCAATGTTTCTTTAAGTTTTTTCATGCCAGCATCTTTGGTAGCAATCAAACTTTCTAATTCGCTCAAACGTTTTGCACTCGAATCTAATTCGGCTTTCAATTTGTCTAATCGTTCTTTTTCGGCAGAAAGCGTTTTTTCTTTTGCTTCTAATTGTGCCAATAACTCACGATTTTTGTTCATATTAGCTTGCAACGATTCGTCACTGTTTTTTTCTAAAGCTGAGTAAGAAGCTTGTAACGTTTTAAGATTTTTATCGGCAGCAGCATAATCTGCTAGCAATTTATCTCTTTCAGCTTTGGTTTTAGCCAATTCAGTTTTTAGATTATCACCATCTAAACCAAGTTGATTTTTAGATTTATTCAACTCATCGTTTTCATCGGCAAGTTTTCTATTTTCTTTTTTAAGTTCGGTAAATTTATTTTCTAAATCAGCATATATTTTTTTAGAAACACATGAAGTTGTTAAGGAAAGAACAAGCAATCCTAAAGAAATTTTCTTAATCATTTTTATTTGGGTTTAATTGTAAAACAAATTTACTTCAACAACCAATAGATTGAAATGGATTCTAATATTGTTATTGACATTGTTATTGACATTTTTTAACTTATTTCTACCAATATTGGACAATGGTCAGAGTGTTTAGCTTCTGGTAAAATAACCGCTCTTGATAATTTGTCTTTTAAGTTTTCACTAACCAAGTTATAGTCAATACGCCAACCTTTGTTATTGCCTCTTGCGCCAGCTCTATAACTCCACCACGAATAATTATGCGGTTCTTTGTTAAAATGGCGGAAGCTATCTACAAATCCTGATTTCATAAAAGCATCTAACCAAGCTCGTTCTTCGGGTAAAAATCCAGAAACGGTAGCATTTCTTATTGGATCATGAATGTCAATTGCTTGATGGCAGATGTTATAATCGCCACAAATGACAAGGTTTGGTGTTTCTTTTTTCAAATCATTTATATAGTTTTGAAAATCATCCATGTACTTGAATTTATGGTCTAATCTGTCTAAATTTGTTCCTGATGGCAAGTACAAACTCATTACAGAAAGACCTTCAAAATCAGCTCTAACATTTCGACCTTCAAAATCCATATGCTCAATTCCTGTTCCGTAAACTATTTTTTTTGGTTCAATTTTCGATAAAATTGCCACACCACTATAGCCTTTTTTAGTTGCCGAAAAATAATATTGGTACGGATAACCAGCAGCTGTAATTTCGTTTGTCGGAATTTGATCTTCGTTGGCTTTTATTTCTTGAAGGCAAATAACATCTGGATTTGCCACTTGTAACCAATCTAAAAATCCTTTTGAAATGGCGGCACGAATACCATTCACATTATAAGAGATGATCCTCATATGAAAAAAATTATTGTTTTTTCAAAAGTAAATAAAAAGGCTAAAACTTGCTACAGATTGTTCAAATTATAGTGATTTTTATCCAATTTCACTTAAAATAGAATTTTGCCAAAATCCTTTCAATAAGATTTACTATATTTGTTTCTTGTTCAAAAACGAAAAACAATAAATGGGGTTAGTTACTGCTAAAGAAGTTGCAAAAGCAATCAATACTGATAAATACGGGATTTTAGGGACTTTTTCGGGCTGGTTACTGATGAAGGTGCTTAAAATATCTGCGCTTAATAAGCTTTATGACCGACACAAACATTTAAAAGATGTTGAGTTCTTAAATGCCATTTTGGACGATTTACAAATCAAATTTGAAATTCCCGAAGAAGATTTGAAGCGTTTGCCCAAAGATGGCGCTTACATTACGATTTCTAACCATCCGCTTGGTGGTGTTGATGGCATTTTGCTACTAAAATTAATGCTTGAAAGAGAACCAAATTTCAAAATCATTGCCAATTTTTTATTACACAGAATACTTCCCTTAAAACCATATATAATGCCAGTGAATCCTTTTGAAAATCATAAGGATGCCAAGTCCAGCGTTATCGGAATTAAAGAAACACTTCGCCATTTGAGCGATGGAAAACCTCTAGGAATGTTTCCTGCTGGTGAAGTTTCAGCCTACAAAGATGGAAAATTAATGGTCGATAAAGATTGGGAAGAAGGTGCAATCAAAGTGATTAGAAAAGCGCAAGTTCCTGTTGTTCCAATCTATTTTCATGCCAAGAACAGTCGTCTTTTTTATGTTTTATCTAAAATTGGAGGCACTTTGAGAACGGCTAAATTACCATCAGAAGTGTTTACTCAAAAAGATAGAATTATTAAAGTTAGAATTGGAAAACCAATTTCGGTTGCCGAGCAAAATGAGCATAAAACTATTGCAGAATATTCAGAGTTTTTGAGAAAGAAGACTTATATGTTGGCAAACCCTTTTGAAAAAGAATCTAAATTTTTGCCTTCAAAAGCAGATTTGATGATTCCTAAAAATCCAAAAGAGATTGTAACGGCCGCCAATCAGGAAAAAATGATTGCCGAAGTCAATAAACTTAGAGATTCTGATTCTAGATTATTACAAAGTAAAAATTATGAAGTTTTCTTTACCGAAGCTTCTAAAATTCCGAATTTGCTTCATGAAATTGGAAGATTGCGTGAGGTGACTTTTAGAGAAGTAGGTGAAGGCACAAATGAGTCAATTGACCTTGATAAATACGATCAGTATTACCACCACATGTTTTTGTGGGATGATGAAACCAATCAAATAGCTGGTGCTTACCGAATGGGATTAGGTTCAGAAATTTATCCAAAATATGGAATGGAAGGTTTTTATTTGAATGACCTTTTTCGTTTTGAATCGGAATTGCATGATATGATGAAGAATTCTATTGAAATGGGTAGAGCATTCATTATCAAAGAATACCAACAAAAACCAATGCCGCTTTTCTTGTTGTGGAGAGGAATTATTCATACTACTTTGCGTTATCCAGAACATAAATTTTTACTTGGCGGAGTAAGTATTAGCAATCAGTTTTCTAATTTTTCAAAATCATTGATGATTGAATTCATGAAATCCAATTATTATGATCCTTATATTGCGCAATATGTACATCCTAAAAAGGAGTTTAAAGTAAAATTGAAAGATGCCGACAAAGATTTCATTTTTGACGAAGCTGAAGCCGATTTGAATAAATTTGATAAGATTATTGACGAATTAGAACCTGGAAATTTGAGATTACCTGTTTTGATAAAAAAATACATCAAGCAAAATGCGCGTTTAGTAGCGTTCAATGTTGATCCTCTTTTCAATAATGCTGTAGATGGATTAATGTATATTCGAATTGCAGATATTCCAGAAAGCACCATGAAACCAGTTATGGAAGAGTTTCAGGCTGAATTGGAGCGAAAGTTAGGTGAAAAGTAGTTTGTAGATTTTAGAATTTAGAAGGTAGAATTTAGAAAGTAATTAGAATAAAAAAATCCCAACTTCAATTTTGAAATTGGGATTTGTTGTTTATTAGAACCAGCCTTTTTTGTTAGCTTGATAGGTATTGTAAAACTCTTCGTCCGATTTAGTTAAGTAAATAATTCCTTCGATAAATCCAATTAAACTTCCTATTCCGCAGGTTACTACAGAAACTACTAATTGTATAATTCCTTCTTGTGTATATCCTAAAATAAATTTGTGAACTCCCAAGCCACCAAATAATATTCCCATTACACCAGCTAAAACTTTTTTGTTTTCTTGTTGTGGTTGTGTTGGTTTGTTCCAGTCTTCTGATTGATTTGTTACTTCCATAGTTTTTTGTTTTTGGTTAGAAAATGCTAAAGTATAAAAAAATGTTAATCAATATGTAAAACTATTATGAAATATAAGTTTTGATTTTATCAACTATTGTTTGCGCAAGTTTTTCATGACTTTCAAAAGTCCAGCCTGCTATGTGTGGCGTTAGTATAACATTTTCTGCTTGAAGTAAATACTCAAAGGCTTCTGGTTTTTCGCCTGAAATAAAAAGATTCTCAAAAGAAAGTTTTTCGTATTCTAAAACATCTAAACCAGCACCGAGAATTTTCCCTGATTGTAATGCCGAAACTAAATCGGCTGTTACTACATTTTTTCCGCGTGAGGTGTTTAGTAACCAAAAAGGTTTCGCAAATGAATTTATAAATTCTGCATTCGCCATCTTGTCTGTTTCTGGCGTCCATGGAATATGTAAACTTAAAACATCGGCTTTTTGTTGTAATTTATGTAACGAAACTTGTTGTGCATTTTCATCGCCAACATTTTCTTGAATATCATAGCACAAAACGGTTACGTCAAAACCTTTTAGCTTTTTGGCAAATGATTTTCCCATGTTTCCATAACCTATAATACCAACGGTTTTACCGTCGAGTTCGTAACCGCGATTCCCTTCTCTTATCCAATTTCCTTCACGAACTAGTTTGTCGGCACGATTTAGTTTGTTGAATAATGAAAGTAACATTCCAAGTGTGTGTTCGCCAACGGCATTTCTATTGCCTTCGGGAGCAGCGATAAGATGGATATTTTTACTTATGGCATAGTCGCAATCGATGCTTTCTAAACCTGCGCCAACGCGAGCAATAAACTTTAAATTTGTGGCTTTGTCGATAAATGTTTTATCAATTTTGAATCGGCTACGAATTACAATACCTGTATACTCTTGAATTTTGGCTTCAATTTCTTCTTTGGTTGATTTGTAATCTTCGTGGTTTGTAAAACCAGCTTGTTGCAGTTGTTCTAATAGCAAAGGATGATTGCTGTCGATATGAAGGATTTTGTTTGAATTTGGATTCATGATATGTTGTAATGAACTGCTAAGATACCAAAAAAGCAAATAAAAAAGACAAAAACTAACTAGCCCTGATGCAAGGGAAAAGCTCCCGCTTTTTTGCGGGACTTTGGAAAGGTAGCAGGAAAATGGATAACTGATAATGCCCGAGCCATTCGCTCCTAATTTTAAATTAATTTTTGAAATTGGCATTGCCATTGACTTTCGTTATATTTGCGCAAATTATAGTTTTACGATGGCATGAAGCCGAAGGCAATTGCATCGAACAACTTAAATAAATATAATCTTAGTGAGATGAATAATTTAGTAGAAGAATTACAATGGCGCGGATTGGTGCATGATATTATGCCTGGCACCGAAGAACAACTGACTAAAGAAATGACTACCACGTATATTGGGTTTGACCCAACGAGCGATTCGTTGCATATAGGAAGTTTGGTGCCGATTATTTTGTTGGTTCATTTAGAAAAATTTGGACACAAACCGATTGCTTTGGTTGGTGGTGCCACGGGAATGATTGGTGATCCATCGGGAAAAAGCGATGAAAGAAATTTATTAGACGAAGCGACTTTAGATAAAAATGTGGCTGGAATAAAAGCGGTGTTGTCTCGCTTTTTAGATTTTAATTCGACTGCTGCGAATGCTCCTATTTTGGTAAATAACTACGATTGGATGAAGGATTTTTCGTTTATAAATTTTGCCCGCGATGTTGGTAAACGTATTACAGTGAACTACATGATGGCAAAAGATTCGGTAAAAAAACGTTTGGCTGGAGAAGGCGAAGGAATGAGTTTTACGGAGTTTACTTATCAATTGATTCAAGGTTATGATTTTCATCATTTGTATAAAACGCATAATTGCTTGTTACAAATGGGTGGAAGCGACCAATGGGGAAATATAACTACTGGAACAGAATTGGTTAGAAGAATGAATGGCGAAGGTGCAAAAGCATTTGCAATGACTTGTCCGTTGATTACCAAAGCAGATGGTTCTAAATTTGGAAAATCGGAAGGCGGAAATGTTTGGTTAACAGCAGATAAAACTTCGGTTTATAAATTTTACCAATTTTGGTTGAACACAACCGATGTTGATGCAGAAAAATACATCAAGATTTTCACCTTTTTAGATAAAAACACGATCGATTCTTTGATAGCAGAACATCATGAAGCGCAGCATTTGAGAGTGTTGCAAAGAAAATTAGCTGAAGAAGTTACAACGTTTGTACACGGAAAAGATGAATTAGACAAAGCAATTCAGGCTTCGGCAATTTTGTTTGGAAATGCAACGGCTGATGATTTGAAAAACTTAGATGAAGCGACTTTTTTGGAAGTTTTTGATGGTGTTCCTCAAGCAGAAATTTCGAGAGCAGATATTGAGGCTGGAATAGATATTGTAACTGTTTTGAATGAAAAAACAGGTTTTATGAAGTCAAATGGTGAAGCAAGACGCGCTTTGAGTGCCAATTCGATTTCGGTAAATAAAGCTAAAGTTACAGAGGAATTTAACTTGACATCAAACGACTTAATCAATAACCAGTTTGTTTTGTTGCAAAGTGGTAAGAAAAATTATTTTGTGATTAGAGTTAAATAATTTCATAACTTTACTTGGTAAATTATTCATAATTATGGAAACACAATTTTTAACCGACGAAAAAGGTAATAAAACTGCAGTTGTATTGCCAATAAAGAAATACAATAAAATGATTGAGCAATTAGAAGATTTGCACGATATAAAATTGTATGATGAAGCTAAGAAAAATGATGATGGTTATAGGATATCTTTGGAAGACTTCATGAAATTAAGAAAGTCAAAAAAAGATGCCTCTTTATAAAATCAATTTTAATAAGAAGTCTAAAAAGAAATTAGACAAAATGTCTGATGCTATTATTACGCCAATTATTGAAGCAATTGAAGGCTTAGCAGAAAACCCAAGACCTCAAGGTTGTAAGAAGTTAAAAGGAAGATCCGGTTATAGAATAAGAGTTGGAAATTACAGAATTATTTATGAGATTTTTGACGAAATATTGTTAATAGATGTTATAGACTTAGGTCATCGAAAAGACATTTATGAGTAACTAAATAACCATCAAGTTACAACCACGAATATCAGAATTATCAAAACGTCCCAATACTTCAAACGAATTGTTGGGATATTTTTTTCCCAAATCTTGCGTAGCAATAAACGAACATGAATTGATATTAGCCAAATCGATTATATTAATACCGCCTGTTTTTCCTGTTGAAACATAGGATAGAGCGTCTTCTGTGTCACGAATTAAAATTTGCATCCAGTTAGGACACTCAAAAATTCCGTTACCAAGTGAGTATGCTTGCGATAATAATTCGGTCATTCCATATTCTGAATGAATGTTTGAAACGCCAAAACCTTTGCACAAAATTTCGTGTAATTCTTCTCGGATAATTTCTTTTCGTTTACCTTTCATGCCGCCGGTTTCCATTACAATGGTGTTTTGCAATTGAAAATTTTGCTTTTCTATTAAATCTAACAAAGCATAAGTCACACCAATTAGCAACACATTTTGACCTTCAGAATCTAGTTCGATTAATTTAGAAGTTAACTCGTCGTAATTATGCAAATAAAAATCGCTATTTGTGTTATTTGAAAGCTGAATTAAATCATTCACCATATAAATGAGCGACGAACCTTTTCTTTCTAAATAGGATGGAAGCAAAGCCAAAACCGCATAATCTTCAATATTTCCATAAAATTCGGAAAAAGCGTTTCGATAACTATGCTCGTATAGTTTAACATCTGTAACTAAGTGTTTGCTGGTTATCATTCCAGTTGTACCGCTACTAGTAAATGTTTCTTGAACAGGATTGGTTGAAGAAACAACCTCGTGACTTTTGAAAAACTGTATTGGTAAAAAAGGAATTTGTTGCAATGACTTAACACTGCTTTTTTCAACTTTAAGAAAATCACAAAAATCACGGTACACGGAGTTATTCTCGTATTGAAAACGAAAAACTTTCAAAGCTGTTTTTTCAAATTGCTTTTGATTGGCGATGGTGAAAATGTCTTGTGGAGAAATCAATTAGTTGTTGTTATAATTGAATTAGAAAAAGAGTTAACCAAAAATTGATTTTACAAGTTTTATCAAAATTGAGGTTTTTATGGTTTGATCTTCGGACTTGTCGTAAATTTTTAATAAATAGACATTGGTTTCGTTTTCGGTTTTTACTATTAAATAACTTATAATTCTAAAACCGCCACTTTTACCTGAATTTTTATCTTTACTAGCTAATCTAATTTTATAAAGATTGTGTCCTAAACTTTCGCCCGTTTCTGGGTTTTTCATTAGTTCTTCCTCAAGAATTTCAAGTTCGTGTTTTAAATTTGGAAACTTTTTTATAAATCGCTTATAGTTTTTTATAAAACTTGAAAGAGGAATTACATTATTGCTCATCCAAAAATTCTTTTAGTGATTTTGGTTTTATTTTTCCTTCTTCTATTTGTTTAACTTCTTTTAGTGCTTCTTCAAATTCTTGATAAACAGTATTTTTAGTTGAAGAACTTTCAATTATTTTGACTGACTTTGATTCAATAAAAAAGTTAGTCATCGTCATAAAAGCTTTGCCAGCTTTAGAGCGTTCGTTAATTTTTAAAGTGATTGTAGTCATAATTATTTTGATTTATACTAGTTGCTTCTCATTGTTTGTGAATGAATATCAAAATCTTTTGCATCTTCTTTAGAAAAAACATTTCTGTATTTTTCAGAAATTTTAGCTTTTTTTTCTAAAACATTTTCTTTGACAATTCTCAATACTTTAAGTTCTTCTAATTCTTTTAGAAGGGCAAAGGCACTTTCGTTATTTATTTCAACTTGAATTATTTTCATAGTATATAAAAATAGGATTAAAAGTAAATCAAAGATAAGTTATTTTTTGCAAAAGTACTAAAATAAAAAAGCCCTTTACCAATTGGAAAGGGCTTTAGTTATGTAAAAGAAATTTAATTATCTAATAACCAATTTTCTTGTAGCTGTTTTACCGTTTTCAGTAATTTTTACAATGTAAACACCATTTTTAAGGTTTGCTACGTTTACAGTGTTTCCAGAAATAGTAGTGTTTACTACTTGTTTCCCTAATACATCATAAATCATTACATTTTTAGCATCGTTAGCTGTAGTATTGATGTTTAAAACACCATTAGTAACAGGGTTTGGATAAATATCTAAACCAGCGATTGCATTTTGACTTACTGAAAGAGGTGTTTGAGTAACTGAAAATTGATCAAAACTTACTGTTCCACCATTATATGCTCTAACTGCTAAGGCAAAAACAGTAACATTAGCTGGAGTAGTTACTGAAATATTGTGTTGAACCCAAACATCAGATGTTGGTAAATAGCTATTATCTGTTCTTAATGGATCTCCAACTGCTGAAGATTGCCCATTTTGATAAATGATAGTTCCAGCTGCATCCTTGTAATTACTCCAAATTCTAGCATCAGTTCCATCACCTGTTGCTTTGTACCAGAATGAAATATTTAATGGTGCACCAGCTGTAATAGGTATTTCTTGATAAAAACCATTTGTTGCAGTTGGGATGTATTGAACTGAATTTGCACCGTCGCTACCATCACCAGCTACTAATGTTGGTAAAGTGTAAGTTGTAGTAAACCCAGCTGTCCAACCGTTAAGACCATCGTCAAAAGTTGGGTTATTAACTAAATTTTGTGCATTTACTGAAGCTGAAAAAGCAACTAATGCTAATAAAGAGTAAAGTTTTTTCATTTCTTAATTTTTTAAACGTTTAGAGTACAAAGATACTAAGTATTTTGTAATGAAATTATAAATGAATGTGAAAAAATTATTAACTATTCAAAGAAATAAGCAAAATACAATTATTTCACTATCAACTTTCTAGTTTCAGTAGCTTCGCCTTCGCGAAATTTGATGATGTAAACACCTGGAGAAATGCTAGCAATGTTTAGCTCTTTAGCATTGTTAAGTGTAGCTTGAAGTACTTTTTTTCCTAAAACATCAAAAATGGTAATGTCTTTATCTGCACCCGATTTTGACGAAATATATATCTTGCCATTGCTTACAGGATTTGGATAAAAAGTCAATCCCTCAATGTTGTCTCTTGACGCAGTTTTTCCTTCTTGTCCTAGCATTGATGCTGAAGATAAGAAGCAAAAAAGCAAAACTATATATAAGTAATTTTTTGTCATGAGTACATTTGGTTATTGCAAATATAACAATTGTTATTCAAGTATTGTGCCAAATATATAAAAAAATTTATTTTTTAAGTAGTTATTATCTAAACGTTAACATATTAAATTACTGTTAAGTCAAGGTCGAAGAATGTTTATTATATGATAAAGATGTATATTTACAATCGCAAAACAATCAATTTTTTGCATCATGAAGAAAAAAGACATAAAGATTTTACTAGTTGATGATGAGCAAGATATCCTAGAAATTGTAGGCTATAACTTGTCTCAAGAAGGTTATAAAATTGTTACGGCAACCAACGGAAAAGAAGCAATTGCCGTTGCCAAAAAAGAACATCCACAACTAATTATTATGGATGTCATGATGCCCGAAATGGACGGAATGGAAGCTTGTGAAAACATTAGAAAAATTCCAGAATTGAGCAATGTTATCATAACGTTTCTAACGGCTCGAAGCGAAGATTACTCGCAAGTTGCTGGTTTTGATGCTGGTGCCGATGATTACATTGCCAAACCAATCAAGCCAAAATTATTGGTAAGCAAGGTAAAAGCACTTTTAAGAAGACTAAAAAGCGAAACAGTTTCTCCCGAAAATCTTAATGTTGGCGGAATCGAAATTAATCGTGAAGAATATAAAATAGTTATGGAAGGCCGAGAAATTGTGCTTCCGCGAAAAGAATTTGAATTGTTTCATTTACTTGCTTCTAAGCCTGGAAAAGTTTTTAAAAGAGAAGAAATTCTCGATAAAGTTTGGGGCAACGAAGTAATTGTTGGCGGGAGAACAATTGATGTTCACATAAGAAAACTTCGTGAAAAAATTGGCGAAGATTTATTCAAAACCATTAAAGGTGTTGGTTATAAGTTTGAAGTTTAATTTTCTAAATTTCAGATTTCATTCTGAAAATAAAGTAAATTTTGAAAACAGTATATTTGTATTTAAAAGAATTGCTGATAGCTGTGAATAACTGAAAACTTTGCAAAAAATGTCTTTAAATTTCAAAAAGTCATATAGATTTGCTGTAATATCGACTTTGTATATTACACTTTTTTCTACTGGTTTAGTGGCCGGGTTGTTGCTTTTGTTTGCTACTTTTTCTTGGCAATTTTGTTTGGCATTTGCAGTTTCAATTGCGATTTTTTCTTTTTTTGTTCTTCAATATCGTGTGGAACATTTTATTTATCGCCGTGTAAAAAAGATTTATGACGATGTTTCTTTGCTTGATTCAACTACTTTGCGAAGCCAATCTATTACTACTGATATGGCAACTTTGACCAAAGAAGTTAAGAAATTCGCCACCGATAAAAAACTTGAAATAGAAAACCTAAAAGTGCGTGAAGAATACCGTAGAGAATTTCTTGGAAATATATCTCATGAGCTAAAAACACCACTATTTACGGTGCAAGGTTATCTTTCTACCTTACTTGATGGCGCCATGAAGGATAAAGATTTGCGTAAAAAATATCTTGAAAGAGCCGAAAAAGGTGTTGAACGATTAATCTATATTGTGGAAGATTTAGATATGATTTCTAAATTAGAAATGGGCGATTTGAATCTTGATTTTTCTGAATTTAATATAGTTGAATTGATTCAAAATGTATTCGACTTGCTCGAAATGAGTGCCGATAAAAAGAATATCATTTTAATGTTTGATAGAAAATATAACAAATCTATATATGTAAAAGCTGATCAAGAAAAAATTCAGCAAGTACTTACTAATCTTGTTATGAATTCAATAAAATATGGAAAAGAAAACGGCACAACCGAAGTTTCTATTGAAGATTTAGTAAAAAATAAAATTATTGTTCGAATTCGCGACAACGGCGAAGGTATTGAAAAACATCATATTCCAAGGCTTTTTGAACGCTTCTTTAGAGTTGATAAAAGTGGCGCGCGTAGCGAAGGCGGATCAGGCTTAGGACTTTCAATAGTAAAACATATTATTGAAGGACATAACGAAAAAATCTACATAGAAAGCGAATTTGGAAAAGGTTCAGAATTCTCATTCACTCTCGAAAAGAAGGAATAGTTTTTTCCAATCAACGTTTGAATTAAACTTAGGTAAACCTTGATAAAGCCAAATCGCATCTAAATCAGTAATCTTAAAATCATCTTGTTTCGCCATAGGAAGAATGCCTTCACGCTTGTATTTTTTGGCTAAAAATTCTTGTTCAAACTGTCCAGGTGTTGGAATAAAAAACGCTTTTTTCTCTAGTTTTGCCAAATCCATAACGGTTGTATAACCAGAGCGGCAAAGCACAAAATTACTTTCGTTAAACGTTTTTTCTAATTCTTCAGTTTGCATGAAATTGTAGAAAGTAACATTATCAATTTCTTCCTTTTTTTGTTCAGGTTCAATTTTTCCTTTTATGAAAACGACTTTTTCGTCGTAATTTTTCAATTCTTCAATCAGTTTTTCTTCAAGAAAAGTTCTTTGTGGTTCTGGTCCAGAAAGGATTACCATTAAATCGTACTTTATTGGCAGTTCTTTTTTCTCTAATCGACTTAAAACGCCAATATATTTTACTTCTAAATCGGAATCTTTCAAATGGCCTAGCTTTCCAGTAAGATTTGGCTTGTCTTCTGCATCTGGAACCCAACATTCATTAAATTTTGATATAAAAAATTGATGCAATTTGCTTGAAATCCACGTTGTTTTTCCAGATAAAACCGTTAATTGATGTGTAATAAAAACCGAAGGAACTTTTTTAGAACGAACGCCCAATCTATTGTCTGATATAATTCCTGTTATTTCATGTTCTTTGATTAATTCTTTGACTAATTTTTTTTCAGATAAAATGGCATTAATTGTTTTTGGACTGTTTTTTATCAATTTCCATTTAAAATTCTCACCTTTTTTGGCATATTCTATTTGATAGGAAGGCAATTCTAACGTTTTTAAATGCGGAAATTCCTTTTTAAGTAAATCCAAAGAAACTCCATCAGAAGCAATAATTGGGTTGAAACCCTGATTTTCCAACTCTTTAATAATAGGAATACAACGTGTAGCGTGACCAAGTCCCCAGTTTAAAGGTGCAACAAGAATATTTTTGTTCATCGGAAAATTATTTTTTTATGATAGTTATAAATTGTTCAGCAAGTTGGTTTTCGTATTCAAATTGTTCTTCTTCAACATCTACATCATTTTTAGCATGTTTGTAAAGTTTCCATTTCTTATTATTGTATTCTAGAGCTGTTAGATTTTCTATCCAATCGCCCGAATTCAAATAAGTTGTTTTGCCATTTTCGTTTTCAACTACTTCCATTTTTGGTTCGTGAATGTGACCGCAAATTACATAATCATACTTGTTTTCTATTGCTAAATCGGTGCAAACATTTTCAAATTTAGTTATAAATTTCACTGCCGATTTCACATTATCCTTAATTTTTTTTGAAAGTGAATACGGTTCTTTATTCATTCGAGCCAAAATCCAATTAAGAAATCGATTGGTTAAAATTAGAAAATCATAACCCCAACCGCCCAATTTTGCCAACCATTTTGCGTGATTTATCGAAGCATCAAAAACATCACCATGAAAAATCCATGCTTTTTTCCCATCCAAATCGAGCACCAATTTGTTGAGTAAACTCAGATTTCCTAAATGTAAATCGGTAAATTTTCTCAAAAATTCGTCGTGATTTCCTGTCAAGTAATACACTTTTGTACCTTTTGAACTCAGCGAAATTATTTTCTTAATAACTTTAAGATGACTTTGCGGAAAATAGGATTTCCTGAATTGCCAAATGTCTATTATATCGCCATTTAGAATTAAAAGTTTCGGTTTTATAGTTGCTAAATACTGTAGTAATTCTTTAGCATGACAACCAAAAGTTCCCAAATGAACATCGGAAATAACAACAACTTCAACTTTTCTTTTTTTCAAAATAAATAGTTTCTGCAAAAGAAGTGAATAGCTGTATTGTTAAGGTTACTTAAACATTATGAAAACTTTATTAGTGTTGCACATTATTTGCTTAATTTTGCCATCAGAAAAATAGAAATCAATAGTGGGAAGTAAAAATAAGTTAAAGAGATTTAAGGAAAACGAAACATTCAACAATGTTTTTCAACCAACAAGAGAAGAAGTTGTAGGGAATGAATTTCCGTTAAGAGGAAAATGGAATAGTGATTTTTTCAAAAATGACAATCCAATAATAATTGAGCTTGGTTGTGGAAAAGGTGAATATTCGGTAGGTTTGGCAGAACGATATCCAACCAAAAACTTTGTCGGAATTGACATAAAAGGAGCAAGATTTTGGCGCGGAGCAAAAACGGCTGTCGATGACGGAATGCACAATGTTGCTTTTGTTAGAACCCAAATTGAACTAATCAATCATGTTTTTGACGATGGAGAAGTTTCCGAAATATGGATAACATTTCCCGATCCGCAAATAAAATATAAGCGAACCAAACACAGAATGACCAATTCAGAATTTTTGAAATTATACAAAAGAATTTTGAAACCAGATGGCGTTGTAAATCTAAAAACTGATAGCGAGTTTATGCACGGTTATACCTTAGGATTATTGCATGGCGAAGGTCACGAAGTTTTGTATGCTAACCATAATGTTTATAAAAATGAAGGTTCGCCAGCAGAAGTTACTGAAATACAAACCTTTTACGAAAAACAATATTTGGAAATTAACAAAGCAATTACGTATATTCGTTTTAAAATAAAATAGTTTTTGAATTGTATAATGTAAACTGTAAAATTGTATAATGTATTTATCCAGTTTTTACAATATACAAAATACATTTTTACAATATACAATGAATGTAATCCTTCCGCTTTTATCTGGTTTTATTGCTGCAGTAATTGGAGTTCTTCCGCCTGGATTAATTAATATGACAGCTGCTAAAGTCGATTTGACCGATGGACGAAAACGTGCCATGATTTTTGTTTTAGGAGCTTCGATTGTTGTTTTCTTTCAAACATATATTTCGGTTCTTTTTGCACAGTATATAAATAGCCATCAAGAAATTGTGGTTTTGTTACGAGAAATCGGATTGGTGATTTTCTCTGGACTTTCCATTTATTTTTTATTTTTTGCCAAAAAACCAAAGCTTAAAAGTGACGATTCTATTCAACTAAAAAGTAAACGAAGTCGTTTTTTTTTGGGAATGTTGATTTCGGCGATAAATATTTTTCCTATTCCTTATTATGTCTTTGTTAGCGTTACGTTAGCATCGTTTAATATTTTTACTTTTGAAACCGTTTCTATTTATAGTTTGGTTTCAGGCGTTGTTTTGGGTTCATTTTCGGTATTCTATCTTTATGTTGTTTTCTTTACTAAGATGAAATCAAAAACCGAATATTTTATGCAAAATATGAATAAAATATTGGGAATCATCACCGGAATAGGCGCATTGTTAACCCTTATCAATGTGGTGAAATATTATTTTTGATGGAAGAAAATTTCTTTGAACGCGTTTATGCCATAGCACGTCAAATTCCCGAAGGAAGAGTAACTTCTTATGGAGCCATTGCCAAAGCTTTAGGAACAGCTCGTTCTGCAAGAATGGTTGGCTGGGCAATGAATGCATCTCACAATATGGATGATATTCCAGCACACAGAGTTGTGAACCGAAAAGGACTACTTTCAGGTAAACATCATTTTGACGGAACCAATTTAATGCAGCAATTACTCGAAAACGAAGGAATAGAAGTGGTTGATAATCAAATTGTAGATTTTGAAAAGCACTTTTGGCAACCAATGATGGATTTGTAATTAGTTCCTAATTCTTCAAAAATCTATAAAATCACACCAAGTTTTCTCCTTTCAAAAGATTGAATAATTTTTCCATTTTCTTTTTTAATCAGTTTTTCTTTTAAATTACTTCGCCTCTTTCTAGAGGTTTTTTTTAATGTAATCGTATTCAAAATAATTTTTAAGCAGGCTTTTTCTTACTATACTAAAAATGGTTTAATGAAAATATAAATAGTGCACAAAATATTGATACAACTATATCGATTTAGTTGTTGTTTAATAAATATCTAACTTTCTTTTTGTAACAAATGTGACAAAAGTCATAATACGTATTTAGTTTTCATTGCAAATTTGTCCTATAATTTAAAAACAATTGCGATGAACACTAGTAAAAACAATTACAAAAAAGCACTAATTATACTTCTATTTTTTTCAAACATATTTTCTTTAGTAGCACAAGAGGCAAAAGTTGTTTCTGCAGAAAGCAAACTAACAGTCGATGGAACATCTAATCTTCATGATTGGACAATTGATGCAAAAAAAATGTACGGAAAGGCAAATTTAGTTATCGATGCAAATACACTAAAAGAAATAAAAAGTTTGGATTTTAGCGTTGATGTCGATCAGTTAAAAAGCACACATGATGGTATGGATGCTAATACAATTAAAGCATTGAACGGAAAAGTTCATAAATCTATAGTCTTTAAGTTGACTAAAGTGATTAAAATAACTAAAGTTTCAGATGGAAATTTCTCAGTAGAAACTCAAGGTAATTTAACAGTTGCTGGAGCAACAAAATTAATAAACCAATCATTCACAATAAAAGTAGCTGGAGAAAAAGTAGTTTTTTCTGGAAAACAAAAAATTGACATGACTGTTTATGGTGTAAAACCACCAAAAGCTCTTTTGGGAACAATAAGAACAGGTAAGGATGTGGTAGTAAATTTCAAAGTAACTTATAATTAAAATCAATAAATCAATAAAAATGAGAACAAATTTCAAAAATTCAGTAATAGCTTTAGCCCTGATGGTATCAGGGTTAATTCAGGCTCAACAGGTTAGTTTTGGAAATATGCAAAACTTAATCCCAAGAAATCAAGATGCAATCAATCAATTTGATGTTAAAAAAGACAGTGTAGAATTTAAAGGAATTAGTGTAGACCTAGGTGGAGCATTTGCTTTACAATTTCAAGCTATGAATTCTTTTAATGATCATCAAGAAGGTTCTTATGCAGCTTCAAACGGAACAGCAATTACAAATTATAGACTTAATAATCTTGAAAATCAATTTAACTTGCCTACAGCAAATATGACAATTGGTGCTCAATTATATGATGGTGTTAGAGTTAACTTAGATTTATATTTGGCTGCAAGACACCATAATGAAACTTGGGTAAAAGGTGGTTACTTACAAATAGACAAATTAGATTTTATTAAAAAAGATTTCTTAGCTGGTTTTATGAAATATGCAACAATCAAAATCGGACAAATGGAAAACAATTATGGTGATGCGCACTTTAGAAGATCTGACAATGGTAATGCTATAGTAAATCCTTTTATTGAAAGTAATATTATGGATTCATTTACAACAGAAATGGGAGCAGAATTATACTATAATAGAGGAGGTTTTGTAAGTATGTTTGGAATGACAAATGGTAAATTAAATCAAAATGTCACTGAATTTGTTCCAGCTGCTACAACTGCTGCTACACCAGATCAAAACACAACAATTTCACCTACAATACTAGCGAAATTAGGATTTGACAAACAATTAAGTGATGATTTAAGACTTAGAATAACAGGTTCATTTGCTCACAGTGCAAATATGAGTGGTAATCCATGGAGTTCTGAAAGAGCAGGTAGCCGTTACTACTATGTTATGTCTCATGCAGCCTATACTTATGGTACAACTTCTGTTACTAATAATGCTACTACTGATTTAGCTGCCAATCAAACTACAGGTAGATTTAATCCTGGTTTTGGTAACTGGTTTACAACTGTAATGGTTAATCCATTTGTGAAATTTAAAGGATTAGAATTTTTTGGAACAATTGAATTAGCTAGTGGTGGAGACAAAAAAGGTGTAGATGAAACTAGAAAAGTAAATCAATTTGCAGGTGATGTAGTGTATAGATTTGGAACAAATGACAAATTCTACATTGGAGCAAGATATAATACAGTTTCTGGAAAATTAGCCAATGCTGATGCAAAAGAAGTTAGTGTTGACAGATTTGAATCTTCTTTAGGTTGGTTTATGACTAAAAACATTTTAGCAAAACTTGGTTACACTACTCAAAAATACAATGATTATTCAGAATTTAGTGGAAATAGCTTAAATGATTTATACGGTGGAAAATTCGATGGTCTAATGTTTGAAGCAGTAATAACTTTCTAATAATCTTAAAAAACAAAAAAGAGAAAAGCGTTTAAGCTTTTCTCTTTTTAAAAAGTCATGAAAGCATATAGAATTACAATATTAGTTTTAATTTTTCTTTGTTTTGGTTTCACTATCATAAACAAAACAAAAGTGAAAATTTCACCTAAAAGTGAAGTGACTATTAATGGAAAATCTAATGTAAATTCCTTCCAATGTAAATACAATTCTAATTATCTTGAAGATGAAATTTTAGTTACAACTTTTAAAAATAACGAAACTAAAATCACTTTAAGTAATGCAAAAATCGCCATAAAAAGCAAAGGTTTTGATTGTAAAAATAAAATGATTACTAAAGATTTCAAAACAATTTTGAAAGCTGATGATTATGATAATATAAATATTGAATTGAAGGAACTAGACATAAACAACAATTACCTTATGACTAAATTAAATATTGAAATTGCAGGAAAATCAAAAGAATATGTAATTCCAATGGCTTTTAATGAAAAAAATAGTAACGTAAAAGGAACATTAAGATTAAATATCAAAGATTTCAATTTAAAATGTCCCAAAAAAATATTTGGCTTAATAGAAGTTAATGATAATATTGATATTAATTTTAATTTGTTTTTACAGTATTAACCTCAATTTTTTTATTTTGTTACAGAAGAGCAACTTAACTATTTAAGTTGCTCTTTTTTGTTGATTTGTAAATCATATTTTTACTCATTCTAATAATTAAAAATACACAAAAAATACTTGAAAGTTTGACTTCCAAACAAGGAACAAATCATTTTTTAGAAACTTATTTATTAATGTCTTTTAGAAAATTGAATTTCAATTATTCCCTAATTTTTCCAAAATTCACAATTAATTCCAAAAACCATATAGAAATCAACTATCTCATTATAACAAAACTTTAAAGCTTGTTGCTATCATACTTTTAAACTTCTTACTATCTTTGCAATTCATATTCAGTTTAAATAAAAAGTTAGCCAACTTTTAAACTTTTAAACTCATAAACTTTTAAACAAGAAGATGAAGTTAGATAGAAAAGAAATCCTAAAAGCATTAGAAACAATAACTATTGCTGGCGAAGGAAAAAACATGGTCGAAAGTGGTGCGGTTCAAAATGTAATCACTTTTGGCGATGAGGTTGTTGTTGATTTGTTGATTTCAACTCCAGCAATGCACATCAAAAAAAGAGCTGAAGACGATATTAAAAAACTAATTCACGAACAATTCTCTCCTGATGCTGTTGTGAAAGTAAATATCAAAGTCGAAGCTAAAGAAAATCCAAACGAAATAAAAGGAAAATCAATTCCAGGAATTAGTAATATTATTGCCGTAGCTTCTGGAAAAGGTGGTGTTGGAAAATCTACAACTACTGCAAATTTAGCCGTAACTTTAGCTAAAATGGGATTCAGTGTTGGTGTTCTTGATGCCGATATTTACGGACCAAGTATGCCAATAATGTTCGATGTAGAAAACGAAAAACCAATTTCTGTTGAAATTGACGGGAAATCTAAAATGAAACCAATCGAAAGTTATGAAATCAAATTACTTTCCATCGGATTTTTTACTTCACCAAGTCAAGCCGTTATTTGGCGTGGACCAATGGCTGCTAAAGCATTAAACCAAATGATTTTTGATGCCGATTGGGGACAATTAGACTTCATGTTAATCGATTTACCGCCAGGAACAGGAGATATTCACTTGTCAATTATGCAAGCATTGCCTATTACAGGTGCGGTTGTGGTAAGTACGCCTCAAAATGTAGCTTTAGCCGATGCTCGAAAAGGTGTTGCAATGTTCCAAAGTGACGCCATCAATGTTCCAGTTTTAGGTATTATCGAAAACATGGCTTATTTCACACCAGAAGAATTGCCAAATAACAAATATTACATCTTCGGAAAAGAAGGCGCAAAAAACCTTGCGGAAGATTTGAATATTCCATTTTTAGGCGAAGTTCCATTGGTGCAAAGCATCCGCGAAGCAGGAGATTATGGACGTCCAGCAGCATTGCAAACGGCATCTCCATTAGAAAAAATATACGAAGAAATCGCTAGAAACGTGGTTCAAGAAGTAGTGAATAGAAACGAAAATCTTGCTCCAACCGAAGCAATCAAAATAACAACAATGGCAGGATGTTCTGCTGTTAAAAAATAGTGTTCAGTAAGCAGTCACAGTGAGCAGTTAATATATAAGACTGATTACTGCGACTGAAAACTGAAAACTGAAAACTAAAAAAAATGACACACGAAGAATTAACATTCAATATCGAAAAAGCATTAGAAGAAATCAGACCTTTTTTGAATTCAGATGGTGGTGATATTAAATTGGTTTCTATTGATGAGGAAAAACACGTGAAGGTACGTTTTGAAGGTGCTTGTATTGGTTGTAGCGTAAATCAAATGACTTTAAAAGCTGGAGTTGAAACTACCATCAAAAAGTATGCTCCTCAAATTGAGACTGTAGAAAATATTGCATAATTTTATTTGGGCGTTCCCTTTCAGGTCGGGCTTTCCGTTGCAATCTTTTATTTTTAAAGAAAAAATAAAAGGATTTCCACTGCAATCCCTAACGCATCATGTAACTGACAAATATCATATGTTTAATAATTTATGTTTTGGATTTTTGCATCTTTAAACTTCTAAACTTCTAAACTCATAAACTTTTAAACTCATAAACTTTCAAAATGATTGAAACAGATATACTTATTATAGGAGCAGGTCCAACTGGACTTTTTGCCGTTTTTGAAGCAGGACTTTTACAATTAAAATGTCATATAATTGATGCTCTTCCACAACCAGGAGGACAATTGGCAGAGTTATATCCTAAAAAACCAATTTTTGACATTCCAGGGTATCCTGAAGTTTTAGCAGGTGATTTAGTGACCAATTTAATGGAACAAATCAAACAATTTCAACCAGGATTTACCTTGGCTGAAACCGCTGAAACTATAGATAAATTAGAAGACGGAACTTTTATAGTTACTACTAATAAAGGAACAAAACATCACGCCAAAGCGGTGGCTATTGCAGGTGGCTTAGGAACTTTCGAACCAAGAAAACCACAATTAGAAAATATTACTTTCTACGAAGAAAAAGGAGTAGAATATTTTGTAAAAGATCCAGAATTATTCCGTGATAAACGAATTGTAATTGCAGGTGGTGGCGATTCTGCTTTAGATTGGAGTATTTTCCTTTCAAACGTGGCTTCAGAAGTTACTTTGGTACATAGAAGAAACGAATTCCGTGGTGCTTTAGATTCAGTTGAAAAAGTACAAGAATTGAAAAAACTTGGAAAAATCAACTTGATTACTCCAGCAGAAGTTGTAGCTATTAACGGAAAAGACCATGTTGAAAGTATTGTTTTAGAAAACGAAGGCGTTCAACAAGTTTTTGAAACCGATTATTTTATTCCACTTTTCGGATTAACTCCAAAACTTGGAGCGATCGCAAATTGGGGATTAGAAATAGAAAAAAACGCCATTAAAGTAAACAACGCTTTAGATTACCAAACCAACATCGATGGAATTTATGCTATTGGAGATGTAAATATTTATCCAGGAAAATTAAAATTAATTTTGTGTGGTTTCCACGAAGCAACTTTAATGTGCCAAAGTGTTTACCAAAGAATTAATCCAGGAAAACGATATGTTTTAAAATATACAACAGTTTCTGGAGTTGACGGATTCGACGGAACTAGAAAAGAAGCTGAAAAAGCAGTTGTAAAATCGATTGACTAATGCCACAAGACGTAACAGTATACATAACCGATAGAAACGGAGAACGACACGAAGTTCAAGCTCCAACCGACATGAACATGAACATCATGGAACTAATTCGTGCTTATGAATTAGCCGAAGAAGGAACCGTTGGTGTCTGTGGCGGAATGGCAATGTGTGCATCATGTCAATGCTACGTTTTAAATGATGTTATTTCATTAGAAAGAAATCCCGACGAAGAAGCCATGCTTTGGGAAGCTTATCATGTAAAAGAAAATTCAAGATTGGGTTGCCAAATTCCAATTACAGAAGCCATCGACGGATTAGAACTCGAAATTGCACCAGAACAATAATAGAAGCGAAAAGAAATTTTCGCTTTTTTTGTAACAAAACAAAATTACTTGCGTAAAATCAACATTAGTTGTTAATTTACAAAAATATCTATAGATGATTCAAAAATCTAGTTTAAATGGATTGCATAAACTCATAACGTTAAAAGTTTTTCATGTTGATAAACTAACAAATAGTGAGGTTTTTATTGAGTTTTCTGAGAAAATTTTAGAAGAATTTCAGCTAGAAAAAGTTGGGATTTCAGTTCATGATTTTGACAATAAAAGTTATACAATTGCAATTTGTTTAAAAGAATCTCATATTTGTATTCATACTTGGCCAGAGTTTATGCAATTAACTCTTGATGTATATTTGTGTAATTATTTTAAAGATAATACAGAAACGGTTAGAGAAATAGTAGAAAAATTTGTTGAATTTTTTGAAGGAGAAATAATTTCAAAGCACGAAATATTCAGATAGATGGAAGTAAGTTGTTTGAGCTGTAATCATGTTTTAAATGTGCAATATGAAGTTTCATATCACTACTATATTTGTGTAAATTGCTTTTCACTTCATAAGAATGAAAATGGTAATTTAAAATTAAAAAGTTCAAATAAATCTTCATTTAATTATGTAATTCCAATAGGTACAATCGTTGATTTTGAAAATCAAAAATATTGTGTTTCAAATGTTATTTTAAAGAAAGATTTATCAAATGATTCTTGGTTAGAATATGAATTGATTTCTGATAATAATTCTAAAAAATATTTTACTGAAGAAAATGGTAATTGGACTGTTTCTGAGGGAATTGAATTGAAGAGTACTGATAAGTTTGTAAGAGAAATTTATTATGAAGACATCGATTATAAACTTTACGATCGAGGTAAGTATATTGATTTTTCAGGTGCAGGTTTTTTTGAATATCAAATTGATAAAGATGAAAATATAGAATATGCTGATTTCATTTGCCCACCAAGTTTACTTTCAATAGAAATCGAAGACGGAAAACAAACCTCTTTTTTAGGAAAGCACATTTCATCAAAAGAGATTAAAAGTATTTTTAATATTAAATCTGTTCCTACTAAATCTCAAGTTGGAATGGTTCAACCTTTTTATTTCAATTTAAACAACACAATTATTGTGTTTTGTAGTGCCTGTGTTTTTATTTTAATTTCTCATTTGTATTTTAGTAATAGTTCTAAAAATCAGTTAGTATATTCTAATGAAATAAATTTGCTTGATAATAATAACAAAGAAATTTCAACAGATGTTTTTGAATTAAAAGGTCCGATTGCTCCTTTAAAAATTTTTATTAATTCAGACGTTGATAATTCTTGGGTTGCAACTGATTTTTCATTGGTAAATCAAACCACAGGTGAATCGTCTTATTTTTCTAAAGATATTGAATATTATCACGGATATGAAGGAGGAGAAAACTGGACAGAAGGAGATACGACTGATGAGTTTAATATTTGTGGTGTAAGTTCTGGAAAATATAAAATTACTTTTGTTCCTAGTAAAGACACGAATGATGTTTCAAATTCAAGATTTAAAATTGATGTTTATTGGGATAAAAGTGACAATTGGAATTTCGTTTCAGCTTTTGTTGTTTTTTTAATAATAGTCATAATTTTATTTTTTATTAAAAATAGTTTTGAGCAACGAAGATGGAATGATAGTGATTATTCACCTTATTCAAAAGAAGAATGAAAAAGGCATTAACATATATATTAGAAAATAAATTTGCACTACTAATAAGTTTAATAGTTGTAAGTGGATATTACTATTACACACTTTCAGGAAATAGAATCTGTAATTGTGAAAAAACAGAACAAGAAAAAAGGTCAAGAGTAAACCGATTTTATAATTCAAATAATTACCAACACAAATAAAAAAATATGGAAGATATCTTATTAAAACCAGTAATCAATTCAGTGTTATATTCAATGTTAGGATTTGGAATCCTTTTAATTTGTTATTATATACTTGAAAAATTAACTCCAGAAAACACATGGAAAGAAATAGTACAAAATAAAAATACTGCTTTAGCAATTGTTTTTGCAGCTTTTATTTTAGGTATTTCTCTAATAATTGGTTTTGCAATTCATGGATAATGAAAATTGAAAGACTTGTTTTATTTACCATTTTCATTATTTCAACTTGCGGATTAGTTTATGAGTTAATTGCTGGTGCTTTGGCAAGTTATTTACTTGGCGATTCAATCACTCAATTTTCACTTGTAATAGGGATTTATCTTTTTGCAATGGGAATTGGTTCTTATTTTTCAAAATTTATAATAAATAATTTAGTAAATAAATTTATTGAAATTGAATTAATAATTGGTTTAATAGGTGGTTTAAGTGCGCCAATCCTTTTTCTTATCTTTAATTATGTTGAATATTTTGAGTTCTATTTATATTTTATAGTTTTCATTATAGGATGTTTAGTAGGATTAGAAATTCCAATATTGATGATAATTTTAAAAGATAAATTTCAATTTAATACGCTTGTCTCTAACGTATTTACTTTTGATTATATAGGTGCATTATTAGCTTCAATAGCATTTCCACTTTTTTTTGTACCTCAATTTGGACTAATAAATACCTCATTAATTTTCGGATTATTCAATATTCTGGTGGGAATTGCCATGAGTTTTTTTCTTAAAGAACACGTGAGAAATATTTTGTTTTTGAGATTAAAAGGAATTTTAATGTTTTTAGTTTTAGTTGTAACTCTTTATTTTTCAGATAATATTATTGCTTTTTCTGAAAAAAGTCTCTATAATGAGAATATCATCATTTCAAAAACAACCAAATATCAAAGATTGGTTTTAACACACGAGCGAAATGATTATAAGCTATATTTAAATAACAATCTACAGTTTAGTTCATTCGATGAATACAGATATCATGAAGCATTTGTACATCCTGCAATTTCTTTTGCAAATAGCATAGAGAATATACTAATTTTAGGTGGTGGTGATGGTATGGCTGCAAGAGAAATTTTAAAGTACAAAGAAGTAAAAAAAATCACTCTAGTTGATTTAGATAAAGAAATGACAGATATTTTTAAAGAAAATCCTTTGTTAAAGAGATTAAATAAAAATTCACTGTTAAATAATAAAGTTAATGTAATTAATAGCGATGCTTTTGTGTGGCTTGATTCAAATTTTGAAAAATATGATGTAATTTTTATTGACTTTCCTGATCCTTCCAATTTTAGTCTTGGAAAATTATATTCAACGACATTTTACGATAAAGTAAAAAATCATTTATCTACCAACGGAATTTTAACTGTTCAATCAACTTCTCCATTTTTTGCTCCAAAATCTTTTTGGTGTATCAATGAAACAATAAAATATTCATTTCAAAACACCTATCCTTATCATGTCTATTTACCTTCTTTTGGCGAATGGGGTTTTAATATGGTTAATAATTCAAAAAAAGCATTAACATTGAAACGAAAAATAAAAGGATTACGATTTTATGATTATGATTGGAATAGTTTAACACATTTTTCAAAAGATATGTTGTCAAAAGAAATTTTGATTAATAGGTTGAATAATCAAAATTTAGTGACTACTTTTAATAAGGAATGGAGTAATTATTAGGTTTTTTTACAACCCCAAAACCACTTTAGCTTTAGGAAAAATTCTTTCCACAAATTTAGAGTAAGCAAGTTCTGACGGATGTAAACCATCACTAGCTACTAAATTAGGTTGCGCTAATCCTTGTCTTGTAATATCAGTGATGTTCACAAAAGTGATATTGTTTTGAATGCAATAATTTTCTGCAAAAGCGTTGTAAGCATCAATTTGAGTTGAAATAGTTGTGTTTCCATTTCCAAAAGGTGTGTAGGCATAGTCAGGAATTGAAACTACAATTACATTTGCTTTTATTCCTTTTGCCTTAGTAATAGCAATATTTACTAATTCCGGAAACTCTAGTTCGTACAAACTAAAAGGTTTGTTTTGATATTGATTGTTAACACCTATTAATAAGGTAACTAAATCATAATCATTTGTTGGATTTTGACTAGAAATTGCCGATTTTAAATTGGTAGTTGTCCAACCTGTTTGTGCAATAACATTAGTCACAAAAACATCTTTAGAGGTAAGATTATTTTTAAGTTCGGTTTGTAATTGAATTGGGAAACGACAAGTCTCACATACACTTTGTCCTATGGTGTAACTGTCTCCAAGTGCTAGATATTTTATTGTTTTTCCATTCGTTGAAGTCTGCACCGTATCATTTACTGAACAGCTTACAAGCAAAGCGAATAATACTAAAGAACCTATTTTAAGTAAATGTTTCATAATGATTTATACGAAATTATATCTACTGGAGTTTCAATATATTCTTTTACAATCTGTAAAACACCATCATCATTTGTATCAATTAGCCATTTTACTAATGAAATTTTTCCGTTTTCAATTTCAATTCCAGTAATATTTCTAGGGTGAACACAGCTTCCGTCATTGAAAAAATTCAATAAATTTTCTTGAGGTTTTGGAAAATGTGGACGATGTGTGTGACCAACAATTGTGATAATATTTCCATTATCAGTTATCCACTTTTTTATTCTTCTTTCTACTTTTATGGATTCAAGATAATTTTTTGCTGGACTTGTCGGGTCTTTTATTCCCCAAACTTGTAAAGGTTTCCAAAGAATTCTAACAAAAAAACGATTGAATTTCCAACCTACATAATTGAAAAAATCAGCCTGATGTCCGTGAGTTAAAAACAACTCTTGACCTGTTTCTGAGTTTTCTAGAACGATAGCTTCATGAAATTCTAAATTAGGCATGAAAGGCATGTTTTTTCCTTCGCCAGTATCAAAATATTCTGCAAAATTCTTTTTTACAATATTCGGATTACGATAAACCATATCATGATTACCATAAATCATGTGTAGTTTATTTTGCAAATAGAATTTCTTTAGTAATAAAAAAACATTCTTATTAGCTTCCAAAATATCTTTGAAAAATAAATTTTCCCACAACTCATCACCATCACCTAGTTCAACATACTGAAAACCATTTTTATAATATTGGTTTAAAGCGTGCATATAAATATTGCGATTGTTGGCAAAATCATCGGCAAAACTTCCATCACCTCGATGACAATCACTAAACAATATAAACTTATCCGAATTTGTAAATGAAATTCGTTTGGCTTGTTGATAGGCGCGTGTTAATCTTGTTTGAGATGACATAAGGTAAAATTTACTTGATAAAGATATAAATTTTATACCATTTCAAGTCTCATTTCCATTTGCGCTTCAATAGCATTCCAAAGTCCGATGCGTTTTTCTAATGCTTGAATGGAAATTTCTTCAACTTCTTTCCATTTTTGTTCAGAATCACCGCAAAGCTCTGTTACCATTTGCATTGCCATTGGACCATGTTCGTCGGCATCAAGTTCTATATGTCTTTCGAAATAGTAAATTAGTTTTGATAAATCAGTTTCAGGAAAATTGGTTTGAAAATTCTTCAAAATTTCGGTAAACATACTCGGAATCAAATCTTCTCTTCCAAAAGTAAAGGCTGCGGCAATTTTATGTGATTTTCCTTCTTCAATAACTCTGAAAGTGAAATCTAAAAAAGCTTTCACATTTGGATGTAAATCACTTTGTTTGATAGAAACAAAGATGTTTTGAGTGGTTTTTACATTTTCTAAAAAATTAATAACCGGTATTGTATTTGCTCCACATTGTTGCATGGCATCCAAATACATTTCAAAATGACTTTGACGTGAACCATCAAGTGCCAAATCAGTTTCTTCAGCCACAACAATTTCGTTGATTAAATAACGAACTTCAGGATTTCCAATTGGTAACCAAGGTGTTGTTGTGCAAGTTAATTTGTTTTGCAATGCTTTTAACAACGACATAAAATCCCATACGGCATAAATATGGTTTTCTAAAAAGCAGTGTAAATCGTCAATTGTTTTTACTTTTTCGTATAACGAATGAGTAAGTAATTGATTTTTATATTCTTGAATATTGTTGTTGATGGTTTGAATAGTCATCGTATAAATTTTTATGTAAAAGTAAAAAAGCCTCTCGAAAATGAGAAGCTTTTTATATCAATTTTATTTATTGTTTAATATGTTATTTCAGTAGATTGCTTAATTCGTTCATTGAAAAGCATATAGGTATATTTTCATTTTTGAAGCGTTCTTTATTATTGTCATTAACAAATCCAATTACATCAAAACCGCCTTTTTTAGCTGCTTCAATTCCAGTGATACTATCCTCTATTATTAAACAATTAGTATTATCAAATCCCATTTTTTTAGCAGCATGCAAAAAAATGTGTGGTTCGGGTTTCCAACTATTAATTTCATAAGAACTGAATATTTTACCTTCAAAGTAATGTATTAATTTTGTCGTTGTAAGATTGCGAACTATTTTTTCCATTGGCCCGCTTGAAGCTACACAAAAAGGAACGTTAAGTTGGTTGAGTACTTCGTGAATTCCATTAATAGGTTTCAAATTTTTGGCAAATTGCTCAAATGATTTTATTCTGAATTGATATTCAAAATCAGATGGTAATGATTTTCCAAATATGTTTTCTATATAGTTTAAGCTATATTTTAATGATTTTCCTGTGAAATTTTCTAATGCTTCCTCTTGTGATATTGTAACACCAAGTTCATTTGCCATTTCGGTTAAAACAGAACTAGAAATTGCCTCGCTATCAACCAAGACTCCATCACAATCAAAAATAATACACTTGTATTTCATTATATTTATTAAATGTAAAATGCTTCCCAAATATGAGAAGCATTTTATTAATATATTTTTTTACTCTTATTTGAATGCTGGAATTCCAGTAATATCAGCACCTGTAATTAACAAGTGAATATCGTGTGTTCCTTCGTAAGTAATTACAGATTCTAAGTTCATGCTATGACGCATGATTGAATATTCGCCTGTAATTCCCATACCACCAAGCATTTGACGGGCTTCTCGAGCGATGTGAATTGCCATGTCAACATTATTTCTTTTCGCCATCGAAATTTGAGCTGTTGTTGCTTTTCCTTCATTTCTAAGAACACCTAATCTCCAAGTTAGCAATTGCGCTTTGGTGATTTCAGTAATCATTTCGGCTAATTTCTTTTGTTGCAATTGGAAACCAGCAATTGGTTTGTCAAACTGAATTCTTTCTTTTGAATATCGTAAAGCCGTGTCGTAACAATCCATTGCAGCACCGATTGCGCCCCATGCGATTCCGTATCTTGCAGAATCCAAACACATCATTGGGGCTCCAAGTCCAGATTTCCCAGGCAATAAATTTTCTTTTGGAACTTTTACGTTATCAAAAATTAATTCACCAGTTGCACTTGCACGAAGCGACCATTTGTTGTGTGTTTCAGGAGTTGAAAAACCTTCCATTCCACGTTCAACAATTAATCCGTGAATTCTTCCTGTTTCGTCTTTTGCCCAAACTACAGCAACGTCAGCAAAAGGCGCGTTAGAAATCCACATTTTGGCACCATTCAACAAATAATGGTCGCCCATATCTTTAAAATTAGTAACCATTCCACTTGGATTAGAACCAAAATCAGGTTCTGTCAACCCAAAACAACCCATAAATTCTCCAGTTGCTAGTTTTGGTAAATATTTCATTCTTTGTTCTTCGGTTCCGAATTTCCAAATAGGATACATCACCAATGAAGATTGAACCGATGAAGTTGAACGAACACCAGAATCACCTCTTTCGATTTCTTGCATAATTAAACCATAAGAAATTTGGTCTAAACCAGCACCACCATATTCTTCTGGAATATACGGTCCAAAACCACCAATTTCTCCCAAACCTTTAATAATTTGTTTAGGGAATTCAGCACGTTGTGCATAATCTTCAATAATCGGAGAAACTTCGCGTTTCACCCAAGCACGAGCAGAATCACGTACTAATTTATGTTCTTCTGTTAGCAAATCGTCTAACAAGTAATAATCTGGAGCTTGAAATAAATCTGGTTTCATATTATTGTATATTGTAATGTTTTATGATATATATCGATTTCACGAAAACGTTTGCAAAGTTAAGAAAACATATTTGAGAAATTGTTCAACGTTTGTTATTTTTTGAAGCTATTTCCAGCTATCCGCTCTATCTTTTCCTTTTTAAAGAAAAAAGAAAAAGGATGCTGCTTCTATCTGGGCTAGGGCTACATCTTTAAATAGAAGTCTTTCGTAAGATTGATGTAATCATCAGTATATTCGTGACGGTTGATTTCAATAACCAATTCGTCTGCTGTTAAAACAGAAAGCTCATATCGTTTAAAAGCTAATAAACTTCTAACAATAGGTGTGGTATGTGAACCTTTTACACGAGTAACCTTTACAGGATAAAGCTCAATTTCTATACATAAATCAATGAATTTTGCTTCTTCTTTGTAAGGGATTATTACTGCGAAAATCCCGTTTTCTGACAATAGTAAATCGGCAGCTTCAATCAAATCTTTAAAAGGCAAAGCATCTTGAAATCTTGCCAAATCCCGTTGAGAATTATCCGTTTTATAATCTTCAGAATAAAAGGGTGGATTTGAAATTATAATGTCATATTCATCTTCAGGGTCGTCAACAAATTCATCCAAACCTGCGTGAAAACAAAACAATCGATCACTCCAAGGAGAATTCTCAAAGTTTTCAACACATTGTTCGTAGGCTTCTTCATCAATTTCTAATGAATCAATTTGTTCAGCATTGCTTCGTTGAGCTAACATCAATGACAAAATTCCAGTGCCAGCACCAATATCCAAAACCGAAAACGGATTATTATCAATTGGACACCAAGCTCCAAGTAAAACACCATCTGTGCCAATTTTCATAGCACATTTGTCTTGTTGAACAGAAAATTGTTTGAAACTAAACAAAATGATTTATAATTTAAGAATTCTGAAAACTGCGACTGCGACTGAAAACTACAAATACATTTCCACCAAGCCTTCTGGCAAATTCATAATCACTTTCTTATTCTCTCTATCGATTTTTACCAAAAATTGGTCAATCATTGGAACAAGAATTTCCACATTGCCATTAATCACTTCAAAAAGAGGTTGAGCTGAAGTGTCGTTTATAGAAACAATTTTCCCAAAAACACCTAAACGTTGGTCTTCAATTTCAAAACCTATAACTTCGTGAAAGTAGAATTTGTTACCTTCAAGTTTTGGCAACATTGTAAGTGGTAAGTAAACCTCGCAACCCAAAATTCTGTCAGCTTCTTCTTCGTTGTTTACATCTTCAAACTGTGTGCGAAGAAAATCATTTTTATGTAGGTTGCTGTTTTCAATAAAAAATGGAACCAAATTTTTGTTGAAGTCAACAAAAACTGATTCCATATTTTCATATAATTCGGGTTCATCAGTATCTAAATAGATAAGAACTTCCCCTTTGAAACTAAATTTTTTAGCGATTTTGCCTAAGTAGAAACAATCTTCTTTACGCATTATCGCAATTTATTAAGCTTCTGTTTCTTCGCTAGCTTCTTCAGCAGCTGGAGTTTCCTCAACTGCAACTTCTGCAACAACTTCTTCAGTAGTTTCTTCTGCTACTTCTTCAGTAACTTCTGGTGCCTCAGCAGCTTTTGCAGCTTCTACAGCAGCATTAGCACGTTTTTCATTAGCAACAGTTTCAGCTTTTAATGCTTTAGCTTTAGCTTCAGCTTGTTTTTTAGACAATCCGTCTTTTTTAGCATCAACTTTACCAGCTTTAGCTTCTAACCAAGCAGTTAATTTTGCATCAGCTTGTTCTTGAGTCAAAGCACCTTTACGAACTCCACCATCAAGGTGATGTTTTAATAAAGCACCTTTGTAAGAAAGAATTGCTCTAGCAGTCTCTGTTGGTTGAGCACCATTGTGTAACCATTGAACAGCTGATTCAAGGTTTAATTCAACAGTTGCAGGATTTGTGTTTGGATTGTAAGTACCAATTTTCTCTAAGTATCTACCATCTCTTTTTGAGCGAGCATCTGCCGCTACAACCCAGTAAAAAGGTTTCCCTTTTTTACCATGTCTTTGTAATCTAATTTTTACTGACATAATCTATTTGATTAATTTGAGGTACTCGACCTCGGTTATTTTTAAGGGTGCAAAGATATAAATTATTTTTAATTATACTACAACTACTTATATTTTTCGAGTAATGAAGTTGTTAAAGCTCCAAAAATAGAAATTTTATGATTTTTTTTTAGAGAATTCTATTAAAAAAACTATTTTTGACAAATATTAATTAATTCAATAATGAAAAAAATAGCCTCATTCCTACTTGTATTATTGGTTTTCAATTCTTGCTCTGAAAACGTAAAATTTAATGATGTTGCTTTTCAAGCACTAAAAAATACTGCTTTTTGGAAAGCACCGCAATATACCGTTACTGTTGCCAAAAATGGCTCATTAACTATCGAAGGAATCAACGCTAATGAATTACTAACTTTAGAAACTACATCAGCTAACAAAGGAAATTATGTTATTGGTAATGGAGCTGTAATTCAAGCGACCTATTATATAATTGAAAATGGTGTTGAAAATAATTTTGCAACTGGAATTAGTGAAGATAAAGGATTTGTAAAAATCACCAAATATGACGGAGCTACTATTTCTGGAGAGTTTGAGTTCAAAGCAATAAACGAAGATCTTGGTGCAGATCAATTATATGTTGATTTCAAAAAAGGATATTTCAACAATCTTCCAGTAACAAAACTATAAATTTCTCAAAATAAACTAGTTATACAAACCGCTTTTTTTAAGGCGGTTTTTTTTATTTTAGTTAAAATAAATGATAAAAGAGCTTAAATAAATTTTTTGCTTTAAAAAATAGACTACATTTGTTTAATATTTAAAAAAATACATATGAACATTTTTGTTGGAAGTCTTCCATTCAGTATTGAGGAAGCAGATTTAAGAGAGTCTTTTGAGGCTTATGGAGCAGTTGATTCTGTAAAAATTATTAGTGATAAATTCACAGGTAGAAGTAAAGGATTTGGTTTTGTTGAAATGCCAAATGATGAAGAAGCACAAAAAGCTATCGACGAATTGAACGGTGCAACTGTTCAAGGAAGAGCAATTGTTGTAAACAAATCTGAGCCAAAACCAGAAGGCGAAAGAAGAAGTTTCAACAACAACCGTGGAGGTGACTCTAGAGGAGGAAACCGTGGCGGTGGTTATGGTGATAATCGTGGTGGTGGAAACAGAGGAGGTTACTAAATCTCACTTTTCCCCAATTTAAAATAATAAACCATTCGTTTCCGGATGGTTTTTTTTGTTTTTAGAAGCGAATGGCTCGGGCTTTATCAGTAATCCATGTTCCTGCTTTTCGTTCCAAACGTAGTTCACTGAACTCCAATTAAAATGAAAATTATGTGAAGTAATCTTTTCTTTTTTGAAGAAAAAGAAAAGGATTTCCACTACAATCAAGGCTATTTAGCCATTCATTTTTACTTTTGTTAATAACTAAAATTGACAAACAATTCATTAAAATGTACTTTTGGTAAATCCCAAAAAAACAAGTTCCAAATCACAAACAAGTGCGATTTTTATTGGAATTTGGAATTTTTCAATTGAAATTTTTTAAAGTATGTATTTAATCTTTGACACCGAAACCACTGGTTTACCCAAAAAATGGGCCGCACCAATATCTGACACAGACAACTGGCCAAGATGTATCCAAATTGCTTGGCAACTGCATGACGATATGGGAAACCTTGTCGAGCATCAAGATTATCTTATCAATCCTGAAGGTTTCAATATTCCGTATGATGCCGAGAGAATTCACGGAATTTCCACAGAATTAGCACAACAAAACGGTATTGAGCTTAAAGAAATGCTGGAGAAATTCAATATTGCTTTATCTAAAGCCAAATATATTGTAGGTCAAAACGTTGGTTTCGATGTCAATATAATGGGTTGCGAATTCTATCGTATGGGAATAGATTCGCCAATGACACAAATGCCTGTTTTAGACACTTGTACCGAAGTCACGGCATCACTTTTAAAATTACCTGGCGGTCGTGGCGGAAAATTCAAATTGCCAACATTAACCGAGCTTCATCAATACCTTTTCAACGAACCATTTGCAGAAGCACACAACGCAACTGCCGACGTTGAAGCTACAACACGTTGTTTCTTAGAATTAATTCGTACCGAAGTTTTTACCAAAGAAGAACTCGATGTAGAACCCGAATATTTTGAAGATTTTCAACTAAAAAATCCAAGATCAATTCAGTTAATTGGTCTAAAACATATCAATCTCAAAGAAGCATCTGATAAAATTCGTCAGCAATTTGGTGAAAAAGAAAATGTTCCGATTTCCAAAGAAACACTTTCCGAAAACAAACAAATTCTAATCGATACTGATTTTGTTCATCTTCACAACCATACTCAATTTTCTGTTTTACAATCAACCGTTTCGGTAAAAGATTTGGTTGCGGCTGCCGTGAAAAATAAAATGCCAGCAGTTGCCATGACTGACATGGGAAATATGATGGGGGCATTTCATTTTGTTAGAGATATTTTAAATCATAATAAATCGGCAGAAGCCAAAAACAAAGAGGCTGTTGAAGCTGGCGAAACACCAACTGAAATAGTTATAAAACCAATTGTAGGCTGTGAGTTTTTCGTTTGCGAGAACCATAAAGACAAAACACGAAAAGATAATGGTTATCAAATTGTACTGCTTGCCAAAAACAAAAATGGCTATCATAATTTGGCAAAAATGGCGTCAATTGCCTACACAGACGGTTTCTATTATGTGCCAAGAATTGACAGAGAAATCATAAAACAATTCAAAGAAGATATTATCGTTCTCTCTGGAAGTTTATATGGTGAAATTCCAAATAAAGTTTTAAATCTCGGTGAAAATCAAGCCGAAGAAGCGCTGCTTTGGTGGAAAGAACAATTTGGTGACGATTTGTACATCGAATTAATGCGTCACAATCAAGAAGATGAAACCCGTGTTAATCAATCTCTGATTTCATTAGCAAAAAAACATGATGTCAAAATGGTTGCGACTAACAATTCATTTTACATCAATAAAGAAGATGCCAACGCGCATGATATTTTATTATGTGTTCGTGATGGCGAAAAACAATCTACGCCAATTGGTCGTGGTCGTGGTTACCGTTTTGGGTTGCCAAATCAAGAATATTATTTCAAGTCGAGTGAAGAAATGAAAAAACTCTTCGCCGATTTGCCAGAAGCTATTTCGAACATCACTGAAATTGTAGATAAAATCGAAATTTTCAATTTGGCTCGTGAAGTTTTGCTTCCAAAATTTGATATTCCAGAAGAATTTTTGGTAGAAGAAGATAAAGTTGATGCCGGAAAACGCGGTGAAAATAAATTTCTACATCATTTAACTTACGAAGGAGCAAAACGTAGATATGCCGAAATCACTCCAGAAATTCAAGAACGTATTGATTTTGAGTTACTAACAATACAAAATTCAGGCTATCCAGGTTATTTCTTAATTGTACAAGATTTCATCGCCGAAGCCAGAAACATGGGCGTTTCTGTTGGTCCAGGTCGTGGTTCTGCAGCAGGTTCAGTAGTTGCTTATTGCCTTGGAATTACCAACATTGACCCATTACTATACAATCTACTTTTTGAGCGTTTCCTAAATCCTGATAGGGTTTCACTTCCCGATATTGATATCGATTTTGATGATGAAGGAAGAAGTAAAGTTATGGATTATGTAATTCAAAAATATGGCTCTAAACAAGTAGCACAAATCATCACTTATGGAACAATGGCAGCAAAATCATCGGTTCGTGATACGGCGAGAGTTTTGGATTTACCATTATTTGAAGCCGACAAAATTGCTAAGTTGATTCCAACCAATTTGAATTTGGCCAAAATATTTTCAATGGATGATGCCAAGCTAAAAGCAGCTTTGCGTCCAGAAGATTTTGATAAAGTAAAAGAATTAATTGCACTTGGAAACGCTTCCGATTTGGGCGGAGAAACCATCCAACAAGCTCAAATATTAGAAGGAAATCTCCGAAACACAGGAATTCATGCTTGCGGTGTTATCATCACGCCAGATGATATTACCAATTTCGTTCCAGTAGCAACGGCAAAAGATTCTGATTTATATGTTACCCAATTTGACAACTCGGTTGTTGAAAGTGCCGGATTGTTAAAGATGGATTTCTTGGGATTAAAAACCTTAACGTTAATTAAAGATACGGTCAAATTAGTCAAATATCGTACGGGAATTGAACTCAATCCTGACGAATTTCCAATTGATGATTTAAAGACTTATGAGCTTTTTCAACGTGGCGAAACCGTAGGTATTTTCCAATATGAAAGTCCTGGAATGCAAAAATACATGAAGGAATTGAAGCCAACGGTTTTTCCTGATTTGATTGCCATGAATGCACTTTATCGTCCAGGACCTATTGCGTATATTCCGAGTTTTATTAAACGTAAAAACGGCGAAGAAGAAATTGTTTACGATTTAGATGCCTGTGAGGAATTGCTAAAAGACACCTACGGAATTACCGTTTACCAAGAGCAGGTAATGCTTTTGTCGCAAAAATTAGCCGATTTCTCCAAAGGTGATGCCGACGTTTTGCGTAAAGCAATGGGAAAAAAACAACGTGACGTTTTGGATAAAATGAAGCCAAAATTCATTTCGCAAGCGGCTGCCAAAGGACATTCGGAAGAAAAACTTGAAAAAATTTGGAAAGACTGGGAAGCTTTTGCCGAATATGCTTTCAACAAATCGCACTCTACTTGTTATGCTTGGATTGCTTATCAAACGGCTTACCTAAAAGCAAACTATCCAGCTGAATATATGGCGGCTGTTTTATCTAACAACATGAATGATATTAAACAAGTTTCGTTCTTTATGGAGGAATGTAAACGAATGGGATTGAAGGTTCTAGGGCCAGATGTAAACGAATCGTATTATAAATTCACAGTAAATAACGAATACGCCGTTCGTTTCGGAATGGGTGCTGTTAAAGGTGTTGGAGCAAATGCCGTTGATACTATTGTTCAAAACAGAAAAGACGCACCCTATAAATCGATATTTGATTTAGCCAAAAAAATTGATTTGCGTGCTGCTAACAAAAAAGCATTTGAAAGTTTGGCTTATGCCGGCGGTTTTGATTGTTTTCCTGAAACGCACAGAGCACAATATTTTCATATAGAAGGGGAAGGAATTACGTTTTTGGAAAAAGCAGTGCGTTTTGGTTCCAAGTTTCAAGAAAACGAAAATTCATCGCAAGTGAGTTTGTTTGGTGAAGCCAGCGATGTTCAAATAGCCGAACCAATTGTGCCGCCATGTGAAGAATGGAGTACAATGGAAAAATTGGCCAAAGAAAAAGAAGTTGTCGGAATTTATATTTCAGGACATCCTCTTGACGATTATCGATTTGAAATGAAATATTTCTGCAATGCTAAATTGGCGCATTTAAAAAGTTTAGAATCCTTAGTTGGAAAAAATCTAACTTTTGCAGGAATTGTAACAAATGTTCAATACCGAACAGGAAAAAACGGAAAAGATTGGGCGATGTTCACTTTAGAAGGTTATGATGAAAGCCATGATTTTAGAATTTTCAACGAAGAATATCTAAAATTCAGACATTTTTTGGTAAACAATCAATTCATTTACTTTAGAATTAATGTAAAAGATGGTTGGGTAAATCGTGAAACGGGCAAAAAATCGGATCCGCAAATTAACTTTCAAGATGCCAAATTATTAGCTGATGTATTAGCAACATTTGCCAAAAAGATTTCCATCCAATTGAATATTTATGACTTGCAACAAAATTTAATTCAGCATTTAAATACTGTTTTTCAAGCCAATAAAGGTGATAATCAAGTAAGTTTTGAAGTGTTAGAAATAGAAAAAGTCATCAAGAAAACAGAAGTAATTCCAGTAAAAGAAGTACTTCCTGTAGAAAATGACACCGAAATCGACATCGATAATTTAGACATTGAAACCGAAATGGAGGATGAAGAAGTGGTGGCAAGTGTTCCCGAAGAGAAAGAAGAAAACAGAATTGTAACACTATTATCAATGCCAAGCCGAAAAGTAAAAATTAAAATTTCAAAAGAATTATTAGAAGAATTAGAACGAATGCAGATTAATTTCAAATTGAATTAGATTACATCATCTCACTTGGATGAATTTACAATTAGATAATTTTATCTTATCGTTTTAATGAAAAGCTATATTAAATATTTTAGACTAAATACTTTAGTTGACAAAATGATAATCACTAAGTGAAATAAATTTTATGGACTACAAGAGGAAATTATTTAAAGATTACAGAAAATGAAAGAAAATAGCATTTTAGATAAAAAAGCACTCTCTATTATAGAAGGTAAAAATGCCAATTGGAAAGAATTAGCTAAGGATTGTGTTTGTTTCGCTAATAGTTATGGCGGTAAAATTAACATTGGGATAGAAGACGATGAAGATGAACCTATTTCTAATCAAATAATTAACCCGAAATTAATTGAAGACATTCAAAAAAGAATATCTTCCTTGACTATTAATGTTGGGATCGCTCCTAGAATAGTTAAATCTAATAACGGAGGAGAATATATTGAATTGTCTGTTTTAAGAAATAGCCAATCGATAGCTTCAACCACAAATGGTAAATATTATATGCGTGTTTCGGATGATTGCAAGCCAGTTTTGCCAGATGACATTGAACGTTTATTTTCAGAAAAAAACACTTTTGTTTGGGAGGATAAAATAGTTAGAAAAATTCCTCTTTTTGAATGTGATGTTATAAAATATAATCAGTTTTTAAAAGATATTCGCTCTTCAGAAAGAGTCAGTACATTTGTTAAAGAGATGTCCGACGAGGAAGTTGCGGACTATTATTTTTTATCTAATAATGGAACTTTAACCAATCTAGGGATATTGTGGATTGGGAAAAGAAAAGATAGGGCTGTAATACATTATCCTCCCTCAGTACAGTTTATTAAATATGACATAGATGAACGTAAAGTTTTTAAAAAAGTTTGGGATGATTTTTCTCAAAATCCAAAAGAATTAATAAATGAAATTTTAACTCAAATTCCTGATTGGAATGAGTTTGTCGAGGTTTCAGATGGTATTTTCAGAAAAAACATTTATAATTATCCTCCTGAAGTAATTCGTGAACTAGTAGCAAATGCATTTGCACATCGTAATTACTCTATGCGAGGAGATATTTTTATTAATCTTTATAGTGATAGACTAGAAATACATAGTCCAGGGCTTCTGCCATTAGGTGTAACGCCTGAAAATATTTTAACAAAGTCCATTCAAAGAAACCCATTGATAGCTAAGCTTTTTTATGATTTAAAATTAATGGAGAAAGAAGGGAGTGGTTATGATAAAGTGTATGAATTACTATTAGGTAATGGTAAAGAAGTTCCTAAAGTTTTTGAAGGTGATGATAGAGTAGTAGTTATTATAAAAAAACAAATAATTAGTAACGAAGTTTTACGACTTATGGATAAAGCTTCTAAAGAACTTCAACTTAGACAAAGAGAACTTATAACATTAGGACTAATTGCTCAAAACGATGGAGTTTCGGCAATTGATTTGTCTGCTATCTTGAATGTAATCAAGCAAAATGGTTTGCAAAATTGGATAGGTAGATTAGTAGATTTTGGACTTATTCTATCTAAAGGAAAAACTAAAGGAACGCTTTATTATGTAAATCCCGAATTTTTAAGGTACAGTGATTTTATTGAAAAGACTAATTTAAAAAGGATTGAACCTCATAGATTGCAGGAACTCATATATGAAGATTTGAAGAACTATCCTGACAGTTCGGTGAGTGAAATTAATAAAAGGATTGGGGATGAAATTAAGCAGCGAACTTTGAAATCCAAGCTTGATGAAATGATATCAACCGATTTAATTGTAAAAACAGGAGAGAAACGTTGGACAGTATATTCTATCAACGTAAAAAACATGAAATAAGCATATAATGTTGATAGAAATGTTGATAGAAATACATGTAAATGTATTGTACCTACTGTATTTTTATAGTTTAACCAAGTAAAAATATAATTCTTATAGATTTAACCTCTAACTAAATCAATTCTCTCAATAAAAAAATAGCTAAAAGTAATACAAGTTACATTTCATTACTAAAATGTTTCTTTATCTTTGTGCTTCAAAATGAATAAAGATTGTTTAGAAGCTCAACTCATAAACTTTTAAACACATAAACTTTTAAACTTAAAAAATTATGGCATTAGCAATAACAGACGCTACTTTTGACGAAGTAGTTTTAAAATCAGACAAACCAGTAGTAGTAGATTTTTGGGCAGCTTGGTGCGGACCATGTAGAATGGTTGGACCAGTTATCGACGAAGTTTCTTCAGAATATGAAGGAAAAGCAGTAGTAGGAAAAGTAGATGTAGACGCCAACCAAGAATTTGCCGCAAAATACGGTGTTCGTAACATCCCAACGGTACTAATTTTTCAAAATGGAGAAGTTGTAGGTCGTCAAGTAGGCGTTGCTCCTAAAAAAACATATACAGACGCAATCGACGCATTGTTGTAGTCTGCAAAGTGAATAAACTAAAGGTCTAACGAGAGTTAGGCCTTTTTTTATGAGCGAATGGCATGGGCATTTTCAACAATCCCTATTCCTGCCATCCGAAGTAGTCCCAACTTGTTAAAGAAACAAGTCGGGAGCTACTTTCTCCTGTCAGGGCTAATTAGCAATCCATTTTTGTAAAATACAGTTTTCAAAAACAACTTTTTTGCAAACTTTTAAACTCCTAAACTTTTAAACTCCTAAACTTTTATTTACATTTGAAACATGAAGATAGAAGAACAAAAAGAACTCATATCAGGATTCAAACATCTCGAACTTGTAGCCAATCAAGTAGTTGAAGGATTTATTTCGGGTATGCACAAGTCGCCATTTCACGGGTTTTCTGCCGAGTTTGCCGAGCACAAAATTTACAATGCAGGCGAAAGTACCAAACATATCGACTGGAAACTTTTTGCCAAAACCGACAGATTATATACCAAGCGTTACGAAGAAGAAACCAATCTTCGTTGTCATTTAATTATTGACAATTCATCTTCAATGCATTACCCAAAGCTAGTATCTGACCAGTTTTTTTACGAAAGCAAAATCGGATTTTCTGTTCTTGCTTCTGCGGTACTTATGAATTTGCTCAAAAAACAACGTGATGCAGTAGGATTGAGTGTTTTTTCAGATCAATACGAATATTACGCACCCGAAAAAGGTTCAGACAGACACCACCGAATGATTTTGAGTAAACTCGAAGATCTTTTGGAAAATCCAAAACAAGCCAAAACGACAGATACGATAAAGTATCTGCACCAAATTGCAGAAAAAATGCACCGTCGTTCATTGATAATCTTGTTTACAGATATGTTTCAGCATGAGAACGAAGAAGCGCTTTTCAATGCATTACAGCATCTAAAACACAATAAACATAAAGTAGTCCTATTTCACGTAGTAGATAACAAAACAGAGCTAAATTTCGATTTTGACAATGCTCCAAGAAAGTTCATCGACCTCGAAACTGGAGAAGAAGTAAATATTTACGCTGACAATGTTAAAGAAATGTATGAAAAAAACGTTGCCGCTTCTTTCAAAAAACTCGCTTTGACTTGTGCTCAAAACAAAATTAAGTATGTTCCAGTAAGTGTTGGCGATAATTTCGAGAAAATACTCACTACATATTTAGTTGAAAAGCAGTCTTTTGGATAATTTTTTAAAAAATAACTATAATTTTTTCAGATAAATAGTTGCAGATATTAAAATCTGTAGTATATTTGCAACCGCAATAAAGCAGAGGTTTGGTAGTTCAGTTGGTTAGAATACATGCCTGTCACGCATGGGGTCGCGGGTTCGAGTCCCGTCCAGACCGCTAAAATTGGGAAAGCACTTTGGAAACAAAGTGCTTTTTTGCCCAAAAAAGTAATTTTATTAAAAATTGTTTTTTGAGTTCCAATAAAGCATTTAAGAAAGTTGTGTTGTTTTCGTTCCGATTTATCGGAACACGGTTTAGTAGTTAGACCAATGAAAAGCTTTTCACCGCAAGGTGATGAGCTTTTTTGCTTTTGTAGACTTTAACTAACAAAATTCCTAAAAGCAATCACAACATACAAAGCCACAAATCCTAAACAAACAACCAACTTCATAAAACTTGAAGCCAGAAAACCTAGGAAAGAACCAGTTGCAGCTTTCAAAGCACGGTTTTTATCTTGCGAATTATAAATTAGTTCACCCACAAAAGCGCCAACAAAAGCACCAATCACAAATCCAAAAGGAATCGGAACAAAAAACCCAACCAACATTCCGATATTCGTTCCCCAAATACCGTATGAACTACCGCCAAATTTGCGCGTGCCTTTTGCAGGAATTGTATAATCAAGTATCGAAATAATTACAACAACAAACAGCGAAATGCCTAAAATCCAATAATTCATGGCTACTTTTTCTGTAAAATAGAGTAGAAGTAACCCAATCCAACTTACTATTGGTCCTGGTAAAACGGGCAGAAAACTTCCAAAAATTCCCACTATAACACAAACAAAACCTAGAATTAATAAAATTGTATCCATAAAATTTGTACTTTTGATGTATAATTATGGTGTAAAAAAACAAAACTTATGGCAATTTATAACACATTTAGTAAAAAAATAATTTTTGCTGCGTTACTATTTGTTTTTACTGCAAATATGCATGCTCAAGATACAAAAAGCACTTCTGATGAGGTTCTTAAAGAAAAAATATACAACCAATACAAAGCGGCGGTTTTAAACTACTCGATGAAAAATTTTGATTCGATGTTTCTTGATTTTTTAGCCAAGCAAAATGATAAAAATTACACCTTCACTCGCGAAGAATTTTATACTTTTACAGTAAAAATTGCAACATTTTCTGATCGTTTAGCAAAACTTTATCCAGCCAGAAAAGCAGAAGCCGAGTCTAACAAAAAAGAATGGCTTTCTAAAACCTACGAAGACTATCTTAAATTTAAAGAAGAGAAAAAATAACCCAATTTTAGCATAAATTGAAAAAATATTCAGCCGTTTTCATGTTGTTTTTATGTGTTTCTTGTCAATTTATTGATAAGCAAATTCCGTCTGAAGAAGAGTTGCTAAACAAGGAAATACAAACCATTGACTGGAAAAAAGTGGACGAATTTCCGACCATCATAACTTGTGATTCAGTTTCCGACAAAACCCAAAATCAGGAATGTTTTATCAATACACTTTCGGCTTTAATTCAGCAAAAATTAGATGCCGACAAACCAAAACTTCCTTTCGCCAAGTTCGATACCATTGCCGTTCAAGTGAGTATTTTGCCAAATTCAACCTTGCAATTTGAAACCCAACAACAAGCTGATAATGAAAAAATTGACAGTATTCTGAAAGCAAAATTAGTCGATTTCCCAATCATAAAACCAGCCATAAAACGCGGAATTCCAGTCAAAACACAATTCACGTTACCAGTAATTTTAAAAGTAGAATAATTAGGAGCTATTTCCAGCTATACGTTCCAATCTTTTCTTTTTTAAAGAAAAAAAGAAAAGGATTTCCACTGCTATCTGGGCTAAGCGTTCTGAAAGGCTTGGTTATTTTTTAAAACTTCTGTCTTTCCAAGTAAAGGTTCCAACAAGAGAATAAAATCCAACAACACTGCTAAAAAAAGGGTACACCAAACTACTAATAATCGGAAACAAAAATTTTCCTTTTTGCAAGAAGCTATTGGTTTTAAGGAGCAAAATATAATCAACAACCAACTTCAGTCCGAAAGCAATAGTAAGTAGTTTCCAATCAGCAAAACCAGCAATCCACAACCCGCAACCCGCAACAAAAGACGCATTCATCAACAAAACCACTACCGCTAATCCTTTGGCAAAATCGCTATCATAACTTCCTGTTTTGCTTGCCCAACGAACACGTTGCATAAAAAGTTTGAGAATATTATTTTCAGGTTTTGTCAATACGATGCTTTCTATATTTTTTAAATAATGAACTTTTTCTGCATTTTGTTTAACAGCTTTTTGCAACAAAAAAACATCGTCGCCACTGGCTATTTTTGCATTTCCATTAAAACCACCAAGCGAATTAAACAAGTTTTTGGTGTAAGCAAAATTAGCTCCATTACACATAAAAGCTTCTCTCAAACCAAAACTTCCAATAGTTGTTCCTTGCAAACTCATCAAATCCATCTGCTGAAAATAATGAAACGGATTCCATTTAGCTTTTACATTTACAGCACCAACCAACATTTCAACTTCATGCGATTGGATGTAATTATCAAATGCTAAAAGCCAGTTTCTTGGAACTTCACAATCAGCATCAGTAGTGATAATCCACTCATTTTTCACAACAGGAACCGCTCTCGAAATAGCATCTTTTTTGGGAGAATTGGACAAGCGAAGATTTTCCAAAAGCGTTGTTTGAATCAAACCATTTTCCATTCGCCATTTGTTAAAAATCTTCTCCGAATTGTCATTCGAAAAATCATCAATTACAATAATTTCAAACAAATCTAAAGGATAATTCAATTGTGAAATGGAATCTAAAAGCGTTCTAAAATTCTTTTCTTCATTTCGAAAAGGAACAATTATTGAAAAGGTTGTTTTAGGTTGTAAATCGATTTTTTCAAACGATTTTACTTTGGCAAATCCATAAATCAAAAGACTTATGAAAATTACATAGTCTATTGTTATCAAACAAAAAATAATCGTAATTAATTCCATTTGGGTTTAAATTTTAAAACAAAATAACTTCCAATAACTACTGGCAAAACAACGTTCAAAAACCACATTAACGTGCTTATAAAAACCACAATCCATTCGTTAACGCCCAATTTTCCGAAGAAAAAAACAGCCACACTACCTTTTACAGCAAAATCTAAAAACTGAAAACTTGGTAACGACGAAGCAAGAAAATAAACTACAGCAATTGTCGCCATCATAGTTAAATAGGGTAAATCTACATCAAAAGCTAGAAATAAAAAATAGTATTGATGCGAAAAAACCAAATATCTGCAAACGGCTAAAATATTATTTTTTGCATGAATTGAATTTGGAATTTCTCCAATTTTCATTAACAATTTTTCAACTGAATATCCTTTTATTTTAATTTTTTTAGTGAAAAATAAAAAAGTGAATATAATTAAAACAGCCGTTCCTAAAAAAGAAACTTCCTTTTGATAGCCAATAATCATTAATCCAAATAACCCAAAAACGACCGTCAAAATCATTTGAATTCCATTACAAATAAGGTTTAAAAAAATGATTTGTTTGGTTTTTGTTTTGTCAAAATACAATGCTTTTCCAGCATATTCGCCTAAACCATTTGGTGTAAAAATGCCCGCAGTCAATGCGCCCAAAACTTGTTTGGTACTTTCTCCAACTGAAATTGGTTTGATAAATGCAACCAAGTTTTGCCATTTCAAAATCTCCAAATAACGATTGACAACACTAAAAGAAAGTAAAAATAGGATTCCCAAAACCGAAGCCTTTTTTTGGACTAATTTTTCAAACTTATCCCAATCTAACTTGTCATTTGTAGCAAGTTGGTTGTAAATAAAATAAAATGCCCCAACAACAATCAAAAGTTTGACTGAAAAAACCAAGAATTGTTTAGCTTTGTGAGAAATTGTAATCATTGGTGCAAAGAAACAAACTTTTAAACTTTTAAACTCCTAAACTCTAAACTAAAAATTGGCAAACGAACGAATCATATTAGGAATCGACCCAGGAACAACGATTATGGGTTTCGGATTAATAAAAGTAATCAATAAGAAAATGGAATTTCTTCAATTGAACGAACTTATTTTGAGCAAATACGACGATCATTATACCAAGCTAAAAGTCATTTTTGAACGCACAATCGAACTTATAGAAACACATCATCCAGACGAAATTGCTATTGAAGCACCTTTTTTTGGTAAAAATGTACAATCGATGTTAAAATTAGGTAGAGCACAAGGAGTAGCGATGGCTGCAGGTTTATCACGCCAAATTCCTATAACCGAATACGAACCTAAGAAAATAAAAATGGCTATAACTGGAAACGGAAACGCTAGTAAAGAACAAGTTGCTAAAATGCTGCAACAACTTTTAGGACTAAAAGAGTTGCCAAAAAATCTAGACTCAACCGATGGATTGGCAGCAGCCGTTTGCCATTTTTTCAATTCAGGAAAAGTGGTTGGAAGCAAAAGTTATAGCGGTTGGGATGCTTTTGTAAAACAAAATGAAGAACGAGTTAAAAAATAGTTTTCAGTCACAGTTTTCAGTCACAACACTGCAAACTTTGACTGCGACTGAATACTAAAAAAAATGTCCGGAATCTACATCCATATCCCATTTTGCAAGCAGGCTTGTCACTATTGCGATTTTCATTTTTCTACTTCTATGAAGAAAAAAGAAGAGATGGTTTTGGCGTTGGTCAAAGAAATAGAACTGCGTAAAGAGGAATCCAACAATGAACTAATTGAAACTATTTATTTTGGTGGTGGAACACCGAGTAGATTGCAGATTGCAGATTTAAAACTTCTGATTGATGCAATTTATAAAAATTATAAAGTTGATAAAAACCCCGAAATCACACTTGAAGCCAATCCAGATGATTTGTCGGAAGATTATTTAATCGAGCTTTCTAAAATCGGAATCAACCGTCTTTCTATCGGAATTCAATCTTTTTTTGAAGACGATTTGGAGTTGATGAACCGTGCTCATAATTCGGCGGAAGCCAAAAAATGTTTAGAAATCGCCACTCGTTATTTCGACAATATCACCATCGATTTGATTTACGGAATGCCTAATATGACCAACGAAAAATGGCTTCAAAATATCGAAACGGCTTTGTCTTTTAATATTCCACATATTTCTAGTTATGCCTTGACTGTTGAGCCAAAAACGGCTTTGCATTCGTTTATTCAAAAAGGAATTATCCCGAATCTTGACGAAAATTTGGCTTCAGAACATTTTTATATTTTGGTTGAAAAACTCGAAGAAAATGGTTTTATTCATTATGAATTATCCAATTTTGGAAAACCTGATTATTTTTCCAAAAACAATTCGGCTTATTGGTTAGGTAAAAAATACATCGGAATTGGCCCATCAGCACATAGTTTTAACGGAATTTCAAGAAGTTGGAATATTTCCAATAATGCTATGTATCTAAAAGCAATTGCCGAAAACAGATTGCCATCTGAAACTGAAATTCTTTCCAAAACTGATCAATACAATGAGTATATTATGACGGGTTTGCGAACTATTTGGGGCGTTTCGTTAGAAAGAATTGAAGCTGAATTTGGAAAAACCTATTTGGATTATCTAAACAAACAAGCATCTAAATTTATTGACGACAACTTACTTTTTGTCGAAAATAATACGCTCAAAACCACAAAAAAAGGAAAGTTTCTGACCGATGGAATCGCATCAGATTTATTTTTCCTAAATTTGTAGCCGTTTCCAATTACTACCAATAAAGAAGTTGCATTACTTCACACTACATAATGACAGTAAAAGCCAAAAAACATCTCGGACAACATTTTCTAAAAGACGAATCGGTTGCCAAAAACATAGCAGACACGTTAAACCTTGTTGGCTATGAAAATGTGCTAGAAATTGGACCAGGAATGGGTGTTTTGACCAAATATTTGCTCGAAAAACCAGTTACCACTTATGTAGTAGAAATCGACACGGAATCGGTTGATTATTTGAATGAAAATTATCCAAAATTGAAGGATAAAATCATCGCAAAAGATTTTTTAAAATACAATATCAACGAAATTTTTGAAGGAAAACAATTTGCTATCATTGGCAATTTTCCCTATAATATTTCGACACAAATAGTTTTTCGTACATTGGAATACCGCAGTCAAATTCCTGAGTTTTCGGGAATGTTTCAAAAAGAAGTAGCCGAACGAATTTGTTCTAAGAAAGGAAGCAAAGTTTACGGAATTTTATCGGTTTTAGCGCAAGCTTTTTATGATGCCGAGTATTTATTTACCGTTGACGAAAATGTTTTCAATCCGCCACCTAAAGTAAAATCGGGTGTTTTGCGATTACGCCGAAAAGAGAATTACGAATTACCATGTTCAGAGAAATTACTATTTACGGTTGTAAAAACGGCTTTTCAACAGCGCAGAAAAACAATGCGAAATAGTTTAAAAACACTAAATTTGCCCGATAATTTGCGAGAAGACACTATCTTTGACCTGCGTCCGGAACAATTATCGGTTGAACAATTTATCGAACTTACTCAAAAAATAGAAGCCAATGCAGTTTAAAATCAGCAAAGAACTTTTAGTTCAAATCGAGGAGCTTATCCATTCAAAAAACGACAGTCAACTGGAAGTTTTATTGAACGATATGCACCATGCTGATATTGCCGAAATTTTTGAAGAACTTGATACTGAAGAAGCTATTTATATTTTCAAAATATTAGATAGTGAAGTTACAGCCGAAATCCTTCCTGAACTAGAAGACGATTTGCGCGAAAAAATCCTTAGCGGATTATCAGCCAAAGAAATTGCTGAAGAACTTGATGAACTTGATACCGATGACGCTGCCGACATTATCGCCGAGTTATCTCAAAGTAAAAAAGAGCAAGTAATTTCGGAGCTTGAAGATGTTGAACACGCCAAAGACATTGTCGATTTGTTACGTTACGACGAAGATGAAGCTGGTGGATTGATGGGAAAAGAGCTTGTAAAAGTCAACGAGAATTGGACTGTTTTGACTTGCGTAAAAGAAATGCGTATTCAAGCAGAAAATGTAACACGAGTGCATTCAATATACGTTGTTGACGATGAAAATAGATTAAAAGGACGTTTATCGCTCAAAGATTTATTGACCACTTCTACCAAAACCATGATAAGTGATGTCTATATCAAAAAGGTAGATTATGTAAAAGTGCATACGCCAAATGTTGAAGTGGCTCGAATCATGCAGAAATATGACCTTGAGGCAATACCTGTTGTAGACGAAATGGGAAGATTAGTAGGTCGTGTAACCATAGATGACGTGGTAGATGTAATCAAGGAAGAAGCCGACAAAGATTACCAATTAGCAGCGGGTATCTCGCAAGACGTAGAAGCCGATGACAGCATTCTCGAACTTACCAAAGCGCGTTTGCCTTGGTTGGTTTTGGCACTTCTCGGTGGTTTTATTAGCGTAAAAATGCTCGGACTTTTTGAAGGCGCTATGAAAGAACACGGAGAATTATTTTTCTTCACGCCGCTTATTGCCGCAATGGCTGGTAATGTTGGCGTTCAATCATCTGCAATTATTGTGCAAGGTTTGGCAAATCATAGCATTAGCGGTTCTATTTTCAATCGTTTGCTAAAAGAAATATCACTAAGTTTACTCAACGGAACCATTCTTGCCATCATACTTTTTGTTGGAAGTCATTTTTTACTTGGCGTAGATCCTAAAATTGGATATATCGTAACAATCGCCCTAATTTCGGTAATCATAATAGCATCCTTAATTGGAACTTTTATTCCATTGATATTAAACAAGTTTGGCATCGATCCAGCATTAGCAACCGGACCATTTATCACAACAAGCAACGATATTTGTGGAATTTTAATCTATTTCTCAATAGCAAAATTGATTTTAGGATTTTAATTTAGGAACGAAAGGCTTGGGCATTTTAGCAATCGTCTTTCCTGCTATCCATTCCAATCTTTTTATTTTTAAAGAAAAAATAAAAAGGATTTCCATTCTTATCAGGGTTAGTTTGTTTTTGTCTTTTTATAAATAACAGTTTTATGATATTAATAACTGGAATTACAGGATTAGTTGGTTCGCATTTAGCACTTCACCTTATAGAAAAAGGCGAAACCATTCGCGCTACTTATCGTTCTGAAAAAAGTATTCAATCAACCAAAGCGTTATTTGCTCAGTATAACAAATCCAATCTTTTCGAGAAAATCCAATGGGTTGAAGCCGATATTTTGGATGTTTCTCAACTCGAAATTGCTTTTCAAAACATTCAAACCGTTTACCATTGTGCTGCATTGGTTTCTTTTGATCCAAATGATGAAGAAAAGTTACGCAAAATCAACATTGAAGGAACGGCCAACATTGTTAACTTTTGTATCGACAAAAAGGTAAAAGAACTTTGTTATGTAAGCTCAATAGCAGCTTTAGGCGACAAAAAAGAGCACGAAGCCAATATCGACGAAAACTCAGAATGGAATCCAGAATTGTTTCACAGCGATTATGCCATTTCAAAATATGGTGCCGAAATGGAAATTTGGCGCGGACAGCAAGAAGGTTTGCAAGTAGTAATCGTAAACCCTGGAATTATCATTGGACCAGCATCAATAAAAGAAAATTGGAAAAACAGCAGCCAAAAACTTTTTTGGACCGTTAACAACGGTTTACCTTTTTATACCAAAGGCAAAACTGGATTTGTTGCCGTAACCGATGTTGTAGCCATCATGTATCAACTAGTGCAACAAAAATGCTTTGGCGAACGATTTTGTTTGGTTTCAGAAAATAAAACCTACCAAGATATCGTTATTACTATTGCAGAAGCTTTGCAAGTAAAAAAAGCAACCATTCAAGCAAAACCTTGGATGATTAAAGTAATGATTCCAATAGACTGGCTACATTGTTTGATAACTGGAAAGAAAAGAGATTTTTCATTTCAAGTTTCCGATTATTTGTTCAGTCAAGATGAATTTTCAAGTCAAAAAATAAAAGAATTACTAAAGTACGATTTCCAAAAAATTGACGAAACAATTCGCATAACAGCCAAGTATTTTAAATAAAAACCAATTTTGAAAAAAGTAACGCCTTTATTTTCCTATTTGTTTCATCCAGTTTTCACACCTTTATATGGTGCAATTTTGTATATTGTCTTGCAAGATACAAGTCTCGAAATTAGACAAGTTTGGTTAGTGCTTATTCAAATTATTATCATTACTATTTTTATTCCAATTGCTTTTTATTATTTGCTAAAATCAATGGGGAAAATCAATTCGGTAATGGCATCGCAAATTGATGAGCGTAAAATTCCATTGGTAATTCAGGCAATTTTGTTGTTTATTTTAGCCAAAGACAGCATTAGAGTTGATGTTTTAGAAGAGTTGCATTATTTTTTTGTAGGCGGATTGATTAGCACCATTATTTCATTTGTATTACTATTTGTAAAAATGAAATCGAGTTTGCATTTGGTCGGAATAAGTTCGCTGACAGCATTTGTAATAGGCTTAAGCATTAGCAATCAATCCAATTATTTGATTCTAATTTCAATAATGATTTTACTCAACGGAATCATTGCCACATCACGATTAGAAATGAAAGCACACACTTTAAAAGAGGTGATTTTTGGATTTTGTATCGGATTTTTTTCGCAAATGGTTGTTTGGAAATTTTGGTTATAAGATGTAAAACATCAAACCTAGATTTACATTATTCAACCCAATTTCCTGAGAATCTACTTTAGCATTTGATTTAAAAATTGGAGTTAAGCCATAAGAGCCATAAAAATTCCATGTGTTGTATCCAATAGCTAAATAAACAGAAGTTCTAAAATTAGTAATATCAGGGTTGTTCCTAATTTTAAAAGTTTCTCCATCTACAATAAGTCTTGATTTGCTAAAAGCGACATAACTCATCTTTACACCACTATAAATTCTAAAAAAACGATGACTTTCAGGTGTAGAATTTCGCCATCTTAATTCAATTGGAACATCTAAAGTTGCAAGTTCAAGCTTATTTTTATCATAGTCTGAAGGGCTTATCACAGAATAAACTATTTCAGAAGCTGGTTTGGTGACAACCAAATTATGGACAAATTTGTTATAAGAAGCGCCTAATCCAGCCGCAATTGCAATAGTTCTCGACTTATTTATAGGCATATCTCTAAGAAATCCAGCTGAAAAGCCAGCCGATAGCTTGGTTACTGAATAATTTTGCGGTTTGGTTTGCATCATGCTAAATGACATGCTACCATAAAATTGATCTTCACGGTAAAGAGAATCAACTTTGGTAAGCGATTTTTCAGTTTCAATTTCTTGAGAAAAAGTAGTAAAAACAGAAAAACAAAAAAGTAATTTGATAAGTAATCGCATAATAGAATTTTCTGCAATAAAAATACAAAAAAAAGGCAACCTATTTAGTTGTCTTATGATTTTAATGTGTTTAGAAAAAATAGCTTCAATTGAAGATCTTACGATTGGTTTTCAATGCTAGTATTAGCAAAAAAGAATATTGGGATTCGAAAAATATCTTTAATTAATTTTTTCTAAAAATTTAAAAAATAAAATTAGCAGAAGAATAGTATAGGGATTCGAACAAGATCTTTAATTAATTTTTTCTAAAAATTTAAAAAATAAAAATAGCAGAAGAATAGTAAAGGGATTCGAACAATACTTTAATTAATTTTTTCTAAAAATTTAAAAAATAAAAATAGCAGAAGAATAGTAAAGGGATTCGAACAATACTTTAATTAATTTTTTCTAAAAATTTAAAAAATAAAATTAGCAGAAGAATAGTATAGGGATTCGAACAATATCTTTAATTAATTTTTTCTAAAAATAAAAAAAAAACTGGCAGAGAGGATGGGATTCGAACCCACGATACAGTTACCCATATACAAACTTTCCAGGCTTGCTCCTTCAACCACTCGGACACCTCTCTAAAATTGTGGTGCAAATAACCGTAAAAATTAGGAATAATACAATCTTTAATTCATTTCTCCACGCAAAGAAGTTTCAAAAATGGTTTTGAAAACGTTAGAAGCCACATTTTGACCTAATAAGTACATCAATTTAGTAATAGCAGCTTCGGTAGTAATGTCTTTTCCAGAAATTACACCAATCTTTTTGAGTTGTGTACTAGTTTCATATTGACCCATATTTACGCTTCCGCCAGAACATTGCGTTACATTTATAATGTGTAAACCATTTTTAATAGCTTTTTTTAGAATTTGAATAAACCAATCTTCTGTTGGCGCATTGCCCGAACCATAGGTTTCTAAAACAATTCCTTTCAAATTGGGTGTGGCACTAATCGAATTTAAAATATTCTCATTTATACCAGGAAACATTTTGATTACCATCACATTATCATCTAATTTCTTGTGAACTACAAATTTTTTGGAAGATTTTGGTAATAATAAAGTTGAATTCACTTTTAAATGAACTCCAGATTCAGCCAATTCGGTATAATTTGGAGAAGTGAAGGCATTGAAATGTTCTGCATTTATCTTGGTTGTTCGATTGCCACGGTATAATTTGTATTCAAAATAAAGGCAGACTTCTTGAATTACAGGTTTTCCTTTTTGTTGTAAAGATGCAATTTGGATAGCAGTGATTAAGTTTTCTTTGGCATCAGTTCTCAAGTCGCCAATAGGTAATTGTGAACCAGTAAAAACCACGGGTTTCGATAAATTTTCAAGCATAAAGCTCAATGCTGATGCCGAATAAGACATTGTATCTGAACCATGCAAAACTATAAAACCGTCATATTTTGTATAATTTTCTTCAATTATAGAAGCCATATTTACCCATTTTTCGGGATTCATATTTGATGAATCAATAGGCTTTTCAAACGAAATGGTTTCGATAGTACAGTCTAATTGCTTTATTTCAGGGATTTTTTGGAGTAATTTTTTAAAATTGAAAGCTTTCAAAGCACCTGTTTCAAAATCTTTCATCATACCAATGGTTCCACCAGTATAAATCAGTAATATGTTTGGCTTAGTGTGCATTTTCGTATTTAGACTTGTTTACAACAGGATTTGCATACATATTTAGGAAACTTTCGACCATCATTTCGTTAGAAATATCAATCTTCATTTCTAATCTTCTTTCGAATAATAATTTTTCGTTTTCCGAATAATGATTGCTATAAGTGTTAGTTTTATTTAGCAAATCGTAGGCTATATAATTGGTTGGCCACAATTTATACGATTGTAAAATAGAATCGTCAATTGCTTGCGCTAATGCTTGAACTTGCTTGTTTGTGTTGTCATTTTCAGCAGCAATTATATCTAATTCCTTTTCTAAAACTTCACCAACATGAATGTGGATGCGTTTCTTTTGTCCAATAATTCCACTAAGTAAGTTGACAAAATCTTCGTTTTTTTCTTTTACATAAATTTCATCTTTTGCTTCTGCCATAAGTTGTGGCATTTTCAAAGCATCTGTGGGGTCATATTCATAAGAAATAGAAACAGGAACTACTTTTAGTTTTTTGAAATACTGCATCAAATCTTTTTCATCAGAACCCATTCCGAGCATTTTTAAAACGCCTGAATGTGTAGCATCATTTCCATCTTTAGTTCTTCCTTCTCGTTGTGCTATCCAAACCGAACGATTTTCTCGCAACAATAATTGTCCGATATATTCTGACATGAGTTTTGAACTTTGAAGCAATTCTCGTGGCGACAAACCTCTTTGAACTAAAAAATTTCGATTCAATTTTGCCAGCGTATTCATGAAATCTCTTTTTACCAGATTATCACCAATAGCAGACGCTGTCATCACCAAGCCATGATCAAAAAGGCAAGAATTTAATAACGAGGTATCTAAAATAATATCCCGATGATTTGAAATAAAGAGATAAGAAGTGTTTTTTTCTAATTTCTCGAAACCCGAAGTAGTTAGTCCATCCGAGCTTTTTTCTAGCACTTTTTGCAATGCGTGATAGATGAAATTACACTGAAAATCTCTTATTGAAAAGGTTCTTCGAAGTTGCTCTTTCCAAACTTCGTCGTCCAATTCTGGGAAAGTAAAATTCATAATCGCCTTCATCATCGGATGATTTACTGACGATTTTATATTTTCGTTTACTTCGGCATCATAAAACGGGCGAATAGCATCGAATTTCTGCATTTTGATAAAAATTAGTAGAACAAAAGAACAAAAATTTTCTCAATTATTGCTTAAATAAATCATTTAATCCTAATAAAGAGTTTCAATAATTAAAATGGTTTAATGCTTATGTTTTTGTTTTGTTCCTCTAAAATTAATTATTTCAATTCTAGATTTTTTGCTATTAATTCTGTAAACCAAATAGTTGTTCTTGTCAACTATTGCCTTGTGAAGTGAGTCGGCTTTTTCTGATTTTGGATATAAATAAGGGTCAGTAATTAGATGCTGAATTATTTGATTGATTTTACTTTCTAGTTGTAAAATTTCGTTTATTGTCCATTCTTCGGCTAAATAGTCAATTACTTTTACTAAACCTTTATCAGCTAGTTTTGTCCAATGAATTGTTAATGCCATTTAGAAAATTTTTTCATCACTTCTTCATGACTTATTACTTCATCGTCGTTAGCTTGTTGAACCCCAACTTCTAATTCTTTTTTTTCTTCATTTGACAAGTTCAAATACCAATCATTTTCTTGCTGATTTGCATTTAATACTTTTTCTAATTTAGATAAAATAGTTTCGTCAACAGTCGTTAGAGCACGAATAAAATTATATTTTCTTTTAGCTAAATCCATGATTATAAACTTAATTGAAAAACAAATATACAAAAACGTTTTAATAAAATCTTTTTCTAAATCCCAAAAACCGCTTTTGAATTTTCAGTTGTAATTTGAGCGATTTCTTCAATAGAAAGATTGTAAATTTCTGCTAATTTCTGCGCAACAAGAGTCACATAACTACTTTCATTGCGTTTGCCACGATAAGGAACTGGTGCTAAGTAAGGCGAATCGGTTTCAAGAACAATATGTTTTAGGTCTATTTGATTTAAAAACTGATCAATTTTTCCATTCTTGAAAGTGGCTACACCGCCAATTCCTAGTTTCATTCCAAGTGAAATCGCTTTTTCTGCTTGAGCTAAATCGCCTGTAAAACAATGAAAAATGCCAAATAAATCGGCTGTTTTTTCACTTTCTAAAACTTCAAAAGTTTCGTAAAAAGCATCACGACAATGGATGTTAATTCCTAAATTATATTTTTTAGCTAATTGTATTTGATGTTGAAATGCATGCTGTTGTTGTTTCAAAAATGTTTTATCCCAAAACAAGTCAACTCCGATTTCACCAATGGCTTGAAATTTTCTTTTGGATAATTCGGTTTCTACATGCGCTAATTCTTCGAGATAATTTTCTTTTACATAAGTAGGATGCAAACCCATCATTAGGAAAATATTCTCAGGAAATTGCTTTTCTAATTCATACATTTTTTGTGTATAATTAGAATCAATCGACGGAACAAAAAATCTTGAAACACCAGCGTCAATAGCTCGTTGAATCATTTCGTTTCTGTCTTGATCAAATTCTTCTGAATAAAGATGTGTGTGCGTATCGGTAAAAATCATTGTAGTTTATTTGTTGTAAAAGTACAACTAATTCAACGCATCTAATAATTTTTCGGCTTTTGCATAATCTTCGGCATCTTCTGGAATTTGTTTTAAGAATTCTTTAGTTTCCTCATATTTCTTTTGCTTCAAGCATGATAAAGCTAAATACCAAGTCGATTTATCTTTATAGATTGAAGTTCCCGATTTTAGATTGTTAAAGATGGCTTCACTTTCGGTAAATTTATCAACTTCTAATAATGAAACAGCGTAATAAAACTCAATTTCTGGTCTTTTATGAGATTTTAAAACAATCTCAAAATTGGTTATAGCTTCAGAATAATTCTTAGCATTAAAGGCATCTTGTGCCAATTTTAAGTTTTTAATAATATCGCCACGTTCTGTAAAATAAGCATCCTCGTGTTGGTTATAATCATTGTAATTCGGCATGCTATTTTGCATCATGAACCAAGTACCAATAACCAAAACTATTGAAGCAGCAATGGCAAAATAATAAGGTTTGAAGCTGATAACTTTAGTTTCATATTTTTTGTCTTCTGAGAAGTTTGATTTAGAAATGGTTTCCAAATTCTTTTTAAAATCAATCGATTCTTTCGAAAATTTGCTTTCTAAAAAACCATTTAGTTCTTTATAAATAATCAATTTTTCACGAATAGAAGCATCATTTTGAAGTTGGTTTTCAAAGTCAATTTTCTCTTTTTCACTCAATTCGTTATTGATATAATTTTCGAATAGTATATAAAGTTCTTCGTTCATGATATTAGTAATTTATAGATTTGTATCTAGCTGATTGTTGAATCATTTCGGTTAATTGACCCGTGCAAATTGATTTTTTCTTACGCACATAGCCATAAGTTACATTCAATTTTTCGGCCACTTCTTCCATTGTTTTGGTTACAAAACTCAGTTTGAGCACTTCTTGACATTTTTCGCCAAGTTTCTGAAACATTTCGTCAAATAATGACTGTTTTTCATCAAAAACTTCGGTTTGAAGTGTCATTTCTTGCACTGATTCATCAATAGATACATTTTCATCTTGTAATGTTACCTCTTTATTGGAGGATTTTTTCAATTCGTTAAGCCAACGCCTTTTGCAAAGCAGAAAAAAATAAGCATCAAAAGGACAAGTCAATTGCAAACCATTCGTTTTTGCCTGATTGTAAATAGTGACTAATACTTCCTGAATTACATCTTGAGCATCGTCGTCATTTCCGCTATTGGTTCGAATATAGTTTTTGACTTTGGGTACAAATTTTTTGTAGATACTATCAATAATACTCGAATTGTTCTGTAATAATCCGTTAATATAAAGTTGATCTGGGTGCGTATTTTTTTCTGACATAACTACTTTATTTAATGGCTAATGTAAAAAAAATAAAATTAATGGGTAACAAATAGGAATGTTGATTTATATAAGGGTGTAATCAATCTTTAAATGAGTTACAGATTTAAAGTTTTAAAAAATATTTTCAAAACAAGGGTAACAAATAAAAACAAGAATTGATATAACAATAGAAATCAAAATTAATAACAATTAAAAAATTAGAAATCATGAAAAATTTAAAAAACATTGGATTAGTAGTAGTGGCAACTTTAGCATTTGCAAGCTGTAACAATGATGACGACAACCAAATTATTGAAACACCAAAAATTCCAACAGCAGCTGTTTTTGGAGGATTGAGAGAAGATGCACTCGGTGCTATCAAACAAGAATTTACAATCACCGCCGAAAACGGATTGACCACATTAACATCTGCAAAAGGTGTAGAGATTAACATAAACGGAGCTTGTTTAACCAAAAATGGAAATCCAGTTACAGGCGTTGTAGATATTGATTATATTGAAGTTTTTGACGGCGGAACCATGTTGGTAACTGATAAAACTACAATGGGACAACAACCTGATGGAAGTATGGCACTGATTATTTCTGGCGGAGAATTTTTCATAGACGCAAAACAGGCAGGAGTTTCGTTAGCAATAACTTGTCCGATGCAACTTAAAATACCAGCCAATTTAACAGGTGGACTTCAAAATGATATGTTATTATGGAATGGAAACATAGATGAAGACGGAAATCTTGATTGGAAAAGACAAGACCAAAATCCTGCTGGTCAAGGTGGTGTTTTTGGAGAAGGTACAGGTGGAACTGCAGCATATTATGCTTTTGTGAGTGATTTTGGTTGGACAAATGTGGATAAATTTTATAACGATCCTCGACCAAAAACAACTATTCAAGCAACAGCACCGACGGGTTACGATTTTGAAAACTGTGCTATCTATTTGCACTATGATGGAGAAGGAAGTGCTTTAGCAAAATTGGACACTTATAATACAGGCGTTTTTAGCGAACATTATGGTCAAATTCCAATCGGACTCGCTTGTCATATCATATTTGTAACAGAAGATAATGGAAACTGGAGATACGCTATAAAAACAGCAACAATTACAGCTGGTGCAACCTACAATTTCACTTTAGCAGAAACAACAGTAGGAACCGAAGTCCAAATGAAAGCTGCTATAAATGCCCTACCATAAAATATAAATTTAATTTGTTAGGTTAGTTTTGTTAGAAAAGCGGTGAGATTAGTTCATCGCTTTTTTTGTATAAAATATTGATTATTAGAAAATACCGTTAAACAACGGTGTCAATTACCGTTTTTGAACCCAAGATAAAGTAAAAAGATAAGCACAATTTTGTATCACTAAAACGGCGTAACCCGAAAAGCCAAAAATAGAGTAGGGAAAATCAAAAACTATTTATTATGAAAAAATTACATTTTTTAGTTGCAATTGTTATAGCAACATTTACAACTTCTCAAGTCAATGCACAAGCTGGAAGCTCGGCACCAATAACAGTATGCTTGCCAGCTACTCAAGACGCTATGATTCATGAATGGGTTCCAACTACTAACTATGGAACAAACCCATTGTTATCATCTAGCAGGTGGACATACGACGCAGGAGGTGGCTCAGGATTTTATACTACTAAAGTTTTACACCAGTTTGATGTATCAACTTTGCCTGTTGGAGCTATAATCACTTCTGCAATTATGAAATTGCATGTTGATGTTACTGCAATAGCTGCTTACAACCAACATTATGATTTAGGTGGAGGTACAGGAAACGGTGCAACTATTCAACAAGTTGGAAGTGCATGGAACGAAAGTGCCGTTACATGGCTTACTGCACCAACTAGTTTTATAAGTTCTACTACAATTCCGTCTATAGGTAATGGCTCAACTGCCGATGTTATTGTTGATGTTACAACTATGGTTCAAAACATGATTTCAACAGGAATAAACAATGGTTTTATGACAAGTATGACCGATAATTCTGATTATTATCATAGTTTAGTTTTTGGATCTAGAGAAAACACAAGTGCGGGTGGAATTTACAAACCAGAATTGTGTGTTACCTATTCAACTCCTTGCTACGATTGGTCAACATGCGGAAACACAATAACTGCGACCGATTTCTTGGGAACAATAAATAATCAACCATTAAATTTTAAAACAAATAATACGCAAAGAATGACTCTTGATTATGCAGGAAGACTTAGTGTTAGTAATGCAGGAATATCTACATATCAAAAACTATATGTTGAAACTACAGCTCAAAATGATGGTATTCAAGTAAATCAAACAGGTACAACTGCTGCAACATTAGATTTGAACGCAAGTGGTGGAGCAGGAAAAAGATGGGCTTTGCATTCAACTGGAAGCGGAAACAGTCAAGGAGCTGGTCATCTTTTATTTTGGGACTGGACTACCAATCAAGAGAGAATGCGAATTAACGAAGATGGTAAAGTTAGAATTGGAAACATGGCAAATTTACCAAGTGGGTACAAATTATTTGTTGAGGAAGGAATTTTAACCGAAAAAGTAAAAGTAGCAATTGTTAATTCTGCTGCTTGGGCTGATTATGTTTTTTCAACTGATTATAAATTAAAACCTCTTTCAGAAGTTGAAGCGTTCATTAAAACTAATAAACATTTACCTAATATTCCATCTGCTACTGAACTTGAAAAAGATGGTTTAGATTTAGGCGTAATGCAATCACTTCAAATGGCAAAAATTGAAGAGTTGACTTTGTACATGATAGAAATGAAAAAAGAAATTGAAGTATTAAAAACTCAAAATAAAAGCCTTAAAAATCAAATGTCTAAAAACTAACAATTATGAAAAAGATATATTTATTTTATTTTCTACTATTGTTAGGATTTAATAAAATTCAGGCGCAAGCTGGTTGTCTTTCTGATATTATCATTTCAGGATCGTATGCAGCAACGTATACCAATTCGTATACTTGGATTAAAACAAGTGGATTAACAACTATTCCAACAGGTTCAGATGTGACATTAGACGCAAACCCAGTAACAGATGGTTATGTCTTGATGGATGTAGGTTTTGAAACCCAACCCAATTCAATATTTCTTGCTGTCGTACAAACTCCTTGCATTTCTTTAGGAATCGACCAAAATGAAGTAGTGGCAAACCTAAGTATTTTTCCTAATCCGACTTCTTCTAATTTGAATGTAAAATCTGTTGAAACTATTCTTCAAACGGTGTTAGTTGACTTTAACGGAAGAATAATTCTAACTTCTTCACCAAATCAAAAAGAGGTAACAATCAACATGGAAAATTTATCTACCGGTATGTACTTATTAAAAGTAACGACTGATAAAGGAAGCTCAATTGAAAAAATTGTAAAAAAATAAGTTTGTTTAGTTAGTTTTTTTTGAAAAATCCTCGAAATTTTATTTTCGAGGATTTTAATAATTTTTAGCTTAAAAATATGGAACAAATCAAAACAATAAATCCGTCAAAAGAAATTGTTTTCAAATTTAATTCTTCTAAATTTTTGTTGAGATTTGAATTTGTTAAGACACTTCTTTTTGCTTTGAAAGCTGTGACAAACGGGTATTTACATCGTAAAAAAAGTTACCGACTTAAACAACAATTGAGATGTATTTGTTATTCATTTATTTACCCAAAATTTTCATCTAATTGGATTACTTTTCTCGCTTCTGAAGATTTCAAATTTTTCTTTCAGAATCGTCCAAGATTATATATCAAACCTTTCTTACCATATATCTCTACCAATTGGAATAAGCAACACAAAATAAAAGTGATTGCCGACAGCTACCGATTTATAAGAAATTACGAAAATCTTAATATGAAATTTTTAAATGATCCAAATGGTTTACAATTGGCAAATTATGTTTCTAATAACAAGTATGATGTTTTGTTAAAATTAGGATATGAAGAGAGATTTCGAAAAGAAGGTGAATTTGTTTTCACACTAGAATGCAAACAATTAGGCGGTAAAATTTTTTCGGCAGCAATTTCTTTTGAAGAAGTAGAAAATAATGTTTGGATATGTATTATTGGTTGTGTTCAAGGCTATAAAGAAAATACTCATGAGGCTGTAAAAACGATTCAAAAACTAATGTTTGGTATGCGACCAAGTGCTTTATTAGTTTTTGTAATTCAAGAATTATGTCAAAATTTGAATATTAATTCAATTTATGGAATTTCAGATAAATGTCAAATTTATCGCAAAAAACACGTCATTCATGTTCCTTGCTTTCATCGTATCAGATTCAATTATAATCAATTTTGGACAGAAGTTGACGGAAGAAAAATAGATGAAGAATGGTTTAAATTACCTATGAAAATGATTCGGAAACAGAACGAAAACATACAATCTCATAAACGTTCAATGTATCACAAGCGCTACCAAATGCTTGATGAAATTTCTGAACAGATTTCAAATAATAGCAATTATAATTAGTCACAATTGAATAATAAAAAGTATAAAAGCATATTTTTTATTCAAATCCGTTTTTGAGAGCAAAAACAGCCAATCCAACTCGGGTTTTTAATTCTAATTTTTCAAATAAAGAATCTCGGTAACTTTCTACCGTTCTTGGGCTACAGAACATTTTTTCGGCTATTTCTTTATAACTCATTTCGGTAATGGTATATTTTAGAAATTCCCTTTCTCTTTCGGTAAGTTTGATGGTTTCTGTCGTAGTATTTTTTTCGCCTAAACTGGCAAAAACAATTTTTGAAGCCCAATCAGGATAGTAATAACCATCGTTTAGTAATCTATTTAATGCTTTTTCTAATTCTGCAGGATGTGTGTTTTTTAGCAAATAACCATTAGAACCACTTTTAATCATTTTGATAACACTTTGATCGTCATTTTGCATGCTCAAAGTCATGATTGACACTTCAGGATGCGTTTCTTTTAGCCATTTAGCGGTTTCAAAACCATCCATAATTGGCATGCTTACATCTAGCAAAACGATATCAGGAATTGGCTTTTTTAGCTTGAGTTTTTCTTGTAAATCTTTACCATTTTCACATTCATAAAGGACTTCAAAGTTTTCGAAATTCTCGATAATTCCTTTCAATGCTTGCGCAATTAAGATATGATCGTCTACTATTACAATTGTTTTTTTCATGTTTATAAAGGTAAAGCTATTGCTAATTTTGTTCCTGAATTTGAACTTTGCATTTCAAAACTTCCTCCGAGCATTTCGGTTCTTTTTTTCATGTTTGAAAGCCCAATTCCGTTGCTAACCATCTTTGAAGTATCAAAACCGATTCCATCATCAGATAGATTTAGCATGACTTTATTTTCTACTTCTTCAAGATGAATTATTATCAATTTACATTGCGAATGTTTAATGCTATTTTGAATAAATTCTTGAGTAATTCTCACCAAAATTGCTTTTAGTTGATAAGGTAAAACTATTTTTTTATTAGAACAATTGAAATTTATTTTGCAAATTTTAAGCTCATTAACTTTTGTACATTCTGCATTTAGTAGTTTATATATCGAATTGGTTTCGATAGCATTATCGGTTAATGATTTTGACAATTCTCTCAACTCTTCAAGCGATTGATTGATGATAGCACTTATGTTTTCGATATTATCTTTTATGTTGGGCGCTTTGTTTTCAAAAGCTAATTGTTGCGTATATAAACTGGCAAGCGTTAGTTTTTGACCAATATTATCGTGAATTTCTCTACCAATATGATGCATGGTTTGTTGCTGAATCTCAACTTGCGTAGCCAGTAACTCTTTGTGATGTTCTTCTTTTTGATGGAGTAGCATAGCAGAATGTTCTTTCTTTTTTATTTTATATTGACGAATAAAAACAACAATTCCGACAATGAATAAAATAAAAAACAGGTTAAAAATGACAATTGTAATTATGATTTCGGTTTTCCCCATATAAATGATGCTGCAAATAATAAATACATGATACAGTTTGATACCATAAAATAAATGTAATAGCTATTCCAAATTGAAGGTTCTTTCATTATTAGGAAATATAATCCAAAAAAAGGTAAATTGCCAACATAAAAAAGAGCCACTCCAATTGTGATATAAAACATTTTATCTTGTTTGAACAAAAGAATATCTTCACTTTTTATTTGTTTATTTAATTCTAATAAAATCAAATATAAAAGTATAAAACCACCTATTAAGTAATTGAATGAATTAAAAAAATATTTACCTTTTTCAACTGAAAAATCAGGTATAAAAGATAGTAAATAAAGTAAAGTACAAATGATGTATATTTTTTCACTTTTTAAGGACTTCAAAGCAAATAACCAAATGAAAAAAAGAAATTCAATAGGTACAGTAATATATGAAAGGTATATTTGTGTGTTTAATTTGAAGTGGCTAAAAATTTGTGCTCCAAAAACTTCTAAAATCGTTATGTACATCAAATACAACGCAAAAAAAATCCAATATGTTTTTTTTATTTTAGTATATTGATATAAACCACCTATAAAAGCAATTAGTTCGCAAATATGAAGTAAATCTAGTAATATAGGTGGTCGATTATACATTGGTATTAGTTTAGAATGACATTCCTGATGAAGTTGCAGGAGGATTTAATATCCCATGATTCCTAACAATTGTAGGGTTTGGTAAAGGATTAAGAGGATTAGCACTTGTACCAAGAGAAAGAGTTGCATAACTAGAGCTATTTGGAGAATAAGGACCGCCTGCTTTCATATTTGTAAAACCAATATACGAATTAACATCTAACGGATTAAAGTCATAATTTTTACCATCTTTTTCAATAGTCGGAATCATTACTAGTGTATGCTTTTTTTCGTAAGCAGGATTATAACTAAAGTTTGGGTCTGTTTGTGTTGCAGCTAAATCTCTCATTTTTGTGTTATCTGGATAGGCAGCATAATATATACGAACACCAAGTTCCTTATCTCTACCTTGTGTTGGGTTCTTATTCACATTGTGTTCTATTTGATACAAGAATTCTTTTAATGTTTCTAAATCAAACCATATAGAACGAGCATCTACAGCAACTGCATTAGTTGATGCGGTTTGAATACTGTTTAATTGCGCTCCACTATATTGTGTTACCATACTTTTTACCATTTCGGTTGTTAATGTTGGTGGCGTAATAGTATCATAATCCATACAAATGTCTGTAAGACTTCGTGTGTTTTCAGGAATATCTCCAAATTTCTTTTTACAAAAATAGCAGGTTAAAAAATAGGTTAACAAGGCTGTTAGCAAACAAAGTAATAAACATTTTAGCAATTGTGATTTCATAATAGTTGGTTTTAGTTATTAAAAATAGTTTTTATTTTCATACAAAGGAACATTTTACTTCAAAAAAGCAAATCAGCCAAACCACCATTTTTATATCCGTTAAACAACGGTATTTTTTATAGTTAATTCTACATCATGATTTTAGTTTATTGCTCATCAACTGATTATAGAATAGTTTGGAGATTTGTACCAGTAATTAGTTTTGTTAGTTTTTTTAAAATGGCTTGGTTAGTTAGAGTCAAGCCATTTTGTAATTTAGTAACAATTCTATATCAAACAAAAAATTAACCTATGCTAAATCTGATTACTAATGTAAATTATTTGTTAGACCAAAATACTTTATAATGCAATGAAAAATAAAACTTTCATGATTGAATGATTTTTTTAATATCTTTATAAAACTAACCAAACCAAAAGATTATGAAACTACTTTTATCTATTTTCTTAATTCTATTTTCTATTTTCTCTTTTTCCCAAACGCAAGTAAAAGATACAACCACTCGAAAAGCCACAATTCTTTTTGATAAAAAAGGGAATCAGGTTCAATATAATGCTGAAGTTCCAACGTTAAACCAAATTCTTGGAGCGCCAAAAGCAAATTATTCTTATTTTTGGGAAATGGGTGATGGCAGTTATAGCAAAGAACCAGCTCCTAAAAAAACGTATAAAAAGAAAGGCGATTATAAAGTAAATTTGTCTGTAACCAATAACTATGATAATGGTAAACCGCCTAAAACTCGTCCGCAAACTGTTGCCATTAATGAAATTTCTGATTTGAAGTTTGATCAAATCGCCTCTTTGCCAGATACTATTTCGTTAAAAATTTTCAATAATCGTGAGCCTGTACCTAATGATGAAATTGTGGTGGTAATTAGCTATAAAAATGAACTTAATTACCTCGCAAATGGAAAAATATATCTGTTTTACAACGATAAAGAATTCAAAAATAAAAACTTTGAATTACTTGAAACCAGAACACACTTTGGCGAAAGAGAGGTAACTCAAACAGGAATTGCAAGTGTTGAAAACAACGATTCGTATAGAAATTTAGCTTCAACTGATGTTTATCCGTCTTTTAAAAATGGATTTAATTTGGTTGATGAAAATCTCGAAATGACTTTAGCAGAAAGCAATACATTATTTTCAGATTCAAAAGCTTTTGAGTTTGATAATATGGAAGCCAATGAAACCCGAAATATGTTTTTTACATTCAAAACAACACCAGAAATGCTAAAAGATACTTCGGCAATTGTCAAAATGAGAAGTGTTTTTGTGCCTGATAGAAATTATAAAAACCACAAAAAGAAAACGCTTCAAATGGAAATTGTGACTTCGCATGATCCAAACAAAATGTCGAGTAATGCCACTTTGATGAACTATAGAACGGTTCGTTTCAAAACAATAAATTTCAAAACAAGATTTCAAAATAATGGTGAAGGTCCAGCAAGAATGATTCGACTAGAAACCGACACACCTGATATGTTTGAAAAAAAAACACTTCAAATTGTCGATTCATATCCTAAATGTCCTATTTGCCCAAAAGGTCAAGAAGTGACTTATAGTTGCTTAGATACTTTGATTAAAAAAAAGCAAATTCATTTCACTTTCAAGAATATTTACATTCCTGGCAGTAATCAAAAAAATGTAAAAGAAGTCGATTCTACCAAAGGTTTTGTAAAATATACAATGCGATTTGCAAAAGATTTTCACAAGCAAAAAACACGAAGTCAAACAGCTATTATTTTTGATAAAAACGAACCTGTAATTACTAATATAGCCACAACAAGATTCAAATCAGGCATTTCAATAGGAGTTAGAGCTGGTTTCAATTTGTATTCAAAACCTGAATTATCAATAAATAAAGAAACTATAGAAAACATTTCTTCACAAGAAAGACCTCAGAGTTATTTTATCGGAGCTACTATTTCACCCTATAAATCATATCGATGGTATTGGCAATCTGAATTGTATTACACGACATTTAAAAATGAGAATTTAAGTCAAATAGGAGAATTAGTTCCAGTTGAATATATCCCAGGAATTCCATTAAGTAATGGCACCATTGCTACAACAGGAACTTCGCAAACAACTAGCAAAACAAATACAAGTAAGAGTAATATGGAAATTGTGCCTGTTTCATTACGCTATAATGTTAATAATTACATAGGAATTGGTTTTGGACCTCAATTTTCTGCTAATTTGAATCAAAAAACTGAAACTGAAACTGAAACAAGGTTTTTCTACAGACAAGATGGTCCAGCAGGGTTTGAAACATTGGAGTTTACAAATTTGAAGAAGAATGAAACAACATCAGAAACGGTAAAACCATTTAAAGAAATTCAAACAAGTGTTTTTGCCGATGTGACTTTTGGTTTTGCCAGAATTGGACCAAGTGTTGGAGCTAGATATTACAAATCATTTGAACAAGATTCCGATTATTGGCAATTTTATGCTATTTGGAAGTTTTAATTTAGTTAGATGATGGAAGTTGGAAGTTGGAAGAAAATAGTCTTACTTTTTTTATTAGTTCAATTTGCTTTTTCACAAAGCAATAAAACTTTAGAAAACAAAATCTACGAAACTGTTGAAGTTTTTGCAGCCAATCCAACTATTGAAAGCCTCAATAAAATTGAGATTGCTGAAAAAAGTTTTGTTGTAAAATCAAATACCGAAAAGTTGGCACTTGTTATTTTGAAATGCAATGTTGCTTTCTATCAAAATCAATTTGGACAAACACAAAAAGCAATTTCTAGTTATGAAAAAGCTTGGCAACTTTATGATCAAAACAAACTTTCCAATTATGATATTGTTGAATCTTGTCTCAAGCCTTTAGGAAATCTTTACACTATTGTTGGCGATTATGACAATGCCGAAAACACCATAAAACAGTATTTTTATATTGCTTCTATTGATAAAAATTCGAAACAAAAAGCAGCAGCAATTTTGAACCTGTCAAACGTTTATCAAAACACTGGAAAGATCGATGAAGCTATTATTTTGTTAGAAAAAACGATTAAAACCGAGAAATTATCTTCGACAGAAAAAGGAAAGTTGTTGAGTAATTTGGGTAATAATTATTTTCTTTCCAAAAACTATAAAAAAGCCGAAAACGCATTTGAATTGTCAGTTGTTGAATTAAAAAAGGTTGATTCACAAAGTGAAATGCTTTTTAATTCGTATAGAAATTTAGCGAGTTTGTATCTTGAAAATAATCCGTCAAAAGCTATTAATTATTTAGAAAAAGCTTCAGCAATTTTTTCTAAAATTGAAAATATAGAACCACGAAAAAAAGCCAGTTTTCTTTTGGTTGAAGCCAAAATGTTGTTCAGTCAAGAAAAATTTCAAGAAGCCAAAAAGAAGATTTCAGATGTATTCAAATTATTGCTTCCAAATTATTCTAAAACAATTTTACCTAGCAAAAACGCATTATATGCTGAAACGATTTTGCTTGATGCGCTCGATTTACAAGCAACACTTTTTGTGGCTGAAAATCAACCCAAAAAAGCATTGGAAAGTTATGCGCTTTCATTTCATGTTGAAGAATTATTACAGTCGCTTTTGATGCATGAAAATTCTAAAATTATCAATCAAATTAGAAATCGAAATCGAACAGAAAAATGCATTGCTATTTACTATTCGCTTTTTCGTAAAGAAAATAAAATCAGTTATTTAGAAAAAGCTTTTGAGTTGCAAGAAAAAACAAAATCAGCTGTTTTGCAACAAGAAATTGCTAAAAATAAAGTAATTTCTAAAGAAGAAAAATTAATTTATGAGCAATTGCAAAATTGGAAAAATACCATTCTCAAAGAACAACAAAATCTAGAATATGCTGATATTTCTAAAATAAATGAAGCCATCAAAAAGCAAAACGAATTGATGTTGCTTTTAAAATCGAAGCAATCTAATCCAATTGAAAAAGAAAAATCATTCAAAATTTCAGAATTGTATTCTAAATTAGAAAATGACAAAGCGGTAATGATTGAATACTTTTTCGGACAAGAAAAAATCTACATTTTCACTATTCAAAACAACAAAATAAAACTTGAAGAAATTAATTTTGAGGCAACTTCAAAGATTATTTCGTTTTTGAATTATTTTTCAAATGCTGAAAAAATTACTAATGATGTTGCTAGTTTTAATCGAGATGCTTTTTCGGTTTACAAAATGCTAAAATTACCATCAAAATCTACTAACAAAAACTTAATAATTGTTCCCGATGGAATTTTGAATTTTTTGCCTTTTGAAACTTTAATTACCAAAGAATCCAAGACAACAAATTTTGCTAAAATGCATTATTTATTGAACGATTTTGCCGTTGGTTATAATAATTCAGCCACTTTTTATTTGAATGTAATTCCTTTTAAACACGACAAAGAAACTATTTTGGGTGTTTTTCCAGTTTTTGAAAATTCGACTTTAGAATTAGCTTTTTCCAAAAAAGAAATGCAGAGTATCAAAAAGAATTTCAAAGGAACTTATTTAGAAAAGCAAAATGCTACATTTAAAAATTTCTCTTCAAATGCTACCAATTTTTCGATATTGCATCTTTCAACACATGCTTCATCGGGCGATGTTATTGAGCCAGCAAGCATTCGATTTTACGAACAAGAAATCATGTATTCTGAATTATATCATTTGAATATCAATCCAGATTTGGTTGTATTAAGTGCTTGCGAAACCGGAATTGGTAAACTATACAATGCAGAAGGAGCAATGAGTGTTGCACGCGGATTTCAGTTTGCTGGAGCGCAAAATTTACTATTTTCTTTGTGGAAAGTAAACGATTTTACAACATCGGTTTTTATGGAGAAATTTTATAAAAACATTCAAAATGGCAAATCTTATTTTGAAGCCAATCATCAAGCCAAATTAGATTTTCTTAAAAGTTCAAGAATTCCCAATGCAAAAAAATCACCTTATTATTGGAGCGCATTTGTTTATTACGGAACATTGGAAAATAAGGAATCAACAAACTATTTTCTGTGGATTTCAATTGTAGTTGGTATTGTTGGATTGGTATTCCTATTTTTGTTTTTCAGAAAGAATTTTAATAAAAATAAAAACATAGTGAACTTAGTGTAAAATCTTTGTGGGCTTTGTGGTTAAAAAACATGGAAGAATTACAGAAAACCTTACGAAAAAACAAGTACAAAAAAATAAACTTCAAAGTTTCAAAAACGCAACATTTGGTTTTGAAAGCTACTATAAATAGTATAAAAGGAACATTCATTTTAGACACAGGCGCAAGCAATAGTTGTGTAGGTTTTGAAAGCATCGAATTATTTCAACTAAAAGCCCGAAAGTCCAAAACTAAAGCTTCGGGCGCAGGCGCAACAGGAATGTTTACACAATTAGCCAAAAATAACATACTCCAATTAGGACGCTGGAAAAATTCAGCTTTTCATTTAGTGATTTTTGATTTGTCACATGTTAATTTAGCCTTGCAACAACACAAAGCCAAACCCGTACACGGCATAATCGGCGCAGATGTTTTATTAAAAGGAAAAGCAATAATTGATTACTACAACCATTGTTTGTATTTGAAGTAAGCTAAAATTCTCGATGAAATTAGTCAAATACTCATTTAGGATGTTTATTTGTAAGATTATTTTATATATTTGTTTATTAAATTGTTGATTATGAGAAAAAATTACACTTTTGGATTGTTGATTTTGGTTTTTTTGAACTGTTTTAGTTCTTTTAGTCAAGTACCGCCTCCTAATGGAGGTCCAATTGATGCTGTTGCTGAAACTATTATAATGTCATGTAATGGTTCTGCAGTAGGTTCTTCAGTTTCGCTTGTTGCAAATGACACTCTTGACGGATCACCAGTAATTATAGGTCCAAATGGGAATGTTACATTGACAAATGGAGTTTTACCAAATGGATTTTCCGTTGATTCGTTTACAGGAATTATTTCCGTAACTCCAAACACGCCAATAGGAAGCTATCAACTTAGCTATACTATTTGTGAAGTCAACCAGCCTAATAATTGTGATACTATTACAAGTACTGTTATAGTGCAATCTTGCGGAATTAATGCTGTTGATGATATTTTTAATGTAACTTTAACACCAAATGGAGCCACAACACCTTCACTTTTATTAAACGACACTTTGAATGGAGTGACCGCAACTTTAAACTCTGTAACAATAACTCCCTTGAGTTTTTTAAATTATTTTTCAGTTAACCCTAATAACGGCGGTTTATTTATCTCATCAGATACGCCATCAGGAACCTATACGTTTTCGTACGAAATTTGCCAATTAAATACTCAACCTGCCAATTGTAGTATTGCAGCATTTGTATTAATTGTAAACAATCCAATATTTAATGCAAGTATGCAAGGAACATATGCGGATTACAACAATGATGGGTTTGTAAATGTTGGTGATGTTATAAATTATCAAATTATTTTAACCAACAATGGTTCTACACCAATAACCAATTTGGTTCCTTGTCAGTCGAGTTTAACTGTTAACGGAACTTTATCAAGTTTGCCACCAAATTCAACAGATACAATTTCGTTCACAGGATTTCATGTTATTACCCAAGAAAACATCAATGCTGGAAATGTGTTTGATTTTATTTGCATTTGTGGCGATAATGGTGTTCAAGATTGTTTTGACGGATTTAATACTGTACTTGCTGTTTCTGATGGTATCAAACTCAACGCTTTTATTGATTTAAATAATAATGGTATTAAAGAGTCAAACGAGCAAAATTTCCCTCATGGAAACTTTAACTATAGTGTAAATGGTGGAGCGACAACAAATTTATATTCTTACAACGGAATTGCTTATTTGTATGAAAGCAATCCCGCTACTTCGTATAACTTAAGTTTTTCACTGCCAAGTCAATATTCAGGTTTTTATACTTGTAATGCCACTTATACAAACGTTAACGTGTCTGTTGGTTCTGGAATTACAACATATAATTTTCCTATTACAGTTACTCCATATACTGATTTAGCTGTTTATGTTCATCCATACGGAGCTTCGCCAAGACCTGGTTTTACTTATATGAATAGGGTTACAATTGTAAATCAAGGGAATCAAACTATAGCGGCAGGATCAGTGACTTTTGATAAAAGTAATATTGTGACGATTACAAATGTTTTTCCATCTGTAACTAATACTCCAACTGGTTTTATAGGTAGTTTTACTAATCTTGCGCCATTTCAATCAAAAGAATTTATCGTAACGATGCAAGTGCCAACTATTCCAACAGTTTCATTAGGTCAAATAATTACGAATACTGCATTAGTTACAATTCCAACTAATGATGCCATTGTTTCCAATAATACATCAACTATTTCTCAAGTCATTGTCGGTTCTTATGATCCAAATGATAAACAAGAAAGTCATGGTGGTAAAATTTTGCATTCTAGTTTTACAGCCAATGATTATTTGAATTACACAATTCGATTTGAAAATACAGGAACAGCAGAAGCAATAAACATAAGAGTTGAAGATATTCTCGATTCAAAATTGGATGAAAATTCAATAAGAATGGTTGCTTCAAGTCATCCTTATGTGTTAGATAGAGTTGGTTCTAATTTAAACTGGAATTTTAATGGTGTTAATTTGCCACCATCAATTCCAAATACACAAACGGGTCATGGCTATATTGTTTTCCAAGTGAAGCCAAAATCAGGATTTGCTATTGGCGATGTAATTCCAAATACTGCAAATATCTATTTTGATTTTAACCCAGCCATTGTAACCAATACTTGCACAACTGAATTCGTGTCTACATTAGCAAACGAAAACTTTACGTTCAACAACTTCAAATCATTTCCAAATCCTGTAAAAAACACGTTGAAAATTTCAAATGCTTCACCAATTGAAACTATAGAAATATCCTCAATTTTAGGGCAAAAAATGATTTCTAAAAAAGTAAATGACATTCAAACAGAAATCGATTTATCTCAGCTTTCAAACGGAATTTATTTTGTAAAAGTTACAAGTCAAGGGAGTGAGAAAACGATTAAGATTGTGAAAGAGTAAAGTATAAAAAATACCAATAGATAAATTCCTAATTCCAATTAGTAAGAGTTGGAATTTGGAATTTCTTTTTTATTGGAATTTCTAAAGTTGTATTTGCCGTTCAATTTGTTGTTCCAACGAAATAAAGGTTTCAGTTCGGGAAACACCATTTATTGGTTGTAATTTTTTGTTGAGTAATTGCATCAAATGTTCGTTGTCTTTACAAATTACTTTTGCCAAAATGCTCCAATTTCCAGTTGTATAATGGCATTCTAAAACTTCTGGTATTTTTTTAAGTTCTTTTACGGCTTCCGAGTTGCTTGAGGCTTTTTCTAAATAAATCCCAATAAAAGCAACGGTTGTATAACCCAAAACTTTCGGATTTACAATAAATTTTGAACCAGCAATCACGCCAGCATCTTCCAGTTTTCGCAATCGTTGGTGTATAGCCGCGCCCGAAATCCCAATTTTGTTGGCAATTTGAAGGATAGGTTTTCGAGCATCTTCCATCAATTGGCGTAGAATTTCTTTATCAATTCCGTCTATTTCTATTTGTAATGAATTTATCTTCATATCTAAAAAATTTAAACTAAAAAAGCAAAATTAGTTAAATATTTAATTAAAAATGATTAAAACACTAAAATGTTAATTGAAATTTTTCATCAAAATCTAACGAATTTCTGAAATTAATCTTCAAAGTATTTAAATTTATGAAAATTAGTGTAATTTGTGGTTTGCTAAATATTTATTTAACAAAATTATAAATACCAATCGTTTTGGCATGTAAAGATTCCTTTTACCTTTGTAACTTTGTCAATCAAATCATTTCTAATGAAATTCAAATTATATTCACTTTTCCTTTTATTCACTTTTTTATTTTCATGTCAACAAGACGATGCTAAAAGTAAAGCAGAAAAACTAAAAGATATCAAAAAGAAAGAAGCCGTATTTTATGCTATTAACGATGCATGGTTTTTTGATATTCCAGAAATGACTGAAAAAGCTCGAGTTATCACTAATAATTGGTCGGAACTTCGATTGTTTGTAACCGAACTTGACCAAAAACCGACAAGCTCTATTGGTGCTTTTCAGAAAAAAGCTAAGATATTATCCAAAAAAGTAGCGGAACTCAACAACAACATTCCTGCAGAGTTTAACACAACGCCTGTAAGATCAAGAATTGCAATACTAAATACCAAAATTAACTCACTCAATTTATACATAAATCTTCGTGATATTCCAGTTAAAAAAGTGGAGAAAATTTTAGCCGAAATCAATGTAGAATTGTACTGGTTTTATGAGCAAATGGAAGAAATTATCATAAGAAGTGAAATTCCGGCCGAAGATGGCGAACCCGATTTTATGTTGATGAAAGACAGCACAAGAGCGATTCCAACTGATGCCAAAATTATAAATTCGCCCGATCTTGAGTAAAGAAAAAGTTGTCAGCATTTACGATAATTCATCCAAAATCATCAAGATTGGAGAAAATTTGACGCAGAAAAACCAAAAAATTCATCTTAACGGATTGATTGGTTCTTCGATGTCATTTGTTATAAATTCTTTGTTCAAAAAAGTCGAAACTTCTTTTCTTTTGATACTAAACGACAAGGAAGAAGCCGCTTATTATTTGAACGATTTAGAGCAAATGATTGGGCAAGACGATGTGCTTTTTTACCCAAGTTCGTATCGTCGACCATATCAAATTGAAGAAACTGATAACGCCAATGTTTTGCTTCGCGCTGAAGTTTTAAACCGAATCAATTCAAGAAAAAAACCAGCCATTATTGTAACCTATCCTGATGCTTTTTTTGAAAAGGTTGTCACCAAAAAAGAGTTAGATAAAAACACATTAAAGGTTACCGTTGGCGACAAAATTTCAATCGATTTTATCAACGAAGTTTTGTTTGAATACGAATTCAAGCGAGTTGATTTTATTTCGGAACCTGGTGAATTTTCGGTTCGTGGCGGAATTATAGATGTTTTTTCGTTTTCAAATGATAATCCGTATCGAATTGAGTTTTTTGGTAACGAAGTCGATTCTATCAGAACGTTTGATGTAGAAACCCAACTTTCGCTAGAAAAGCAAAAGAAAATTGCCATTATTCCCAATGTTGAAAACAAAATTTTTCAAGAAAACAGAGAAAGTTTCTTAGATTATATCAACGAAAAAACAATTTTATTTATTCAAAATACCGATTTTACACTTTCTAAATTAGAAACGTTATTCACCAAATCGGAAGAAATATTTCAAGGTTTATCCAAAACTATCAATCAAGCTGAACCTTCTAAATTATTTCTAAACCCAAAAGAATTTTCCCGAAAAGCATTAGATTTTTCTATTGTAGAGTTGAGTTCTAAACCGCTTTTCAAATACGATAACGCTTACGATTTTCACATTCAGCCGCAACCTTCATTTAATAAACAATTTGATTTGTTGCTAAATAATTTGAGCGATAATCATTTTAATGGTTACAAAAATTATTTGTTTTGTTCCAACGAATCACAATCCAAACGTTTCCACGATATTTTTGAAAGTATTGACGAGGTAAATCACGAAAATATTCTGAAGCAATACAACACAATAGTATTTCCGTTATACCAAGGATTTATTGACGAAGAAAACCAAATTGCGTGTTATACCGATCATCAAATTTTTGAACGTTACCACAAATTCAATATCAAAAATGGTTATTCTAAGAAGCAAACCATTACTTTAAAAGAGTTGACAACGCTTTCGGTTGGTGATTATGTAACGCATATCGATCACGGAATCGGGAAATTTGGTGGTTTGCAAAAAATCCAAGTCGAAGGCAAAACGCAAGAAGCCATTAAGTTGGTTTATGCCGATAATGACATTGTTTATGTAAGTATTCATTCGCTACATAAAATTTCAAAATACAACGGAAAAGATGGTACGCCACCCAAAATATATAAGTTAGGTTCCAATGCCTGGAAGGTTTTAAAACAAAAAACCAAAGCGCGTGTTAAGCATATTGCGTTCAATTTGATACAATTATATGCCAAAAGACGTCTCGAAAAAGGATTTCAATATGCACCGGATAGTTATTTGCAAAACGAATTAGAAAGTTCGTTTATTTATGAAGATACGCCCGATCAATTAAAGGCTACTCAAGATGTAAAAGCCGATATGGAAAGCGATAGACCAATGGATAGATTGGTTTGTGGTGATGTTGGTTTTGGTAAAACCGAAGTGGCAATTCGTGCGGCATTCAAAGCGGTAGATAATGGAAAACAAGTCGCGATTTTGGTGCCAACAACTATTCTAGCCTATCAGCATCATCGTACTTTTACTGAAAGATTAAAAGAAATGCCAGTTTCGGTTGGTTATTTGAATCGTTTTAGAACTGCCAAACAAAAAGCCGATACACTTGAACAATTAGCTAACGGAAAACTCGATATTGTTATCGGAACGCATCAATTGGTCAACAAAAACGTAGCTTTCAAAAATTTGGGATTGCTTATAGTTGATGAAGAACAAAAATTTGGTGTAAACGTAAAAGACAAACTCAAAACAATTGCCGCCAATATAGATACGCTAACATTAACGGCAACTCCGATTCCTAGAACTTTACAGTTTTCGTTGATGGCAGCTCGTGATTTATCAGTAATTACAACACCACCGCCCAATCGTTATCCTATTGAAAGTCAAGTGGTGAGTTTTAATGAAGAGTTGATTCGTGATGCGATTTCGTATGAAATTCAGCGAAATGGTCAAGTGTTTTTCATTAATAATCGAATAGAAAATATCAAAGAAATTGCTGGAATGATACAGCGATTGGTGCCAGATGCCAAAGTCGGAATTGGTCACGGTCAAATGGAAGGTAGCAAACTCGAAGAATTGATGTTGGCTTTTATGAATGGCGAATTTGATGTTTTGGTAGCCACAACCATCATCGAAAGTGGTTTGGATGTGCCCAATGCTAACACGATTTTCATTAACAATGCCAACAATTTTGGCTTGTCCGATTTGCATCAAATGCGTGGTCGAGTAGGGCGAAGCAACAAGAAAGCGTTTTGTTATTTTATATGTCCACCTTATTCTGCCATGACCGACGATGCACGCAAACGAATTCAGGCATTAGAACAATTTTCTGAATTAGGAAGTGGTTTTAACATTGCTATGAAAGATTTGGAAATTCGTGGCGCTGGTGATTTATTAGGTGGTGAACAAAGTGGTTTTATAAACGAAATTGGTTTTGATACGTATCAAAAAATCATGAACGAAGCCATCGAAGAATTGAAAGAGAACGAGTTCAAAGAATTGTATCAAAATGAAGATGATACGGTTGAAAAAGAATATGTAAAAGAAATTCAAATCGATTCTGACTTTGAGTTATTGTTTCCAGATGATTACATCAATAACATTTCAGAACGTTTGAATTTATACAACGAATTGAGTAACATTAAAGATGAAGCAACCTTAGTAGCTTACGAAAACAAATTGATTGACCGTTTCGGAGCTTTGCCAAAACCAGCCATTGCCTTACTAAACAGCATCCGAATAAAATGGATTGCCACCAAGTTTGGAATAGAAAAATTGGTAATGAAACAAGGAAAAATGATAGCGTATTTTGTAGGCGATCAGCAATCAGATTATTATACTTCTAATGCGTTTAGACAAGTTTTAACATTTGTACAAAAACAACCTACTTTGTGCAAAATGAAAGAAAAACAAACGCCAAACGGCTTACGATTATTATTAACTTTTGAAAATGTAAAATCGGTTAAAAGAGCTTTGGAGTTGATGGAGATGGTATAGTTAAATCTTAATTTATTTATTGAATTGGTTTATACTTTTTAATTTGTGATAAATTTTGCTCAAAAAAATATTTTATCACAAAAGTGTGATAATTTTTTTAAAACTTATTTTTTTATCACAAGTTTGTGATAATTTTAAAAAAAATTACAAAATTATCACAGAAATTTACTCTTTGATAAATCTCTCGGTTTTAATTCCTGTAGTAGAATTTATTTTAAGAAAGTAATTACCCGATTTTAAACTTGAAACATCAAGACTACTGATTGTTTTGATTGAAAAGTCTAAAACCAATTGACCAAGTGTATTGTAAATAGCTACAGAATTAATTTCTGATTTAGAATTAATGTTTAATGTTGTGCTTGCAGGGTTTGGAAATAAAGTTATCTCTGGTTCCATATCAAAATTAGATGAAGATAATGAGCAAGATGCATCTACAATGCAACTTGGATTCCCATAGCTGTTAACTAAACTTTGAACTAAAGGAATTTTACCTTCGTCTGTACATATATAAAACAAGTTTGGGTTTTCTCCAAATGCTAATAATTCATTAGCTAAGCCATTATATGCTATGTTTTTTATATATAATGTTGACAAATTATTAAATCTACAATTAATTTTATTTAATTGACTTAATCCATTCAAATTAAGAGTTGTCAAGTTATTATACACAATTTGGAATAAGTTTAAACTAGTTAAATTACTAATGTCTATTTCTGAAATTAAATTACTTCCACAATAAATAGTCTCAATATTGTTTGCACCTGTAAAATCTATGTTTGTTAATTCATTACTAATACATGATAATTCTTTTAAACTGCTTAATCCTATTATATTTATATTGGTTAAATTGTTACTATCACATAAGATTCTTTCTGCTGCAAAGCATGACGAAAAATCAAGAGTTGTAATATTGTTCATAGAACAATCTATATCGGTGACAAGTGGAGTGTTGTTAAATGATAAAGAATTTAGTTGATTTTCTCTACAGTTTAACAATAGTAAATTGCTCATATTGGATAAATCCAAACTTGTAATATTATTATCATAACAACGCAAAAACTGTAAGTTGGTTATTTCTGAAAGGTTGAGGTTATTTATTTGATTATCATGGCAGTCTAAACTAGTTAAATTTACACAATCTGAAACATCAAGAGTTGTTAGATTATTTACATCGCAATCTAATATTTCTAAACTGGTAAGTCCTGTTAAATCTAGAGTCATTAATTGATTTTGTATACAATGCAAATCTTTTAAGTTTGTTAAACCTGATACTGTTAAACTTTGTATACCAGTATTGTTACAGTCAATATATTCTAAGTTTAGTAACCCAGTAAAATCAAGAAAAACTGTTGGACTTGGGATTACAATACCAGACAACTTAAATTTACGAAGGTTTTGAAAATAGGATATGCCTGTAAAATCATAAATTGGAGACAAAAAATTATTTGTTCTTATTTCATATACAAGCAAAGCTTCTGAAACTTCAATCTCTCCGTCGTTATTTATATCAACCTTTATTGAATTTCCATTGCTATCTTTGGCTATACTGTTAGTGGTAGTTGAAGTAACCAATTTTTCTTTAAAGTAAACATCAGGGAACTCAATTATCTGAGCGTTAACTTGGTTTAGTAGTAGTATAAATAGTGTTAGTAATGTGTTTTTCATGGTGGTATTTTATGCAAATGTATAAATTTTCATTATGCCTTTCTAGAGCTGATGTCTCAAATAAGTGTAAATTTAATTAACACCTACTTCTCACCATCCCATTCTGCATAAAACTGAGACAGGAAAACTTCCATGAAACGATGGCGTTGTTGCGCTATTTTTTTGCCCATTTCAGTATTCATTTTGTCTTTTAGCAAAAGCAACTTTTCGTAAAAATGATTGATGGTTGGTGCTTCACTATTTTTATATTCCTCTTTTGTCATTTTGAGTTGAGGTGCAATATCGGGATTGTAAAGTTGTCGGTTTTTAAATCCACCATAATTGAAAGTTCTTGCAATTCCTATGGCGCCAATGGCATCTAATCTGTCGGCATCTTGTACTATTTCTAATTCTTTTGAAGTGAATTTTTTTTCAAAATTACCGCCTTTGAAAGAAATATTTTCGATAATTGCCACAACATGATTAATGGTTTCTTGCGAAATATTTTCTTTTTCTAGAAAAGTTTTAGCGGTTTTTGGACCAATAGTCTCGTCTCCATCATTAAACTTACTATCAGCAATATCGTGAAGTAAAGCAGCTAGTTTTACAACTTCCAAATCACATTCTTCTTCATTTGCAATCAGTAAAGAATTTCTGTATACACGATCAATATGAAACCAATCGTGCCCTGCTTCAGCATTTTGAAGTTTGTTTTTTACAAAAAGAATGGTGTTGTCAATTACCGACATAATAAATTTTTTAGTGGACTATAAAAGTAACTCAAAATAGGGTATAAAAAAAACATCCCGCAAATTACGGGATGTTTAGTTGAATTAATAACGTGAATTATTTTTTCTTTTTTGCTCCACCTTTTTCTGCTTTTGCAGCTTCTTGAGCAGCTTTCATCGCAGCACGTGAAATCTTCACTTGACAAACTACTGTATTGTCTGGGTGCATTAATTTAAAATTGTTTACAGGCAATTTAGTTACATATAACTTATTACCCATTTGAAGTTCAGAAATGTTAGCTTCAACAAAATCAGGAAGATTTTTAGGTAAAGCTTTTACTTTTAATCTACGTTGGTTTAAGTTTAAAACTCCTCCTAAAAGTACACCTGGAGATGTTCCAGTTACTTTTACAGGAACTTCCATGATGATTTCTTTGTCATCTTTCAATTCGAAGAAGTCAATGTGTAAAATCTTGTCAGATACAGGGTGAACCTGAATATCTTGAAGAATTGCATTGAATTTTTTACCACCCAAATCAATCACAACTGTGTGTGCGTTTGGAGTGTAAACCAAGCTTTTAAATTCTTTTTCTTCTGCTGAAAAATGAACTGGTTGATTTCCTCCGTAAATAACGCAAGGAACCGCTCCAGCATTACGTACCGCTTTGGTTGCTACCTTGCCCACGCTTTCTCTTTCTGATCCTTTAATTGTAATCGATTTCATTGTAAAAATATATAGTTAATAATTATAAAAATTCTTTTCAATAGCAATGTCAATTTCAAAAATCAATTTCAAAATTTTCATTATTTATAAGGTTCTAGTTTTACATTAAAAACTTACCGCTTATAGAATTGTTGTGTTGTACCATATGCATAACTTCTGCAAAAAGAGGCGCACAACTCACCACTCTTATTTTTTTTGATTCTTTCTTTAAAGGAATTGAATCAGTTACAATCAATTCGCTTAACTTAGAATTCTCAATTTTTTCATAAGCATCACCCGATAAAATGGCGTGTGTACAAATTGCTCTTACACTTAACGCGCCTTTTTCAATCATAAGATCAGCAGCTTTCGCCAATGTTCCTCCAGTGTCAATCATGTCATCTACCAGCACAACATTTCTTCCTTTCACTTCACCAATCAACTCCATTGTGTCGATTATGTTGGCAGCTTTTCTCTGTTTGTAACAAATTACCACATCAGATTCTAAAAATTTAGAATAGGCATAAGCTCTTTTAGAACCACCCATATCTGGCGATGCAATAGTTAAATTTTCAAGATTTAAACTTTTTACATACGGCAAAAATATGGTCGAGGCAAACAAGTGGTCAACAGGTTGTTCAAAAAAACCTTGAATTTGATCCGCATGTAAGTCCATTGTCATAATTCTTGTTGCGCCTGCTGTTTCTAGCAATTTTGCAATAAGTTTTGCTCCAATTGGAACTCTTGGCTTGTCTTTTCTATCTTGTCTTGCGTAACCAAAATAAGGAATTACAGGAGTTATATGTCTTGCAGATGCTCTTTTTGCAGCATCAATCATTAATAAAAGCTCCATCAAATTGTCTGCACTTGGAAAAGTGGAACAAACAATAAAAACGCGTAATCCTCTAATTGATTCCTCAAAAGAAGGTTGAAACTCACCATCACTAAATTTAGAGAACGTAACTTTACCTAGCGGAACACCATAGTTTTTGGCTATTTGTTCGGCTAAATGTACACTTTGCGAACACGCAAAAATCTTTGCTTCTGGTTCTAGATGCGACATTTTATTTTTTTTGTTTAATTTCGATAGTTTATAAACATAGACTTCAGAAAATCTAAATCATATAAATGTCTCGAATGTAGTTAGTTAGTTGTGTGTCGTTTTACCGAGGTGCAAATTTAGAAATAAAAATCAAGTTTGAAAGGATATTTCTCAGTAATTTTTTAGAAAATGAAATATTATTTTTTACATTTGCACCGTGTTAAAGGATAAAGAGATTTTTTCATTTCTTTATCGCGTTGAAATAGCAATTGTTATTTCTTGTCTGCTAAGCCCGGATGGCGGAATTGGTAGACGCGCTGGTCTCAAACACCTGTGGGAAACCGTGCCGGTTCGAATCCGGCTCCGGGTACTTTAAGAAACCGTAACTTAATTGTTGCGGTTTTTTGTTTTTTAGAAAAAACGTAGGAGTCAAACATTTTAATGTTCCTCCGGCTCCGGGTACTTTAAGAAACCGTAACTTGATAGTTGCGGTTTTTTGTTTTTTTATTTCTTTTTAAATGAAAAATAAGCAATAATTGTACTCAATAACATCAAAATTCCTCCAAGAACAAACGGTGCGCCAGCAAATTGAAACGGAGCATCCTTGTGAGTAAAATAATAAAAAACGGTTGACATCATTGGCGGTCCAACAATTGCAGAAGCACTCATCAAACTAGAAAGTGTTCCTTGAATCTCTCCTTGTTCGTTGGCAGGAACTTGACTCGAAATTACAGCTTGCATCGCTGGTCCAGCAATTCCACCAAGACAATAGGGAATTAGAAAGGCAAACATCATCCAGCTTTCTGTTGCTGTTGCAAAAAGAAACATCCCAACGGTATAAAGTGCCATTCCAACATAAATACTTTTTTCGTTTCCTAATTTTGGGTTAATCCATCTTATTAATCCGCCTTGTACAATTCCAACTAAAAGACCGATGGCTCCTAGTGAAATCCCTACCATTTTTTCATCCCAATTGAATTTGTACATGGTAAAATAACTCCAATTGCTATGAACAGCATGTGAAGCTGTATACAGCAAGAAAATAGAAACTACAAGACCTATTAACTTTGGATATTTTCTCAAATTCATAAAAGCACCAATTGGATTAGCTCTTTTCAAACTAAACTCTCTTCGATTGTCTTTTGATAATGATTCGGGTAAAATAAAATAACCATAAAGAAAGTTCAACAAACATAAAACTGCTGCTGCATAGAATGGAACTCTCGAACCATATTGTCCTAAAAGTCCACCAATTACGGGTCCAATTATAAATCCTAATCCGAAAGCAGCACCAATCATTCCAAAGTTTTTGGCTCTGTTTTCTGGTGTGCTGACATCGGCAATATAAGCTGAAGCTGTTGTAATACTTGCACCTGTAATACCTGCAATAATTCTTCCAATGAAAATCCATGTGATGGTTGGAGCAAAAGCTAACAATAAATAATCCATTGAAAAGGCGAAAAGCGAAATCAAGATAATTGGTCTTCTACCAAATTTATCGCTTAAATTTCCAACTAATGGTGCAAAAATGAATTGCGTTATAGCATATGCAAAAGTTAACCAACCTCCAATTTTAGCAGCTTCACTAATATCTCCATGAATTAGTTCTTTAATTAATTTAGGAATCACAGGAATAATAATTCCCCAACCTGTAATATCGATAAGCATGGTTATAAAAATAAAACCTATTGCTGCCGATTTTTTGTTTGATGCCATAAAAAATATTGGTTAGTGAACGCAAATAAACGAAAAAATCCCAAACTCTATATAGAATTTGGGATTTGTATTTGGAATTTTAATTTATTACAATTCTAATGCTTTTTTAGCATTTCCGCCCATTAAATGTTCTACTGGGTTTTCTAAAGCTTCTTTTACTGCAACCAAGAAACCTACTGACTCACGTCCGTCAATGATTCTGTGATCATAAGATAAAGCAACATACATTACTGGAGCGATAACTATTTGACCGTTTTTCACGATAGCTCTATCAACCACATTATGCATTCCAAGAATTCCTGATTGAGGAGGATTGATAATTGGCGTTGACAACATACTTCCGAAAACACCACCATTTGAAATAGTGAATGTTCCACCTGTCATTTCATCAACAGTAATTTGTCCGTCACGAGCACGAATTGCTAATCTTTTGATTTCAGCTTCAACACCTCTAAATGATAATGTTTCAGCATTTCTCATTACAGGAACCATTAATCCTTTTGGACCAGAAACTGCAACAGAAATATCACAGAAATCATAAGAAATTTTCTCTTGACCATCAATCATTGAGTTCACGTCTGGGAATAATTGTAAAGCTCTTGTAACTGCTTTAGTAAAGAAAGACATGAAACCTAAACCTAGTCCGTGTTTTTCTTTAAAAGCATCTTTATATTCAGCTCTTAAAGCATAGATAGCTGTCATGTCAACTTCATTGAACGTTGTTAACATAGCTGTTTCGTTTTTAGCAGAAACCAATCTTTCAGCAACTTTACGACGCAACATTGATAATTTTGTTCTCTCAGAACCACGAGTTCCACCAGTTGGAGTTCCCATTGATGGTACTGCATTTACAGCATCATCTTTAGTGATTCTTCCACCTTTTCCTGTTCCAACGATTTCAGTTGGTTGGATATTTTTCTCGTCTAATATTTTTTTAGCAGCTGGTGAAGGCGTTTGTGTAGCATATGTTTTTTCTGCAACTGGAGCCGCTTTTACCTCAGCTTTTGGAGCTTCAACAACTGGTTTCGCTTCTTCTTTTGATGGTGCTGGTGCATCACCTGATGGTTTAGCTGCACTTGTGTCAATTAAACAAACTACTGCTCCAACAGCTACTGCATCACCTTCTTCTGCTTTTAGAGTAATAATTCCGCTTGCTTCAGCTGGCAATTCTAGTGTTGCTTTATCTGAATCTACTTCAGCAATCGCTTGGTCTTTTTCTACATAATCGCCATCTTTTACTAACCAAGTAGCAATTTCAACTTCTTTTATAGACTCTCCTGGTGATGGGACTTTCATCTCTAATATCATATGTATAATTTTTGATGTTATTTTATATTTACCTGACAGCCACTGGCTGTCCTCCTTTTAATTTCAAATGCCTGGTGAAGGCACTTTCATTTCTAAAATCATATTCTTTTAGTTTAAAGTTTCAGGTTTAAAAGTTTAAAAGTTTAAAAGTTTATTCTGAAAATTATATAATTATTTATTATCGTGTTCTTTTATTATTTGTTCAATTTGAAAATGCAATTCAGGAATTTCTTGTGTGATTATATTCCAAATAGTCTCATAATCTACTCCTTGATAATGATGAATAATTTTATCTCTCAATTTTGCCATGTAACTCCACGGAATAGAATTATATTTTAATCTAAAATCTTGATTCAAATTTTTTGTTGCTTCACCAATAATCTCTAAAGCTCTTGTTATAGCTCTTTTTAAAGTTTCATCATTGTAAAATTCTTCTTCATCTAACTTTTCAACTATAGTTTGAATATAGTTTATTTCTATAAAAATGTGCTTTATGAATTCTATCTCATCAGATTTTGACATAATCTACCTCTTTTAAAATATGTGGTCCAATAAATTCACTTAATCCTTTTTTAGAAACAATATCAATTTTATTATTTTTAAAGAGATTTTCTAATAAATCACAAAAATCAATATAATTTTTTAGAGTTTTCTTCTCTTTAATTATATCAACTAAGAAATCAATATCACTATCTTCTGTTTGTTCATTTCTTACATAAGAACCAAACAAACCAATTTCTATAACACCAAAACTTTTAATTTCGTCTTTGTGGTCAATTATCGTTTGAAATATGTCCTTTTTTGTAAGCATTTTATCTAAATAAATTTTTATCAAAAACCATTCTAATGGCATCAGCATGACGTCTTCTATCTCTAGTGTGACTTCCAGCTGCTGGTGCTGCGTATGCTTTTAATGAAGCTAATCTCCAAGGCACTAAATTGAAATTCATCAACATGAAACTATAAGCTCCCATGTTTTTAGGTTCTTCTTGTGCCCAAACATAATCATCAGCATTTGGATAACTAGCAATAATTGCTTTTAATTGTTCAACTGGCAATGGAAATAATTGCTCAATACGAACCAAAGCTACATCATTTCTTTCTAATTTTTCTCTTTCGGCAAGTATATCGTAGTAGAATTTTCCGGTAACGAAAACAACTGTTTTTACTTTTTTCTTATCTACTGAACTGTCATCAATTGTTTCTTGAAATTGTCCGTTGTATAATTCTTCTTGTGTTGAAACACACAATGGATGACGCAACAAACTTTTTGGTGAAAAATGGATTAATGGTTTACGGAATTTCGTTTTCATTTGTCTTCTCAACAAGTGATAGAAATTGGCTGGCGTTGTACAATCGGCAACATACATATTGTGGCGTGCACAAAGTTGTAAATAACGTTCCATTCTAGCCGAAGAGTGTTCTGCACCTTGACCTTCATATCCGTGAGGCAATAAAAGAACAATACCATTTTGGTTGTTCCATTTGTCTTCTCCACATGAAATGTACTGGTCAATCATGATTTGTGCACCATTAGAGAAATCACCAAACTGTGCTTCCCAAATAGTCAATGCGTTTGGATTTGCCAATGCATAACCATAATCAAAACCTAAAACACCATATTCTGAAAGGAAAGAATTAAACACATTGAACTTCCCTTTTTTATCTTTTAGTGAATTTAAAAGAACTACTTCTTCTTCACTATCTTCTACTTTTACAACTGCATGACGGTGAGAAAATGTTCCTCTTTCAACATCTTGACCTGAAATTCTAACATCATAGCCTTCTGTTAATAGTGAACCGTAAGCAAGTGATTCAGCTGTTCCCCAATCGATAACATTGTTATCATACATTGTTTTTCTATCGGTGATAATTTTTGTGATTTTGCTTATGAATTTTTTATCTGATGGTAAAGTTGAAATTTCATTAGCTATTTGATCTAATTTCTTTTTATCAAATTTAGTATCAAATTTTTGCAACATAACATCATCAGAAACTTGTTCAAATCCTTTCCATTCGTCTTGCAAGAATGGTTTGATTATCGTCAAATCTTTTTTACGAGATGCTTGAAGATTCTCATCTAATTTATCTTTGTATTCGTTTTCAATTTTGGTAATATAAGCTGCATCAACAATACCATCAGTAATCAATTTCTCAGCATAAATATCTCTTGGATTTCTATGTTTAGCAATGATTTTATATAAAACTGGTTGTGTAAAACGTGGTTCATCACCTTCGTTATGTCCATATTTTCTATATCCTAATAAATCGATAAATACATCGCGACCAAACTGCATACGGAAATCTAAAGCAAATAACATTGCGTGAACAACCGCTTCAGCATCATCAGCATTTACATGAAGAACTGGCGATAGTGTAACTTTTGCAACATCGGTACAATAAACTGACGAACGTGCATCTTGGTAATTAGTTGTAAATCCAACTTGATTGTTAATTACAATATGAATTGTTCCACCGGTTTTGTAACCATCAAGTTGAGCCATTTGAACAATTTCGTAAACAATTCCTTGTCCGGCAACAGCTGCATCACCGTGAACGGCAATTGGTAATACTTTAGAGAAATCGTCTGGAGTATATTTATCTTGTTTAGCACGAGCAATTCCTTCAATAACTGCACCAACTGTTTCAAGGTGCGAAGGATTTGGAGCTAAATTAATATTGATTTTTTTACCCGATTTGGTTTTTCTTTCAGAAGTTAAACCTAAATGATATTTTACGTCACCATCAAAATATTCTTTATCGTAATCTTTTCCATCAAATTCTGAGAAAATATCTTGTGTTGCTTTTCCAAAAATGTTTGCTAAAATATTTAATCTACCTCTGTGTGCCATTCCCATAACGAAATGTTCTACACCTTTTTCAGCAGCGGTTTCAATCAAAGCATCTAATGCTGGAATAATACTTTCGCCACCTTCAAGCGAGAAACGTTTTTGACCTACATATTTTGTATGAAGGAAATTTTCAAAAGAAACCGCTTCGTTTAATTTTCCTAAAATGTGTTTCTTTTGGTCTCCGTCAAAATTTGGAAGATTATCGTTGATGTTTATTCTATCTTGAATCCACTGAATAACTTCTGGTTTTCTCATGTACATGTACTCAATACCTATATGTTGGCAGTACACATTTTTAAGATGACCAATAATTTCTTTTAAAGTTTGTGGTTGCTGACCAATTACTTTGGCTGCATCAAAAACTGTACTTAAATCAGCATCAGAAAGTCCAAAATTAGCTAAATCTAAATTTGGTAAATATGTTCTTCTGTCTCGAACTGGATTAGTTTCTGTAAAAAGATGTCCGCGTGTTCTGTAACCATCAATCAGTTTAAGAACATTAAATTCTTTTTGAAGTTTTTCAGAAGCTTGTCCGTTATCAATTGAAGTTGCAGCATAATTAGCTACATATTCGCCTGCGTTTTCTTCGTTGAAAGTTGCCATTCCAAAGTCAAAACCTTGAAAGAAAGCACGCCAACTAGGTTCAACACTATCAGGATTTACAAGATATTGGTCGTATAATTGGGCAAAAAATTCGGTGTGAGCTGCGTTTAAAAAGGAAAACCTATCCATATTTTTAGATAAAATAATCGTTGTGTTAAAAAATTTATGCAAAAGTAAAATATTTATAACAATCTTTCAATGTTTTTACTACTTTTATGTCGCTAATTAACTATATATATAAGTATGAAAAAGAATGCCTTACATATTTTAACAAAAAGATTAACATTTCTATTTTTTATAAGCCTAAGTTTTTCAATTTCAGCACAAGTAACAACACCAATAAAAGCAAAAAGTGATTTTTGGAAAAAGGTTCAATACGGTGGCGGATTCGGTTTAGGGTTTGGTTCTGGATTTACCAATATTTCTGTTGCTCCAAGTGCAATTTACAATGTAAACAACTATTTTTCAGTAGGATTTGGATTGCAATATAGCTATTTGAAACAAAAAGATTTTTACAAATCAAGTCAATATGGAGCAAGTTTAATTGGACTTGTAAATCCTATTGAAGAAATTCAGTTGTCCGTTGAGTTAGAACAACTACGCGTAAATGTAGATTTTGAAGACACAAATATTTCTAGAGATTTTTGGAATACCGGTTTATTTGTTGGGGCAGGTTATCGAACAGAAAATGTAACTATTGGGGCACGCTATAACATGCTATTTGATAAAGACAAAGGTGTTTATGGAGATGCTTTGATGCCCTTTGTTAGGGTTTTCTTTTAACAGTAAACAATAACAAATTAATAATATCTAATAATTGCTTATTTACTTATTTTGCAATTTTTTTGTTTAAAAAATCTATCATGCTTAAAAATATTTATTATTTGTTTGTTTTATTATTTTCAGTTTCAATTTTTGCTCAGAATAATTTGAAATCTGGACCAATGGTGGGTTATTGCGAAATGAAAGAAGCAATGATTTGGTTACAAACTTCAGAAAAAGCATCCGTTAAAATCCAATATTTTGCTATTGACAATCCTTCAGAAATTTTTGAAACTCAAAGTTTTACAACAATCAAAAAAAATGGTTTTACGTTTCGGATAGTTTTGGATCAATTGCAACCCGGGAAGAAATATAAATATGACATTTTTATCAATAAGAAAAAAGTTGCTTTGCCTTATGAAACCTCATTTTCGTCCAAAAAATTATGGCAATGGCGAGAAGATGCTCCGGATTTTACAGTTGCTTTAGGAAGTTGTAGCTATATCAGTGAAGCGGCGTTTGATCGTCCAGGAAAACCCTACGGAAGCGAATATGAAATTTATGAAAGTATTGCTGCCAAAAATCCTGATATTATGGTTTGGGGTGGCGACAACATTTATTTGCGTGAAGCCGATTATGACAGTAAAACGGGAATTTATTACCGCTATTCACATTCAAGATCTATAAAAGAAATGCAGCCCTTATTAGCCAAAACACAAAATTTTGCCATTTGGGACGATCATGATTTTGGTCCAAATGATAGCGACAGAAGTTTTTATAACAAACATTTGACCCAGCAAGCTTTTAAGGATTTTTGGGCAAACAAAAATTATGGCATGGATTTGAATCATTCAGAAGGAATTTATTCGACATTCAATTGGGGCGATGCGCAGTTTTTTTTGATGGACAATCGTTTTTTTAAATCCCCAAATGATAGATTGACAGGCGAAAAAACCATTCTCGGAAAAGAACAACTCAATTGGTTGATTGACGCTTTGAGTTCGTCAAATGCCAATTTTAAAATTATTGTTATTGGTGGGCAAGTTTTGAACTCGGTTGCCGATAATGAAAATTATGAAAATTATCCAGAAGAAAAAGCACTTTTGTTAAAAGAAATTGCGGACAATAAAATAAAGGGTGTTTTGTTTATTTCGGGCGATAGACATTTTCCAGAATTGTCGATGTTGCCAAGAGCAAACACCTATAGCTTATATGATTGGACGGTTTCGCCATTAACATCTGGTGTAGCTTCTGAAAAAATGTTGAATGAAAAAAATGAATATCGTGTTGCTGGGAGTATGTTTCCTCAGCATAATTTCGGAACTATTTCGTTTACAGGAAAAAAAGAAAACCGTCAAATAAAATTAACTCTTTTTGACAAAGACGGAAAGGAATTGTGGAATAAAGTGATTATGAAAAAAGAGTTGGAGTAATTAATACCTATTCCTAAACCAAACCTTCATCCATTCTCTTTTCAAAATCAGAAAAGCTACTTGTTCAGAAAGTTGCATAATGTCTGAACCATCAAGTTTTTTTACTTGATCTTCAGGAACATCAACTATGTAAAGCAAACTCAAATATTCGGCAAATTTGTATTGAATTAAACGATAAATTTTTTCGTGAAGTTGAATTTTTAGTTCATTTGGCGAAGTGCTTTTGGGTAAATCAATTGGTTCGTTGGCAAAATTGAAATCCTTGTTTAATTGCTCAATTAGTTTTAGGTACAAGTTTTCTTTTTCTGCTTCAGAAAGTAAATTATCGGTTGATATTGGAACTACAAAACTAGACATTTCTATTCATTAAATTTTCACCAAAAGTTTTCAGTATTCTTTTTTTATCATCAGAAATATTCATTTTTTCTAATGTTTCAAAGGCTTTAAAAGTATAATCTTGAATGGCTTTTTGAGTGGCTTCAGAAGCTTTCGTTTGATTGAAAATTAATTTTACAGATTCGATTTTATCCGAATTATCATTTGGTTGGATTGAAAATAAATGGGTTAATTGCTCTTTTTCATCAGCATTAGAAAATTCCATTGCTTTCAAATATAAATAGGTTTTTTTGTTTTCAATAATATCGCCACCAACTTGTTTTCCAAAGGATTCAGGATCGCCAAAAGCGTCTAAATAATCGTCTTGCAATTGAAAGGCTATTCCTAAATTCAAACCAAAATCATAAATCAAATTCGCATTTTCTTCAGAAGTTTCGGCTACAATTGCACCCATTTTCATGGCAGCTCCAACCAAAACAGCTGTTTTATATTCAATCATTTTTAGATATTCAGGAATAGTAACATCTTCTCTCGTTTCAAAATCGACATCATATTGTTGACCTTCGCAAACTTCTAAAGCTGTTTTGCTGAATAATTTTGCTAGTTCTCTAAAAATCTTTGGCTCATATTCTTCAAAATGTTGGTAAGCCAAAATTAGCATTGCATCACCAGAAAGAATTCCGGTATTGATATTCCATTTTTCGTGAACAGTTTCGTTTCCTCTTCGCAGTGGAGCATCATCCATAATATCATCATGAACTAACGAAAAATTATGAAAAACTTCAATTGCAGTGGCTGCTGCCAGAGCTTTTTTACAATCTACATCAAAAACTTCAGTTGCCATTAAAGTTAAAATTGGGCGCATTCTTTTTCCGCCTAAATGAAGAATATATTCAATTGGTTCATAAAGATTTTTAGGTTCTTTATTCAAATGCAATTCTGTAAAATATGCTGAAATAAGTTCTTGATAGTGAGAAAGTGCGTGCATTTTATTGTTTAAGAGTTTAGATGTTTAAGAGTTTAAAAGTTTTCTTTCTAATCTTAAAAATTTGTATTTACAAAAGTATATTTTTTTTATGCAAAACAAACTAAACTTATCAACTCTAAACTTTTTCAAATGTTAAATTTATGTAAATACTTTGGAAACTTTTTAAGTTTTAAAAGTTTCCATATTACATTTGCAAAATAATTTTAACATTAAATAATCAAATGATGACTACGACTAAATGGAATCTTAACAGTAATCAATCTGATTTTATGATAAGGGTAAAAAATTCAATTATTGCATTTTTAGACACCTCATTTAATAATCTATCAAGCTCAATTGCTATTGTAAATAACCAACTTATTGATGCTAATGTTGAATTTGCTTTAGATGTCAATAAAAAAGAAGGGAAATTAGAGCATTTTGATAGTAATTTAAATTTGAAAGACTACATAAACACTAGTGAGTATCCCTTGGTAACATTTAAATCTATTTCATTTGAAAAAATTAATTCTGATATCAATTTTGTGAAAGGAAATTTGACTATAAACAATATTACCAAAACTGTAGAGCTTGATGCCAAGATTGCTGAATTAGAATCTAACCAGAAATCGTCTAAGGTTCTTATTGAAATTACGGGTGAAATTAACCGTCAAGATTTTAAGTTATATTCAAATTCTAATCAACAAAAGGATGGTGTTCTAATTGGATCTAACATCAATATAATGGCTAACTTAGAATTTGAAACCAATACCTCTATATGTTAAATTTATGTAAATACTATGGAAACTATTTTTGTATTCAAAGTTTCCATTCTATATTTGCAAACGAAATTTAGAATAAAATGAAAGAAAAAATCATCAAAAAAGCGACAGATATGTTCCTGAAACTCGGTTTCAAGAGCGTTACTATGGATGATATTGCTTGCGAAATGTGTATTTCTAAAAAAACGATTTACAAATATTTCAGTAACAAAGAAAAACTAATAGAAGAAGGCACAGAAGTAGTTCATCAAAAAATCCATACTCTAATGGATGAAGTTGTAGCCAAAAACTACAATGCTATCCAAGAGAATTTTGAAATGCGTAAAATGTTCAAGGAAATGTTTCAATCGTTTGATCATTCACCTGCTTTTCAGCTCAAAAAACATTATCCAGAAATTTATGAAAAGATGATGGCTAACGAGATTGAGGATTGCAACACCATGTTTACACAAAATATTGTAAAAGGAATTCAACAAGGACTTTACCGACCAGAAACGGATGTTGAAGCTGCAACAAAATTTTATTACACACTTATTTTTTCAATAAATGAAAACACTTTGTTAGAAAAAGACGCTTTTATACTAGAAGGAAAGGCATTAGAATATCACACTAGAGCAATTGCATCGCCAAAAGGAATTATAGAACTAGAAAAACAATTATCAAATCTTAATATATAATCATCAATCTATGAAAAATAAACTAATGCTAACCTTACTCTTGTTTGCAGGATTTTTGCAGGCTCAAGACAAGAAAGAATCGTTTTCTTTTACGCTAAAAGAAGCCATTAATCACGCAATTCAAAACAACTATTCGGCTATAAATGCTAATCGTGATGTTGAAGCGGCTAAACAAAAAAAATGGGAAACAACAACAATTGGTTTGCCACAAATAAATGGTAATGTTGGTTATCAGAACAACATTAAAATTCAGAAGTCATTAATTCCAGCAGAGATTTTCGGTGGACAACCAGGAGAATTTGCTGAAGTTGCTTTTGGAACAAAACATAATATGAGTTCAAGTTTGACTTTGAGCCAATTAATTTTTGATGGTTCTTATTTAGTTGGATTGCAATCGGCTAAAACGTATTTGAAAATTTCTGAAAATGCTAAAATCAAAACCAATCAAGAAATAAAAGAAATTGTTATCAATTCTTATGGGAATGTTCTTTTGGCAGATGAAAGCATCTTGATTTTACAAAAAAATAAAGCTATTCTTGAAAAAACTTTTTCAGATACTAAAGAAATCTATAAAAACGGTTTGATTGAAGAAGAAAATGTAGAACAATTGCAAATTACTTTGGCTTCTATAAACAGTTCATTAGAAAATGTAAAACGTCAAAAAACAATTGCTAATGATATGTTGAAACTTGTTTTAGGAATCGATTTGCAAAACGATTTGATATTAAATGACAAACTAGATGTCTTAACTCAAAACAATGTTGATTTGGTTTTACTAAAAGAAGAATTCAATGTAAACAATAATATTGATTATCAAATCGGACAAAATCTTCTAACAAGCAAAGAATTATTATTAAAGTTAGAAAAGAGCAAAGCTTTACCATCACTTGGAGCAGCAGTAAATTTTGGTTACAACTCATTTGGAAATGAATTCACTTTTTTCAATCAAGATCAACGATGGTTAAATTTTTCTAATGTAGGTGTAAATTTAAATGTTCCCATTTTTAGTAGTTTCGGAAGAAGTTCAAGAACACAACAAGCCAAAATTGCTTTAGAACAATCAAAAACACAGCTAACTCAAACCGAACAACAACTGAAATTGCAATTTGAAAAAGCTAAAAGCGATTACGAATTCAGTTTAGAGCAATTAACAACTTCTAAAAGTAATCTAAACTTAGCCGAACGTATTGAAAACAAAAACCAAATCAAGTTTAAAGAAGGTTTAGCCAGTAGTTTCGATTTGACCAAAGCACAAGAGCAATTATATTCAGCACAACAAACGTATTTGCAAACAATGCTTGATGTAATCAATAAAAGAGCAACATTAGAAAAATTATTAAATAAAAACTAACCAATACTTCAATATAACAATGAAAAAAATATTAATACTCTCAGCACTTTCTATTCTACTATTTTCATGTGGAGGAAAAGAAAACAATCAGTCAATTGACGATTTAATCAAATCAAAAAACACGAAAGAACTTCAAGCAAAAAAAGCGTTAATTCAAGCAGATTTAGCTAAAATTGATGATGCTTTGGCAACATTAGTAGTTGCTAAAGACGAAGAGGCATTAGTTTCTGTTGCAACAATAAAAGACACTGTTTTCAATCATTATCTTGAAATTCAAGGAAATGTTGATACCAAAGAAAACATCTTAGTTCAACCAGAATTCAGCGGAAATCTTACTTCACTAACTGTAAAAGCTGGTCAACGAGTTTCTAAAGGTCAAATTCTTGGAAGAGTGGACGATGCAGGAATGAGCCAACAATTGGCAAGTTTAGAAAATCAATATGCGTTAGCCAAAACATCTTTTGAAAGACAAAAAAATCTTTGGGACAAAAAAATTGGTTCTGAAATTCAATTTCTTCAAGCGCAAACACAAATGGTTTCTGCTCAAAAAGGTGTAGCTCAAATGAGAGCGCAATTGTCTAAAACAGTAATTCGTGCTCCATTTTCTGGAACAATCGATGAGGTTTTTGTAGAAAAAGGACAAATTGTAGCTCCAAGTCAACAAGGTTTAATGAGAATTTTAAATTTAGGAAATATGTATGTTTCAACATCTGTTCCTGAAACTTATATCGGAAAGTTAAAAGTAGGAACCGAAGTTGATGTTTTCTTAACTTCTTTAGGAAAAACTTATAAAGGAAGAGTTCGTCAAGTTGGAAATTATTTAAATCCAAATAATAGAAGTTTCGGTATTGAAGTTAGTGTTCCAAATCCAGAAAATTTATTGCGTCCAAATCAAGTTGCTAAACTTAAAATTATTGATTACACCGACAAAAATGCTATTGTAGTTCCAACCAATGTGGTGCAAGAAGATGGCGAAAAAAACAAATTTGTTTTCACAGTTGCTAATTCAAACGGAAAAACAGGAACTGCTAAAAAAGTAATTGTAAAAGTTGGAAAATCATCAGATAATGTAACCGAAATTGTAAGCGGATTATCAGCAAATGATATTATCGTAACCGAAGGTGTAAATAGTATTGCAGACGGAATGAAATTGAATTTCTAAAAAAAAAGTTTAAAAGTTTAAAGGTTTATAAGGTTAAAAGTTCCTTCTAAACTCTTAAACTCTTAAACTCCTAAACTAAAATTTATGAGTCACACAAATAAAGAATTCGGAATATCAAGTTGGGCAGTTGACAATCGTGTTACTGTCTACATCTTGACCTTATTAATAGTTGTTACAGGCGTAATTGCCTATGTAACAATGCCACGTGAAGATTTCCCAGAAATCATCGAGAACAAAGTGTACATTTCGTCTGTTTTCCCAGGAAACTCAGCTGAAGATGTTGAAAAATTAGTCATCAAACCACTTGAAAAAGAATTCAAAAACATTTCAGGTGTTGAAAAAATTACGTCAAGTTCGTTTCAAGATTATGGAATGATTATCGTTGAATTTGCCGATAAAGTAACCATTGAAGATGCTAAAACTAAAATCAAAGACAAAGTTGATTTTTCAAAAGCTGATACTGATTGGCCAAATCTTGACAACGGAAGTAAAGTAGAACCAAACGTATTTGAATTAAACATTTCGGAAGAAGTACCAATTTTGAATATCAATTTGCAAGGAAATTATACTACACAACAATTAAAAAAATATGGAGAATTGCTTCAAGATGATATTGAAGAAATTCCCGAAGTTAAAAAAGTAGATATTCTTGGAGTTGATGATAAAGAAGTTGAAATTGCCGTAGATATTTTCAAAATGACAGCAGCACAAGTTTCGTTTGATGAAATTCAAAATGCTGTAAAATATGAAAACATGACACTTTCTGGTGGAAATTTAATTTCGCAAGGGTCACGTAATAATATTAGAATTGTTGGTGAAATCAAAGATCCAAAAGAGTTAGAAAACATTATCGTAAAATCTTATGGTGGAACAGTTTACCTAAAAGATATTGCCGTTGTTAGTTTCAAAGAAAAAGAAAAAACAACGTATGCTCGTGAAAAAGGAACTGAAGTTGTGATGCTGAATGTAAAAAAACGTTCTAATCAAAACATGATTTCGGCTATTGAACAAGTAAAAGAAAAGCTGGAAAAAGCTGAAACTTCTTATTTACCTTCTAATTTAAAACTAACACTTTCAAACGATCAATCATCAAGAGTAGAACACCAAGTTAGCGAATTATCAAATCACATTATTTTTGGTATTGTGTTGGTAATGATTGTGTTGATGTTTACCATGGGATTGCGAAATTCACTTTTCGTTGGTGCTGCAATTCCACTTTCTATGTTGATGGCATTTAGTATTCTTTCCATGTTTGGATTGACCTTAAATACCATGGTTCTTTTTGGATTAGTTATGGGATTAGGAATGCTTGTTGACGACGGAATTGTGGTTGTCGACAACGTTTTTGCCAACATGAAAAAAGGAATGGACAGAGTTACGGCTTCTAAAATTGGTATTGGTGAAATCGCTTGGCCAGTAATTTCCTCAACAGCTACAACACTTATGGCGTTTTTACCATTTGCATTGTGGCCAGGAACAATGGGTAAATTCATGAAATATTTCCCAATTACATTAACCGTAACACTAACAGCTTCATTGTTTGTGGCGATGGTTGTAAATGCCGCCATGACTGGAGGTTCGATGGATATTGAAGATAAAAATGTTTCTAAAAAATCAGCGAAATTATATACTATCATATTTAGTGTTCTTGGGATTGTCTTTGTCATTTTAGGACATTTAACAAATTCTACTTTTGCAAAAGCAATCGGTCACTTAGCTATAATTGCTCTTGGATTAATGTGGTTATACAAACTAAAATTATACCAATGGACTCAAGATTTTCAACATAACTTTTTTCCAAAAATGGAAGATAAATACAAAAATTTCTTGGCTAAGATTTTAACAGGCAAAAAAGCTTGGTTTGCTTTAGCAGGAATCATCGGATTGTTATTTTTCTCTTTCATTTTACTTGGAATTTTCCCTAGAAAAGTATTGTTTTTTCCAGAAAATACGCCAAATCAAGTTATCACTTATATTGAATACCCGCAAGGAACAGATATTCAAAAAACAAATAAAGCAACCTTATTTGTTGAAAAACAAGTTATCAGTATTTTGAGCAAATATGTAGATGAAAATACCAAAGAAAATTTCTTGGCAGAATCAATTGTTTCTCAAGTTGGTGTGGGCGCAGGAAATCCAAATGTTGACGCAGGTTCAGCATCGGAAACACCTTTTAAAGGAAAAGTAACCGTAAATTTCTCTGAATTCAAATTCCGTCGAGATATTGATACCAATGTAATTCTTGAAGAAATTCGTGCCAAAGTAAAAGGTATCGCAGGCGCAACTGTAACTGTCGAAAAAGATGCAAATGGTCCACCAGCTGGTTATCCGATTAGTATTCAACTTACAGGAACTGACTATGATTTGATGCTGAAAGAAGCTGACAAAATGATTGCTTTTATTGATAGCAAAAACATTCCAGGAATTGAGCGTTTAAGTGTTGATGTAAACAAAGAAAGCCCTGAGTTGGAAGTAAAAGTAGATAGAGTTAGCGCAGGAAGTTTGGGTGTTTCAACAGGACAATTAGGTTTCAATTTGCGTCGTTCGGTTTATGGTCAAGAAATCTCAACTTATAAAGAAGGTGATGATGATTACAACATCACAATGCGTATGCAAGACGACCAACGTACCAACGAAAATGTATTGTTCAATCAATCGTTAACGTTCCGTAATCAGAACAATGGTCAGATGATGCAAGTGCCAATTTCGGCTGTTTCTCAAACAGAAAAAACGACTACTTACAACCAAATCAAAAGAAAAAACCAAAAGCGAATCATGACGGTTTATTCTAATGTTTTAACAGGTTTTAATGGTGACGAAATTACAAAACAAATTCAAACTGAATTAAAAGGATATGAATTACCAAAAACAGTAACGTATTCGTTTTCAGGAGTTCAAGAAGAACAAGGGAAAAATCAAAGTTTCTTGATGTATGCGTTGTTTTTAGCCTTGGCAGGAATCACAATTATTATTGTTTTACAATTTAATTCGGTTTCTAAAACAATGGTAATTCTATTTACTGTTATCTTGAGTTTTAGTGGTGTTTTCTACGGTTATGTCATAGCAAATATGGATTTTGTAATCTTAATGACGATGATGGGAATCATTTCTCTTGCCGGAATTGTAGTGAAAAACGGAATTGTATTAATGGACTTCTTCGTACTTCTATTAGACAAAAAAGTTGCCGATAAACATTTAAGCAGCCACGATGATTTATCATTAGAAGAAATAAAAGAAGTAATCATCGAATCAGGAAAATCACGTTTGCGTCCAGTATTGTTGACTGCTTTAACCGCAGTTTTAGGGTTAATTCCGTTGGCAATTGGATTGAACTTTGACTTTTTCTCTTTAATTACCGATTTGAATCCACATATATTTATTGGTGGAGACAACGTAATGTTTTGGGGACCATTAGCATGGACGATAATCTTCGGATTGACTTATGCGACAGTTTTAACTTTGGTTATGGTTCCAGTAATGTTCTACTTGGTAAAACGAGTAAAATATTGGTTGCGTGACAGAAGAGAAGCAAGAAAAATTGCTGTTGAAAATTAATGTATTTGATAGTTAAACAAAAAAAGCTCCGAGTTTATATTCGGAGCTTTTTTTTGTTAGAAAAGATAGACTAAACCAACACCTAGTAATTGTTTCAATTGTACTTTTGGTCCTAATGTAACCTGTTTTCCATCAATTTCTTCTTTCGCTTTTATATCGTCATCATAAAGTAAATGCGAACCAATATTTGCTCTAACATATTCATTTACAGTCAAATCTACGCTCATTTGCCAATCAACATCAATGTTTCCAAAATTGTTGATGTAATCAGAATACAAACTCAATTTGTTTTCAAGTGTAATGTTTTTATAAACTTCATTTTTATGAATTCCACTAACCAAAGCACCCAATTCGTTTTTAGATTTTTTTCCTTTAGAAATCAAATTTCCATCAGCATCATAAGTTGCTTTATCAACACCAAACGATCCTTGATCTGCTAAAGTTTGATCTAAAACCATCGTTGTTTTCTGGGTTAATGGCGATAAATACAAACTATATTTTTTTTCTTTATTTACATATTCAGCTCCAATTCCAAGAAATAAATACGCTGGAGCAAATGGTTTCGAGATGGCTTTATCTGTATTTGGATAAGAATAACCGTTTGTAAATTGAGTATTAAAATTAAATTTTGCCGAATGATACCAGTTAGAAACAGTATCTTTTCTATAACCAAAAGTCGAATTTAGCTGAAAAGCATCGTCGGTTTTTCTTAATTCAACACCATCTTGCTTGTTAACACCATATCTCAAGATAAGTTCGTTCAACCATTTTATATTTTGATTCGAATATTTTCTCGAAAAATTACCTTTCAATAATCCAGAAATAGAAGTATTTCCACCAGCATTCCAATTCATAAATGCAATTTGACTGATGTCAAAACCTACTGCGTTTTTCTTTTCCCAATTAGAAATAGAATCTTGGAGTTTTGTCTGAATTTGTGATTGTGAAATGTTGTTTTGAAAAATAAAGAGAACAGAAAAGGCAAAAGTTTTTAACGTAAATTTCATTCATGAAAGATTTAAGCGTGCAAAATTCGTTTTTTCAAAACAAACCAAAAAGAATTTTAAACTTTTTAACGTCATTTTTTTTCTCATTTGTTACAAGTTTGCAAAAATGAATTGTCAAATTTAGTCAAGCAACAATAGTGTATGTAAGTTGATTTTTATAAATTGCATTAAAATTTACAATATGAAAAAACTACTTCTTCTTGCAACCTTGTTTTTTATTATTTCGTGCCAAGAAAATGAGAAAACACAAACCATAAAAATCAAAAATCAATATAGTTTAGACTTGCCAGAAAGTTTGTCATTAGCAACTAATCTTAACAACGAAGCTTCTTTGCAATATCAAAATGTTTTTGACGATTTATACGTTATCGTAATCGATGAATCCAAACAAGAAATCAATTCTTATATGGAAGACAACACCGATTTTCCTCCAAATTTGAATGGTTATACTCAATTATTAAAAAGCGGTTTACAAACTTCGGTTACCAATCCAATATTTTCTGAAACAGAAAAAAAACAAATAAATGGGTTAAAATCGCATCAAATTTCTTTATCCGGAAAAGTTGATGATTACGAGATTTACTATGAGTTTGCGCATGTCGAAGGCAAAAATCATTATTATCAAGTTTTCGTTTGGACATCTTTAGAAAAGAAGGACAAACTTTCTCCCAAAATGACAAAAATAATCAACTCATTCAAAGAATTGAAAAGTAGAGGAAAATAATTTTTTTTAGGAGCTAATCCTGCTGTTCGTTACAAGTCCGCGTCAAAAACCGCAATTTTTTAAACCATAAAACGAGCTTCCGTTGGTCGCTGTTTTCTGGCAACAAAATTAGCGGTTTTTGCCTTGCGGGCTTTTCACTTCCATCATGGCTAGGAAAAGCGGGTTTTAAACAACTCAAGTTCTTAAAAAAGAATTCATCAAGTTTCTCTCAAACACTATTTTATTAGTTTTTGTTTTTTACTTTTGCACCCGAGACCGAAGGTCGAACTGTTATTTATAAAAAAATTTTATTCCAATGTATAGAAGTCATAATTGTGGTGAATTAAACGCCTCACATATCAAACAAGAAGTTACACTTGCCGGTTGGGTTCAAAAATCAAGAGATAAAGGATTCATGAATTGGGTTGATTTACGCGACCGTTATGGAATTACACAATTGTTATTTGACGAAAGTCGTTCGGAAAAATCAGTTTTTGAATTGGCTAAAACACTTGGAAGAGAGTTTGTTGTTCAAGTAAAAGGAATCGTAATTGAGCGTGAAGCCAAAAATAAAAATATATCTACAGGTGAAATTGAAATTCTTGTAAAAGAAATGACAATTTTAAACGCAGCTTTAACGCCACCATTCACTATAGAAGACGAAACTGACGGCGGTGAAGACATTAGAATGAAATACCGTTACTTGGATATCAGAAGAAATCCGGTAAAAAACTCATTACTTTTTCGTCATAAAGTAGCGATGGAAGTGCGTAAATATTTATCAGATTTAGATTTCTGTGAAGTTGAAACTCCTTATTTGATTAAATCAACTCCAGAAGGAGCAAGAGATTTCGTGGTTCCAAGTAGAATGAACGAAGGTCAATTTTATGCCTTGCCTCAATCACCACAAACATTCAAACAGCTTTTGATGGTAGGTGGAATGGATAAATATTTTCAAATTGTAAAATGTTTCCGCGACGAAGATTTACGTGCCGATAGACAACCAGAATTTACACAAATCGATTGCGAAATGGCATTTGTTGAACAAGAAGATATTCTAAATGTTTTTGAAGGATTGACTCGTCATTTACTAAAAGAAATAAAAGGCATCGAAGTAGAAAAATTCCCAAGAATTACCTACGATCATGCAATGAAAACATACGGAAATGACAAACCAGATATTCGTTTTGACATGAAATTTGGTGAGTTAAATGAAGTAGCACAACACAAAGATTTTCCAGTTTTCAACTCAGCTGAATTGGTGGTTGGAATTGCAGCTCCAAATTGCGCAACATATACTCGTAAAGAAATCGATGCATTAATTGACTGGGTAAAACGTCCACAAGTTGGTGCTTCTGGAATGGTTTATGTAAAATGTGAAGCTGACGGAACTTATAAATCATCCGTAGATAAATTCTACGATCAAGAAGATTTAGCAAAATGGGCTGAAATTACAGGTGCAAAAGCAGGAGATATGATTTTCGTGCTTTCTGGTCCAGTCGATAAAACTCGTGCACAACTTTCAGCTTTACGTATGGAATTGGCAACAAAATTAGGTTTAAGAAATCCAGCAGAATTTGCTCCATTATGGGTTGTAGATTTTCCATTATTAGAATTGGATGAAGAATCTGGAAGATGGCACGCAATGCACCATCCATTTACTTCGCCAAAACCAGAAGACATGGAATTATTAGCAACCAATCCAGGAAAAGTTCGTGCTAATGCTTATGACATGGTGTTGAACGGAAACGAAATCGGTGGTGGTTCTATCAGAATTCACGATAAAGCTACACAACAGTTAATGTTCAAATATTTAGGTTTTACCGAAGAAGAAGCTCGTAACCAATTTGGTTTCTTAATGGATGCCTTCCAATTTGGTGCACCACCACACGGAGGTTTAGCGTTTGGATTGGATAGATTAGTTGCAATTCTTGGTGGACAAGAGACGATTCGTGATTTTATCGCTTTCCCAAAAAATAATTCAGGTCGTGATGTTATGATTGATGCGCCGTCAGTCATTGACGATAAGCAATTAGAAGAATTACATATAAAAGTAAGTTTGAGTTAGTAAAAATTCAATTTTTTCACATAAAATATTGAAAATCAATAAAATTTTTAAAAGTTTGCAAAAAAAAATTATTTTGTATTAGTTTAAAGATTACATTTGTACATTATAAATTTTTTACAATATTACAATGAGTACAGGTACAGTTAAATTTTTTAATGAATCAAAAGGTTACGGATTCATTACAGATGACGAAACAGGAAAAGACATTTTTGTTCACGCATCAGGTATCAAATCAGAAGAACTACGCGAAGGCGATAAAGTTTCTTATGAGGAAGAAGAAGGAAGAAAAGGTAAAGTTGCTGCTCAAGTAGTAGTGCTTGAAGACTAATATATAGTATTTTAAGTTACCTAGAATGTTTAAAACGCCTCGATTTTTCGGGGCGTTTTTTTATTTTCAAAAATATAATTTAGAATCAGTTTAAATAAACGATTTTGAGCAATAAATAACAAACGTTTAAGCTTTGATTTTTGTCAATTAAATTATGCAATGTATATTTGTACCACTTTTAATAAAGTCTAAATTTTAGGTATATGCAATCAACACAACATGACTTTTTGCCAATCCTTATGCAAGCAGGATTAGCAGTAGGATTTGTGGTAATGACAATAATCGGATCAAGCTTTTTGGGGCCAAAACGTCATTCAAAAAATAAAGATATCAACTTCGAATGTGGAATTGAATCTGTAGGAAATGCTAGAATTCCTTTTTCTGTAAAATATTTTCTTGTAGCAATTCTTTTTGTGCTTTTCGATGTTGAGGTTATTTTCTTATATCCTTGGGCTGTGAATTTCAAAGAATTAGGTGTAGATGGAATGATCAAAATGGTTATTTTCATGTTATTACTTTTAGTTGGTTTCTTCTATATTATCAAGAAGAAAGCACTTGAATGGGAATAGATTAATTACGACTCGAGCGAAAGCGAACAGACGAAATAATTATAAATTACGAATTATAAATGAGTGATTCTAAAACAAAAATGGTTGCTCCACCAGAAGGAGTTACAGGTGAAGGTTTCTTCGCTACCAAACTAAACGATGTTGTCGGATTAGCACGTGCTAATTCACTTTGGCCACTTCCTTTTGCAACGTCTTGTTGCGGAATTGAGTTTATGGCAACAATGGCATCTCACTACGATTTGGCACGTTTCGGTTCTGAGCGTGTGAGTTTTTCTCCTCGTCAAGCAGATATGCTAATGGTAATGGGAACTATTTCTAAAAAAATGGCTCCTATTTTACGTCAAGTATATGAGCAAATGGCTGAGCCGCGTTGGGTAATTTCGGTTGGTGCATGTGCTTGTTCAGGTGGTGTTTTCGATACATATTCTGTTTTACAAGGAATTGATAAAGTAATTCCTGTTGATGTTTATGTTCCAGGTTGCCCGCCAAGACCAGAACAAATAGTTCAAGGCGTAATGCAATTACAAGAATTAGTAAAGAATGAATCTGTTCGCAGAAGAAATTCTCCTGAATATAAAGAATTATTAGCTTCTTATAACCTATAATATGGCTTTAGAAACGGCATACATTCAAGAAAAATTGTCTCAGAAATTTGGTAATAAAGTGCTGAATTTTGCAATGAGTAGAGATGTTTTTTCTTTCGAGGCTACTCCAGTTGCAATTCACGAAGTAATTCGAACATTAAAAGTTGATGAAGATTTAAATTTCCATTTTCTTACCGATTTATGTGGTGTTCACTATCCTGATAATGATAGCGAGCATCAATTTGCTGTTGTGTATCATTTACACAATTGGGTAGAAAATGTTAGAATTAGAGTTACAACTTATTTGACTGATGAAAATTTAGAAGTAAATAGTATTACTGATTTATTTTTATGTTCTAATTGGATGGAAAGAGAAACGTTTGACTTTTATGGAATCAACTTTATTGGTCACCCACAATTGAAACGTATTTTGAATATGGATGAAATGGTTTCTTTTCCAATGCGAAAAGAATTCCCAATGGAAGACAGCGGAAGAACTGATAAAGACGATCGTTTCTTCGGAAGAACGGCACAAAATTTATAAAAACAATAATTCAACATTATAAAATGTCAGACTTATTATTATTACCAGAGCATCGATATTCCAAAATTATTGAACAAACTCGCAACGAAGACGGAAGCGAGCTTTCAATACTAAATCTTGGGCCAACGCATCCAGCTACACACGGTATTTTCCAAAATATCTTGTTGATGGATGGTGAAAAAATTTTGGATGCAGAACCAACTATTGGATACATTCACCGTGCATTTGAAAAAATTGCAGAAAACCGTCCGTTTTATCAAGTAAACGTATTGACAGATAGAATGAACTATTGTTCTTCTCCTATTAATAATATGGCTTGGTGGATGACTGTTGAAAAATTATTAGAAATTGATGTTCCAAAACGTGCTCAATATCTAAGAGTTATCGTAATGGAATTAGCTCGTATTGCTGACCACTTAATCTGTAATTCAATCCTTGGAGTTGATACTGGAGCTTATACTGGTTTCCTTTATGTATTCCAATTTAGAGAAAAAGTATACGAAATCTACGAAGAAATTTGTGGTGCTCGTCTTACAACAAATATGGGTAGAATCGGTGGTTTCGAAAGAGATTGGTCAGAAGCTGCTTTCAAAAAATTAGACACTTTTTTAACTGATTTTCCTATTGCTTGGAAAGAATTTGAAAACCTATTCGAAAGAAATAGAATTTTCATTGACAGAACAGTTAATGTTGGACCAATTACTGCTGAAAAAGCAATGCAATATGGTTTAACTGGTCCAAATTTACGTGCTGCCGGAATTGATTATGACGTCAGAAAAGCACAACCTTATTCGTCTTATGAAGATTTTGAATTTGATGTTCCAGTTGGAAAATCAGGTGATACTTACGATAGATTTTGTGTTAGAAATGCCGAAGTTTGGGAAAGTTTAAGCATCATCAAACAAGCATTAGCAAAATTACCAGAAGGTCCAATTCATGCCGATGTTCCTGATTATTATTTGCCTCCAAAAGAAGATGTTTACCATAATATGGAAAGCTTAATTTATCACTTTAAAATTGTGATGGGTGAAGTTCCAGTTCCAGTGGCAGAAATCTATCATCCTGTAGAAGGCGGAAATGGAGAATTAGGATTTTATTTAGTAACCGATGGAAGTAGAACACCATATAGATTACACTTTAGAAGACCTTGCTTTATTTATTACCAAGCTTACACTGAAATGATTAAAGGCGGAATGTTATCCGATGCCATCGTAATATTATCAAGTTTAAATGTAATTGCTGGAGAATTAGACGCATAATTAAAGTATAATGTATATTGAAAAAAATGTATAATGGTAAAAGTATAATGTAAAACAATATACAATTTACATTATATAATATACAGAAAAAAAATGGAAAGATCACATATAACACAAGAGATAAACATAACCGAATCGTTGATGAACCGCATCAATGAATTGATTAGTCATTATCCTGAAGGCAAACAAAAATCGGCTTTATTGCCAGTTTTGCACGAAGTTCAAGATGCTCACGACAATTGGTTGAGTATTGAATTGCAAAATAAAGTAGCCGAAATTCTTCAAATTCAAAATATTGAAGTGTACGAAGTTGTAACTTTTTACACGATGTTTAACCAACGTCCAATTGGAAAATTCATGTTCGAATTCTGTCAAACTTCTCCTTGTTGTCAAAACGGAGTTGAAGATTTGATGGATTACACATGTTCTAAATTGGGTGTAAAAGTTGGCGAACCAACAGCAGACATGATGTTTGAAGTTCGCGGTGTAGAATGTCTTGGTGCTTGCGGATATGCTCCAATGATGCAATTGGGTGATTTCTACCAAGAACATTTGACTAAAGAAAAAATCGATCAGTTAGTGTCTGATTGCAAAGACGGAAAAATCACTTTACACGATAAATAGTATCATGGGAAGAAAAATATTATTAGACAAAATAAACGTTCCGGGAATTAAAACTTATGAAGTATATCGTCGTGAAGGTGGTTACGCATCAGTAGAAAAAGCCTTGAAGAAAATGACGCCTGATGAAGTTGTTGAAGAAGTAAAAACTTCGGGACTTCGTGGTCGTGGTGGTGCAGGATTTCCAGCGGGAATGAAATGGAGTTTTATCGATAAAAAATCAGGTAATCCAAGACATTTAGTTTGTAATGCTGACGAATCAGAACCAGGAACTTTCAAAGATCGTTACTTAATGGAGTACATTCCTCACCTATTGATTGAAGGAATGATTACCTCAAGTTATGCACTTGGAGCAAACTTATCCTACATCTACATTCGTGGAGAATACATGTGGGTTTACAAAATTTTAGAAAGAGCCATCGCCGAAGCAAAAGCTGCTGGTTGGTTGGGTAAAAATATATTAGGTTCAGGCTACGATTTAGAACTTTTCGTTCAAATTGGTGGTGGAGCTTATATCTGCGGAGAAGAAACTGCATTGATCGAATCGCTAGAAGGAAATCGTGGAAATCCAAGATTGAAACCACCATTTCCAGCGGTTAAAGGTCTTTGGCAAAATCCAACCGTAGTAAATAACGTAGAAACAATTGCTGCCGTGCCTTGGATTATCAATAATTCTGGTGCTGACTATGCTGCAATAGGAATTGGTCGTTCTACAGGAACCAAATTAATTTCAGCATCTGGTAACATAAAAAACCAAGGCGTTTTCGAAATTGAATTGGGTGTTTCTGTTTACGAATTCATGAATTCTGATGAATATTGTGGTGGAATGCAAACCGACAGACCATTAAAAGCATTAGTTCCTGGAGGAAGTTCGGTGCCAATTTTACCAGCCAATTTAATTTACAAAACTGCAGCTGGTGAAGACAGATTAATGACTTACGAAAGTTTATCTGATGGTGGATTCGCAACTGGTTCTATGTTAGGTTCTGGAGGATTTATTGTTTATGATGACAGAGCTTGTATCGTTAGAAATACTTGGAATTTTTCAAGATTCTACCACCATGAATCTTGCGGTCAATGTACGCCATGCCGTGAAGGAACTGGTTGGTTAGAAAAAGTATTACATAGAATCGAAAACGGTCACGGACGCGAAGAAGACATCGAATTATTGTGGAGCATTCAATCTAAAATTGAAGGAAATACAATTTGTCCACTAGGTGACGCGGCTTCATGGCCAGTTGCTGCGGCAATTCGTCACTTTAGAGATGAATTTGAATATCATATCCGTTTCCCAGAAAAAATAAAAAATAGAGATCATTTTGTGAATGAGCCATTTGAAAAAGTGAAACATTTAGTAGCAAAACAAGAAGTATAAAATAATTAGAAGCGAATGGTTTGGGCATTTTCAGCAATCCATTTTCCCGCTTTTCGTTGCAATCTTTTCTTTTTAAAAGAAAAAGAAAAGGATTTCCACTACAATCGGGGCTAATTATCAAAAGTAATTACAAAAAATAAAAACTCCATAGGAGTTTAATGTTTATAGAAAAAAATAAATATTCCGTTAGGAATTATATATTGGTAATATGAAAGTAACCATAGACGGTCAAGAAATAGAAGTAGAAGCAGGAACAACAATCCTTCAGGCTGCTCGTATGATTGGTGGAGAATCCGTTCCGCCAGCCATGTGTTATTATTCTAAACTAAAAGGAACTGGCGGAAAATGCCGTTGTTGTTTAGTTGACGTTACAAAAGGTAGTGAGGCTGATCCAAGACCAATGCCGAAATTAGTGGCATCTTGTGTTACTGGTTGTCAAGACGGAATGGAAGTAGCTAGCAAATCTTCTGAAAGAGTAACTGAAGCTAGAAAAGCAGTAACCGAATTCCTTTTGATAAATCACCCATTGGATTGTCCTGTTTGTGATCAAGCTGGAGAATGTGATTTGCAAAATTTATCCTTCGAACACGGAAAATCAGAAACGCGTTTCATTGAAGAAAAAAGAACTTTCGAACCAGAAGATATTGGTCCACACATCCAATTACACATGAACCGTTGCATTGTTTGCCAGCGTTGTGTCGAAGTAGCCGATCAATTAACAGATGGAAGAGTTCACGGAGTTTTAAATCGTGGTGATCATTCACAAATTTCAACTTGTGTTTCTGCAGCCATTGATAATGAGTTCTCTGGAAATATGATTGATGTTTGTCCAGTTGGAGCTTTAACAGATAAAACTTTCCGATTCAAATCGAGAGTTTGGTTTAACAAACCTTTCAACGCTCACAGAGAATGTACCACTCCAGGATGTTGCGGAAAAACAACACTTTGGATGTTTGGAAATGAAATACAAAGAGTTACAGCAAGAAAAGACATTTACCACGAAGTAGAAGATTTTATCTGTAACACATGTCGTTTTGACAAAAAAGAAGTGTCTGATTGGACTATCGAAGGACCAAGAAAATTCGAAAAAGATTCTGTTATCAATCAAAATAACTATACTCGCAAAATGGATAAAGTTGTTATTGAAACTGAAAAAGGAATTCTTCAGGGTAGAGATATTGATCGTAAAAAAATCAGTATGGCGGAAATTGATTACAACGAAAAAATTGATGGTACTAATATAGAAAGCAAATAATGGATAGTGCATTTATCATAGAAAAAAGTATTTTCATTGTAGTTATTTTTGCATTTACAATGTTAATGGCAATGTATTCTACTTGGGCGGAGCGTAAAGTGGCCGCTTTTCTTCAAGACAGAGTTGGTCCAAATCGTGCTGGTTGGGGCGGATTATTGCAACCACTTGCCGATGGTATGAAACTTTTTGCCAAAGAAGAATTTGAACCAAATACTAAAAACAGATTTTTATTTTTTGTTGGACCTGCTATAGCAATGAGTACTGCTCTTATGACTAGTGCTGTAATTCCTTGGGGCGACAAATTGGAAATTTTTGGCAGAACCGTAATTCTTCAAGCAACTGATATTGATGTTTCATTGTTATACATTTTCGGAGTAGTTTCTGTTGGTGTTTATGGAATTATGATTGGTGGTTGGGCTTCTAACAATAAGTTTTCATTAATGGGAGCTGTTCGTGCAGCTTCGCAAATGGTTTCTTATGAAGTTGCCATGGGATTGTCAATGATTGCTTTGTTAATGATGACGGGAACTTTAAGTCTAAAAGAAATCTCTGTTCAACAACATGGAATGTCGTGGAATGTTTTCTACCAACCTTTATCATTCTTAATCTTTTTGATTTGTGCTTTTGCAGAAACCAATAGAACACCTTTCGATTTAGCAGAATGTGAATCGGAATTAATAGGTGGTTATCATACCGAATATTCTTCCATGAAAATGGGATTTTATTTGTTCGCTGAATATGCTAATATGTTTATTTCTTCAACTATAATTGCAGTATTGTTCTTTGGTGGTTATAACTATCCAGGAATGAGTTGGGCATTAGAAAATTGGGGTGTAAATATTGCAAATGTTATTGGAATAGGGGCATTGTTTATAAAATTATGTTTTTTCATCTTCTTCTTTATGTGGATCAGATGGACAATCCCACGTTTTAGATACGATCAATTGATGAATTTAGGATGGAAAATATTAATTCCACTTTCCATTGTCAATATTATTATAACCGGAATTTGCATTCTAGCTTTTAAATAGGAAAAGAAATTATGTCAACATCGATACAAAGTATATCATTATCAGGTAAGAAAAAGCAGGTTTCCAATAAGGAAATGACTTTTCTTGAAAAAATGTACCTGATTGCCATTGTAAAAGGTTTATGGATTACCATTAAACACTTTTTTAGAAAAAAAGCAACGATTCATTATCCTGAACAAGTGCGAGAGTTTAGTCCAGTTTATCGTGGTCAACACATGTTGAAACGTGATGAGCAAGGAAGAGAAAACTGTACTGCTTGCGGATTGTGCGCACTATCTTGTCCTGCAGAAGCTATCACTATGAAAGCCGAAGAGCGTAAAAAAGGCGAAGAACATTTGTACAGAGAAGAAAAATATGCTTCGATATACGAAATCAATATGTTGCGTTGTATTTTCTGCGGATTGTGCGAAGAAGCATGCCCTAAAGATGCAATTTATTTAACTATTTCTAAAGAATTAGTGCCAGCGCAATACAACAGAGAAGATTTTATTTTCGGAAAAGATAAATTAGTTATGCCACTAGAAATGGCTATGGCAAATACTAAAAAACTTAATTAATTATGTCACCGATACTTATAATATTTTACTTTTTAGCCGCAATAACATTGTCAACTGCATTTTTGACAATTTACAGCAGAAATCCAATTCATAGTGCTATTTACTTAGTGATTTGCTTTTTCTCTATTGCGGGACATTATTTACTGTTTAATGCGCAGTTTTTGGCATTAGTACATATTATTGTTTATTCTGGAGCCATCATGGTTTTATTCTTATTTACCATTATGTTGATGAATTTGAATAAAGAAGATGAAGTTCACAAACCAAGAATTACCAGATTAGGTGCTGTAGTTGTGATGAGTATAACGTGTTTGGTTTTATTAGCAATTTTTGTGAATTCAAAACCAATTGTAGGCGAATACGATAGCAACGGAAACGATTTTCAATCGATAAAAGCTTTAGGTAAAATATTGTTGAACGAATATATGGTGCCGTTTGAATATGCTTCAGTATTATTATTGACAGCGATGATTGGAACCGTTTTATTGTCTAAAAAAGAAAAAACAGGAAAAAAAAATGAGTAATATTTTAAATGAAATAGGTATTGAAAACTATCTTTTCCTATCGGCGATACTTTTTAGTATTGGTGTATTTGGAGTTTTGTATAGAAGAAATGCCATTATAGTTTTTATGTCTATCGAAATTATGTTGAATGCTGTAAACTTATTGTTTGTTGCTTTTTCAACCTATCATCAAGATGCAGAAGGACAAGTTTTTGTTTTCTTTTCGATGGCAGTTGCTGCAGCCGAAGTTGCGGTAGGATTAGCAATATTGGTTTCTGTTTATAGAAATTTAGGCTCAATTGATATTGCCAAATTAAAAAATTTAAAAGGATAGTTCGCAATGGATACAAGTTTAGCTCTTATTTTAGTTTTAGCACCTTTTATTGGTTTTTTACTGAATGTTTTCTTCGGAAAAACACTTGGTAAATCAGTTTCTGGTGTAATCGGAACTTTGTCTGTTGTAGTTTCATTTGTTATTTCAATTGTATTTTTTATGCAATTAAATCAAACAAATAAACTTATAGAAGTTTCTTTATTCGATTGGATTCAAATTAGTAATTTCAAATTAGATTTTGGATTTTTATTAGATCAACTGTCATTACTTTGGTTATTATTTGTTACAGGAATTGGTTCGTTAATTCATCTATATTCTATAAGTTACATGCATGATGACGAGAATATGCACAAGTTTTTTGCTTATCTAAATTTGTTCATCTTCTTCATGATTACACTTGTAGTTGGAAGCAATTTGTTGGTAATGTTCATCGGTTGGGAAGGCGTAGGACTTTGTTCTTATCTACTTATCGGATTTTGGTATAAAAACCAAGATTATAACGACGCTGCCAAAAAAGCATTTATCATGAATAGAGTAGGAGATTTAGGTTTGCTAATCGGAATATTCATTGTTGGAGCGTTATTTTCAACTTTAAATTTTGTTGAACTAAAAGAAACCATTCTTGGTGGAACCAATTCTGGAAATACGGTTTGGCTAGCAATTGCTGCTTTCGCTTTATTTATAGGTGCAACAGGAAAATCGGCACAAATTCCATTATACACTTGGTTGCCTGATGCGATGGCTGGTCCAACTCCAGTTTCTGCCTTAATCCATGCTGCGACAATGGTTACAGCTGGTATTTTTATGGTAACAAGATTAAATTTCTTATTCGATTTAGCACCACAAGTTCAAACTATAATTGCTGTCATTGGAGCTATCACAGCTTTGGTTGCTGCAACAATTGGTTTGGTTCAAAATGATATTAAAAAGGTATTGGCATATTCAACCGTTTCTCAGTTAGGATTAATGTTTCTAGCTTTAGGAATGGGTGCTTATCAAGTTGCCGTATTCCATGTTATCACACATGCTTTCTTCAAAGCTTGTTTGTTCTTAGGTTCTGGTTCAGTAATTCACGCTTTACATGGCGAACAAGATATGCGAAAAATGGGCGGATTGAAAAAAGCAATGCCGATTACTTTCTGGACAATGCTTATAGCTTCATTAGCCATTGCAGGAATTTTTCCTTTTGCAGGATTCTGGTCTAAAGATGAAATTTTAATCTCGGCTTTCCACGGAAATATTGTTCTTTGGGTTGTAGGTTCAATTGCTTCAATCTTGACTGCTTTCTATATGTTCAGATTAATGTATCTAACTTTCTACAAAGAGTTTAGAGGAACTGAGCATCAAAAAAATCATTTACACGAAAGTCCTTCTTTGATAACTTTTCCATTAATTGTTTTAGCAATTTTATCATTTGTTGGTGGAGCAATTAGTTTGCCGACTAATAGCTGGTTAAATCATTATTTGGCACCACTTTTCAATGCAACTTCTCACGAAGAACACGTTTTAGGAACAACAGAATATGCCTTAATGGGAATTGCTTTATTAGGTGCAATTGTCGGAATTGGAGTTGCTTTTGCAAAATATATCAAAAACAGCGAAATTCCATCTGAAGACGTTGATATCAAAGGATTTTCTAAAGTTCTATACGATAAATATTATGTGGATGAATTCTACACAGCAGTTATCGTCAATCCAATCAATACACTTTCTTCATTCTTTAGAAGGTATGTTGAAAAAGGAATATCAGGATTTGTTTTTGGTTTAGGACAAATAACAAACTCAATTGGTATTGAAGGAAAGAAAGTTCAAAACGGAAGTATCGGTTTGTACCTTTTTGCTTTTGTAATTGGCGTAAGTGCTATATTGTTTTATTTATTTTTAGCTCAATAATCTTTACATAATGGATGTAACTACTATATTACTTTTACTTTTGGTTGGCGCAATTGCAACCTATTTTTCGGGAGACAAATTAGCTTCTAAAGTAGCATTGCTTTTTGGAGTAGCTTCTTTTGTAGCAACGATTTTTGTTCTAAATTCGTTCAATGCAGGTCAAGATGTAAGTTTCTTATCTTCTTGGATTAACGAACCTAAAATTTCTTTCGCTCTAAATGCCGACGGACTTGCACTCATAATGGTGTTGTTGACAACATCTTTATTGCCAATTATTATTTATTCTTCTTTTGGAAATGAATATAAAAATGCAAAAAGTTTCTATGCTTTAGTATTATTTATGGGATTTGCAATGGTGGGAACTTTCCTTGCTGCGGATGCTTTGTTGTACTATATTTTCTGGGAATTATCATTAATACCTATCTATTTCATAGCATTACTTTGGGGTAATGGCGATGAAGATTCTCGTAAAAAAGCGGTTGTAAAATTCTTCATTTACACATTGGCAGGTTCTTTATTTATGCTTGTCGCATTTATCTTTTTATACCAAAGAGCTGGAAGTTTCTTGCTAGATGATTTGTACAATATGCGAATTACAACTAATGAACAATCATGGATTTTCTTAGCATTTTTCTTAGCCTATGCAATCAAAATTCCTTTGATTCCTTTCCATACTTGGCAGGCAAAAGTGTACCAAAAAGCACCAACTGTTGGAACTATGTTATTATCAGGAATTATGCTAAAAATGGGTTTGTACAGCGTTATTCGTTGGCAAATAGCATTAGCTAGATTTTCTGCTATAGAATACAAAAACATATTTATTGCCATTGGAGTCGCTGGTGTAATTTATGGTTCTATTGTAGCTTTAAGACAAAAAGATTTAAAGAAATTACTAGCGTATTCTTCATTAGCACACGTTGGATTAATAGCGGCAGGAACTTACACGTTATCACTTGATGGTTTGAGAGGTTCGGTTTTGCAAATGTTGGCGCATGGATTTGTTGTAGTTGGACTATTCTTTGCTGCCGAAATAATTTATAGAAGATACGAAACTAGAGAAATTTCAGAAATGGGTGGCATTCGTTCGCAAGCACCAAAATTTACATCTATGTTCATGATTTTGGTTTTGGCATCGGTTGCTTTACCAGGAACTTTCAACTTTATTGGAGAATTCACGGTTTTATATAGCTTGTTCCAAACCAATATTTGGTTCGCCATTTTAGGAGGAACAACTATCATTTTGGGAGCTTATTATATGTTGAAAATGTTTCAAAATGTAATGTTGGGAGAAACTAACACCAAAGTTTTTAAAGATGTAACTTTCAATGAAGGATTAACATTGGTTATCATCATCGGTGTTTTATTCTTCTTTGGATTGTATCCAAAACCATTAACAGATTTGATCACACCAAGTATCGAAAATATCATCAACCAGATTAATAGAACGAATTAGGATTTGGGATTTGAAAATTTGGGATTTATATGACTAAGGAAGAGTTAAAAAAGAGGACTAAAGTATTTGCAGTTTCTGTTTTTAAATTTTTAATGGAAATTGAAAAAAGTAAGGCAGTTGATGTTGTTTCTTTTCAACTTTTTAAATCTTCTTCTTCGGTAGCAGCTAATTATAGAGCAGTTTGCAGAGGGAAATCTTCTGCAGATTTTTTGAATAAATTGAAAGTAGTTGATGAAGAAGCTGATGAAAGTCTATTTTGGTTAGAATTTATCAAAGATTTAGAGATTGAATGTGACACAAATCAATTAGATAAATTGATAAAAGAAGCAGATGAATTAGTTTCAATTTTTTCAGCGGGAATAAAAACTATTAAAGAAAAGAACAATACAAAATAAAATAAGGAAATTTGATTTAATCGATTTTTTAAATCCTAAATCAAAAATCCTAAATCAAAAATAACAAAATGAATACATTAATAGCAATAATAGGATTAGGTGTTTTATGTCTAGTATTTGAAATTTTCAATGCTAGAAAAATCATTGTTCCTGTAACAATTATAGGTTTACTAGCCATTTTTGGATTAAATGCCACTCAATTTAACTCGCCAGCTAGTTTTTATAACAATATGATTGTAACCAATAATTTTTCGGTTGCTTTCTCGGGTTTATTTATACTTCTCACTATTTTCTTGGTAGCATTGAGTCACGATTTTTATAAAGAACATCAATCCAAAATTTCTGATTTTATAGCAATCAAAATCTTCTTACTATCAGGAGCTGTTGCCATGGTTTCTTTTGGAAACTTAGCCATGTTCTTTTTGGGAATTGAAGTTTTATCTATTGCATTGTACATTTTAGCAGCAAGTAGAAGATTAGATTTAAAAAGTAACGAAGCCGGAATGAAATATTTCTTAATGGGTTCATTTGCATCGGGAATTATTCTTTTCGGAATATGCTTAGTTTATGGTGCAACAGGTTATTTTGATGTAACCGAAATATATGATTTGTCACAAGGCGCAGGATTACCAGCATGGTTTTTCATAGGAATTTCTATGTTAGTAATTGGAATGTTGTTTAAAATTGCTGCTGTTCCATTTCATTTTTGGGCACCCGATGTTTACGAAGGTTCACCATCAATGGTTACAGCAACTATGAGTACTTTGGCTAAAGTAGTAGCAATGGCTACTTTATTTAAATTAGTTACATCACTAAATGCTGGTGTCGAATATAAATTTGAAATTGTAATTATAGTAGTTTCAATACTTTCTATGACAGTTGGAAACATTATGGCATTGCGTCAAAATAATGTAAAACGTATGTTAGCATTTTCAGGTATTTCACATGCAGGATTTATGTTGATGGCATTGTTAAGCCTGTCATCGGCTGCTGGAAGTTTACTTTATTATACAGCAGCTTATGCTTTGGCGGGTATCGCTTCATTTGCTGTAATTATTTTGGTAACAAGAAACAAAGACAACGAAGATATTGTTAATTTCAATGGTTTAGGAAAAACCAATCCTCTAATGGCGGTAATCCTTACAGCATCATTATTATCAATGGCTGGAATTCCAATTTTTGCTGGATTTTTTGCTAAGTTGATGTTGTTTAGCCAAACTATAAAAGCAGGTTACTTAGTTGTTGTTATTGCTGGTGTAATCAATTCAATTATCAGTGTTGGTTATTATTTCAAATTGATTTTGGCGATGTACACTAAAGATGCTAATGAAGAAAAACAAGCCGTACCATTTGTATATTACGCTGTTGCAGTTGTTGCAATCCTACTAAATATCCTAATCGGAATTTTTCCTTCAATGGTTACCGATTTGTTGAATTAAGAATTTAATAATCATAAAATATTGAAACCATCAAAAGTAATTTTGGTGGTTTTTTTGTTAATGCTATAGAATAATTGTCCTTTTATTTGCTAGTTGATTTTTACGACAAAAAATTTGTTAATTAAAAGATATATTCTTACGTTTACAAAAATTTAAAAAACATAAGCAAAATGAAAAATTTAAAAAGTTTAGTATTGTTGTTCTTGGTAGCAACTGTTAGTTTAGTGTCTTGTAACAAAGATGATGATGCAACTCCTGCTGCCGCAGCTTTAGAAGGAAAATGGCAATATTCAAAACAGGGAACAATTGTTAATGGTCAGGAAGTTTTAGTTGACTATGATCATGCGACTGGTTGCACAAAAGATTATATTGAGTTTCTTTCGGCTGGAGTATTCAAAGAGCATTCATTTTTTGGAACTAGTTGTGAAGAAGATATTTTTACTGGAACATGGGTAAGAAACGGATCTACAGTAACAGCTACTGTTGATGGAGAAGCAAGTCCAGCAGAAATTTTGGAACTAACTAGTACAACTTTAAAAATTAAATATTCATTAGAGGGTGGCTTTTATATTAATGTTTACACAAAAATATAATCTGTTTTCCATGTCTTATAAAAACCATCAAAAGCGATTTTGGTGGTTTTTTTATTTATCAACAATTCAATTTTTAACAATTTTAAAATTTATTTATTGACTAATTTTACAACATGTATGCATTAGTCGATTGTAACAATTTTTATGCTTCGTGCGAACGTGTTTTCCAACCTCAATATAATGGAAAACCTGTTGTTATTTTGTCTAATAATGACGGTTGTGTGATTTCTAGAAGCAATGAAGCAAAAGACGTTGGTGTACCGATGGGAGCTCCTGAGTTTAAGATTCGTGAACTTCTAAAAGAGAAAAATGTCAAAGTTTTTTCTTCTAATTATCCGCTTTATGGTGATTTGAGCAATCGGGTGATGAAAATTCTCGAAAGTTTTACACCAAATACTGAAATATACAGCATCGACGAGGCCTTTTTGAATTTTGACGGAATGGACATTTCCGATTTTCATGCATATGGAATTCAAATGAAAACTCGTGTGCAAAAATGGGTTGGAATTCCCGTTTGTGTAGGATTTGCAACTACTAAAGCACTTTCAAAAGTAGCCAATAGAATAGCCAAAAAATTTCAAGAAAGAACACAAGGAGTTTATGTAATCGACACCGATGAAAAACGAATCAAAGCATTAAAATGGACAAAAATTGAAGATGTTTGGGGAATTGGTTTTAGATTGAGAAAAAAAATGATAGCGCATAATATTCTAACGGCTTATGATTTTACCAAACCGCAACACGAAGCTTGGATAAGAAAAGAAATGGGCATTATCGGAATACGCTTGAAATATGAATTAGAAGGCAAATCGGTTTTAGACTTAGAGCCTATTCGCGAACAAAAGAAGAGCATTACTACTACAAGAAGTTTTCCGAAACAAATTGCAGAATTTGACGATTTGAGAGAACGTGTTGCCACTTTTGCATCGGTTTGTGCTGAGAAATTACGCAAACAAAAATCGTGCTGTCAAACCATTATTGTAATGTTGGTGATTGACAAACACAAATATGAATCGCAAAAATATTATTTCAATAAAGCCGTAACATTGCCATTTGCTACGAACTCAACACTGACTATTTCTAATGTGGCTATTTCGATGTTGAAAGAATTGCACAAAGGAAATGAAGGAATAAAGTTCAAAAAAGCAGGAGTTATCGTAACCGAATTGATAGATGAAGACAAAAAACAACTTCAGTTATTTGAAGAAGAAAACCCGAAGCATTTAGCAATTATGAAAGCAATGGATCATTTGAATGCCAAAATTGGAGACAGAAAAGTAAAATTAGGCACGCAAAATTTAAACCTAACTTGGAACATGAATCAGAATCATTTGTCACCAAGATTTACTACGAGATTCAACGAAATTCTAGAAATAAAATGTCAATAAAAAAAGAAGCAACATTAACTTTTTATCGGCCAGATTTTGAAAGTGATATAAAATTACCTTTCATAAAAGAAGGCGTTTCGGCAGGATTTCCATCGCCAGCAACCGATTTTATGGAAAATAATATCGACTTGAATAAGGAGTTGTGTAAAAATCCGTTGGCTACATTTTATATAAAAGTCAAAGGCAATTCGATGGTAAATGCGGGAATAAATGACAAAGATATTTTGGTTGTAGATAAAAGCCTAGAACCACAAAACAACAAAATTGCCGTTTGTTTTATAGATGGAGAATTTACCGTGAAAAGAATAAAAGTTGAAAAAGACGGTCTATACTTGATGCCTGAAAATAAAAATTATCAGCCAATAAAAGTTACAGATGAAAATCAGCTGATCGTATGGGGAATCGTTACGTACGTGATTAAGAATGTTTAGTTTTTGGCTTCAAATAATATAAAAGTATAAAGAATTCTTGTCGTTTATAATAATGCGATACTAAAAATTTAAAATGTGAATAAAAAAATAGAATATTTCTATTGATTTTCAAATTAGAAAAATTATCTTTGCACACGAAAAATCAGCTTGATTTTATAATTACAAAACGCTATTTAATAAATACATAAGCAATGTCAAAAGTAATAGGAAAAGTTGCCCAAATCATTGGACCAGTAGTTGACGTAGTATTCAACGGTAAGGATGTTGAACTTCCAAAAATCTATGATTCATTAGAAATCACTAAAAAAGATGGTACTATATTAGTGCTTGAAGTACAATCTCATATTGGAGAAAATACGGTTCGTACTGTATCTATGGACTCTACAGACGGATTGAGTAGAGGATATGAAGTAGTTGGCACTGGAAATCCAATAAAAATGCCAATCGGAGCAGATGTTTACGGGCGTTTATTCAACGTTATCGGAGATGCTATCGATGGATTAGGTAACTTGCCAAAAACAGGAGATGACGGAATTTCAATTCACCGTGCAGCTCCAAAATTTGAAGAATTATCAACTTCTACTGAAGTTTTATTTACAGGTATCAAAGTAATCGATTTGATTGAGCCTTATGCTAAAGGTGGTAAAATTGGATTGTTTGGTGGTGCTGGAGTAGGTAAAACAGTATTGATTCAAGAGTTGATTAACAATATTGCAAAAGGCCACGGTGGACTTTCAGTATTCGCAGGAGTTGGTGAAAGAACACGTGAAGGAAATGACTTGCTTCGTGAGATGTTAGAGTCAGGAATTATAAAATATGGTGATGCCTTCATGCATTCTATGGAAGAAGGTGGATGGGATTTAGCCAAAGTTGATAAAATGGGAATGAGAGAGTCAAAAGCTACTTTCGTTTTCGGACAAATGAATGAGCCACCAGGAGCTCGTGCACGTGTGGCACTTTCTGGATTATCTATTGCAGAATATTTCCGTGATGGAGCTGGTTCTGACCAAGGTAAAGACGTTCTTTTCTTTGTTGATAACATTTTCCGTTTTACACAAGCAGGTTCTGAGGTGTCAGCACTTTTAGGACGTATGCCGTCAGCGGTAGGTTACCAACCAACATTAGCAACAGAAATGGGTGCGATGCAAGAGCGTATTACTTCTACAAACAAAGGTTCTATTACATCTGTACAAGCGGTTTACGTTCCTGCGGATGACTTAACTGACCCTGCACCAGCAACAACATTTGCTCACTTAGATGCAACAACAGTATTGTCTCGTAAAATTGCTGAGTTAGGTATTTATCCAGCGGTAGATCCATTGGATTCTACTTCTAGAATTTTAACTCCTCAAATTTTAGGTGCTGAACACTACGATTGTGCGCAAAGAGTGAAAGAGATTCTTCAAAAATACAAACAATTACAAGATATCATTGCTATCCTTGGTATGGAAGAGTTATCAGAAGATGATAAATTAGCAGTATCAAGAGCTCGTCGTGTACAACGTTTCTTGTCTCAACCTTTCCACGTAGCTGAACAGTTTACAGGTATTCCTGGAGTTTTAGTTGATATTAAAGATACCATCAAAGGATTTAACATGATTATTGATGGAGAATTAGATCACTTGCCAGAAGCTGCTTTCAACTTAAAAGGAACAATTGAAGATGCTATTGAAGCAGGACAAAAAATGTTAGCAGAAGCTTAAAAAGAATTATGAATTATGAATTACGGATATAAGTTCGTAATTCATAATTTAAAATTCGTAATTATATAAATTATGATTTTAGAAATAGTATCACCAGAGGCATTATTATTTTCAGGCGAAGTAACTTCAATTTCTTTACCTGGTGTTGATGGTTCATTTCAGATTTTAAATAATCACGCACCGATAGTTTCTATTTTAAAACAAGGAACGGTTAAAATTACTGCTCCAAGTTTCAATTTAGATAAAGAAGTAGCAGACAAGTTTAACAAAGTTAACGATCAAAACTATACTCTTGATATCAATTCAGGAACTATAGAAATGAAAGATAACAAAGTTATTGTTTTAGCGGATTAAGAAAAAAATATAAAAATTTTAAAAAGCCAAGCATTTATTTGTTTGGCTTTTTGCATATAAAAAATCCCGTTTATGCGGGATTTTTAAATTTTGAATTAGTTACGTTTTTACACTTGCGATCCAGATTTAAACAATTTAATCCTCTTTTATAATCTTGCTCCATTTTTCAACTCCATTACTTTTAACTTTTGCAAAATAAACTCCAGGGGTTAAATCGGATAAATCTATAGTGCACTGTAGTTGATTTACTTTTTTATCAATTAATTTTTGACCCGTTATCGAACTAATTTCAAAAGCTTCAATTATTGAATTATTAGAAACTGTTAGAATTGAAGTAAACGGATTTGGGTAAATTTTATAATCAGTAAAAGTAAATTCATCTTTTGATAGACTTGTTACAAACTCTGTTGTACAAACTGGAGTTGTAATTGCTGGATTAAAATCAAAATAAATGTTAGCGATATTTGGTATTACATCTCCAACAGCATAACCCGATTTAGGTTTGACTTTAAACGAAATATATCCATGACCGATTGTTGTGCTTCCATTTGAAGGTGGTAAAAAGATATTTTGAAAATTCCAAGAAAGAGTGTTTTGAGTTCGTTTCATTGTATAAGGATGACTTGCATCTATCATTTCTATCGAGGTTGGGTCTAATTTTGTATCTAAAACATCATCAACATTTATAAAATAAGCTTCGGCAGTTCCAGTGTTTTCAAACTGAATTGTATATGTTAAATAATCGTTTGAAGTAAATGTTGAATGAACAATTTTTCCACCATGACTTTCTGTTTTATCATTTGGGTCATAAGAACCTATAATAATTTGTGACAAACTATTTTGGTTATTTACTGGATTAATATCGTTTGTCGGAATAGAAATCATTACAGAATTCGTTAACGTTTGGCCAATTGAAACCGTTGGTATAGTTGGCACTTGAAAGTTAACAGTTAAATACCGAGTTTCATTTGGTAATAAATTAGTGAAATCAAATGTAAATCCTTGAGATGTTGATGTTACCATTTCAGAACTTGAAACAATGGAAATATTACTATCTTTTGTAAAAGTTATTGTTCCAGAAGGAATCGCAATGTTTCCAGAATTTTTATATGTTATTCTGTTAGAATAAACAAAACCTGGTCTAGGGGAAACTCCGTTTGGTGATATATAAACAGATAAATCATCATAAGGCAAAGCAGTAACAGGAAAATTAAAGGTAGTTACATTTTCGTTTGTGTTAGAAATATTTGCATAAGAAGTTGAACAACTATATTGTGAGCTATACTGTGATGGAATAGTATAATTAAAATTATAACTGTTTGTAGCAACAGTTTCAGAAATAAATGCATTTCCGTAAGATGAAGTTAAAGTGTTAACAATTCCTGTATTATTCAATTCGTAATTAAATTGACCTAAGCTAAAGTTTTGCTCGTTATTATCTTGAATAGAATTTTCATTTGCATCAACAAAAGCATTCAAAACAAAACCTTGATTTAGTATATTTATAGTTGCTGTGCCGAAACCACAATTTGGATAAGACAAATAACATATTTGATACATTAAGTCATAAGTTCCTGCTGGTGTACCTGGCAAAACACTTACTGTTCCGTTAGTATTTAGAATAAAGTTAGGTGGAACGGAAGTTCCTGTCAACGTAATTGTTGGCAAATTTTGAGGTGAATTTGCTGGTAACCCATTAACAAAATCATTTGCTAAAACTGAAATTGATGAAGTAGTTATTGCATCGCTAGAAGCCATTGTTAAGGTTTCGTTTTGAGTATTAACAGGTAAGTAAGCATCAACTTGCATACATCCTATAGCAATACAACCATTAGTATCAATAACTCTACAACATAAATTTCCTGATGTTGTAAGTGATAAAAGATTAAAAATTTCTTGATTTCCTTCAACAACAAGAGGTGCGCCATTGAATTCCCATGAGTACATATAAGGCGGAGTTCCACCAAATGCAAACGCAAATGCTGAAGACGAGGGAACGTCTAGTGTAGCACTTAAGTTTATTTCAAGAGGTTGAGCTTGTGTTATGACAAAAGTTAATGTAAATTGTTCGTTATTTGAATCTTTTACAGTAGCTGAATAAGTCCCAGCTATAAGGTTAGTAAAAATATTTGAGCTTTGATAAGTTGTTTGGTCTAATGAATATAAATAAGGAGCCACTCCTCCAGTAGCCATAATTGTTGCTGAACCACCAAAAACAGAACTACAACCTGGATTTAAAATAGAAACTGTAGCACTCATCTGCGCAAACAAAAAATTGAAATGAATGAGAGCAAACAAAAAAAGCAATTTTTTCATAGCGAAATAGTTTAATACTAATTGATAATCAAAGATATAAAAAAAAGTTCAACAAAATGCTGAACTTTTATAACTCTTAAAAATTTGTAATATTTACACTTGCGGACCAGATTTAACTAAATTCTGCCCTTCTTCATTATCTGTGTATTGAACAAAGTTTTTGATAAATCTTCCAGCTAAATCTTCTGCTTTTGTTTGCCATTCAGTAGCATCAGCATAAGTATCTCTAGGATCTAAAATTGCTGAATCTACATCGTGCAAAGCAGTTGGTACTTCAAAGTTGAAAGTTGGAATCAATTTTGTTTCTGCTTTTTCAATCGAACCATCTAAAATTGCATCAATGATAGCACGAGTATCTTTTATCGAAATACGTTTTCCTGTTCCATTCCAGCCAGTGTTTACCATGTAGGCTGTTGCATTGTGTTGCTCCATTTTTTTAACCAATTCTTGTCCGTATTGTGTTGGATGTAATGATAAAAATGCTTTTCCAAAACAAGCTGAAAACGTTGGTTCAGGTTGTGTAACACCTCTTTCTGTTCCTGCTAATTTGGCTGTAAATCCTGAAAGGAAATAATATTTGGTTTGTTCTGGTGTTAGTTTAGAAACTGGTGGCATAACTCCAAAAGCATCTGCCGTTAAGAAGATTACTTTAGTAGCATGACCTGCTTTTGATACAGGTCTTACAATATTATCAATATGGTAAATTGGATAAGAAACACGAGTATTTTGAGTTACAGAACCATCTTTAAAATCGATTTTGCCATTAGTATCAACTGTAACGTTTTCTAATAAAGCATCTTTTCTGATAGCGCCATAAATATCTGGTTCATTTTCTCTACTTAAGTCAATTGTTTTTGCATAGCAACCGCCTTCAAAGTTGAAAACACCATCGTTATCCCAACCGTGCTCATCATCACCAATTAATTCACGTTTTGGATCGGTTGATAAAGTTGTTTTTCCTGTTCCAGATAATCCAAAGAAAACAGCAACATCGCCATCTTTTCCTTTATTAGCAGAGCAGTGCATTGAAGCCATTCCTTTTAAAGGTAAATAGTAGTTCATCATTGAGAACAACCCTTTTTTCATTTCGCCACCATACCAAGTACCACCAATCAATTGAACTTTCTCAGTCAAATTAAAAGCTACATAAACTTCCGAATTTAATCCGTGTGCTTTGTAATCTTTAAAACTTGTTTTTGAACCATTCATTACAATGAAATCTGGCTCACCAAAATTTTCTAATTCAGTATCTGTTGGACGAATAAACATGTTTTTTACAAAATGCGCTTGCCAAGCTACTTCCATAATGAAGCGAACTTTAAGACGTGTATTTTCGTTTGCACCGCAAAAAGCATCAACTACAAAAAGTCTTTTGCCAGATAATTGGTTTACTGTAGTTTCTTTAAGTGCTTCCCAAGTTGTTTGCGAAATTGGTTTGTTATCGTTTACTGCTTTTTCAGAATTCCACCAAATAGTATTTTCTGTAACAGCATCTTTAACTATATATTTGTCTTTTGGCGAACGACCAGTGAATTCTCCAGTCATTACATTTACAGCTCCAAGTTCTGTAAGTTGCCCTTTTTCATAGCCTTGTAAACCAGAACTCAATTCTTCATTATATAAAAATTCATACGAAGGATTGTAGATGATTTCTTGAGCGTTTTTTATTCCATATTTTTCTAACGAAATCGATTTCGTGATTTGAGCAGAAGTATCCATAAATATGTGTTGTATTGCAATTAATAAATAGAACGCAAAGGTAAAAAATTATATTTACAACGTTGTAGTTAATTACTAATTTATTGCTTTTTTTTGAAGAAATTAAATGTCAAAACAGCCCAAGCTGCTATTAATAGAGCACCTCCAATAGGAGTAACAATTCCAAATGCTTTAAAATCAATACCTGTAACAGCTTTGGTAGATAATAAATATATGGAACCCGAAAAACAGATAATTCCTAAAACTGTTACTATCAAAATAGTTTTTTTAGTTTTCAATGGCAAATGTGTATTTATTCCTAAAAAAAGTAAAAATAAGGCGTGATACATTTGATATTTTACACCAGTTTCAAACGACACTAATTGCTCTGCTGTTAAAATGTTTTTCAAAGCATGTGCCCCAAAAGCTCCTAATATAATGGCTGACATTCCAAAAAAACCCGCTGCTGAGATAATTTTTTTTTCCATTTTTTTTGTATTTGAAATACTATTTTGCAAAAGTATCAGTTATTTAGATTAATGGAAGAACATTTTTAAGTTTTCTTTTATATTTTAACAATTTAAAAATTTTACATTTGCACTTTAAATAGATTATAATGAAAAAAGTTTTAGTTATTCTTACTGCTTTAGTTTTATGTTCTTTCAAAGCAGACACCACAACTGCCGGAATTCCTTCTGGCGAAAAATTAGTTTATGCAGGTTCCTACAATATGAGCGGACTTATGACACACATTGCTCAAGTTACCATGTCAACAGAAAGTGTAAAAACAGCCAAAAACAATTATTTACATATCAGTTGTGAACTTTCAACTTTTACCAAGTGGGATAAATTCTTCAAAATAAGAGATGTATATGAATCATATGTAAATCCAACTACGATGATGCCAAGTTTATACAAAAGAAGTATTGATGAAGGCGGTTACATCAAAAAAGAAAAATATGTTATCAAAGGAACTTCTGTAACAAGTACAACTTCTAAAAAAAATAAAGTTGAAACTACAAGAAAGTTTACAATTGGAAAATCAACACAAGATGTAGTTTCAATGATGTATAAGTTGCGTACTGCCGATTTAGCATCAATGAAAACTGGTGCAACAAAATCATTCACCATCGTTTTTGACGAAGAACAAGTTCCAGTAACTATCAAAATGATGGGAATTGAAACCATTGACGCTGGAAATCTTGGTGACAAAAAATGTTACAAATTATCTATTGGTGCCAAAACTAAAGTTCTTAAAGGAACCGACAAAAATCTTATTTGGCTTACCGCTGATGATAAAAAAGTGCCTGCTTTGATGAAATTTAGCATTCCAGTTGGAACGGGACAATTAGTATTAACTTCTGCAACAGGAATTTAATTAGAAAATATGAGAAAAACTTTTTTAATTTTAGCCATTATTTTTTCTGTTTTAGGAGCCGTTTTTTCCTTTTTGCCATTTGATACATTGGCTTTTTTGCCTATCGTTTTAGCATTGGTTTTTTCCTATTTAACTTTTTCTAAATCTGAGGATAATCAAAAAAAAATTCCTAAAAACTTATTTATTTTTTCAATCGTATGTGCTGTTTTTGTTCTTGGAAAAACATTTCTTATAAAAGATGAAGTTGAAAAAGACGCCACTTTTGAACAAACTAAAATTGAAAGTAATATCGAAGCCAAAAAAGATTTGGAAGAATTAGAAGGTTTAGAATAATTTCTATTTACATAAAATTCAAAAGCTCGTGTGATTTTGCGCGGGCTTTTTTGTTTTTATCAAAAATATGCAATAAATCATTCCAAATTCATAAATTTGTATTCTATTTTTAATCAAAACATGAGAAATATACTTATCATAGGCGCTGGTCGTTCAGCTTCATCACTAATTCAATATCTTCTAACTAAGTCTGATGCTGAAAAGTTACATCTTACCATTGGAGATTTATCTCTCGAATTAGCGCAACGCAAAACCAATAATCATCCGAATGCAACCGCCATTCAATTAGATATTACCAACGAATCGCAACGTCAAGCCGAAATTCAAAAAGCCGATATTGTTATTTCAATGCTTCCAGCTCACATGCATATTGAAGTCGCAAAAGATTGTATTGTTTTCAAAAAACACATGGTAACCGCTTCGTATGTTTCCGATGCTATGCAAGGTCTTGATGCTGCAGCCAAAGAAAATAATCTAATTTTCATGAACGAAATAGGACTAGATCCAGGAATCGACCACATGAGCGCCATGAAAGTAATTGATGAAATTAGAGATAAAGGCGGAAAAATGATTTTGTTCGAGTCTTTCTGCGGCGGATTAGTAGCTCCAGAATCTGATAATAATCTTTGGAATTACAAATTCACTTGGGCACCGAGAAATGTAGTGTTGGCTGGTCAAGGCGGTGCTGCCAAATTCATTCAAGAAGGAAAATACAAATACATTCCGTACCATAAATTATTCAGAAGAACCGAATTTTTGATGGTCGAAGGTTACGGAAAATTTGAAGGTTATGCTAATAGAGATTCGCTAAAATACAGAAGTGTTTACGGATTAGACGATGCATTAACTTTATACCGCGGAACCATTCGTAGAGTCGGATTTTCTAAAGCGTGGAATATGTTCGTTCAACTTGGTATGACCGACGATACTTATACAATGGAGAATTCTGAAACCATGAGTTTCCGTGAGTTTACTAACTCGTTTTTACCATATCATCCAACCGACTCTGTAGAAATCAAAATGCGTTTGGCACTCAACATCGAGCAAGATGACATTATGTGGGACAAACTGTTAGAACTCGATTTGTTCAATGCCAAAAAAATTGTGGGGCTCAAAAACGCAACACCAGCACAAATTTTAGAGCGAATTCTCAACGATAGTTGGACTTTGCAACCAAATGACAAAGACATGATTGTAATGTACCATAAATTTGGTTACGAACTAAACGGAAAACAACATCAAATCGATTCCAAAATGGTTTGCATTGGCGACGACCAAACCTATACTGCGATGGCAAAAACGGTTGGTTTACCAGTAGCAATGGCGACATTACAAATCCTAAATGGAAACATCAAAACACCAGGTGTACAACTTCCAATAAAAGAAGAAGTCTATCTTCCAATTCTCAAAGAACTCGAAGAATACGGTGTGATTTTTAAAGAAACGGAAATGCCTTATATAGGTTACAATCCCGATAAATTAGTGGTTGCGGTTTAAGATTTTTTGGGCGTTCGAGCGGGCTATACATTCCAATCTTTTGCTCCGTTGAACTCCACAAAAGGATTTCCATTGCTATCCCTAACGCATCAGAATAAAATTGGCATCGAGTTTATATGAACTAAAATGCCTTATATGGTAAAAACATTTAACTAACTACAAACAACCAACATGAGCAAAAAAATATTAATAATCGGCGCTTGCGGACAAATAGGAACCGAGTTAACGCACAAACTTAGAGCCATTCACGGAGTAGAAAACGTAATTGCGTCTGACATCCGAAAACTAAACAACGATGTTGTAAACTCAGAACCATTTGAAGTAATCAACGCACTTGATTATAATCAAATCGAACATCTTGTAGAACAATACCATATTGAAGAAGTCTATTTGATGGCAGCGTTATTATCAGCAACGGCCGAAAAAAACCCAGCTTTTGCATGGGATTTGAATATGAATTCCTTGTTTCACGTTCTCAATTTGGCGAAAGCTAAAAAAATCAAAAAAATATTTTGGCCATCTAGTATAGCTGTTTTCGGACCAACAACTCCTAAAGAAAACACACCTCAATACACCATAATGGAACCATCAACCGTTTACGGAATTAGTAAACAATCAGGCGAAAGATGGTGTGAATATTACCATAACATTTTTGGAGTAGATGTGCGAAGCATTCGTTATCCTGGATTAATAAGTTGGTCAACACCACCAGGTGGCGGTACTACCGATTATGCCGTAGATATTTTCCACAAAGCCATTACCGATGGCAAATACGAATGTTTCCTTTCATCAGAAACCAAAATGCCAATGATGTACATGGAAGATGCCATACAAGCAACAGTTGATATTATGGAAGCACCAACCGAAAGCATCAAAATTCGTTCTTCATACAACTTAGCTGCCATGAGTTTCACTCCAACCCAAATCGCAGCCGAAATCCAAAAACATATTCCTAATTTACAAGTTACTTACAAACCAGATTTTAGACAAAAAATTGCCGATAGTTGGCCAGCCAGCATAGACGACAGCCAAGCAAGACAAGATTGGAACTGGAAAAACAAATTTAACATCGAAACCATGACTGTAGAAATGTTAAAACAGTTGAGAGAGAATGTATATAAATAAAATGGATTGGTAGTATTTACTTCTTCAACTTACTAATCAAAGCGTCTTCAATAGGCGCTTTTATTTTTATAATAGCATCAGTAGTATCGTTTGGAATGGTCATAGAAAGCACATAATGACTTATTTTCCAACTACCATTTTCTTTAGTCAAAACGCCCGAACCTCTACAAATCTTCATTTGCGTGTTTAGCAATTCATCAAACCAAGCTGTTTTGCCATCTTTGCTGAAGTAAATATTTCTTTCAAGAGCGGTAAAATTCCAAGTTTTTCCTTTATCGAAATAAGGTTTGGCAAATTTTTGAAAAGCCTCTTTATTCCAATTCTCGGTTGCGTCAGTTCCAATAAAAATGGAATTCTCTGTCATAGCATCAAAATAGCCATTATAATCTGCATTTGCGGCTGCTTTGTGCCAATTATCAAGAATTGTAGTAATTTTATTTTTTTCAGAATCTATATTTTGAACCGAAGCACAACTAGTAATAACCAAAAATAAGAAGAGATATTTTTTCATGTTTTTTCAGATTTGAAAATCAAAGTTAATTCAATTTTAGTAAATTTGGGATTGATTTTACCACAAAGGACACAAAGAAGGCACAAAGAACACAAATCTTAGTGAACTTCGTGTAAAAACTTCGTGGTCTTCGTGGTTAAAATATGAAAGACACCTTAAACATTTCATATTAATTTAATTTTAGTAAATTTGGGATTGATTTTACCACAAAGGACACAAAGAAGGCACAAAGAACACAAATCTTAGTGAACTTCGTGTAAAAACTTCGTGGTCTTCGTGGTTAAA
>NZ_JAPZSP010000020.1 GCF_027531705.1 Flavobacterium sp. | reverse complement strand
GAATTTCGCCGTCTTCGGCAATTTTAACTTCAACATTGTCTATGACTCTACCAACAGTTCCAACTCTAAATCCGTGATTTCTCATGTCATTTACAGCTATTACAGGAGAAGTTTCGGTTAAACCATAACCTTCCATTACTGGAACTTCAGCGGCTGCAAAAACTCTTGCCAGTCTTGGTTGTAATGCTGCACTACCAGAAACCATCAGGCTTAGATTTCCACCTAAACCTTCTTTCCATTTGCTAAAAATTAGTTTTCTAGCTAATTTTAATTGCAATTCGTACCATAAACCATTCACTCCATAAGGTTCATATTTGAATCCTAAATCTAACGCCCAAAAAAATAATTTCTTTTTGACTCCAGTAAGATCATTTCCTTTGGAATAAATTTTATCATAAACTTTTTCTAAAAGTCTTGGAACCGCAGTTATTACAGTTGGTTTAACTTCTTTTATATTTTCACTTAATTTTTCAATAGATTCTGCAAAATAAATGGAAACGCTATAATATTGATACAAATAAAGCACCATTCTTTCTAATATGTGACAAATGGGCAAGAAACTCAAAGCCACAGATTTTCCATCTTCAAACGGTATTCTTTTTTCGCTTCCAAGCACATTTGCAACGATATTGTTATGTGAAAGCATTACACCTTTTGGTTTTCCTGTTGTTCCTGAAGTATAGATTATTGTTGCTAATTCTTCAGGTTTTACATTGTTTTTTCTATCTTCAACTACATCTTGATTGCTTGTATCTTTTCCTAATTCGAGAACTTCTTTCCAGTTCTTGCAAGTTGCAATTTCATCAAATGAGTACACTTCAATAAGCGTCGGAACATTCTTTTGTATAGCTTTGACTTTGTTAAATACAACTTCATCAGAAACAAAACAATATTTTGATTCTGAATGGTTTAGGATATATTCATAATCTTCTTCAGAGATTGTTGGATAGATGGGAACATTTTGTGCACCAGTTTGCAAAATACCAATATCCATAATATTCCATTCGGTTCTATTTGTAGTAGAAATAACGGCTATTTTATCGTTTTTTTGAACACCTAAGCGCAAAAGTGCTCTTGAAATGGTATTTGACATATCAACATATTCTTGTGTTGATGTTTTTATCCATTGTCCATTATATTTGGTAACCAAACTGTCAGGCTTGTTATTTTTGCTTAATTGATAATATGGAAAGTCAAAAAGGCGAGTGATTTTGCTCATTTAATTGTTATTTTTATGCAAATTAATTAAATAAATATAGATTAACAATATATTTTAAAATTTCCTTTCACTATTTAGTATTTTTGCAAAATAAATAATCTCTATTGAATGAATAAACTACCAAGATATAACGAATATAAAGTGCTGTTTTACAGAATAGGTTTAGCTTATTTATTTTATATGATAGCTCGGGTTTTATTTTATTTTTATAATCAAAATTTTTTGAAAGTTGATTCGGTTAGTGACTTTTTTGCTTTGAGTTATTATGGTTTAGCATTTGATACAACAGCTATACTTTACATTAATTTAGTATTTATTCTATTTTCGATTTTACCATTTTGGAAAAACACCTCCCAAAATTATCAGAGGTATTTATTTTATTTGTACTTTGCTTCCAATCTATTAGCATATTCTTTCAATTTTGTTGACTTTATCTATTATAAGTATACACAATCAAGAACAACCGTTGCGGCTTTAGATGTTGTAAAGCACGAAACTAATTTGACTACTTTATTTTCAAGTTTTGTAGTTGATTATTGGCATGTATTTCTTTTATTTTTTGTCATGTCTTTTTTATGGATTTATTTATATAAAAGAGTAAGAGTTGTAGCTACTATTCCTGCCAAAAAAGTGCATTATTTTGGGTTTTCTCTTTTCGGATTTTTGTTAGTTGCTGCAATGATAATTGGTGGTATTCGCGGTGGAGATTTTAGTAAATCTACTCGTCCGATTAACTTAGTAGATGCAAGTAAACATGTAAAAAAAGTATCGCATGCAGATATTGTTTTAAACACACCTTTTGCCATTATCAGAACATTATTTAGTAATAATTTTAAGAAAACTAATTTTGCTGACGTTACACCAAAGGTTATTGCCGAAAAAGTAGAACCTATAAAACAATATAACAATCATTCAGAGACAAAGCCTAATGTTGTACTTTTTATTATAGAAAGTTATGCAAGAGAATATTCGGGTGCTTTCAATAAATGGCTGAAAATTCCAAATTACGAAAGCCATTCTCCTTTTATCGATTCGTTAGCACAACACAGTTTGATTTTTCCAAATGCGTATGCTAACGGAAGACAATCTATTCACGGAATGTCTTCTATTTTGGCAGGAATTCCGACTTTTAAAGACGGATTTACTTCATCGCCATTTCCGAAACAAAAAATTGAATCATTGGTTTCAACATTAGAAAATGTTGGTTACAAAACTTCTTTTTTTCATGGTGCAGCCAATGGTTCGATGGGATTTTTAGGTTTTGGAAATATTCTTGGAATTGATAATTATTACGGAAGAACAGAATTTAATAATGACGAAGAATTTGATGGTTTTTGGGGAATTTGGGATGAACCTTTTTTACAATTTATGAATCAAAAATTAAGTCAAGAACAAGCACCTTTTTTTGCTACTGTTTTTACTGTTTCCTCACATGAACCTTATATTATTCCTGAAAAATACAAAAACAAGTTCAAAGAAGGTCAAATTCCGATGCATAAATGCGCTGAATATACTGATTATGCCATTAAACGTTTTTTTGAGGAAGCTAAAAAGACAAAATGGTATGACAATACACTTTTTGTAATGGTAGCAGATCATGGAAATTTAGTTTATTATGATGAGTATAGCAAGCCTGTTAGCAGATTTGCAGTACCTATTTTGTTTTATAAACCAAATAGCGACTTGATTGGAGTTGATATGAATTTGGCACAGCAAATTGATATTTATCCAACTGTTTTAGACTTAATTGGATACAAAAAACCTTTTAGAAGTTGGGGCAATAGCTTGGTAGATAAAGACATTTCCAAACGATTTGTGGTAAACTCTACAGGAAATCTTCATACCTTTATGAAAGGAAATTATATTTGTACTTTTGACGGAGCAAATGCAGTTGGATTTTATACTATCAATGATAGAGGATTGACAAAAAATTTGATTAAATATAAGAATGAAGAAATGAATGCTATTGAATTACAATTCAAAGCATTATATCAGGATTATATGAATAGAGTGATTGATAAAAAATTAACATCAGAGAACTAATGAGTTTAAAAAGGAAAATACTAGTTGGAGTTTCAATATTTGTTTTAATTGCTGTTGGAAAGTATGTGTATGATATGAACATCAACCATAATTTCGAAACAATTACAAAAGGAAAAGTTTATAAAAGTGGTGTAATACCGCCAGATGAAATTGCCGATTATGTGAAAGAATACAAAATAAAAAGTATAGTCGACCTGCGTTTTCCAGGAACTGGAGATGATGTGAATAATCCTGAAATTCCAGCAGAATTAACAGCCGAAAAAGAAGCAGTTGCCAAAATTGAAGGTGTAAATTATTTCAATAATGGTTCTGACCAAGTACCTAAACAAGAAAATTTAGATACTTTTTTCAAAATCATGGATAATCCTGATAATTATCCGGTATTAATTCATTGTTATCATGGTGTTGGTCGTGCCGAAATGTATTCTGCTATTTACCGTATTGAATACGAAAATTGGTTGCCTGAAGAAGCTAGAACATCTACGAGGGTTTTAACCAAATTTAGTTCATTTGATTTAGGAAAACCAAAAGGAGATTATTTGCACAATTACAAAAAACAAAAATCGAAAGAATAATTATTTCTTCACTACTTTTTTCATTTCATTAATGCCATCAGCTTTCAGTTTTATATAGTAAATGCCTGAAGATAAATCTGAAATTGAAATTTCATTAGCACCAATATTATTTTCTTTTTTGAAAACTAATTGGCTTTGTGAATTATAAATTTCGATTGAATAATTTTCATTGCTAGTATTTACTTTCAGAAATGAATTCGCTGGATTTGGATAAATTCCGAATTGACTAACTTGAGTTTCATTAGCTACTGAAAGTGTTGTGTTATCTAAAAGATTTACTTTGAAATCATCAAAATAGAACCCATCTGCTGTTTCAAAACCATCCGATTTAAAACGGAATCGAGCTTTAATGGTTTGCCCAATATAGTCAGACAAATCAATTTCTTCGGTTATCCAATTCAATTGTGTTCCGTCAAATAATGGTCCAATAGCCTGAGAACTTGTTCCTTCGTTGGTATATTTTCCACATTGAGAATTCCATGTAGCACCATTATCAGTTGAAATTTGAAACTGAACATAATCCCAATTATTTTCCAAATCCCATTTTGCTGCAAACGAAATTGTTGCTCCTGTCAAACCAACTAAGTTAATAGGATTGGTAAGTGATAAGATTTTTGTTTGATTATTATTGTAATTTCCATTTGGAGAATCAGTTATAGATGTTGATGGTGAAACATAGGCTAAAGATGTTATTGCCCAAGTATTTCCTGTAAAATTTGCTGTAGAAGCGCAATTGTCATTTAGAATTGGTTGTAAAACTCCAAATCTCTTGGTAACAAGTATTTTGTTAGTAAAAGTACCGTTGTCTACTATTAATTCATACTCTATTAAATCTCCGCTGGTTGTTCCATTTGCAAGTGTATATTCAATTGTTCCATTTACAACATCCATGTTGGCCATATTAGAAACTTGAAATGGCACTCCAACTGTTGTTATATTGAATGATATTGGATTGAGTGTAACTGTATAGTTTCCGTTATCAGACAATCCAAGTTTAGTCAATTCGAATGTTGCGTTTGCTAATGCCGTATTTCCTGTATATTTTGGTGCAGTATCTACTATATTTGTATTATCTAAAACAAATTTTGCAGCAGTAATATTTGTTAACATCATTTTTTTACAAAGTGGAATTATTTCTGAATTAGCTGGCCAAAACGAAGAACCAATTTCGGGCGTAAAAGCAAAAATTTTGGAATGATTAAAAGCTTGCCCATACATCCAATCATCAGAATCACCTGAAGCTGCATATAATTCAGATGAAATTTGATTGGTAAATCCATTTTCTGCAACCATAGCTTTAGACAATTTCTGAAAAAGCAAATCGTCAGGGCTTGGTGTATTTAGTTCATAACCATAAGGGTATAAAATAAGATTGCTGAAAGTATGTGCGTTAAGTGCAACTTTGAAATTATGGTTTTCTACAAAAAACTGCACTGCTTGTGTCTCAGGTTCAGAAAAAGGTGCTGTTCCTGGATAAGTTTCACCAGTTGATGATGCCGAAATTCCTGTAGTATTCCAAATACTTTGGTTTGAATCGCCATTTACCCAGTAATCATAATTTCTATTGTTATCGGTTCCAAATGTTCCATCATCATAAACATGTCTGTTTTTTCGCCACATTCCGCCACCACTAGGATTTGTTGTTGCATTATAAATATAACCGTCTGGATTTATAACTGGAATAAAATACATTTCGGTATTGTCAACAATATTTTTTATTTCGCTATTAGTAGTGTAATTTTCTAGTAAATACCACATATAAAATATCGTTTCTGACAACGAAATAGGCTCTCTAGCATGATGTACACCAGTATATAAAACTTGTGGTTTTGTGTTAGAAACCAATGGATTATTGGTAATTTTTACCCATTGCAAATGTCTTCCTTCTTGCGTTGTAAATGTTCCAACATTATCTCGTGCAGTAATCAAATTTGGATACAAAGTGTGCATATTATCTAGATGTTGAAGCATTTCCGGATAAGTTAAATAGCCACCCATCGAACCGTTACTATAGTTAGAAGGTGTAATGTAATCAGTTGCTGAATTTAAACAACTAGTATTTTCAGGAGAAAAAGTTTGTGGATTTTTATTTTGATTGGCATAATAATTTGAAACATCTTCAATTTCTATTTCAACATTTAAACCAATGTTTTTTGCAAGTTGAATTTCAGTTTCAGAAAAATCAGAAATTATAAAGTAACCTTTTTTATGAATTCCGTGATCAATTGCAATGCCTAATTTGTCTAATTTTTTAAGATTTTCAATTGAATTATAGGTAATTTTTGCTCTATGGTATTTTTCAATTTTTGTTTGTGAAATAAGAGTAAAAGGAATTATGAATAAAATAAAAAGTAACTTTTTCATACTAATATAGTTGTGATTTTTGACACAAATATAAAGTTTTTATGAAACGAACTTTTAATAAAATATAAAAAGTAGCGTATTATTCGGTTTTAGTTTTGTTTAACCAACTTTTCCAAGTGTAAAAAGATGGCCTCGCATTTCCATTTTGATCAATAAAACCTGTATCTCGCCAAAGCAGAAATAAATCTTGGTAAAGCCCTAAATTTTGAATAGTCACAATGGCAGCATCATAATCTTTGTGGCAAAACCAGATTAACATTTTTGCCTTTTTGTCTTGGCAAAGTTGTGTGATTTTTTTTAAATATTCATTTTGCCATTCAGCTGTTCCTGTTTTATTTAAATTGAATGAAGGAACAACAAGATTCTCAGCTATATAACCAGTTTCTGCAAAAACTAAAGGTTTGGTTGAAGAAAGATTTATAAATTTCTCAAAAAAGTTAGCCGGAAAATTGGCAGGATTTGTATTGCCATTTGCAGATGAACTTACGACTACATAAGGATAAGCGCTTAAAGCAATAAAATCTGTATATTGAACTAATTGACTTGCATAATTATAACCTTCAGTAGATTCATCAACCATAAAACTGACCATAAATGGAATAGTTGGGTGAGTAGCTTTAAATTGCTGATATACTTGTGAAAGAAAGTATTTATAATCATTAAAATTTACCGAATTCCATGTTACGGCATTGCTTTCAACTCCAAAGTTTACATATATTGGATTAAATTCGTCCATTAGATAATTTACATAATTTACATAAGCTGAAATTAAATCAGGATTTGTAAAAGGCAATTGTATCCATTGGTTTTTAATTGCTGCGGAAACAGTTGATTTTTCGTAATAACGTGCTTTTTGAATTCTATTTAAATCTAGTGCTGAAATACTTAAGAAAACTTTTTTACCAACTGCCGTTTTATTTTTTCGTGTTTGAATATCTTGTACAAATTCGGCTGGCATAGTAGTATTGGTAAAAGCTTCTTGATACGGAATTCCGTCATCAAAATGATGCGAAACAATATCACAATTGGTATTGATAAATTCGTATGATTTATTTACTTCGTCTATTGTGAAATCGGCTGGCCATGGCGTGACACCCATATAAAAGCTTCTTTTCTCAACTTCGATAGGATTTGTATCGTCATTTGAAGAACATGCCATTAGCAAAACTGAAAAAAGAAAAAATAACTTATTTTTCATTTATTTGAAAATGAGATTATTGAAGTAAAAATACAAATTTATTTCTAATTGAATTATTTTTTCTCAATCCAAAGTCTTGCATTGACAAAAGCTTCAATCCAAGGCGATACTTCATCTTTTTTATCGGTTGGATAATATGCCCAATTCCAAGGAAATGTTGAACGCTCAATGTGTGGCATCATGACCAAATGTCTTCCAGTTTTGTCGCATAGCATTGCCGTATTGAAATCGGAACCATTTGGATTAGCTGGATAGCCTTCATAAGCATACTTGGCAACGATATTGTATTTTTCTTCAGTGTAAGGCAATTTGAATTTTCCTTCACCATGCGAAATCCAAACTCCAAGAGTTGTTCCAGCTAAGGTATTTAACATCACCGAATGATTTTCTTGAATCGTTACCGATGTAAAACCGCTTTCGTGTTTGTGTGAATCGTTATGATGCATTTTTCCATGAACTTCATGTTCCGGATTGATTAATTCTAATTCCATAAACAACTGACATCCATTGCAAATTCCAACTGATAAAGTATCTTCACGCTCAAAGAATTTTTTCATAGCAATGTTTGCTTTTTCGTTGTATTTGAATGCTCCAGCCCAACCTTTAGCCGAACCCAAAACATCCGAATTTGAGAATCCACCAACAGCTCCAATAAACTGAATGTCTTCCAAAGTTTCTCTTCCCGAAATCAAATCGGTCATGTGAACGTCTTTTACATCAAATCCAGCTAAGTACATTGCATTTGCCATTTCACGCTCAGAATTACTTCCTTTTTCACGAATAATAGCTGCTTTCGGACGAGGTTTTGTTGTATCAATCACAGGTTTCAATCCTGTAAAATGAGTAGGAAATTTATATGCTAAAGCTTGTTGACCTAAATTATCAAAACGCTCTTTAGCTTTGTTATTTTTGGTTTGTTTTTGGTCGAGTAGGAAAGAGGTTTCAAACCAATTTTTTCTGAAACTTGAAACCTGAAACTTGAAACTATCAATTTCTAAAACATCAGAACTTTCAACCGAACCAATCTTGAAAATCTCCATTCCTTCAAATGCTTTTTCAAAAACAGCATCGTCTTTTGCTTGAAGCACAATTCCGATATTTTCTGCAAATAGAATTTTGACTAAATCTTTTTCTTTGAAAGCATCAAAAGAAATTTTAGCACCCAAATTCACATCAGCAAAACACATTTCTAATAAAGTTGTGATTAATCCACCGCTTCCAATATCGTGTCCTGCAACAATTTGTCTATCTTTTATTAAATCTTGAATAGTATTAAATGCCTTCTTGAAAAATGCAGCATCTTTAATCGTTGGAGTTTCTGAACCAATTTTATTTAAGGTTTGAGCAAACGAACTTCCACCCAATTTAAAATCATCTTGTGATAAATTGATGTAGTAAATCGAACCTTTGTTTCTTTGTAAAACTGGTTCCACCACTTTAGTAATATTTGAACAATTTCCAGCAGCCGAAATAATCACAGTTCCTGGAGCAATTACTTCATCATTCGGATATTTTTGTTTCATAGAAAGCGAATCTTTTCCAGTCGGAATATTGATTCCCAATTCGATAGCAAATTCTGAGCAAGCTTCAACTGCTTCATACAATCTTGCATCTTCACCTTCATTTTTACACGCCCACATCCAGTTAGCAGAAAGTGAAACCGATTTCAAATTGTCTTTTAAAGGAGCAAAAACGATGTTTGATAAAGCTTCCGCAATCGCATTTCTACTTCCAGCTTTTGGGTCAATCAATGCCGAAATAGGAGCGTGCCCAATAGAAGTTGCAATTCCTTCTTTACCATTATAATCTAATGCCATCACACCAACATTATTCAATGGCAATTGTAAGGGTCCAGCGCATTGTTGTTTGGCTACTTTTCCACCAACACAACGATCCACTTTATTGGTCAACCAATCTTTACAAGCAACAGCTTCTAGTTTTAAAACTTCTTCTAAATACAATGGAATATTTTCTTGAGAATAGGCTAAATCACTATAATTTCTAACAATAGTTTTGTCAGTCATAATCGTTTTTGGCGAACTTCCGAAAAAGTCTTCCAAGGCATAATCCATTGGTTTTGCACCAGTAGTTTTCGACTCAAAAGTAAATCGATGGTCGTTAGTAACATCACCAACTTGATACATTGGAGAACGTTCTCTGTCAGCAATTTTTTGAAGCGTTTCGATATCTTTTTTACCAATAACCAATCCCATACGTTCTTGTGATTCGTTACCAATAATTTCTTTAGCAGAAAGCGTTGGATCACCAACAGGCAATTTATCTAAATCAATTAATCCGCCAGTTTCTTCTACTAATTCAGACAAACAATTCAAATGTCCACCAGCACCGTGATCGTGAATAGAAACAATCGGATTGTTATCGCTTTCTACCAATCCACGAATGGCATTGGCAGCACGTTTTTGCATTTCAGGATTCGAACGTTGAATAGCATTCAATTCAATTCCAGAACCAAATGCACCAGTATCAGCAGACGAAACCGCAGCTCCACCCATTCCAATTCTATAATTTTCACCACCAAGAATTACGATTTTATCACCTTCTTGCGGTTTCTTTTTTATGGCTTGATCTAATTTTCCGTAACCAATTCCACCCGCTTGCATGATTACTTTATCGTAACCAAGTTTTCTGTTTTGCTCATTATGTTCAAAAGTCAAAACCGAACCAGTAATCAAAGGTTGACCGAATTTATTTCCAAAATCGGAAGCTCCGTTAGATGCTTTTATCAAAATATCCATTGGCGTTTGATACAACCAAGGACGTTCTGCCATAGCTTCTTCATATTTTCGATTGTTAGTCAACCTTGAATACGATGTCATGTAAACCGCAGTTCCAGCTAAAGGAAGTGAACCTTGTCCACCAGCTAATCTATCTCTAATTTCTCCACCAGAACCAGTTGCAGCACCATTAAAAGGTTCAACAGTTGTTGGGAAATTATGGGTTTCTGCTTTTAAAGAAAGTACAGAATCAAATGCTGATTCTTGGTAAAAATCAGGTTTGTCAGCACTTTTAGGAGCAAACTGTGTCACTTTCGGACCTTTTACAAAAGCCACATTATCTTTATAAGCCGAAACAATATCGTTCGGATTTTCAGAAGATGTTTTCTTAATCAATTTGAAAAGAGAAGTTTCTTTTTCAACGCCATCAATGATAAATGTTCCGTTGAAAATTTTATGACGACAATGTTCGGAATTGGCTTGTGAAAACGCAAAAATCTCTGAATCCGTAAGTTTTCTGTTTAGTTTTTTAGATAGATTTTCTAAATAAATTACTTCTTCATCATTTAAAGCCAAACCTTCTTGTTTATTGTAAGATGAAATATCTTCTATCTCCAAAATCGCTTCTGGTTGAATGTTAATAGTAAAAATATCTTGATTTAACTCTGTATATTTTTGCGAAAGCATAGGATCAAAATCCGAAAAGTCACCAGATACTTTTTCGAATTCTTCAATTCTGATGATGCCTTCGATTCCCATATTTTGAGTAATTTCAACAGCATTGGTACTCCAAGGCGTAACCATTGCGGCACGTGGACCAACAAAAAAATCCGCAAGTACGGATTTATTTATTTTATGTGCGTTGCCAAATAACCAATTTAATTTTGAGATAGTTTCTGCCGAAAGTTCATTGTGCGTTTGCACAGCAAAAACAGTAGCGGTTTCGTTTCCGAAAAAGTGAATCATTGTGTTGTGTTGTTGCGGTAGAGACAAGTCATTGACTTGACTATACGATGTTGTGGTGCAAATTTAGGTTAAATTGTATGTAGTGCCAAATAAGAAATAAATAGTTTTTAACGAGTTTTTGACAATTTATAGAAAATGAAAAATAGCCATTTTAATGATGACGATTTAATTATAAAAATATAAATATTTTTTTATTCAGCTATAAACTGATAGGCACCGATATCAGAATTTGTGCTTCCAACTGTAGGTCTTGGATGATTGAGAATGTCTGAAAATGTTGAATATAAGGGGTTAGCTTTCCCAATTGCAGGAGAATCCTCCATAATTTTTAATATGTTTCTATTCAAATTTAGAAATTTTGGATCCTTATTTTTTATATTTCCCAATTGTTGGTTACGAACATCATTATAATATGTATTTGAAGCTAATTGAGTATTGATTTCATTAAATTTCACCAAACAATTTTCAAATTTAGGATTAAAAATTTCTGCTAATTTTTTCTCAATAGACAATTCAATATTGTTATTTCCATAAATAATGCAGTTTTTAAAATCAGCTTTTACTAAATTACTATAATATATTTCTGTTTTTGTTTCAAAATAATCATTAATTATGATTGCTACTTGAGTTGTGCTATTCCAGTTGTTATTAAATGTGCAATGTATGAAATCATAACTTCCGCCTAAAGTTGCACCTAAACAAGCTTGACCAGCAGTATTTATTACAAGATTACTTCCAGTTATATTTGATTTTCTTGCTAAAATTCCAAAATCGGAGCAATCATAAATTTGTGAATTTTTGATTACTAAGTTAGGAGTGTTATTATTAATATTAGAAAGAACAAATAGACCTACAGTTGCATTTTTTAAAGTTAAATAATCAATTTCATTAGTAATACCAGATGCAGAACCAGATAAAATAAAAATTGTTCCCCATTGCCCGGGAACATTTTCATAAATTGGCTCTAATCGATCACCTTCAAAAGTAACTTCTCTACGATTAGTAATATTCCCTTCAGAGTCAGTTTCATTTAATTCTCCTTGAATATCAATTTTGGCACCATTATCAACAATCAATGCTGCTCCATAATGAAAATATACTTGTGCTCCAGGTTCAATAATCAATGTTGAACCATTCGGAACGACAGCATTTCCATAAACAACATAGGGTTTGTCTTTTTTCCAAATAAGCTCATCACCAACTAAAGTATGACCTCTTAAAGGTTTATCTTCATCATCAACAAAACCATTTACGCTTATTGTTTCATATAATTTAGTATTTAAATCTCTATTTGGTTTAATAAAAATGACATCTCGAACTAAGGTCACTAAATCAACGCTTTGTTGATTAGTTCCAACATCGAAAAGAATTTTGTCATTATAAGTAAAATCAGATTCAGTTTCAGTAATATTTACTGTAGTTTCAATAAAAATATATAAACTATCATTGGCTAATAATTCAACATTTTCAAAGGAACGGTTGTTTTTTCCAGTCATTCCATCAACTGTAATTCTGTATTTAGAATCAGTTTTACCTAATTTAATTTCAGGAATTCTAATATCATTGTTACTTCTATTATAAACTTTTAATTGATAGGTACTTGAACCAATGTTTGCAAAAATAGTATCCAAATAAACCGTTTTGGCTGAAAACTCTAAACCTCCGGTACTTGGAACTGTTTCAAAGTCGGTTCTACAAGATGTTAGACTAATAAATAGACCGAAAAGAAGTATAATTATTGAATTACGCATATAAATTTTGAATTTGTGTAAAAATAGTAAATAAATAGATAATTAGAAAATCAATCATAATAACGTTAATTAAACTTTTTTAGTCTAGCAATTTTACCTAAATATGTTTTATTTTTACGCAAAAATATGAATCAATGAGTTTTGATAAAGAAAAAATGCTCCAACTTTGCAATGAATGGTCTAAAAATACCTTGATGGAAACATTAGAAATTGAATATATTGATGCCGGCGAAGATTTTTTAGTTGCTACAATGCCTGTAAATTCAAGAGTGCATCAACCAATGGGTTTATTGCATGGTGGAGCAAGTGTTGCCTTAGCTGAAAGTGTTGGTAGTGCTGCATCTATTATGTTTGTCAATCCTGAAAAACAAGAAGTACGAGGCATTGAAATTTCTGCTAATCATGTTAGAAGTAAGAGAGAAGGAATGGTTACAGCGACAGCTAAAATTCTTCATAAAGGAGCAAGTATTCATCTTTGGGAAATTAGAATTGTAGATGAAGCAGACAGATTAATATCGTTATGTAAATTAACAAATATGATTTTACCAAGCAAAGGACGATGAGCGAATTATTCAACAAAATAAAAGTTCAATTTGAAAACAATTTGCCTTTTGCTGTTTATTGCAAACCAAGTTCTAATCGAATAATTGCGCTTTTGCAACATGATAATTCGTATCAAAAGGTTAGTAAAACAAACACAAGTGGTTTTATTTTCACTTCATTTGATGGAAAATCAAGTTGTTTAATTCCAAAAAATAATTCCAATGTTATTGTTGAAATAGTTGATGATTCCACTTTTTTTCTTCAAAAAAATCGCCGAAATGAAATTGATGATGAAGTAAAAAGAAACTATGAAAACCTTATTCAAAAAGGAATAGATGCTATTAAAAATAATGAATTTGAAAAAGTAGTTTTATCTCGAAAAGAAAAAGTTGCCATCAGAAAATTTGATATTGAAACCACCTTTTATAATTTAATTCAAAATTATGAAACGGCTTTCAAGTATTGTTTTTATCATCCCGAAATTGGTTTGTGGATGGGAGCATCACCAGAACAATTTTTAAAAGTTGATAATGATGTGATTAAAACCGTTGCATTAGCTGGAACGCAGTTATTTCCTGAAAATAATAAAGTTAGCTGGAAAGAAAAAGAAACACAAGAACAACAAATCGTAACAGATTTTATTGTAAAAAGTTTGCAAAAATATGTTACTAATGTCTCTGTTTCAAGCCCGTTTACACAACGGGCAGGTAATTTGGCACACATAAAAACTGATATTGAAGCCAAGATTACCAACATTTTTGATTTAGATAAAATTATTGAATCTTTGCATCCAACTCCAGCTGTTTGTGGGTTTCCAAAAGAAATAGCAAAAAAATTTATAATCGAAAATGAAGGCTATGACAGGGAATTCTACACTGGTTTTATGGGTGAATGGAACAAAAATTTCCTAACTTGGGAAGATTTAAAGTTTGATTTATTTGTAAATTTAAGATGCATGAAAATCGAACTATTACCTAATGGCGAAATGGCTGAAGCGACATTATTTATTGGCGGCGGTATAACCAAAGATAGTATTCCTGAAAATGAATATTTGGAAACAGTGAATAAGTCTATGACGATGAAAAAAGTGTTGTAGAGGTAAGGAGATACAAAATACGAGTTACGAAGTATAAAAATAAAGTTATAAAATATGAAGTTAGATATATTGGCTTTTGGCGCGCATCCTGATGATGTTGAGTTGAGTTGTAGTGGAACTATTGCCAAAGAAATTTCTCTTGGAAGAAAAGTTGGGATTGTCGATTTGACTCGTGGTGAATTAGGAACGCGTGGTTCGGCTGAAATTCGTGATATTGAAGCTGCCAATGCTGCCATAATTCTAGGAGTTCATGTTAGAGAAAACTTGAATATGCGTGATGGTTTTTTTATAAATGATGAAAAACACCAACTTGAAGTTATCAAAATGATTCGTAAATACAAACCTGAAATTGTATTGTGCAACGCAATCGATGACAGACATATTGACCATTCAAAAGGAAGTAGATTGGTTTCAGATGCATGTTTTTTATCGGGTTTAAGAAGAATTGAAACACAATTAGATGGTGTAAATCAAGAAGCTTGGCGACCAAAAGTAGTTTATCATTATATTCAATGGAAAGTTTTAGAACCAGATTTTGTGGTTGATATTACAGGTTTTATGGATATTAAAGAACAATCAATTTTGGCTTACAGTTCTCAGTTTTATGACCCAAATTCAAAAGAACCTGAATCGCCAATTAGTTCCAAAAACTTTTTAGATAGTGTTCGCTACAGAGCTCAAGATTTAGGTAGAATAGTAGGAGTAGAAAGTGCCGAAGGCTATACGGTTGAAAGATATTTGACTGTCAATAGTTTAAGCGATTTGAGATAAATTTTTCACTTTTTTCTTTGTAAACGTAAAGTTTAATAGTATATTTGCACCCGTATTTATACATGGTGGTTGTAGCTCAGCTGGTTAGAGTATTGGTTTGTGGTGCCGAGGGTCGCCGGTTCGAACCCGGTCAGCCACCCTTAAAAAAGAAAAAGCTCTGAAGAAATTCAGAGCTTTTTTTATGGATTTATTTTTTGATTTTAGTTTAAACTATTTCAGCACTTAATCCAGCTTCGAGTAACTGTGTGCATTTTGGTTTTAGTTCGTCGTATGAGCCTGTTTTTACAGTGCATTTTCCTTTGTAATGAACTAATATAGCACATTGCTCCGCTTGTTCAGACGTATGATCACAAACTCTGATTAGAGTGTCTATTACATGATCAAAAGTATTGACATCATCATTGTACAGCACAATTTCGTTGTTAATTCCAACTAATTCTTCTACTGCAACTTCTTCTTGAACTTTTTCTATTGTACTCATACTTTTAGTTTATAAGTTTAAAAGGTTATAAGTTTAAAAGTTATTTATGGTATTTTAATGAAACCCAATTGTTTCTTTCAAATTTCTTAGCGTATTTCAATCCTTTTTCGGTGCAAGAAGCATCTATAAACGGAATGTCTTCATTGTAAAAACCACTTAGCAAAAGAATTCCGTTCGGGTTTAAACAATCAACATAAGCTTGCATGTCGTTTAGCAAAATATTACGGTTAATATTCGCTATAATTAAATCATAATTCTTACCAGCCAATAGAGCTGCTTCACCTTCATAGACTGAAATGTGGCTGCAATTGTTTCTTTCACAGTTTTCAATCGAATTCAAATAACACCAATTGTCAATATCAATAGCATCAATAGGTTTTGCGCCTTTCATTTCGGCTAAAATAGCTAAAATTGCTGTTCCACAACCCATATCAAGTGTTTTCATATCCGCAACTTCCATTTCTAGAAGATGTTGAATCATCATGTGCGTTGTTTCGTGGTGACCAGTTCCGAAACTCATTTTTGGTTCGATAACTATGTCAAATTCTGCATCAGTTTTTGGATGAAAAGGTGCTCTTACATGACATTTTCCATCAACATCAATTGGCTCAAAGTTTTTTTCCCATTCTTCATTCCAGTTCACTTGATCAATTTCTTCTACTTTGTACGAAATAGTAAATTCAGGTGAATTTAGAATATAAATATCTTCCAGAATAGCTTCACTCCACAAATCTTTTTGGATGTAAGCTGTAATTCCAAATTCGGTTTCAATGAAACTTTCAAAAGGTTTTTCGCCTAATTCAGCAACAAGAATTTCCGAACCAAGTTCTTTTGGTTCAACTGTAAAATGGTAACCTAAATAAATATTTGACATGTTTTTTGTTTTCAATAATTAACGCAAAACAGCGCCTAATTCATTTTCGAAATTCTTCTGTAATTTGTTCATTACCTTGTCGATTTGCTCATCGGTTAAGGTTTTTGAATTATCTTGAATGGTAAAACTTACCGCATACGATTTTTTACCTTCAGGTAAATTTTTACCTTGGTAAACATCAAATAAATTAATGTCTTTCAACAAACTTTTTTCAGTTTGAATAGCAATTTTAAAAACCGATTCAAAGGCAACAGCATCATCTACTAATAAGGCTAAATCTCTACGAACTTCGGGATATTTAGGAATATCAGTAAACTTGATTTTGGTAGAAACCAATTTCAAAACACTTGCCCAATTAAAATCGGCATAAAGCACTTCTTGTTTGATATCGAAATGTTTTAGAATTGATTTTTTTAATGTTCCAAATTCAACCAAAGTTTCGGCTCCAACAGTCAAAGCAATTCCTTCTGCAAAAACATCTGAAGTTACGGGTTGGTTTTTTGTTTTTTCAATTCCCAAACGTGATAGGATAGAAGTTACATAACTTTTGAATAAAAAGAAATCTGATTTTGCTTGAGGATTGGTCCAACTTTCTGCATTTCTATTTCCAGAAACGGTTAACGATAAATGCTTGTTTTCAACAAAACCTTCTTCTAATTTATGGTACGATTTACCAAACTCAAACAATTTTAAGTCTGAATTTCTTCTATTTATATTGTATGAAACCGCTTCTAAAGCAGAAAAAAGCAATGATTGACGCATTGTTGACAAATCGTTACTCAAAGGATTTAGCATTGTAACGTTATGTTCTTCTTTCAGCATTTCAGATAGTTGAACGTAATCTTGCGATGTTAATGAGTTGGCCATCATTTCGTTAAAACCTAACGAGTTTAATTGTGTTGCAATTATATTTTGCAATTTATAATCTTCTGTTCTACTTGAATTAGAAACAGTTGCGTTTAATTTTTTTGAGAAAGTAATATTGTTATATCCATAAACTCTCAAAATTTCTTCGATTACATCAATTTCTCTTTGAACATCAACTCTATATGATGGAATTATCATTCCTAAACCAGCATCGGTAACACTTGTAACTTTAATATCAAGAGAAGCCAAAATCTTTTTGATAATTTCTTTTGGTAATTCTTGACCAATTAACTTTGCTGTTTTTTCAAAATTTAGAAAAACAGGAAAATCTTCCACTTTTTTAGGATAAATATCAATCACATCCGAAGTTATTTCACCACCAGCAACTTCTTGAATTAAAAGAGCTGCTCGTTTCAACGCATATTCAGTTAAGTTCACATCAATTCCTCTTTCAAAACGGAAAGACGAATCGGTACTCAACGTGTGACGTTTAGCCGTTTTACGAATACTAACTGGGTTAAAATAAGCACTTTCTAAGAAAATATTATTGGTTATTTCAGTTACACCTGAATTTTGTCCGCCAAAAACACCTGCAATACACATTGGTCCTTTTTCGTCACAAATCATTAAATCTTCTTCATGTAAACTTCTTTCAATTCCGTCTAGAGTTGTAAATTTTGTTCCTGTTGGAACCGTTTTCACGATCACTTTTCCAGAAATTTTTGAAGCATCAAAAGCATGTAAAGGTTGACCAATTTCGTGTAAAACATAATTAGTAACGTCAACAATATTATTTTTAGGATTCAATCCGATTGCTTTCAATCTATTTTGAAGCCATTCAGGAGATTCTTTTATAGTAATTCCTGAAATTGTAACACCACAATATCTTGGTGCAAGTTTGGCATCTTTTACATCAACATCAATTTTTAAAGTTCTTTTATCAACTCTAAAATTGCTAACCGATGGCGTAATAAGTTCAACAGAAACACCGCTTTGAATTAATCCAGCGCGCAAATCTCTTGCTACACCAAAATGACTCATGGCATCAGCACGATTAGGCGTTAAACCAATTTCAAATACTTCATCATTTTCAATTTTGAAAACAGTTGCAGCTGGAGTTCCAGGTTTTAAATTTTCATCTAAAACCATAATTCCTTCATGGCTTGAACCAAGACCTAATTCGTCTTCAGCACAAATCATTCCGTGGCTTTCTTCGTCACGAATTTTCCCTTTTTTGATTTGAAATGATTCTCCTTCTTTAGTATATAAGGTTGTTCCAATTGTAGCAACAGGAACTTTTTGTCCAGCTGCCACATTTGCCGCACCGCAAACAATTTGAATAGGTGTTCCAGTTCCAATATCAACTGTTGTAACTTTTAATCTGTCTGCATTTGGATGTTGCACACACGTTAGGACATGCCCAACTACAATGCCTTCTAATCCGCCTTTTACCGATTGGTATTTTTCTACTACTTCAACTTCAAGTCCTAGATCGGTAAGAAGTGCTGCTGTTTCGTCTGATTTCCAGTCTATTTTTATAAATTGTTTTAACCAATTGTATGAAATCTTCATCGTATTCGAATAATTTTAGAGTTGGCAAAGATAAGTATTGTAATTTTTAGTTTAAAATATATTTAGGTCAAATAATTATTTCTTTTGCTTTACCAAAATCATTATTTTTTACCATTATTTTTATGTATAATGTAATTTAATGTTGTTAAAATTTTACATAGTACAATTTTGTGCTATAATTTGAACAAAAAGTGCTATTTTAAGAATTTGGTTAAAACTACTTTTGGATAAATCAAAAAATTAAAATTATGAGTAATTTAGTTCAAAGACCACAATTAAAAGAAAAGTATGATAATTACATCAACGGAAAATGGACTGCGCCATCTACAGGTCAGTACTTTGAAGTTGTTTCACCTGTTGATGGAAAATTATTGGCAAAAGCGGCACATTCGGCCAAAATGGATATTGAAATGGCTGTTGATGCCGCTCACAATGCATTCAAATCTTGGAGTGAAACTTCTGCAACAGAAAGAAGTATTATCTTAAATAAAATTGCAGATAGAATAGAAGCCAATTTAGAGCACATCGCTATCGTTGAAACACTTGACAATGGAAAAGCTGTTAGAGAAACTATAAATGCCGATATTCCATTAGCGGTAGATCATTTTAGATATTTTGCAAGTGTAATTCGCGCAGAAGAAGGTTCTATAACAGAATTGGATAAAGATACGGTTTCAATTATTATTAATGAGCCACTTGGTGTTATAGCACAAATTATTCCTTGGAATTTCCCAATTTTGATGGCGGTTTGGAAACTTGCACCGGCTTTAGCAGCAGGAAATTGTGTGGTTCTTAAACCAGCAGAAAGCACGCCAATATCTATTATGGTTTTGATGGAAATAATTGGAGATTTACTTCCAGCAGGTGTTATTAATGTTGTAAATGGTTTTGGAGCAGAATTAGGTAGAACTTTGGTAACTAACCCTAAAGTTGCTAAAGCTGCCTTCACTGGTTCAACCGCTACAGGTAGAATGGTAATGCAATATGCTACTGAAAATATTATTCCAGTAACACTTGAATTAGGCGGAAAATCACCAAATATTTTCTTTCCATCGGTTATGGATGAAGATGATGCTTTTTTAGATAAAGCTGTTGAAGGTGCAGTTCTTTTTGCATTTAATCAAGGTGAAGTTTGTACTTGTCCTTCACGCCTTTTAATTCATGAAGATATATATGATAAATTCATCGAAAGAGTATTACAACGTGTAAAAGATATTAAAGTTGGAAATCCACTTGATCCAACAGTAATGATGGGTGCTCAAGCTTCTCAAATTCAGAAAGATAAAATTCTTTCATACATCAATTTAGGTAAAGAAGAAGGTGCTGAATTATTATGTGGTGGTGGTGTAAATCATTTGGGCAACGATTTAGAAGGTGGTTACTACATTCAACCAACTTTGTTTAAAGGTCACAACAAAATGAGAATTTTTCAAGAAGAAATTTTTGGACCAGTTTTAGCGGTAACAACTTTCAAAACTACTGAAGAAGCTCTAGAAATTGCAAATGATACTATGTACGGTTTAGGTGCTGGTGTTTGGACACGTGATGCACACGAATTGTATCAAGTTCCTAGAGCGATTCATGCTGGTCGTGTTTGGGTAAATCAATACCATGCATATCCAGCAGGTGCGCCATTTGGTGGATACAAACAATCTGGAATTGGTAGAGAAAATCACAAAATGATGTTAGATCATTACCGTCAAACTAAAAACATGTTGATTTCTTATAACAAAAACAAGTTAGGTTTCTTTTAATAAAATCGTTTGTTAATCAAAAAAGCCACGAATTCAGTATATTTGAAACTCGTGGCTTTCAATTTTATGATAATATGGAAAAAATAAAACGATTAGATGCAACTCAAAAAGCATTAGATTTAATTGATTTTTTAGCTGAAAAATTTGGAGATTTGATGTTTTATCAAGCTGGTGGCTGTTGTGAAGGCACGCAACCGCAATGTTTTGAAAAAGGCGGATTCTATTTGAGATACGAAGATGTTTGTATCGGAACTCTCAAAGATTTTGAATTTTGGCTAGATAAAGATTTATTTGAATACTGGAAACACGCTCACTTTACCTTAGATGTAACTGATGGAATAGGAGCAGGCGGTTTTTCATTGGAAACGCCTTATGGCAAAACTTTTAAAGTGAATTATAGATTGTTTACAGAAGAAGAAAGTGCTAATTTGGAAGATGTAGTTTTAAATAATTCTTAAGAATTAAAATTCATCAACTGATATTGTTTTGGTGTAACACCTTCGTATTTTTTGAATAATCTTATAAAATAGTTACAATCCTCAAAACCAGTTGCATACGAAACTTCATTGATGTGAATATTTGGATTGCTCAATAGTTTTTTGGCATATTTTATTTTTTCATTCAAAATATATTCTATCGGACTCATGCCTAATTCTCTTTTGAAATAGCGGTAAAATGAAGTGGTGCTCATGCAAGCTTTATCGCTTAAGTCTTTCAAATTGATAGTTTCTCGAATATTTTTCTTTATAAACTCTATTGAAGGTGTAATCGGACTGTTACTATCAATAAATTTTTCTTCGTCAAATCGTTTGGCAGTTTGCGTTTGTATAATTCTAATGATTAGTTCTTGCAAAGTCAAGTCTGCAATGGCATCTTTGGTTAAGGAATTACCCATGCATTCTTTAATCAACTTATTAATAGTTCCAGCTAATTCAACATTGTTGTAAAAAAAATAATTCTCGTGATCTAATTTCCAAAGATTGCTTTTTCCTTCTTTTGGATATTTTTCGTTTAAAAAATCTAAAGTATCTGTGATGATTTTATTGTCAATGGCAAGTGCGATACATTGCGTTGGATTTTCTTTAGAAGCTTCAGGAAAATCAATTTTCATTTCAACATTGGATGGAACAATAACCGTTTCTCCTGGCAAATACTCAAAACTTGGCTCGTCAAAAAGATGCATTGTTTTCTTGCCACGAAGCATACTTGTTACCACTAAATCATTGAATTTTAGTGGAACTAAATCTGATTTTTGATAGGTTTCAAAAATATTCAATTCACAATGATCTAATGAAAAAATGGTTCGGTTTTCGACCAAAGTTTTCAATGACTTTTCGTGTGTAAGCGCAGGAGTATTTAGTAATGTTTTAATTGACATTTAGGTAAATTTCTAAAATTTAAAAGTACTAAAAAAACGTTATAGTTTGCAAAAATGAAATTAAATCTTGCTTACTTGTTATAGATTACATTAAAAACCAAGTATTCCGCTTAATTCCTTTAAGCTGATTTCGTAGAGTTTGGTTTGAAATTGTGCATTGCTATAACGAACTAAAGCTTGAACATAATTTAATTGTGCCGTACGATATTCGATAGGAGTAATGGTGCCAATTTTGAATTTTGCTTGCGTAATATCTAGATTTTGTTTGGCGATTTCAGTATTTTTTTCTTCAACTTTTGATAGTTTTAAATTGGTTTGAAAACTCTGAAAAGCCATTGCCAGTTGCGATTGTAAAGCTATTTTTTGCTGATTGATAACAAAATCGGCATTATCAACTTGAAGTTTTGCAACTTTTTCATTTCGATTTTGATTGAAACCACTAAAAATGGGAACGGAAGCATTAATCCCATACACAAAACCTCTTCCTGATGATTGCGTAATAAACCCTAACGATGCCTCTGAACGAGTAAAATTATACCCCGAATTTATTCTTACGGTTGGATAACGCCCAGCTTTTACTTGTTTCAAATTCAATTCGACATTATTATTTTCTAAAATTTGAGCTTGCAATTGCGGATTTTGTTTTTCGGCTAAAGTTTTTAAATCTGCAAAATTTAAGCTTTCATCAACGGCAATTTTATCTTCAACTACAAAATCAGTGGCAATTTCTCTTGCCAAAATTTCATTCAATCTAATTTTTGCATTTTGATATAAATCAAGTTGTTTTAATCTTGAACTTACATCGGTATTCAAATCGACTTGTGCGTTTAATACTTCTAATTTGGCTGCTTTTCCAATAGTATATCTATTTTGAGCAGTAGTTAATCGTTGGTTTGAAATTACGATAGCTGTATCTAGCGCTTTTATTTGTTGTTGTTGTTGCACTAAATCAAAGTAGGTTGCATAAACATCCCCTATTTTAGTAATAATAGCCAGTTTTAATTCAGCTTCGCCTTGTTTTTGCAAAACTTTTAGTTGTTCTCGTCGTGCAAACATTCGCATACCATCAAAAATAGTCCAATCTAATCCAATTCCATAAGTTAAATTATGATTGATGGCATTATCAAGTGTTCTCTCAGTACCATCAGCTTGGACTTGAGTGGTGTTAAATTCACTATTGTTGTTGGTTAATGTGGCATTTACATTTGGTAACATTCCAGCATTTCCTGCAGTTGAATTGGTTTCATCAATTTTCAAATTGTTTTTAGCAATTTTGATTTCATAATTATTTTCCAAAGCAATTTTAACAGCATCTTCAAGTTTCAGCATTTCCTGTGCTTGCGATGAAAATCCTAGTAAAATAAGAAAAAGTAGTTTACCTATTTGTTGCATAATTTTATTTTTCTAATGCTTCTAAATTATCAAATTCTGGGCGATGTTTTCTAGCTTTCGACCACATCAAATAAATAGCTGGTATTATAAAAAGCGTTAATAACAATGAGAACATGGTTCCGCCAACAATAACAATTCCCATTCCCATTCGGCTTGCAGAGGCTGCTCCTAGTGATAATGCAATAGGCAATGCACCAAGCGCAATTGCCAAACTGGTCATCAAAATTGGTCTTAATCGTGCTTCAGAAGCTTCTAAAATAGCGTCATATTTCGATTTTCCTTGTTCGCGTAATTGATTGGCAAATTCAACTATCAAAATTCCGTTTTTAGTTACCAAACCAATAAGCATTACTGTTCCAATTTGACTAAAAATATTCCATGTTTGTCCAAATAACCAAAGCGAAAATAAGGCACCAGCAACCGCCATTGGAACGGTTAAAATTATAATGAATGGATCAATAAAACTTTCAAATTGAGCAGCTAATATCAAGAAAATTAACAATAAAGCTAGTCCAAATGCAAATGAAGTATTAGAACTACTTTCGACAAAATCTCTTGATTCTCCACCTAAATCGGTTGTGAACGAAGCATCCAAAACTTTTGCTTTTATTTCGTCCATTGCATTGATGCCGTCAATCATACTTTTTCCAGGTGCCAAACCAGCCGAAACAGTTGCTGACATGTAACGATTGTTATGAAATAATTGTGGTGGATTGCTCTGTTCTTCAACATCAACAACATTGTCTAATTGGATGAGTTGTCCTTCTTTATTTTTCACAAACATCGATGTTAAGTCGAGTGGTGCATCTCTGTCTTTTTCGTCAAATTGTCCAATTACTTGGTATTGTTTTCCGTCTTTCATAAAATAACCAAAACGCTGACCACTTAATGATAATTGCAATGTTTGCGCAACATCTAAAACGGAAATTCCTAAACTTTCTGCTTTTTTACGATTAATGGTGACATTTATTTCTGGTTTATTAAATTTTAAATTCACATCGACATTAGAAAAGGTTTCATTTTTACCAGCTTCTTCCATAAACTGTGGAATTTTTTCTCTTAATTTTTCAAAAGTTGGTGCTTGAATGATATATTGAATAGGCAAACCACCACGTCTATTAACAGCAATTGTGGGTTGTTCGGAAACATTGACTTTGGCTTGCGGGTATTTTTTTGCCCATTTATTCAAATCATCAACTATTTGTTTTTGCGATTTTTCTCTTTCACTTGGATCAACTAATGCCAACCGTACTCTACCAGTATTGACAGAATTTGATAAAAATCCTGGAGATGTAATTACCAAAGCAATTTTCTTTTCAGGAATAGAATCGTTGATTAACTTAGATAAATCTTGCATAAATCTATCAGTATATTCATAAGTTGATCCTTCGGGCGTTGTTACACTTACAATTCCTAAACTTCTATCGTCGTAGGGTGCGGTTTCTTTGGGCAAAATATTAAAAAACAAGATTATCAAACCGATGCAAACTAAAATTATTGGAAAACTCAACCATTTTCTCTTTAAAAATCCAGTTAATGATGAAGCATAGCCTTTGTTTAAATTAACAAAAAAAGGTTCGGTTAATTCATAGAATTTTGTTTTCTTTTGTACGCCACTTTTCATCAAATAGGCATTCAACATGGGTGTTAATGTAAGCGATACAAAAGCTGAAATTAAAACAGCGGCACCAATGACGACACCAAATTCTCGAAATAATCGTCCCACAAAACCTTCAAGGAAAATAATTGGTAAAAATACTGCAGCTAATGTTACCGAAATTGAAATTACGGCAAAGAAAATTTCGTTTGAACCTTTTATAGCAGCTTCAATTGGCGACATACCTTCTTCGACTTTTTTGAAAATATTTTCGGTAACTACAATTCCGTCGTCAACTACTAATCCTGTTGCTAGAACTATGGCTAATAACGTCAAAACATTGATTGAAAATCCGAAAAGATACATGATGAAAAAAGTAGCAATCAGCGAAACAGGAATGTCAATTAATGGTCTGAAAGCAATAGCCCAATCTCTAAAAAACAAAAAGATAATTAGAATTACTAAAATAATTGAAATCAAAAGTGTTTCAGCTACTTCTACAACCGATTTTTTAATAAAAACAGTAGTGTCTAAGGCAATGTTTAACTTGATGTCACTTGGCAAGTCTTTTTTTAATTTGTCAATTTCTTTATAAAATTGATCGGCTATTTCTAAATAATTAGTTCCAGGTTGTGGTACAACTGCAACTGCAACCATTGGACCTCCTGAAACTGTAAAATTGGTTTCTAAATTTTCTGGCGCTAATGTTGCGTAACCAATATCACTCAATCTGACAGTTTTAGTAGCATCAGAAACTATAATAATATCATTAAATTCTTTTTCGGAAGATAAATTGCCGAGCGTTTTAACCATTAACTCAGTATTGTTTCCTGTGAGTTTTCCTGATGGTAATTCGACATTTTGATTATCTAAAGCTTTTCTAACATCGCTAACGGTTAACCCATACGAATTCAGCTTAATAGGATCCATCCAAATACGCATTGAGTAGCGTTTTTGTCCCCAAATTTGTACACCACTTACACCAGGAATGGTTTGAATCCTTTCGGCAATTACATTTTCGGCATAATCGCTCAGTTCTAAAACATTTTTGGTTTCACTTTGAACTGTCATCGAAATGATAGCGTCTGAATCGGCATCTGCTTTCGAAACTACTGGCGGTGCATCTATATCTTGTGGCAAACTTCTAACAGCTTGAGATACTTTATCACGCACATCATTAGCTGCTTCTTCCAGATTTTTTTCGAGTTTGAACTCAATATTAATATTACTCGAACCTTGGTTACTTGAAGAAGTTATATTTCTAATTCCGTCAATAGAATTTATAGCTTTTTCTAGTGGTTCGGTAATTTGCGACTCAATAATATCGGCGTTGGCACCAGTATAATTGGTTCGAACATTGATTTGCGCAGGATCAATTGAAGGAAATTCGCGAACGCCCAAATAACTGTAACCCAAGATTCCAAAGAGAATAATCAAAAGATTAATCACAATGGTAAAAACAGGTCGTTTTATGCTTAGTGTAGATAAACTCATTAAGATTTTTTATTTCAAAATTACTTTGATGGCATCGTCATTTTTTAGCGACATAACACCAGATGTCAATACAGTGTCGCCAACTTTTAGACCAGAAGTGACAACAATATTTTTATCGGTTCTAGTTAATGTTTGTACCATTATTTCTTTGGCTTTCCCGTTATTGGCTATAAACACTTTTTTTCCACTCTGAACTGGAATTATTGCTTCCGTTGGAATGACGATTGCATCTTTTATAGTTGTTAAAGGCAGTTCGACATTGGCGAAAGTTCCTGGCAAAAGTTTTCCATTTGTATTTTGTGTTATTGCTCTAATACTTAATGTTCTAGTTGTAGTTTCTATTCCTGGTTCAATTGCATAGATTTTAGCATTATATTTTTCTGGCAAACCGTTGACAGTAAATTTTATTTCAGAATTTAATTTGATATCAGAAGCATATTTCTCTGGAATTGAAAAAGTAATTTTTAATGGATTGGTACTCATTAATTTGGCAATTAGCGTTGCAGGCGTAACATAAGTTCCAGGCGAAATGGAACGTAATCCAATTTTGCCCGAAAACGGTGCTCTAACCGAAGTTTTGGCTATTTGAGCACGAATGAGTTGTGTTTGCGATTGAGCCGTTCTAAAATCGGCACTTGCAATATCGTATTCTTCTTGACTTATAGCTTCTTTTTGCAAAAGTAATTTGGCTCTGCGTTCGTTTTCTGATGCTAATGATTGTTTGGTTTGTGCTTGTGCTAATTGTGCTCTGAGTTCCACATCGTTTACTTTGAATAAAAGTTGCCCTTTACTAACCGTTGCACCTTCTTTGAAAGCAATTGTTTCAACAATTCCCGAAACTTCACTTCTAATTTCGATTTGTTCATTAGCTTCTATAGAACCAGATAATGTTAAATCATTTGCAAAATCTTCCGCTTTGGCAACAATTGCTGTAATTCCCATTGGTGGTTTTTTGCCACCTTTGTCTTTTGCTTTATCAGATTCAGAATTGTTTTTTGTGATTCTATAGGCAATTAATCCGCCAAGTGATAGTATAAGTAGTACAATGACAATGTTTTTGACTTTCATAAAATAATAGATAAAGAAGTGTGATTCTCTCTGAAAATTACAGAAGCAACAAATTTACTTTTTATGAAAATAAAATCAGGCTAAATTGAGGTTTATTTAACTTTTTAAATTAAAAGAAAAGATGACTTTAAAGCAATTCTTCAACATGTTTTTTGATGTTTGAAGCAATTTTAGTCATGGGTAAATCATTAGCATCACTACCAAAAGGGTCTTCAATTTCTTCTGCAATTAACTCTAAACTTGCCAATACATAAAAGATGAAAACTACAACTGGAATGACATAATATCCTAAACTAAATACAAACCCGAAAGGCAATGTCATTACAAAAAAGAAGATAAACTTTTTTATAAATGCACTGTATGAATAAGGAATAGGAGTGTTTTTTATACGCTCACAAGCACCACAAATATCTGTAAATGATTGAATTTCGGAATTGATGATAATAAATTGTTCACCTGTTATTTTTCCAGATTTGTATAATTCATTAGCTTTTTTTACTATCATTTTGGCAACCTGATTTGGGCGATGATTATGGTGATTGATTTCTAAATCTAAACCTTCAAAAAGCACCATACTAACTTCTTCATTCAATAAATGTTTAGACAAAACCGAGGAATAAGCTGGAATTACTTTTCTGAAAAATTTTTTGTCATTTTCATCATTTAGCATAACAGAAAGTTTTATTGCCAAATTTCTAGAGTTGTTGACTAATGCACCCCATAGTTTTCTGCCTTCCCACCAACGATCATAGGCTGTGTTAGTTCTATATGCCAATAATAACGAAAGTACAAACCCAACAGTAGTGTGCATTACCGTAAGATTCTTAACATGACTATTTTCTGAAAGTTTCCAATATTCAATTTCAAGATACGCAATACCTGCAGAATATAATCCGATGAAAATCATCATAGGAAGTAATTGCCTGAACGTATCCGATTTGTGAAAACGAAATATAAAAGTAATCCAATCTTTAGGGTTGTATTGTACCATTATTCTTGACTAATTGGAATGAATTTATTAGTATCTCTATCATAAACAAATAGTTGTGGAGTATATTCGCCACCAGTCATCATTACAGCATCGGTTGTAAGAACAAATGGTTCAGAATCTTTTATTACACTAGAACTTTTGGTAACTGTTTTTACTTTAAAATAATCGGTATACGCTTTTCTGTAAGCTAAATAAGGTTCTTTGGTCACTTTGTTTGTCAAGAAAATCAAAATAGAAGAATATTCTTTTTCTACATTATCTAAAATCACTGCAAAATCTTTTAATCCGTCTCCATCATAATCGCCTTTGCAAAGAACATAAGGCGAACGTTGACTGTTTTGAGTTAAATAGTAAGATACATTTTCAAAATATGAATTATCCATAATTGCCTTTTTAATTTTTGAATCAAGAAAAGCAAATTCTTTTAATGAAAAATATTTTTTGTAGCTTTCAAATTCATATTGTTCAACAAAAACTTTTTCTGAAATATAACCTACTGGTTGATCAGAAAGTTTGGTTGGTTTGGTATTGTAAATTGCAACAAAACCGTTCTTTTTTTCATTAGCCAATAGCGTTTCATCACCATTTGTTCCGCCACCTTCTTCATCAAAATAGACACTTTTTGTATAAACTTTTGTGCCAAATTTTAAACTGTCAATTACATTGTTTTGAGCTTCATTTGGAGTTCTTCTTATTAATGCTTTGTTTGCAATAATGTAATTTTCACTTGCATAAAAACCATTTTTTTCAAGTAAATCTTTTTCTTCCGAAGTAATCGAATCCGTTTTGGCAATAGTATCGTTAACCGTTATTGCTGGTTCAATAGCTTTTATTTCTTTTTCTTCATTGTTCATGAAAAAGTAAGCTCCAGCGGCAATTCCAGCAGCAGCAAGAATACCTAATGCTATATATAATTTTGAATTGTTTGGCTTGTTGTCTAATGATTGACTATTTGTAGTGTTTTCCATATTTTTATTATGAGATTATTTTTGTACAAAAATAGTATTTGTTTCAGCTTTTCAAATGCGCTTCATAAAAAAAATGTAAACGTTAATCAAATAGTTTTTAACTAATATAGTTCCAAATACTTTTCTTTTTGCTGATTTCAATAAATACTTGTCGTAGTGTTTGATGTTCAGGTTTTTCCATTGAAGCATCTTCTTTTAAAAGCTTAATTGCATAATTTCTAGCCAATTGAAGAATGTCTTTATCTTTAACCAAATCAGCAATTTGAAGATTTAAAACGCCGCTTTGCTGTTTTCCCATAATATCGCCAGGACCACGAAGTTTCAAATCGACTTCAGAAATTTCAAAACCATCGTTGGTTCTTACCATCGTTTCCATACGTGTTTTGCTATCATTACTAAGTTTGTGGCTCGTCATCAATATGCAATAACTTTGTTCAGCACCACGACCAACACGACCACGCAACTGATGTAATTGTGATAATCCGAAACGCTCAGCACTTTCAATAACCATAACACTTGCATTCGGAATATTTACACCAACTTCAATAACCGTAGTTGCTACCATAATATTTGTTTTTCCATCAGCAAAACGTTTCATTTCAGAATCTTTATCGGCTGGTTTCATTTTGCCATGAACAATCGAAATGGAGTAATCTGGCAAAGGAAAATCCCTCGAAATACTTTCATAACCATCCATCAAATCTTTATAATCCATTTTTTCAGATTCTTGAATAAGTGGATATACGATGTAAATTTGTCTTCCTTTTGCAATTTCATCTTTAAGAAATTTCCAAACTTTTAATCTATTAGAATCGTATCTGTGAACGGTTTGAATTGGTTTTCGTCCAGGTGGCAATTCGTCAATTACTGAAATATCTAAATCGCCATACAAACTCATTGCTAAAGTTCGCGGAATAGGAGTAGCAGTCATCACTAAAACATGTGGTGGAATGTCGTTTTTTTTCCACAATTTACTTCGTTGTTCTACTCCAAAACGATGTTGCTCATCTATAATTGCCAAACCTAAATTTTGAAACTTAACTTTATCTTCTAATAATGCATGCGTTCCAATAAGAATATCTAAAGTTCCATTTTCAAGTTGTTCGTGAATACTAGTTCGGTCTTTTGTTTTGGTTGAGCCAGTTAAAATTTTAATAGTTATATTTTGCGATGATGCCAATCCCGATAATCCATTAAAATGTTGATTAGCAAGAATTTCGGTTGGTGCCATCAAGCAACTTTGAAAACCATTGTCTTTTGCCAAAAGCATGCACATTAAAGCCACAATTGTTTTACCTGAACCAACATCACCTTGTAGTAATCGGTTCATTTGTGCATTGCTACCAAGATCATTTCTAATTTCTTTGAGCACTCTTTTTTGGGCGTTTGTTAAGTCAAATGGCAAATGATTATTGTAAAAATCAGTAAAATTTTCACCTACTTTTTCAAACGGATGTCCTTTTATTTTGTGTTTTCTAATCAGATTTTTGGTGATCAATTGCAATTGAATAAAGAACAATTCTTCAAACTTTAATCGGAATTGAGCTTTGGCTAAAATATCTTGACTTTTAGGAAAATGAATGTTGATTAATGCGTCTTTTTTTGGAATTAATTTCAATTCATCTAACAAATAAGAAGGTAAAGTTTCCGAAAATAAAGTATGCGTTTCAGTAAACAATTGTTGCATCATTTTATTGATGACTTTGTTTGAAATTCCTCTATTACCAAGCTTTTCCGTACTTGGATAAACAGGTTGCATGGCACTTCTAATATTGGCTTTGTGTTCTTCTAGTAATTCCATTTCGGGATGCGCCATGTTGAAGTTTGCTCCAAATTGCGCTACTTTTCCAAAAATCACATAAACGGTATTTAGTTTCAAACTTTCTTTAATCCATTTTTGTCCCTGAAACCACACAAGTTCCATTTCGCCCGTTTCATCAACAAATGTGGCTACTAAACGGGTTTTGGCTTTTCCTTGTTCGACGGTTTTGATATGAATGATTTTGCCAACAATCTGAACTTCAGAATTATTATTTTGAAGTTGATTGATTTTGTAATAACGAGTTCTATCTATATATCTATTTGGAAATAAATTGACTAAATCGCAATATTTATGAATGTTCAATTCCTTGCGCAACAAATCACCACGTTGAGGACCAACGCCTTTAAGATATTCTATTGGAGTATCGAAGAGATTCATATCAATTTCAATGGCAATTACAAAATTCAATTACAATTAGCGAAGATAGTTTTTTAATAGGAAATTTGAAAACGCCTATTTGAAAAACTCTGTTATCTTTGTAAAGCTTATAAAATTTATCATGCGCTATTTAATTTTCTTTCTTTTTTCAATTTGTTCTATTGCTCAACAAACCAGCAAAGTTGATTTTCTTGAATGTAATGCTACAATTGTTCCTAAAGCTGAAAGTAAATCGGTTTCTGGAAAAGTCTTATATACTTTCAAAGTAAAATCTTCTATCGACACCATTAGAATTGACGCCAAGAATATGGGTTTTAGTGAAGTTATTGTTAATGGAAAGAAAGTCAATTTTAAAAACAATAAGAAAGAATTATTGCTGTTTGAAGGTTTTAAAATCGGAAAAAACAAAGTTGCTTTTGACTATGAATGCAAACCCAAGCAAGCATTTTATTTTGTTGGAGAAGGCGATAATCTTCAAATTTGGACACAAGGTCAAGGAAAATATACAAGTTATTGGTTGCCGAGTTTTGATGATGTAAATGAGAAAGTCATTTTTAATTTGAATATCAATTTCAATAAAGATTTTGAAGTTTTGTCAAATGGAAAATTCATGAAATCTTCAATAAATACAAACTTGAAAGTTTGGAACTATCAAATGCAAAAACCAATGTCGTCCTATTTATTGATGGTTGCCATTGGCAAATTTGTTAAACATGAAAGTCAGTCTAAATCGGGAATTCCGTTAGAATTTTATTTGGATGCAAATGATTCGGATAAATTTGAGCCAACTTATCGCTATTCAAAGCAAATATTTGATTTTTTTGAAAAGAAAATAGGAGTGAAGTATCCTTGGAAAATTTACCGTCAAGTTCCAGTAAGAGATTTTCTGTATGCAGGAATGGAAAACACATCAGCGACAATTTTCGCACAAGATTTTGTTGTTGATTCTATTGGTTTCAATGATCGAAATTATGTTTGGGTTAACGCTCATGAATTGGCACATCAATGGTTTGGAAATTTGATTACGGCCAAATCAGGAAAACATCATTGGTTGCAAGAAGGTTTTGCCAAATATTATGAGATGTTGGCTGAAAAAGAAGTTTTTGGCGACGATTATTTTTATTACAAATTATATAAAAACGCCAACGCCATAAAAAACGCTTCTAAAACAGATACCATTCCGGTTATGAATGAAAAAGCAAGTTCATTAAGTTTTTATGAAAAAGGAGCGTGGGCATTACATGTAATAAGAGAAACTATTGGTGAAGAAAAGTTTGATAAAGCGGTTAAGACTTATTTAAAAAAGTATAAATTTAAAAATGTTGAAACAGATAATTTTTTAGCTGAAATAAAGAAAGTTTCAAATTTTGATGTAGAAAACTTTAAGAAAAAATGGTTGTTAGATTGGCGTTATCAATCTGATGATATTAATCGATTGTTAAATAAAAATGAATTTATAAAGCAATTGGTTGAAATTCAAAAGCAATCAAATAAACCATTTTCTGAGAAAAAAGATATGTTTCTTCAAATAATGAATTCAAATGTTTATTATCCAATTAAAGTTGAGATTTTGTATCAAATAAGTTCAGTTTCTTTTGAGTATAAAAAAAGGTTAATTGAAATCGCTATGCAATGTAAGTCAATTGAAGTTCGTCAAGCTGTTGCAGAAACTTTGAATAATATTCCAATTGATTTTAAAAAGGAATATGAAACCTTATTAAATGATGAATCTTATAATACAAAAGAAATAGCATATGTCAATTTATGGAATAACTTTCCCAATGAACAATCGAAATATCTTAAAATAGCAAAAGATTGGAAAGGAAATAATGATAGATCTTTGAGAATATTGTATTTGATGTATGCGCAACTTTCAAAAGAAATTTATTCAGAAACCAAATTTTCTCTTTATAATGAATTAATAAACTATACATCGTCTAAGTTTGAAAGTTCAATTCGTCAAAATGCCTTTGAAGCAGCATTAATTGTAAATCCACATGATGAAATAGTTTTAAAAAATCTGATAAACGGGACAATACACTTTAGATGGCAATTTTCAAAATATTCTAAGGATAAAATTAGAGAGCTCATTAAAGACGAAAAAAACAAGAAACTTTTTGTGTCTTTTCTAACAAATTTAGATGAAAAAGAGCAAACAGTTTTGAAGAAAATTTTATAAACTGTTTTACAGTTAATTAGCTACTACTATAATTTTTTTATTAAAAAAGTTTTAAAAAGTTAAATAAAAGCGCATTTCGTCGATGTTTTTTGCAGTTCAACAAATAATTTTCAATTTAAACCCTTTATGTGCTTATGTTTGCTGAGTTAAATCCCAATTCTAAGAAAAACAATTTTTAAAAATTAATAATTATGAAATTAAACAAACTATCTATTTTAGGTTTAGCTCTTGTGACAATGTTCTTTTCTAATTGTAGTAAAAGTGATGATGATTCAACAACTACACAAGATACTGAATACAAATTTGATTTAGGAAAATCTGTAAATAGAGCATTTAAAGGAATTGTTGTTGATGAAAATAACAATGCACTTTCTGGTGTAACTATTAAAATGAGCGGAAAAGTTGCTACAACTGATGCAAATGGAGTTTTTACTTTAAGCAATGTTTCAGTTAAAGAAAGATTTGCATATTTGACTGCTGAAAAAGCAGGTTTTGTAAATGGTTCTAGAACTCTAATGCCTCATTCAGAATTGAATACATTGAAAATAATGATGTTACAAGAAAATCTTGTAAAAACAATTCAAACTGGTGAAGTTAGTAATGTACAATTAGGAAATACTACAGTACAATTTGACGGTGCATTTTCTACTGAAGCTGGTGTTCCTTATACAGGTGCTGTGAAAATTTATATGAATGATTTACCATCTAATGATGTTAATGTTTTCAATAAAATGCCAGGTACTTTATTTGCTATTGATTCTAAAGGTGAATATAAAGGTTTAGAAACTTACGGAATGGTTAATGTTGACCTTAAAGGTGCAAACAACGAAAAATTACAAATTGCTTCTGGACACAAAGCTAAGATAACAATGGCTATTGCGCCAAATCAATATGATACTGCTCCCAACACAATGGCATTATGGAATTTTGATGAAGTAGAAGGTGTATGGAAAGAAGATGGTTTTTCTACAAGAGTTGGAAACAATTATGTAGGTGAAGTTTCTCACTTCTGCTGGTGGAATAATGACTACGCTTATACAGTTGCTACTTTAAAAGTTACTGCTAAAAATGAATCAGATAATACTCCAGTTCAAGGTGTAAGATGTACAATTACTAGATTAGCTGGTAGTACAGGTGATGTATTAATGGAACTTGGTATCACTGGTGCTAATGGTACTTTAAGCGTTGGCGTTCCTCGTAATGAAGTTTTGATTTTTAGAGCTTATGATCAATATGGAAGTTTAGTATGGGAAGAAAATTTACCAGCTTCAAATCAAATGACAAGAAATGTAACTGTTTTAATTCCTTTGCAACAAAGAATTAAAGGTTAAATAATAATAATAATTAAAAAGCCGATTTAAATCGGCTTTTTTTACGTTTAAAAATAATAAATTCCTATTTCTAACTTAATAAAATAAAATAAATTACCTACTTTATGAAACTTAACAAAATTTTTATTTCAGTATTTGTGCTTGCATCATTATTATTTATTAATTGTGGTGATACTAATTCTGAAAATACTGTAGATGTTCAAAATAGTGAATATAAATTTGACTTAGGAAAAACTGTAAATAGAGCATTCAAAGGTGTTATTACTGATGAAGATAATAATGCTTTATCAGGTGTGACTGTAAAAATGAATGGTAAAACAGCTATTACAGATGCAAATGGTGTATTTACGTTAAGTAATGTTTCTGTAAAAGAAAGATTTGCTTATTTAACAGCTGAAAAAGCTGGCTACATGAAAGGTTCTAGAACATTAATGACTCATGAAAATTTAAATTCATTGAGGATTATGATGTTAAAACCAACAATTAAAACAATTCAATCTGGAGTTGTTAGTATAGTTGAAATTGGAAAAACTACTGTTGAATTTGACGGGGCTTTTGTTACTGAATCTGGAATTACCTATAATGGAGCAGTTAAAGTTTATATGACAGATATGCCTGCAAATGATCCTAAAGTTTTTCAAAAAATGCCAGGTTCATTATTAGCTATTGATTCAAAAGGAGAATACAAAGGACTACATACTTTTGGAATGGTTAATGTAGAATTAAAAGGTTCTAATAATGAAAAACTTCAGTTAGCAACTGGACACCAAGCAAAAATTACAATGTCAATTTCACCTGAACAACAATTATATTCTCCTAATGTAATTCCTCTATGGTTTTTTGACGAAACAATTGGTTTATGGAAAGAGGATGGGTTTTCAACTAAAGTAGGAGATAAGTATGTAGGTAATGTTTCACATTTCACTCCATGGAATAATGATTGGGCTTTTACGGTTGCTTCTTTAACAGTTGTTGCTAAGAATGAAAGCGATGGAACAACAGTGAATGGAATCAGATGCGAAATTTTTAGACCAAGTGTTGTTGGACCAGAAGATCACTGGAATGTCCCTTTAATATCTTTAGGTATTACTGGAGCAAATGGTACTTTGACAGCTGGTGTTCCATTGAATGAAATTATGATTTTTAGAGCTTATGATCAATATGGTAATATGATACATCAAGAGGAACTTCCTGCGTCTAATGCTATGTCAAGAACTGTATATGTTATTATTCCACTTCAACAAAGAATTAAAGGTTAATTGATTCAATAATAAATAGCTAAAAAACTGCTCTTTCAAAAGAGCAGTTTTTTTATTATAAATTGTAAATTGTTTTATTTTGATATTGTATTTTTGTAAAACACAATTAACTAACTACAATGTACAAATTACTTATTCGTCCAATTCTTTTTCTTTTTGATCCAGAAAAAGTTCACTATTTTTCATTTACTTTTTTGCGAATTTTATTCAAAATACCATTTGTTTCTAAATTAATGAATAAATTATACTCAATTGAGAATAGCCAGCTTGAAAGAGAAGTTTTTGGTTTAAAATTTCCCAATCCTGTTGGTTTAGCTGCTGGTTTTGATAAAGATGCTAAAATGTATAATGAGCTATCAAACTTTGGTTTTGGGTTTATTGAAATTGGTACAGTAACACCAATTGGACAAGAAGGAAATCCAAAGAAAAGATTATTCCGCCTTAAAGAAGATTCTGCAATTATTAATAGAATGGGATTTAATAATGATGGTGTAAAAGAAGCTGCTATAAGATTAAAAGGAAATAAAAAGGTAATAATAGGCGGTAATATTGGTAAAAATAAAATTACACCAAATGAAGAAGCTATTTCAGATTATTTAGTTTGTTTTAAAGAATTGTATAAAGTGGTTGACTATTTTGTTGTAAATGTAAGTTCTCCAAATACACCTAATCTAAGAGAATTACAAGATAAAAAACCTTTAACAGATTTATTAAATGCGCTTCAAAATGAAAATAATGGGACATTAAAGCCTAAACCAATATTGCTAAAAATTGCTCCTGATTTATCCAATGAACAACTTTTAGATATTGTTGATATAGTAATAGATACTAAAATAGCAGGCGTAATAGCAACAAATACAACTCTTTCTCGTGATGGTTTGCTTTCTAAAAATAAAACTGAAGCTGGAGGATTATCTGGAAAACCATTAGCAAAACGATCTACAGAAGTAATTCGCTTTTTATCTGAAAAAAGTAATAAAGCATTTCCAATCATTGGTGTTGGTGGAATTCATTCACCCGGAGATGCAATAGAAAAACTAGATGCTGGCGCAAGTTTAATTCAACTTTATACAGGGTTTATATACGAAGGACCTTCATTAATAAGAGATATTAATAGAAAAATACTAAATACAAAATAACTTTCAGTTGCTCAATTATCAATAGATTTTATAAATAAGTAATGGTTACTAAACAATTGAACTTGTCATCAAAAACTTTTTCATTACTTTAGCAATCATAATTTATTTGAAAATAATTACAAATGGAAAAAGTCAAAATAATAGAATGCCCTCGTGATGCTATGCAAGGTATCAAGACTTTTATTCCTACCGAAAATAAAATTAATTATATTCAATCATTGCTTAGAGTTGGATTTGACACAATTGATTTTGGAAGTTTTGTCTCTCCAAAAGCTATTCCTCAAATGCAAGATACCGCTGAATTATTGAAGGGACTCGATTTATCACAGACTAAAAGTAAGTTATTAGCAATTATTGCAAATGTTCAAGGAGCAGATTTAGCTTCTAATCATAAAGAAATTCAATATTTAGGATTTCCTTTTTCAATTTCAGAAAATTTTCAGATGCGAAATACGCATAAAACAATTGCTGAAAGTTTAATAACCCTTGAAGATATATTAAATATTGCTGATAAATCAAACAAAGAAGTTGTTGCTTATTTATCAATGGGCTTTGGTAATCCTTATGGTGATCCTTGGGATGTTGAAATTGTTGGAAGTTGGACAGAAAAACTAGCAACAATGGGTGTAAAAATTTTATCTCTTTCTGATACAATTGGAAGTTCTACACCTGAAATAATTCACTATCTATTCAATAATTTGATTTTAAAATATCCTAAAATTGAATTTGGTGCACATTTACATACAACTTCCGATAAGTGGCATGAAAAAATAGATTCTGCCTACAAAGCTGGTTGTCGAAGATTTGATGGTGCAATTCAAGGTTTTGGTGGTTGCCCAATGGCCAAAGATGATTTGACAGGAAATATGCCCACAGAAAAAATGCTATCTTATTTTACACAACAAAAAGCGGATACTAATGTGAGTCCAATGAGTTTTGAAAGCTCTTATAATGAAGCCTCAAAACTATTTGGAGAGTTTCATTAAATTATTTTAATATCTGCGCTGTGTGTGCTTTTGTTTTTACATCCGTAATCACATCTTCAATAATTCCGTTTTCGTCAATTACAAAAGTCGTTCTGTGAATTCCATCATATTCTCTTCCCATGAATTTTTTTGGACCCCAAACACCAAATGCTTGTATAACCGATTTATCTTCGTCTGCCAATAACGGAAACGGAAAATTGAATTTTTCTTTAAATTTAAACTGTGCTTTTTCACTATCGGCGCTTACACCTAACAAAGCATAATTATTAGCTTGAAAACGTTCATAATTATCACGCAAATCGCAAGCTTCTGCAGTGCAACCGGGTGTATTAGCTTTTGGATAAAAGAATACCACTAATTTTTTGCCTTTGTAATCTTCAAGTTGGTGGAATTTATTGTCTTGATCAAACCCTGAAAAATCGGGTGCTTTGTCGCCTTTTTTTAAATTAGTCATTTTTTTTGAGTTTAAAAGTTTAAGAGTTTATTAGTTTAAAAGTTTAGTTTATTTTTACATCCAAATTTACTTAAAAATGACCAAGAAAGAGCGTGCAACGTTTGTTATAAATACGTTAAATGATTTATATCCCGAAATTCCTATTCCGTTAGATCATAAAGATGCTTATACATTGTTGATAGCGGTTTTGCTTTCAGCTCAATGTACAGATGTTCGTGTTAATCAAATCACGCCTCTTCTTTTTGCAAAAGCGGACAATCCGTTTGATATGATCAAAATGAGTGTGGAAGAAATAAAAGAAATTATCAGACCTTGTGGATTATCGCCAATGAAATCAAAGGGAATTCACGGTTTGTCACATATTTTGATAGACAAATACAATGGAGAAGTGCCACAAAGTTTTGAAGCTCTTGAAGAATTACCTGCAGTTGGACACAAAACCGCAAGTGTTGTTATGAGTCAAGCTTTTGGAGTACCGGCTTTTCCTGTTGATACACACATTCACAGATTGATGTATCGCTGGAATTTATCTAGCGGAAAAAATGTTGTACAAACCGAAAAAGATGCTAAAGCTATTTTTCCAAGAGATTTATGGAACGAATTGCATTTGCAAATCATTTGGTACGGAAGGGAATATTCGCCTGCGCGTGGTTGGGATATTGAAAAAGACATCATTACCAAAACCATTGGTAGAAAAGAGGTTTTAAAAACCTTTAGTAAATAAAAAATCCCGATACATATCTATATGTTTCGGGATTTTTCCTAGTTGGCAATAATTTCAAATTTTGCTTTTCCAATTTTCACAACAGAAAATGCTTTAGAAAAATTAAGCAAAAAATCAATTGTTTCTTTTTTTGGAGCCATTTTAGTTATTGCAACAGTTTCTTTAGAGTAAAGTTTTGCCATAGAATGATTTAAATTATATATTCTATAACGCAACAGTTGTTACAATATTGTTTAATTAGTTAAAATTATTTGATTTTTTTCAATTACTTTTCGCATATTCAATATTGCGTAACGCATTCTACCTAAGGCTGTATTGATGCTGACACCTGTTAAATCTGATATTTCTTTGAAACTCAAATCTTGGTAAATACGCATCATTAAAACTTCTTTTTGATCATCTGGAAGTTCTTCAATTATTTTTATCAAATCGCCTTCTATTTGTTCGGTAATAAGTTGTCCTTCGATTGTTGGAGAATTATCTGTTAAGATGGTAAATATTGAAAACTCTTCGGTTTCGCGTAGCATTGGCATTTTTTTGCCTTTTCTAAAGTGATCAACAATTAAATTATGTGCAATTCGCATTACCCAAGGCAAAAATTTTCCTTCTTCATTATACGATTGTGATTTAAGAGTTTTGATAACTTTTACGAAAGTATCCTGAAAAACATCGTCAGCAATTTCTCTATCGGCAATTTTTGAATAAATAAAACCGTAGATTTTTGACTGATGTCTCTTTATTAATATAGCAAGTGCGTTTTCATCGCCAGCCATATAATTTTTTACCAATAAGGCATCTGGGGTTTGAGTAGTAGCCATAAAATTACACTTTTAGTTTTGAGTTAAAATTTGAGATTTTCTCTAAAAAGTAATTTTATTGTATAGGCAACAGGGTTTTGTGAGTTAATTATTAACCAAATGTAGCATAATATTTTCTTAAGATGCAAATGTTAACTAAAATTTTAACAGTTTTTATGCAATATTTTTGAAAAAGTTTGAATTATTGATACACTTTTACGTAATCTAATACATATTCTTGAGGAAAAATGGAGTCGTCAACTTCTGGTCCGCCAAAATTTCCACCAATAGCCATATTGATAATTATGTAAAAGGGTTGGTTAAATGGCCAGGTGCTTTCATTTTTAGCTTCTGGTTGGAAAGTATAGACTAATTTATCATCAACAAAGAATTCCATTTTATCCTTAGTCCATTCAACTGCAAAAATGTGAAATCCTTCTTCAATTTCAGGAAAAACCGTTTTCTTTGAATTAATAGTTTCACCATGACTATCTTGTGTATGCAAAGAAGTATAAACTAAATGTGGGTTTTTGCCAACATATTCTAAAATATCAATTTCACCACATTGTGGCCAACCAACTTTGCTGATATTGCCACCTAACATCCAGAAAGCGGGCCAAATTCCTTTACCAACAGGCAATTTTGCACGAGTTTCTATACGACCATATTGAAATTCTTTCTTTCCTGAGGTTGTAATGCGAGTAGAAGTGTAGGCTTCCTTTTCTTTTTTGGCGGTAATTGTAAGTTTTCCTTTTTTAAGTTTGTGATTAGTTTTGGTGTAAATTTGACGTTCATCATTACCCCAACCACAAATAGATGGACAACCATTTCCTAATTCATAGTTCCAATTGGCTTCATTTAAATTTTTGCCATTGAAATTTTCTTCCCAAACTAGTTTACGTTTAGTCTCTTGCGAATAAAAAAAGGAAAATGATAGTAGTAAAATTGGAATAAAAATATTTTTCATTTTGTTAGTTATTGAATTTAAAATCAGCTTCAATAGTTTCGGCAGAGTTTGTTCCTATGAACACTTTGAAATCACCTGATTCTGCTTCCCATTTTTTATTTGCTGAGAAATATTCAATTGTTTTTTCATTTATAGTAAAAGTTACTTTTTTTGACTCATTTGGTTTTAATTCAATCATTTCAAAACCTTTTAGTTCTTTTACCGGACGAGTTAAACTTCCAATTAAATCTCGAATATATAATTGAACAACCTCTTTCCCTGTTACTTTTCCAGAGTTTGTAACTGTTACTGAAACTTCAATTTTCCCATTTTTATCAAAAGAATTTGAGCTTAATGAAAGATTTGAATAGTCAAATTTTGAATAGCTTAACCCATAACCAAAAGGATAAAGAGGTGAATTATCAACATCCATATAATGTGACCAAAATACTAAATCTTTGTTTTCAATACTTGGTCTTCCTGTACTTTTGTGATTATAATAGATTGGAACTTGACCAACATTTCGAGGAAAAGTCATGGGTAATTTACCACTTGGATTGTAATCTCCATAAAGAACTTGCGCGATTGCATTTCCGCTTTGAGAACCAAGATGCCATGCTTCAACAATTGCTGGAATATTTTCTGCAGCCCAAGGAAAGGCTAGCGGACGACCATTATTCAATACTAAAACAATGTTTTTATTTACTTTGTAAACTTCTTCTAATAATTCTTGTTGCACACCTGGTATTCCAATATCAGAGCGACTTCTTCCTTCACCTGATTGCAAACCATGTTCGCCTAAAACTAGTATTACAACATCAGATTGTTTGGCTAAAGCTATGGCTTCTGTAAATCCGCTTTTGTCAGTTTCATTGATTTTGGTTTCAAAAATAAATTGAGTTTTCCCGACTGCTACATCAGCACCTTTTGAGTACGTTAATGTATTTCCTTTATAATTTTGTAAACCTTCTAATACTGAAACTGCCGAGTTCTCATCAGCTGCCAATCTCCAACTTCCTAATGGACTGGTTTTGTCATTTGCTAAAGCACCAATAAGAGCGATTTTTTGCCCAGATTTTTTCAAAGGCAATAAATCATTTTGATTTTTTAATAAAACAATTGATTTTTTAGCAACATCTAAAACGCCTTCTTGAAATTCTTTTTTCCCAACAGTTGCTTTTTCATAGGCTTCATCACAATATTTATATGGATTAGCGAATAAACCGAGTTCAAATTTTACTTTTAAAATCCTTTTGACTGCATCGTTTATATCGGTTTCTTTTATTTTTCCTTCATTTACCAAAGTGGATAAGTGCTCAACATACAATACAGATTCCATATCCATGTCTGAACCAGCATTCATGGCAAGTTCAGCAGCATGTTTGCCATCTTTTGCATATCCGTGATTTATCATTTCTCCAATTGAACCCCAATCGGAAACTACAAAACCATCAAATTTCCAATCTCTTTTTAAAACTTCTCTTTGTAAATAACTACTTGCTGTTGCTGGAATTCCGTTAAGTTCATTAAATGAATTCATAAAAGTGCGAACACCAGCATCGACAGAAGCTTTGAATGGCGGAAAAATTACATTTTGCAACATTTCTTCACTAATATCAACAGAATTATAATCACGACCTGATTCTGCTTGAGCATAACCAGCAAAATGCTTTGCACATGCTACAATTGTTTTATTTGAATTGAAATTTTCACCTTGAAATCCTTTTACTCTAGCAATTGCTATTTGACTTCCTAAATATGAATCTTCACCTGCACCTTCCATAACGCGTCCCCAACGAGCATCGCGTGAAACATCAACCATAGGGGCAAATGTCCAATTTAATCCAACAGCTGAAGCTTCTTCTGCAGCAATTGCAGCCGATTTTTTTATAGCTTCCATATCCCAACTAGCTGATTCTGCTAATGGAATTGGGCTTATTGTTTTATATCCGTGAATAACATCGAATCCAAATATTAAAGGAATTCCAAGACGTGTTTGTTCTACTGCAATTTTTTGCAAAGCTTTTACATCTTTAACGCCTTTAACATTTAACATAGAACCAACTAAACCTTTTTTTAGATGTTCGTATTTTTTGGCTGCTTGTCCTTCTTTTGGAACTGGTCCAGTTATATCCCAAAAACCATTGTATTGATTGAGTTGACCTATTTTTTCCTCTAAAGTCATTAGATTGAAAATAGAATCCACTTTTTGTTCTAAAGTAGTTACTTTTTTGAAATTTGCTTTCTTTTTTTGGGCAGAACTACAGCTTGATAGTGAAAGAATAACTATACTTATAAAGAGTCTTGTTGGAAATAATTTCATTATAATAATTTCAAGTTGAATAAAAATACAAGAATGATAGCGAACTACCATTCTTGCATTTGAAAATATGATTAACTATTTATTGATAAACCCTTACATAATCTATCTCCATTGATGATTGTGTGAAAGTTGGATCGATTGCTCCACCAAAAGTTCCACCCATAGCAACATTCAGGATCAAAAAGAAATCACTATTAAAAGGTAAAGAGTTAGTGTTGGCAACAGAATGGAAAAGCGTATCATCAACATAAATTTTTATTGAAGTTGCTGTCCAAATAGTTTTGTAAATATGGAAATCTGTCGTCGCACCAGTAATCATTGTGCTATTGCCATTAGCATTACCACCCGAATTACCTGGATAATGAAGCGTTCCATAAATTTTATTTAGCTCATTTCCTTTGTGTTCCATAATATCTATTTCACCACAAGCTGGCCAAGTATTGGTTGCGTAATTTTGACCTAACATCCATATAGCAGGCCATGTTCCTCCACCTGTTGGAAGTTTTGCTCTTACTTCAACTTTTCCATAAGTAAATTCATACTTGTTTTCAGATTTTAACCTTGCGGAAGTATATGTACTACCACTTTTAATAGCTGTAATTTTTAGGTTTCCTCCAGAAACAGAAGCGTTTGCAGATGCATTTGTATATGTTTGAGCCTCTGCATTTCCCCAGCCACCTGCGCCTAAATCATAACCCCATTTGGTTGAATCAGGAGCACCATCAGTATTAAATTCGTCCGACCAAACTAGGTTAGTAAAATCTACATCAGGAGTTTGCGTTGGTTTGGTTGTTGTAAAAATATGATACCAAGCAAGAGCAGGATTTCCACCCATAACAGCTCTTACAACCATTCTGTTGGCAGTAATTGATAGAATTTCATATGAACTTTGACCAATATAATATCCCATAAAACCACCATCAGAAAAATTCATCATAGTTCCTCTTGTTTGTCCTGGAATACCATTAGCGGCAACAACAGATTCTGAAGGAGAAAGATTTACCGTTTTTGTCCCAGATGTATCATAACTATAGCAAAAATCAAAACCAGCACTTCCACCTGCAACACTTTGAAAGTCTTTATTAAAAAAAGTACTTCCATTATTGTTTAAAGTATATTTTAAGATATCTCCATCTAATGAAAAAGTCAATTCATTTTCATATAGACAACTGCTATCACCTGAACCAGCTTTTTCCCATGCTGTAGCTTGATAATAGTTAGCATAAAAATTAAGTAAAACATTGTTATCATTCTGACCAACACCCAAGTGACCTGGTTCAGAAGCTGACCAATACCATTTTTTAGAAGTTCCACCAGTTAAAAATGTTACAGCTTCGTCATCGTTAAAATCACTAAAAACTTCAATATCAATATTTGCTGTTGTAGTTACGCCACCTTTACCAGAAGCAAGAACGGTAACTGTGTAAATATGTGTTCCAGTTTTAGTATATCTTTTTTGATATATTCCGCTTGGAGCATTACTTGATGTTTCATCTCCAAAAATAAATTTATAGGAAATTGCATTATCGGCTGTTGCGGAAAAATTTACTAAGCCAGAACCATCACCATTAGGCAAGTCAGTAGTTTTTCCAACGAGTTCAGCCGTTATAGTCAAATTAGTTGGAGCGTTTAAATCTCCAAATGTAGCTTTATCTTCTTGACAGCTTACAAAAAGTAGCAAAACAAATAAAGCGCTAATTTTGGTTATTATTTTTATCATGATTTATAATTTTATTAATTAGTTTGTCTAATATCATCAAAATAATAGGTACTTCCATTTCCTACTACTCCAAAATTGAAAAATACAACTACTCTTTGATAGTTATTTGAATTAGTTATTCCTGTAAAATCATACGTTAGCTCTTCCCAGCTATTGGCAACAGTTGTAGTTGCATCTAACTCGGTATTTACGTTAGAATTAGCAGCGTTTTCTAATTTTAGTTTTACTATAATACCAGCTTGAGGTGACCATACTTTCATTTTAATTTTTTGCATACCTGAAAAATTAATTGGTGAATCTAGCAAAATAAACGAACCACCCCAAGTTTGAGCTCCATTAGCTTTTACCATTTTACCAACCTTAGAAGAAGTGTTTATACCACTAACATTTGGATTATTGACAACTGTAGCAGTAGCATCACCAAAATTTGTAAAAGCATAAGTTAAAGTTGAAGATTCAAAGTTCAATGGTAAAGATAGAGTAGGTGCACCAGAAGTTAATTGGATATCATCAAAATAATAACTTAGTCCTGTACCTGAATTTCCAAAATTGAAGAAAACAACAATTTTTTGGTAATTATTTGAACCATTTATACCTGTAAAATCAAAAGTTAATTCTTCCCAACCATTTGAAATTGTATTGGTTACATCAACTTCTGTATTGATATTTGAATTGGCAGCATTTTCTAATTTCATTTTTACAACAATACCAGATTGTGGTGACCAAACTTTCATTTTAATTTTTTTCAAAGTAGAAAAATCTATAGGAGAACTTAGCTCTATAAATGAACCAGCCCATGTTTCTGAACCATTCCCTTTTGTTAACTTGGCAACTCTAGAACTTCCATTTGCAGAACCAATGCTTGGATTATTTTCTACAGATGTAAAAGCACCTCCAAAATTAACAAATGAATAGTTAAGCGTTGGTGATTCAAAGTCTAAAGGTAATAGAACGGGGTCACTGATTGTAACTGTTTGAGTTGTTTGTGATGTAGCTACACCACCGCTTAAAGCTACAACGGTTACTGTATAAGTTCCTACTGAAGGATAAATATGAGTAATAGTTTCACCTTCCATGAAATCGGTTGGGACTTCGTTGGTAACATCTCCAAAATAAACTTGAAAATACGTTTCTAAAGTTGCAGTTGCCTGAACAGTTATAGAAAGATTATTTCCTGAAACTGGAGCTATTGTAGCAGCAAGATTTGTAGGTGCTAAAAATGAAACGGTTAATGGCTGTGTTACTTCTGTTTTTTTGCCATTGAGAGTCATGCCAATAATTTTTACTTGGTAAGTACCTTCATCGTATACATTTTGAATAGATTCACCTGGATTAACAAAAGCGTTTTGGGTTGTTCCATCACCAAAATTTACTTCAAATTGAGTTACACCTTCACCTCTAGGTGTTATAGTAACTTTTCCAGAATTATCTTGCTCAATAGTCATTAAAGCAGAGATATTGGATGGAGCGACTAGATTATCTAAGTTCACATTTTCATCATCGCTTGAGCATCCTATAAAAGATGTCAGAATGAATAGTGATAGTATTATTTTTATTTTTTTCATAGTTCTAAATTTTTAGTATCCTGTATTTTGTTGCCAATTACCATTAGAAAATTGAATTTCTTCAAATGGAATAGGAAATACTTCGTTTTTATTTGGAGTAAATCCGTTAATTGTTTGAGCTGCTTTTCCTGTTCTTACTAGATCAAAGAAACGATGTCCTTCGCCCATAAGTTCTACTCGTCTTTCTGCCCAAATAAAATCGGTTAATGCTGCACCCGAAGCAGAAATATCATGATTTATATCACCAAAAGCTCGTCTTCTTACTTCATTCAAATAAGTTCTTGCTTTTGCATCATCAATTCCACCACGATTGTAAGCTTCTGCAGCCATCAATAATACATCTGCATAGCGAATTGCTCTGTAGTTGTTAGGGTTGGTTAGGTTTAAGTCTCCTGGAGAGTTTGCATTCCTTGTTCTTGGAAGATATTTTCTATTAAAAAATCCTGTGTGTTTATAACCAACTCCATAAGTAGCGTTATTTACTGAAGCAAAAGACACTATGTCCAAAATAGTTGTATTTTTTCTTTTATCACCAACTTCAAATGCATTAACAGCTTCTTGGGTTGGAACATTGAAACTATATCCAGGTGAAAATAGTGGTCCAGTATAATTTCTAATACCATTAAAACCAACTGCTACATTTCCTTCACTACATTGCAAACATCCGAATCCTGCGCCTTCACCTTCAAAATATTGAACCTCAAAAACGGATTCACTATTATTTTCTCCATCATTTTCGAATATTGAATTGTAATCTGAAACAAGTGAGTATTTTTCAGAATCAATAAGTGAAGTCAAAACATTTGCTGCATCAACATATTTATTTTGATATAAATAAGCTTTACCTAATAGAGCTTGCGCAGCTCCTTTGGTTGCTCTTCCTTGTTGACTTGCAATTGGGTTTAAGTTTTCGATTGCAAAAATTAAATCAGACTCTATTACTGCAAAAACTTCTGGCGTTGATGATCTTGGTATTGTTTTTTCATCATCAACTTTAAAACGTTTGTCTCCACTTAATGGAATTGAACCAAACCACTTTACTAATTCAAAGTTATAGTATGCTCTTAAAAAGCGAGTTTCAGCAATAACTTGATTTTTATTAGCGAAATCTGTTTTGTCTTTAAATTCAAGAATATAGTTACATCTATTAACCCCTGCAAACATCCAATCCCAAAGATTTTTAAGATTACTATTTATTGGTGAATGGGTCATTTCATCTATTTGTTGAAATCCAATTACATCATTTGCACTTTCCCCACCAGACAAAGTGTTATCAGAGGCAATTTCTCCCATTAATACATTTATATAGGAAGATTGTAACAAATCATAAGCTCCAATAAGAGCATTGTTATAATCATCTTCAGAGTTAAAATAAGTTTCAGAACCTATTAAATAAGGTGGTTCTCTGTCAACAAAATCATCCCCACAAGAACCAAATATCAAAGCAATTATTGAAATACAACTGCCTGTAATTAAAATATTTTTAAGTGTATTTTTCATAATTTTAGAATATTAAATTTATACCAAACATATAAGTTTTTGGTGTTGGGTAAAACCCGCTATCAATCCCAAAACCAATAATTGAATCATCTGGTCTATCAGGTCTATATCCTTGTAAGGCTGCAGGGTCATAACCTTTATATTTAGTGAAAGTATATAAATTATTTACAGAGGCATATAATCTAACTTTAGTCATGCCTATTTTTTCAATTATTTTTTTATTAAAAGAATATCCTAATTGTATATTTTGTATTCTAACAAAAGAAGCATCTTCAACATAATAGTCAGAAAAAAGATTATTATTACTAGCACCTGTAGTTACTCTCGGAACATTATTGCTAGTACCTTCTCCAGTCCAACGATCTAAAGTATAGTTTAATTTGTTTACATCAGAAAGAACTCTTTCGTAATTTCTAACCATTTCATTTCCTAAGGAAGCATATGTGTAAGCTACAAAATCTATGTTTTTATAATTTAGATTTAAATTTAACCCAAATGTATAATCCGCAATTGCACTACCAATATTAGTTCTATCAGTCAAATCAATTTTTCCGTCTCCATTAATATCTTTAAATTTAATATCACCTGGAACAGTTAGAGATCCTAATCCGTTTTGGTCTGCATGAGCGTTAATTTCTGATTGATTTTGAAAAATACCTTCAGTTTGATATCCATAAAAATATCCTAAAGGTTGTCCAACTTCCATTCGAGCTGGAGCAGGTTGTGAAACACCAAAAGAACCGCCTTCAATAAATCCTGTTTGATTATCAACTTTGGTAACTTCATTTTTAAGTTTAAGTAAATTGAAACCAATATTAAAATTTAAATCGTCTGAAAGATTGTCTTTGTAATTTATAGAAAATTCTATACCCTTATTATTAACTCTTCCGGCATTAACTGTAGGACTACCTGAACCAGGAGCAGAGACTCCAGTAATTCCAGACACAGGAACATTATTTATTAATAAATCATCTCTTGTTTCATCAAAGTAATCAGAAGTAATTTCAATTTTATTATTAAATAATTTTAAATCAACACCTATATCAATTTTTTTAGCTTGTTCCCATTTGATATTTGGGTTTGGTAATACGCCAATTGCAGTACCCGCATTTAATTGATTGTTAAAAAGGTATACCCCTTCACCTGTCAAACCTCCAATATATTTGTTATTTCCAAATTGATCATTTCCTAGTATTCCGTAACTAGCTCTTAGTTTAAAAAAGTTAACAGTGCTATTGTTTTTGAATAAATTTTCTTCTGTAATAATCCAACCTGCTGTTACACCTGGAAATATTCCAATTCTGTTACCTGGACCAAATTTGGTAGAAAGGTCACGTCTTATTGTTCCAGAAATTAGATATTTACCTTTATAACTATAATCTAAAAAGGCAAAATGAGATAATCTTCTTTCATCGTAGCTGTAAGCACTAACATCTCTACCATCACTTGTACCTAGGGCTAAATTAATGTCTGCAAATTGATAATCGTTGTTTGGAACATCATAACCTGAAGCAAACAAACCACTACCAAGTTCTTTAAAAATTGTTGTTCCAACGGTAAATTTGATTTTATGATTTTCAATAAATGATTTACTATATTCTGCGAATAAATCAAAAGTGTAGTCTGAATCATTTATTGCATTTTGGTCAACTCGACTTCTATTAACATCAAAAACTTTACCACCATAGCTTATTTTTTTTGCGAAACTTCTACCCAAGCTATTTCCCGAATTAAATCCTACACGCGAAGTTAATTTTAATTCATCAGTAATATTATAACCTAAATTGACTGAGCCATTTAGTTTTTTTAGTGAGTAGTCGTTAAATGTATTTTCTATTTGCGCTAAAGAGTTAATAACTTCAGTTCCAAAACCAGTTGTACTAGGTATTAACGAGTATTGACCGTTTTGATCATAAACAGATAGAGTAGAAGGAGCATTTAGAGCATTAAACAAAACAGAACCTAATCCTGAAGTGTTTAGACCTCTGCTCTTAATGTTGGTAAAAATTAAATTCGTTTGTAATTTAAGTTTAGATGTAAGATCGATACCAACATTTAATCTTGCAGTGCTTCTATTAAATCTAGATTTACTTCCACCAATTATTCCCTGTTGTTTTAAATCAGAACCACTTAAAGAATAAGTAATTTTTTCTGAACCTCCAGAAACTGTAAAGTCATTATTGGTAATTGGAGATTTTTGGAAAACTTCATCTTGCCAATCAGTTCCAGTGCCTAAATTTGAAACATTTGGAAATGGAAGTGATTGCCCACCATTTGCATAACTTTCATTAAGTAGTAAAGCATATTCTGTTGCATTTAATACATCAATTTTTTTTGTAGTTTCTTGGAATCCAGTATAGGAATTGAACGAAACTTTAGGTTTTGAATTTTTCTTACCTTGTTTGGTGATTACTAATACAATCCCATTTGCACCAATAGTTCCATAAATAGCTGCTTGCGCATCTTTTAATACAGTTATTGATTCAATGTCATCAGGATTTAAAATACCAATATCACCTTTTACACCATCTATTAAGACTGTTGCATCTGAATTTATATTTGTTGCAACACCTCTAACTTTGATATTTAATCTTTCTCCTGGAGCTCCAGATTGAGCTGTGACGGTTACACCAGCAACAGTGCCTTGTAGTGCTTGTTCAACTTTGATTGGTTTGAGTTGGTCAATAGTTTTACTTCCAATAATAGTTACTGCACCAGTAACATCTTTTTTCTTTTTGGAAGAGTAACCTAAAACCACAACCTCGTCAAGACTGTTTTTTGATTCTTTTAGGGAAACAGTAATTTCTTGACTTTGTGTTACTTTCAACTCAAAATTCTGATAGCCTATGTAACTGAATACAAGGGTTGATCCTTTTGATACATTAGAAAATTTGAATTTACCATCTACATCTGTTGCTATTGCTTGCGATGTGTTCTTTACTGTTATGTTCACTCCTGGAAGCGGAACTCCGCTTGAGCCATCCATAACCTTTCCACTAATTTCATGCTTTTGAGAAAACCCAAATGATGAAATTAAAATGAAAACAATTACTAATAGTTTAGATTTCATAATATTATTTTGTTTAGATGTTTAAAATTACTTACTCCTGATGATAAATACCTAAAATTCACCTCTACAAAAAATATACATCGCAAAAAAAGATTATGTTTTTAATAATTTAGCAAAAACAACCCTTAATTTGACTATAAAATGAGGATTTATTTAGATTGAAGAATTGTGAAAGACTATACAGTTTAATCGAGTCGAAAACGTTTTTGTTGTGGTGATGTATAGTTTAATTATTTGAAAATTGAATTTTAAATAGATAAGATATATTCAACTAAACCTTGTTCGTGTGATAAATCCATCTTTTTGCGCAAACGATATCGTTTTATCTCAACACTTCGTACAGAAATATTCAATAAAGGAGCAATTTCTTTAGAAGAAAGATTCAATCGCAAGTATGCGCAAAGCCTCAAATCATTTGGAGTTAATGATGAATGAGCAGCTTTTACTTTCTTTAAAAAATCTTTGTCAGCTGTATCAAAAGCTTCTTTAAAAACATTCCATGTATCTTCTTCTGAAATGTTTCTCGTAATTGTTGAGATTACAGATTTTATGCTTCGACTACTATTTTCATCAGATGATTTTTTTAAATCTTCTTTGATTACCGAAAGTAGTTCGTCTTTCTTTATTAAACTCATTGTAGAAACGGCCAACTCTTTATTCTTAGCATCAACATCTTGCGAAAGTTGTTCGTTTCTTATTTTCATCAATTGTTGTTCGTTTTCTAACTCTTTTATTTCAAGTAATAAATTATTTTCTTCTATAAGTTTTTCTCTTTGTTTTTGATAATAATTTTTATATAATTTATTGATATACAAAAACATATATACTAGCAATACCATATAAAGTACTAACGCAAAATTAGTAGCATACCATGGCTTTTTGATTGTAAAAGAATATACTGCTATATTTTCTGGAGTCGAACTTGCTATCCTTGCTCTAACTTTGAAAATATAATCACCAGAAGGCAAATTTTTGAAATTAACTGTTGGTTTTGCACTCCATTCGCTCCACTCATCCTGAAAGCCTTCTAATAAATATTGATATTCTGCATTAATATATTTGTTATATTCTGGAACTGTATAGGTAAAGGTTACGTTGTTTTCATCATATTTAAACTTGCCTTCTTCAGTTATTGAAAAACTAGTTAATTTTTCATTTAATTTATTGATACTAATATCAGAAATTGATACACTATAATTTTTAAAACTTAAATCATTAATATTGATAGTGTAATAGCCGTCTGTTGTACCAATAAGATAGTTAGAATTAGATAATTGTGTTATATTTTCATATCCTAGCATTGAGTTTGTTAAGGAAGAAGGAATTGGTATCGAATTTTTTTTTAAGTCTGAACTCAACTTGTTAAGAGTAAAATAATTGATGTAATTTTTTGAAAAAAGCCATAACTTATTAGAATTATCTAACACCATTTTGCCTGAAGTATATTCTTCATTATCAAAGACAGAGCTTAACGATTTGTCTTTTTCAAATTGTTTTGTTTTCTTATTTAATTTAAAAATACCTTCTTTATAAGCATAATAGATTGTATTATTAAAAGTAACTAAACCTGCATTTTTTCCTTTAGTTGGATTTGTGTAAGTGTATAAATTTGAAGCTTTTGTGTTTTTTGAATCTAGAAAAAATCTAAATACACCTTTGTATTCATGGCTGACATAAACTTCATTGTTATTTGTAATTTCAAAATATCTAGATGAATAATCAAAACCTGTTATTTTATTTCTAAACTGCCATTGATTGTTTATTTTTTCTAAAACTGATAACCCATAATAATTTCCTTGAATTATTCTATTTCGGTTAATTGGTGAAGTCTCAAATTTCCAGGTTCCTGATTGGGAGAAAATTTGTTTTGCTATTTCGTTTTCAATTATAAATGTTCCTGAATCATGTCCGCAAAATAATGTTCCATCATGAACAAAAAGGGACCACACTTGACCTTTTGTACCTGAAATATACTTAAATTGATTGCCATTTAGATAATTTTTATAAAATAAACCTTGGTTGGTTCCGATATATAATTTATTGTTATGAAGTTTTGATGTATAAACTGTTCCAAGAATTCCTGTGTCATCAGAAAAGCTTCTTACTGGCGACTGCAAATTGATACAATTAATTCCGTTGTCTAATCCAATCCATAAATTTTTATCTATATCTTCAAATAGTGATAAAACAGTATTGTTACTTAACCCTTTATTTTGAGTAATATGATAGTTAACTTTTCCTTCTTTGGTTAGAATAAAAACTCCATTTGAAATTGTTCCAATTGCAAAACTGCTATCAGAAAGCATTTGACTACTATAAATACTACTAGCCGCAATTTCGGAATCGGCTTCGGTATTAAATTTTGTAAGGTTTCCATCTATTAGTTTAAAAAAACCATTAAATTGTGTATGAATTAATAAACCTTCATCAATTGAAAATATATTTACAATTTTATTATTTTTTATAATGGAATTATTAGTTACCAGTTTACTTTTACCATTTTCTATTTCATACAATCCATCATTTGCGGTTTGATAATAAATTGAATTTGAAGTTTTAAATGATTTCAGAATATTATTTTTTGGAATAATAATTTTAAACAAAGAAGTTTTAGTATCATAAATATAAATTCTGCTCAACGATTGGAAAATAACCCATTGATCATAATTTATGATATTCCAAAACTGTTCATCGTCAAGTATTTTAGATTTAATTTTCTTGCTCAAAGAAGTATACGTCAACCGACCATTGTTTTGTCTATTCCAAAAACCAAATTCCATATAACAACCTGTGAATATTTTGTTCCCAATAACATTTACGGATCTAATAATTGTTTCGTTAGGAGATTTATATAAAGTCCAATTGGAACCATTAAATTCCAATAGCCCTTCATTATTGGCAAAATAAACATAATGATTTTTATCTTGAGAAATCATCCAGTTTTGATTACCAGCATTATAAGTTGATGAATTATATTTTACAATAGGTGGTAATTCTTGACAGAAAGAATTTATTGATAGGAAGAAAATAAAAATTAAAAGACGTAAACGCATTATAAAGTTGATTAATACCGATAAAGATAAACAATATAACTAAATAGAAAAAAGAAAATAATTATAATAAAAAAGCACGTCTATAAAAAACGTGCTTTTCTCGAAAACAAAAACAAAATTTATTCTTTGATTATTCTTGAAGTTGCAGTAGAACCTTCAACAGTTGTTTTTAGAATATAAACTCCATTTTGAAGTGAAGAAATATCTAAAGTTACTGATTCAGAATTTGTATTTTTTGAGATAACTTCTTGTCCCAAAAGATTAACAATCGCAATAGATTCAATAGTTTTAGCTGAATCAACAGTAATTGCATTGTTAGCAGGGTTTGGATAAACTCTTAAAGAAGAAGCTAAATTGAATGAAGAATTTGCTAAAGATATACCATAACTAACATCGTCAAAATAGAAAGTCAATTCAGTTGCATTTGTAACATCTGGAACAAAATTAAAGAAGATTGAAGCTTTGTCATAAATAAATGTTGGATCAAAAGGAGCGGTTGCTGGAGTTGCGAAATCAAACTCCAAAGTTTGCCAACCAGAAGCTGTTGTTAAAGCATCTTTTTCAACATAATGATTAACATTTCCATGATCTTCAACTTTTAATCTTACTGGAATTCCAGCATTAGCAGCCCAAACTTTCACATACATTTTTTTGTTAGAAGCTGAAAATGGAACTGGAGAACTAAATCCTGAATCAGTACTCATTGTAGTTCCTGCCCAACCTGCAGCACCAACAGTTTTGATAACTTTCAATACCATATTACTTGCATTTTCTGGATCAGCAACTAAGCTAGAAGAAGTTCCTCCAAAATCTGTAACAGCATAATTAGTAGTTGTTCCTTCAAAAGTTACAGGTAAATTAATTTGAGCTAAACATGCATTACAAGATCCACCGCAGTCAACTCCAGTTTCGTCTCCATTTTGAATTCCGTCAGAGCAAGAAGGAGCAGCACCTTGTTTAGTTAGTTTGTAACGCCACCATCCACCTGAAATTGCAATATCTAATGTCATTGAAGTTGCAGTAAGTGTAGTAACTGTATAAGTAATAGACGCTGGAGCATTAGCTGGATTTGAAAGCTCACCACCGTTATAAACTTTAGGTAATCCAATGTAAGCACCTGTACCATTTAACGTTAACGTGTTTGCTGTTGCGTTATAAGTCCAAGACGCAGCATTTGAACTATTGTGAGGAGCAACTGGAGCACCACAGCCATCACCAAATCCTTGCCAACCTTCTAACCATGTTTGAGCACCATGTACGTTTGAAAAAGAACCATCTGCATTGAACATAAATTCATCATCAAAATAACAAGCTCTTGTTGTAACATCGGCGGTTGAATTTGACCACCAAGATATATCTCCAAAATTAGGACCAACACCAAGTGATGCTGCTGCCGGAGTCATTTTCCAAGTTCCTTGGATAGTTTGAGCATTTCCTAATGAAAAAGCCAATAGTAATGCTAATAGAGTAATTTTTTTCATAATAATATTAAATTTAGTTGAATACCAAATTTAGTCAACCTATTGATTGTTCCTATTTTGTTTAACTATATAAAAACTATACATAAAAAACATTCACGAAAACGTTTGAAATATATGCTAGTCCAATAGAATCATGTAGTTATATATGAATCAATAATTAGTAGGTAAAAACAAAATGTTGAGCTAATGTATAGGTGGATTTTAGTTTAACACAGAGGTTTGTTCGTATTTCATTTTAGATTTGTGGAAAATTTCCATTTAAAACAACATTATTATGATTTTTAAACTTGTTGAATGATTTTTTGATATTTATCAAATTCATAATTTGATTCAATTTTGCTCATAACTTTATACTATTTCTAATTTCAGAAATGATTATCTTTGCAAAAATTCACTTTTTCGTATGATTCCTAAAGATATATCTACACTCGAGCCTAAGAAAAACATTCTGATAAAAGGAGCGCAAATTCACAACTTGAAAAATCTTGATGTAGCAATTCCTCGTAATAAATTAGTTGTTATTACTGGGCTTTCTGGTTCGGGAAAATCGAGTTTGGCTTTTGATACTTTGTATGCTGAAGGACAACGTCGCTATGTTGAAAGTTTGTCTTCATATGCTAGACAATTTTTAGGAAGATTAGACAAACCAAAAGTCGATTACATAAAAGGAATTGCACCTGCGATTGCCATTGAACAGAAAGTAAATACAACCAATGCTCGTTCAACAGTTGGAACTTCTACAGAAATATATGATTATATGAAGTTGTTATTTGCTCGTATTGGAAAAACAATTTCTCCAATTTCGGGTAAAGAAGTAAAAAAGGACAATGTTAGTGATGTTATTAATGATGTAAAAACTTTTGAATCAGACAGCAAATGGCTTTTACTTTCACCAATTCATTTAGAAGAAGGTAGAAAGTTAGAAGATAAACTAAAAGTGCTTTTGCAACAAGGTTTTGCTCGTATTCTGGTCAATAACGAAATGGTTCGTTTAGATGAAATCGAAAAACATACATTAGATAACAAAGATATTCTACTTATCATTGATAGAATTGTTGTAAAAGAAGAAGAAGAGTTTTTCAATCGATTGGCGGATGCTGTTCAAACTGCTTTTTTTGAAGGAAAAGGTGAATGTTTTCTTCAGGATTTGAATACAAATAAAAGAATCAACTATAACGCCAATTTCACTCTTGACGGAATCACTTTTCTTGAACCAAATATTCATTTATTTAGTTTCAACAACCCTTATGGAGCATGTCCTACTTGTGAAGGTTACGGAAATATTATCGGAATTGATGAAGAATTAGTTATTCCCAACACATCACTTTCTGTTTATGAAAATGCTATTTATCCTTGGCGTGGTGAAAGTATGGGCTGGTACAATGAACAATTGGTAAACAATGCCTATAAATTTGATTTTCCAATTCACAAACCTTTTTATGAACTTTCAGATGATCAAAAAGATTTAGTTTGGAAAGGCAACAAATTCTTTACAGGTTTAAATGATTTTTTCAAAGAATTGGAAGAGAAAAATTATAAAATTCAAAATCGTGTAATGCTTTCGCGTTATCGTGGCAAAACCAAATGTACCACTTGTAAAGGTAAGCGCCTTCGACAAGAAACTAATAATATAAAAGTAGGAGGAAAGACCATTTCAGAATTGGTAGATATGCCAATTAAGAATTTAACTGATTTTTTCAAAGAATTGCACTTGTCCGAATATGATTTGAAAGTTGCCAAACGACTTTTGATTGAAATCAATAACAGATTAGCTTTTTTATCGGATGTTGGTTTGGATTATCTTACTCTCAATAGAAATTCGGCATCACTTTCTGGTGGTGAAAGTCAACGTATTAACTTGGCAACTTCGTTAGGAAGCTCGCTTGTTGGTTCGATGTATATTTTAGACGAACCAAGTATAGGCTTGCATCCAAAAGATACTGAGCGATTGATAAAAGTATTGAAAGATTTGCGTGATTTGGGCAATACTGTTATTGTCGTTGAACACGATGAGGATATAATGAAAGCGGCCGATATGATTATTGATATTGGTCCAGAAGCAGGAACTTACGGTGGAAAATTAGTAGCACAAGGAGATTTTGCTGAAATTTTAAAAAGCGATTCATTAACTTCTCAATATTTGAACGGAAAATTAGAAATTGCTGTTCCCAAAAAACGCAGAACTTCAAAGAATTTTATTGAAGTCAAAGGAGCACGCGAAAATAATTTAAAAAATATAGATGTTACTTTTCCATTAGATTCATTAACTGTAATCACTGGTGTTTCAGGAAGCGGAAAAAGTACGCTGGTAAAGAAAATTTTATTTCCAGCTCTACAAAAAAAGTTAGAAGGAATTGGTGAAAAAGCAGGACAATTTACCGAATTAGCTGGAAGTTATTCACATATCAAAAGCATTGAATATGTTGATCAAAACCCAATTGGAAGAAGTTCACGCTCCAATCCTGTGACTTATATAAAGGCTTATGACGATATTCGAGATTTATATTCTAAAGAAAAATTATCCAAAATTAGAGGTTACCAACCCAAACATTTTTCTTTCAATGTTGATGGTGGACGATGCGAAACTTGTAAAGGCGATGGTTCTATCAATGTAGAAATGGTTTTTATGGCCGATGTTGAGTTACCATGTGAAACTTGTGGTGGAAAACGTTTCAAAAAAGAAATTCTTGAAGTTAATTTTGAAGGCAAAAATATCGATGATATTTTAACAATGACTATCGATGATGCAATAACATTTTTTACGTTGCAGAAGCAAAATAAAATCATGCAAAAATTGCAACCTTTGCAAGATGTTGGTTTGGGTTATGTACAATTAGGTCAATCATCATCAACGCTTTCTGGTGGTGAAGCACAACGTATTAAATTGGCTTCTTTCTTAGTAAAAGGAACTACCAAAGATAAAGTACTTTTTGTTTTTGACGAACCAACAACAGGATTGCATTTTCACGACATTAAGAAATTATTAGCATCATTTGACGCATTATTGGAAAAAGGACATTCTATTATAGTAATTGAACACAATTTGGATTTAATAAAATGTGCCGATTATTTAATAGATTTAGGTCCAGAAGGTGGCGAAAACGGGGGACAATTATTGGCTTTCGGAACTCCGGAAGAAATTATTAAAAACAAAAAATCAGTAACTGGAAAGTATTTGAAGGAGAAATTATAGGTTTATTAAAATTAAATCTAGTTCTTCAATTTTAGAAAAACCTTTATCCGCTGTTACTAAAGGAATTTCATATACAATTGACGTAGATGCTATTATTGCATCTGGTAATTTAATTGAATATTTTCTTTTTAATTGAATTGTCTGCTCTTTTATTTTAGAATTCCATTCTATGCAAAAACAATCACTTAATAATTGTCTTAATTTTGAATCTTCTGCTTTAGTTATTTTATTATAACCTAATAACTCAACTTCTGAAATAAATGAAATGCCAAAATCATAATTTAAAAATGGAGCAATAATTTCATTTCCTTCATGAATATAAACCAATAAATTTGTATCAGCAATAAAATCAATCTTCATCTTTTCTTATTTCAGTTTGATACTTTAAGCCATCAATATTTCTTTTGAGCTTTCCAAAATGCTTAGCCAAATTTCCTTTTTTACTGACTTTATTCAGTTTTTCAGTAAGAATTTTTGAAACATTCTTTGAATTGGTTTTATCTATTACAACTGTCATATCTTTTTTCTTTAAAAATCAAATTTACAAAATTTATTATAACAACAACATTTTTTAAATAAAATGAATATTTTTTTATTCATTTTCAATCACTTAGAAATCATTAACAACTCAATAACAAATCATTTGGTTCGGTTTGGCACACATCTTGAAATATACCAAACATCAGAAAGTTTTTCTGGTCGAAGAAGCTGAAAATCGAACGAGTAAGCAAAAGCTTAAAAACGATTTATTATGAGAACAATTACTTTAGTAGCAGTAAGCATTATGTTAACAGTAAGTGTAGCAAATGCAAATGAAACAAAAAGTTTCAACATGGTTGATTTTGCAACCAACAGATTTGATTTTGATGAGCCAATTACATTTACAGAAAGAGGCATTGAGTTCTTTGTTTTTGCAAATGGTGACTTCGATTTTAATACACGTCCAGATGATAGCGAAGGTGATTTCTATTACAGAAAAGCAGGTGTAAAAACTGCTGAAAGACGTGGAACACCAACTAATTATGGTGTAAAAATTGAGCATGATAGTTTTGGTAGAGTTCGTAGAGTAGGGAATACCTTCATCAACTACGATAGTCGAGATAGAGTAAGCCGAATTGGTTCAGTATATATGCGATACAATCGTTTTGCTTTAACTCAAATTGGTGGAATGAAATTGATTTACAACCGTTTTGGTGAAATAACCGACATGATTGGAAGCGTAAAAGGTAGAGATAACAGCAGTTTCACACACAGTTATTACACCAATAATCATCAAACTTATACATATAACAATGATGATAACAATTACTACTATTACAGAACTGATGGCACAAAAGCCTTAGTTGAAGACAAAGAATAAAAATTTGATTGGTTGGTTAGTTTGTTTAATCCTGCAGATTCTGAAAAGAGGAAGCAGGATTTTTTTTTGAAGCTATTCGCGCTATACGTTCCAATCTTTCGTCTCGTTTGAGACGAGACAAAAGGATTTCCACTACAAATGCTATGCATTCAGTGAACTCCTATAAAAAATAAAAGCAAAGTGAGCTAATCACGGCTAAACTAATCGCAGCTTTTGGAGTATCGAGTGAACTACTTGATTAAACTCAGCCGAAATAACTAATTTATAATTAACAAAAACATATAGAATAGTTACAAGAATCGATTTCAAAACAATATTTAGAATCGGATTAAAAGGGAAATCCCAATAATAAAACAGTAAAAAAGTAGCTGTCAATATCCCTAAAGAATATAAAGTTTTAATCGAAAACGGATATAATTTCATTTTTATAACCACAAACAATAGTTTTGCTAAACTATAAAGTGTAATCGAAATTAAAGTTGCCAAAGCTGCACCATTAATACCATACATCGGAATAAAAAGCATATTCAAAGTAATGGCAAAAAAGGCTAGGAGTAAACCCAAAAATAAAACCGCTTTATAATATTTTGAATTAAAAATAATAGCATTGTTGTTACCTAAAATCAAATCAAAATATTTAGAAATTCCAATAGTAAAAACTACAAATATTCCACCACTATAATTAGCAGGCAATAATAGATACAATTGCTTGATGTTGACCAGAATACCGACCAAAACCAAACCACCAACTATTTGCAAAGTAATAGATGTTTTCTTATACAAATCATTAAGTTCATCGTGTTTGCCTTCTGTCATCAATTTTGCCGTAATCGGATACGTTATTTGATGCATAGCACGACTTGGAACAGCAATTACTGTAGCAATAAAAATCGCCACCGAATAATATGCAATGTTTTCTATTTCAATGTATTGATTCAACATAGTTTTGTCAATATCCAACAACATATTGGCAATACTTCCTGAAAGAATTATAAAAAATGAATAAACTACAATAGCTTTACTATTTTTGGGCATTTTGAAATTAAAAGTTATGCGACGCACTTTCATGGCGTAAACAAACATTACAAGCGTAGAAGCAAGATAAATTCCCATTAAGGAATTGATAAATGTTAAAGTTGAAATCCAATTAAAATAAACACAAAAAAGGAAAATCGAAATAAAAACTCGAAGTAAAATTTCTTTGACAAAACTTCCAAAAACTGATTGTAAATGTACTTTTACCCATGCATAGAAAATTTCAAAATAACCCATACAAATACCAATTACAGGTATTTGCCATACATAATCGTAAACAATAGCATTTTTGGTCGAGCAAAATGTGGCAATCCAATCATAACTTAATGTTCCTGCAATAAAAATTGGTATAATTACTAATAAAGGTAAAACCAAAACAAAGGTTAAAAACGAACTTTTTTCTTGATCAGTTTTATATTGTGTAAAAAACTTAATCAAGGTATTATGAACACCAAATGCTAATAGTGGAAAGATAACATTAGCCGAAGATAAAATATAACCTGTTAATCCATAATAAGTTTCGCCCAAAAAATGTGGATACATAAACAATGCATTAGCCGCACCAATCACAAAACCAATATAGGTAATGATAGTGTTTTTAATAGATTGATTGATTACGATTCCCATTTTAGAATTTAGATTTAGGAATTTTGATTAAGGATTTGTACTAATTTTTCGGTCAAGTTTTTTCTTGAATATTGTTGCAAACCAATAGGGTAAACTTGTAATTTGTTTTCTAAATACAGCTCAAAATTAGCTAAAATTGTTTTCTTTAATCTTTCTTTTTCATCGTAAGTAAAGAAAACACCAGTATTTGTTGTTGTTATGATTTCGGCAAAATCAGATTCTTTTGGACCAATAGCAATAATAGGTCTTTCAGAAACCATATATTCAAATAGTTTACCAGGAATAATGCTTTTGGTTTCCGGAGAATTAATTTCAATAAGTAATAAAATTTGTGATTTTTTCTGAAACACAATTGCTTTATTGTGTGAAACATAACCAACTAGATTGCAATAATTACTTAAATTAAATTTTGAAATACTATCAATAATTTCTTGACTGACTTTTCCAATCAAATTCAATTGAAAACGTGAGGCAAAATTTTCATTCTCGGAAACTAATTCACTCAAAACTTCCCATAAAATAGCTGGATTTCTATCTGATAAAAATGAACCAATGTGTGACATCGTAAACTTTTCATCTAACTTTTGTCTCGGAATATTTTCAACATCATAACCATTGGTAATCACTTCGATTGGCTGATTGGTAATAACTTTAAATTCTGTTTTAGTGGTTTTACTGGTAACAATTATAGTATCGGCAGTTGTTAAAACCTTTTTTTCCAATGCTTTATGTTTTTTTGCAGCATATGAAGATAATTTTAAAGCTTTATGATAGCCAATAGTTGTCCAAGGATCACGAAAATCGGCAAGCCAATTGATTTTTAAATCATTTTTTAGTTGCAAACCTATCAAATGCAAACTATGTGGTGGTCCAGAAGTTACAATGGTATAAATTTTGTTTTCTTGAATGTATTTTTTAAGATAGTCAACTGAAGGTTCAACCCAATATTTACGAGCATCTGGAATAAATAAATTGCCTCGAACCCAAAGCAATATTTTCTCCAAAAAGGTTTGTTTTTTTTGATTTGGAATAATACCTGAACTAATTTTTTTAGTTTCTTTTTTAGAAAAAATTCCCGCTAATTGATAAGGCTCAAATATTTTTTGTTTTAGAATAATCGCTTTATCCGAAATTTCACTTACCAAAGCGTCATCAACAATTGGATAAGTTGGGTTTTCTGGAATAAATACGATTGGCTGCACACCAAAATCAGGTAAATATTTTACGAATTTTAACCAACGCTGCACACCTGGACCGCCTGCTGGTGGCCAATAGTAAGTGATGATTAGGAGTTTTTTTGGTTCAGTTTTCAATTTAAGAATCAGATTTTTTTATTAATTTTTTCTAACTCTTCAATATCTAAAATATCTTTTGGACGATTAGTTGCTTTTTTTGCAATAATTAAATTTTCGTAATCAATAAACTTGATTGAAACACCATCAATTGTTGTTTCATTTGCAACTTCAAATAGTTCATCAAAAGTTTTATTTTCAAGACCTTTGATAGAAGTCATAAGATCGAGGCTAAAACCATGATTTAATGAAAACTCTGTCCAACCAGCAACAAATTGCATCGTCTCCAGCTCTTTTATATCACCAAGACCAATTTCAATAAATGCATTTCTTAATTTATGCCTATTTTCTGTAGAATCTTCTAATAATAAATCAATATCACCAGTACTTCTATTATAACCATGGAAATTTACTGCAAAACCACCAATAGTGATATATTTTACATCATACTGAAAAAAATATTTCCAAATTGCAAAAATTTGTTCAGTCATTTTTTCTTATTTGCATTCTTAATTTTAAATGAAATCTCAATCAATGCAAATAATCGCTTTATTCTATCTTCATAGGATAATGCTTTTATTTCCTCAATTCTTCTAGCTTGATGAACTTCTGGATTTGCATAAAAAGAACTGTTTTTTTTCATTTATTTATTTCTAATCTTTACTATTAGATTTTTTATATTCTAAATATATTCCGCCAATCAATATCAAAATCATTCCGATGAAACTATATAAAGCGATTGTGCTTCCTGTTTTAACAACTTCAGGTTCAAACTTGAATTCAATTATTTGCTTTCCTGCCGGAATTTCTAACCCGCGTAAAACATAATCTACTCGATAAATTGGAAGTTCTTTACCTTTGATAGTGGCTTTCCAACCATTTTTATAATACATTTCAGAAAACACGGCAAAACCATCTTTTGCATTATTTGATTCGTAAACTAAATGATTTGGTTTGTATTTTAGTAATCGAATTGTTGCAGTTGAATCTTTTTCGAAATTATCATTTGCATTCCCTTTTCTCCAAGCTCCAAATTCAACTTGGTTTAATAAACAAATGTTCTTCGTATCCAAACTATCCAAAGCTTTCATTTCGGCATCAGCTGAATTTACCTTTTTCAAATTCTTCACAAACCAAGCATTTCCATTAGCTTCAGGATTTAAAGTTGGAAAATAATTTCCAGTTGAATCTGTCTGAATAAGGTATTTTACATTCAACATATTGAGTACATCAATATTGTTTCGAGCGATTTGATAATCAAATAATTGCTGCATTCTTTGCGGTTTTACAGCACTATAACCACCAATTGATTTATGAAAATACGAAGCACGCGCACTTGACATATTTCCATCTATTTCTAAAACTCTATAATGCGTTGTATCTTGTAAAATCTGCATGTCAGCTGGCGTTGCCGCAAAAGGAACATCAACTTGACTTGCTGGCACAAAATCATCTTTGCCAACATAGTTTTTTGCCATAAAAAACAAATCCAAAACCATTACTAATCCAACAAGAATAACTGTTTTTTGTTGATTTAATTTGTTTTTGTTTGCCATCCAAAGCAAGAAAGCCGTCAGTGCAATCAAAAATCCTGAACGTAGTAAATCAGCAGAATACATACTTTTTCTATCTTCTTTGAGTGCATCAACAAATTCAGGTCCATAACTTTGCAAATAATAACCATCGCTACCACCAGAAAAAGCAAACATTCCTTTGAATAGAAACAAAGCAACAATTAATCCTAAAACCACTGCAGCCGATTGCCATAAAGCTTTGAATTGAGCTTCTTTTTCTGCTTTGAAAAATGATTGTAATCCCATAATGGCTAATACTGGCATACATAATTCTAAAACAACTTGTATAGATGAAACTGCTCTAAACTTATTGTATAACGGCATATAATCAATCATCAAATCAGTTAGGATTGAGAAATTTTTTCCCCAAGAAAGCACCAATGAAAGGATTGCTCCAGATAGAAAAACATATTTAAGTTTACGCTTATCAACAAACAAAGCCAAAATTGCCAAGAAAAACACAACAGCACCAATGTAAGCTGGAGCAGCCACAATAGGTTGATCGCCCCAATAAGTTGGTAAACCAGAAGCAAACTCAGCAGCTTGACCTTCGGGAACACCTTGTCCAACCATGAATTCGTACATTTTGCTTTGTGTACCAAGATTTTCACTGTTAGAACCACCAAATAGGCGTGCGGCAAATATGTTCAAACTTTCAGAAACACCATAACTGTATTCTGTGATATAATCATATGAAAGTCCGTTTGTGCCTTCAACCTTTGAACCATCTGGATTGTAGGTTAATTCATTTTTTCCTCTTGTACTGAAATCTGCGTATTCTTTTGTCGCTAATAAATTAGTAGCATTTGCTCCCAAAGCTAAGATTATGGCAACTAAAAAGGTCAATTTTATTTTCACTATAGATTTGTAATCTTTTGATTTTAATAGTTTTATAGAATAATAAATTCCAATAATTAAAAGTAAAAACAAAAAGTAATATGTCATCTGAAAGTGATTGGCATTAATCTCTAAAGCGGTTGCAAACATGGCTAATAATCCACCAACAATGTATTTCTTTTTATAAACTAAAATAGTTCCTGCAATCACAAGCGGCATATAAGCAATAGCGTGCGCTTTAGCATTATGTCCAACACCAAGAATTATTATTAAATAGGTAGATAAACCAAAGGCTAATGCACCGAAAAAGGCTTTCAATGGATCTATTTTTAAAACTAAAAGCAATACATAAAATCCTAAAAAGTAAAGAAATAAATAATCTGCTGGTCTTGGCAAAAAGCGAATTACATCATCTAAATCACCAATAAAATCATTAGGATATTTTGCTCCAAGCTGATAAGTTGGCATTCCACCAAAGGCTGAATTTGTCCAATAAGGTTCAGTATTTTCATTGGCTCTAAAGTCATTTTGCTCTTTTGCCATTCCGGTATATTGCGCAATATCAGATTGGTATATTTTTTTTCCTTGCAAAACAGGATAAAAATAAATAATAGAAACTAGCACAAAACCAATAACGGCAAGCGCATGAGGATAAAACTTTTTAAGTAAATTCATAAAGCGATTTAGTAAACAATAGTAAAGTTCAAAAATAGTCAAAAAATAAGTAGGTAATCAAACTTTTGTGAAGACTAAATCAAAAAAGTTACTCTATTTCTTCATAATCAACATATTCGCCAACTTTTTTAGTTTCTCGAGGTTTTGAAGAAGTTGATTTATCGTAAATAATATCGTTGTCGGTTGATGTATTTTGATAGTGTTGTTGGTAATTCTGTTGTTGTTTTTGAAAATTTTCACCAGCTTTTTGAACCGCTTTTTTTAGTAAAATTGGTAAAAATAATTTGGCCAAAAATCTAAAAACATAATAAAACCCAACAATGTAGATAAGCGTTTTGAAAAAACCAGTAAAAGAAGCCGTTTCCATAAGTTAATAAATTTGTTCAAAAATAATAAATCTTGCCGAATTGGAATCTTAAATAAATAATAAAAAAATTCTACATTTGGATACTTTCAATTTAATGTATTTAAAAACCAATTTTTATGAAGTCAAAGTTTTTATCCTTTATAGTATTACTTACTTTTCAATTGAGTAATGCTCAATATACAGACATTGTCAATTCTAATCGTCCAAGCGAATCAATGTCGGCTTTTGCGGTTGGAAGAACCGTTGTTCAGTTAGAAGGTGGACTTGGTTATATTAACGAAAATCATAATGGATTGGAATATAAAGCAAATGGTTTTGTAACTGATTTTAACGTGAGATATGGTTTTTTTAAAGAACAATTGGAGACAATATTAGAAGTTAGTTATCAAAATGATAAATATGTAACCGACTTTATTGAGAAAAACAGAAGCGGAATTAAATCTACTACATTAGGTTTAAAATATCTAGTTTATGATCCTTTCAAATTTTATGAAGAAAATGTAAATTTATATAGTTGGAAAGCCAATCATAAATTTAAAATGAAGCAATTAATTCCAATTGTGTCTGTTTATGGTGGAATGAATTTGAATTTTAGTAATAATAAATTCCAATTTGGAGATGAAAAATTGAGTAATATTAGTCCAAAGCTTATGTTGATTACTCAAAATATTTTTGGAAATCAATATGTTTTTATCACCAATATTTTTCTTGATAAAATTACAACTGCTGGTCAAGCAAAAGGATATTTAGTTACACTTACAAGAGGTTTTAATGATAAATGGTCAGCATTTGTAGAGCATAAAGGAATAAATAGCAAGTATTATTCTGACGCTTTGTTTTCGGCGGGAGGTGCCTATCTGGTTCATAATAATTTACAAGTGGATGCTTCGGTGACTAAAAACATTAAAGATACGCCGTCATTATTATATGTTGGAGTAGGTGTAACATGGCGTTCAGATACTAACTACAAAGATCATTTGATAAAATCACCTGAAAAAAATAAAGCTGATAAGGCTAAAAAAGACAAAAAGAAAAAGAATAACGAGAAAAAAATGTTAGATAAATTGCCAAAATCTAAAGAAAAAGAAGAATAATGACAGAGGTTAGAGAAGTAATTACCAAAAAGGATTTTAAGGATTATGTAAAATTTCCGTTTACTTTATATAAAAATCATCCCTATTGGGTTCCACCATTGATTGCTGATGAATTAGAAACTTTTGATAAAACAAAAAATCCAGCATTTAAAAGTGCTGACGCAAAATTTTATTTGGCTTATAAAGACAATAAAGTTGTTGGAAGAATTGGAGCCATTATCAATTGGAATGAAGTAAACGACCAACAAAAAAAGAAAGTTCGCTTTGGTTGGTGGGATGTTATAGACGATATTGAAGTTACCAAAGCATTGCTAGAAAAAGTATATGAATTTGGTAAAACCAACAAATTAGAACACGTTGAAGGGCCAATGGGATTTTCTAATCTTGATAAAGTGGGTGTTCTAACCGAAGGTTTTGATGAAATTGGTTCAATGATTACTTGGTATAATTATCCTTATTATTCGCAACATTTAGAACAATTAGGGTTTGTTCAAGAAAAAGAATATTGGGAAAATAAATTTCCGTTTGAAAATGTAAAACCCGAATTCTTCTTCAAAGCACAAGAATTAATCAAAAAAAGATACCAATTACGTCCATTGAATTTTACCAAAACAAAAGACATTATGCCGTATGTAGACAAAATGTTCGATTTGTTTAACAATTCTTATGCCGATTTGTCGTCGTTTGTTGCTATTACAGATGTTCAAAAAGAATATTTTAAGAAAAAATACATTAGTTTCATCAATCCAGAATACATAAAGTTTGTGCTTGATAAAGATGATAATATGGTAGCTTTTAGTATAGTAATGCCAAGTTTTGCAGAAGCATTGCAAAAAGCAAACGGAAAACTATTTCCATTTGGAATTTACCACATGCTAAAAGCTCGAAGAGAAAGCAAAGATGTTTTATTTTACCTAATAGGTGTAGCGCCAGAATACCAAAACAAAGGAGTTACAGCAGTTATTTTTAATGAAAATTATGTTTCTTTTACAAAAAAAGGAATAAAAAATTGTATAAGAACTCCAGAATTAGCCGATAATCACGCCATTCATCAAATATGGAAACATTTTGATCCTGTGACTTTTAGAAAAAGAAAGACTTATAAGAAGGATTTGTAAAAATGAAATGATAAATAGTTACGCTGGCGTTATGTCGAAATTACTCAGATAAAATCAATCAGAAAATAAAAAAAACTGTATTGGAAAGAATTAAATAAAGTAGAATCTTGAGAGTTTAAACTTTCCATCATAAACTTGAAAAGTCGAAATGTAAATAGCAGAAGCATTAAAATTGGAATTTCGACAAAACAGTTCAATTCATTTTAAGCGGAAAATAATTTTATAGTTTTTAAATATGAAAAGAATATTAGCATTTGGATTTTTTATTAGTATTATACAAACTGTATTTTATTCCTTCCTTCTTGCATTAGTTTATTTAACGATAAAGCCTAATCAAAAACTAGTTATAGGAACTATATTTCCTCTTATTATATTTGCTTTTTTCTTTATTGTATTTATTCAAAATGTGTTAACTCCTATATTGAATAGAAAATCATTTACTTGGTTTTTTTTCATCTTATCGATAGGATTATTTTCTTTACCTATTTTTAATCCGTTTAGAATATTGCTTTCGTTGTTTTTTTGTTTACTAATTATTTTGATTTTATTAATCCCTAAATTAATTAAGAAGAATTTTATAGCTATTGAAATCGGAAATTGAAAATTAAAATTGAAAATTGAGAACGGAAGATAAGAACTTAAAAAGTTACACTTTTTATTTTCAATCCACAACCGAAAGTTTTAGGGCTTCAAAACCCGAACCACTTAAAGTAATAAATCGTCAAAACAAAAAAAATCCATTCGTCAAAACGAATGGATTTTTTTATAAAAATATAAAGCTTTTATTAAGCCATATTCTCAACATTTTGTTCCGCTAATTTTGCATACGTTCCGTTTACTAATTTCTCACGGATAGCTTCAAAAGCAGTTAACGTTTCTTCTATATCTGCTAAAGTATGTGTAGCTGTTGGTATCATTCTTAGCAAAATAATTCCTTTAGGTATAACAGGGTAAACCACTATAGATAAGAAGATTCCATAGTTTTCTCTCAAGTCATTTACCATAACCATAGCTTCTGGTATTGAGCCTTCCAAATAAACCGGTGTTACACATGTGTTAGTGTCACCAATGTTAAATCCTTTAGTTTTCAAACCACCTTGTAATGCATTTACATTTTCCCAAAGTTTGTCTTTCAATTCAGACGATTTACGTAATAATTCCAAACGTTTCAATGCACCAACTGTTTGAATCATTGGTAACGCTTTTGCAAACATTTGTGAACGCAAATTGTATTTTAAATAATCAATAATATCTTTATCAGCAGCTAAAAAAGCACCAATACTTGCCATAGATTTAGCAAATGTAGAGAAGTAAACATCAATTCCGTCTTGACAACCTTGTTCTTCACCAGCACCAGCACCAGTTTTTCCTAATGTTCCAAATCCGTGAGCATCATCCACTAATAAACGGAAATTGTATTTTTTCTTCATTTCTACAATTTCTTTCAACTTACCTTGCTGACCACGCATTCCGAAAACTCCTTCGGTAATAAATAAAATTCCACCACCAGTTTCGGTAGCCATTTTTGTAGCACGTTGAAGATTTTTCTCCATGCTTTCAATATCATTGTGTTTGTAAGTAAAACGTTTTCCCATGTGAAGACGAACACCATCTATAATACAGGCATGTGCATCTACATCATAAACTATAATATCATTTTTGGTTACAAGCGCATCTATGCAAGACATGATTCCTTGGTAACCAAAATTTAATAAATAAGCAGCTTCTTTTTGAACAAATTCAGCTAGCTCATTTTCTAATTGTTCGTGTGCATTGGTATGTCCACTCATCATTCTTGCGCCCATCGGATAAGCTGCACCATAAGCAATTGCTGCATCAGTATCAGCCTGACGAACTTCTGGATGATTAGCTAATCCTAAATAATCATTCAAACTCCAATTTAAAATATCTTTGCCTTGAAACTTCATTCTTGGACCTAATTCTCCTTCTAGTTTAGGAAATACAAAATATCCTTCTGCTTGAGAAGCCCATTTACCTAATGGACCTTTATTGTTTTGAATTCTTTCGAATAAATCTTTTACCATCTGATTTTTTTGTTTTTTCAAGTTGCAAAATTAACTATTTTATATATTATTTCATAATTTTTAAGGAGCTAATCGCGCTATCCGTTCCAATCTGTTATTGCGAGTTTGTATTTAGTAGTAAGCAGGAACTTTGTAATCTCGCAATAACAGGATTTCCACTGCTATCACGGCTAGGGCATTCGTTTTCAAAAAAAACATTGTATCTTTGAATTTGATTTTAATTTCAAAAATCAACACTACATTATGTCAACCAATAAAGAACTCAAACTAGCTGTTTTAATCGATGCCGACAATGTTCCATATAGCAACGTAAAAGGAATGATGGAAGAAATCGCAAAGTTAGGAACTCCAACAACCAAACGTATTTACGCCGATTGGACAAAACCAAATGCAAATGGTTGGAAATCTGTTTTACTCGAACATGCCATAACACCAATTCAACAATATAGTTATACTGTCGGCAAAAATTCTTCTGACTCGGCTATGATTATTGATGCTATGGATTTGTTATATTCAGACAAAGTAGATGGTTTTTGTATTGTTTCCAGCGATTCCGATTTTACAAGACTAGCCATTAGATTACGTGAATCTGGCATGAAAGTTATCGGTATTGGCGAAAAGAAAACGCCTAATTCGTTTATAGTTGCTTGTGACAGATTTATCTACATAGAAGTTCTGGACGGTGCGATAAAAAAAACAAGAAAAGTTAGAACTGTAACAAGTAAAACATCCAAGCCAGCTCCAAAGTTAGTTGAAGCAAATACAAGTGAATTGGCGCTTCCAAAAGAAGTTGTAAATAAAATTGACATCAAAACTATTGAACTTATTGAAGACACACTTGAAGCAATAGGCGATGACGATGGCTGGGCTTTTTTGGGTGATGTAGGAAATTTAATTTCAAAGAAAAAACCAGAATTTGATCCGCGTAATTATGGATTTTCTAAACTTACACCGATGTTAAAATCATTAACAGATATTCTCGAAATAGATGAGCGTGAATCGGATAAGAAAGGTATAAAACATGTTTATGTTAGATTGAGATATACGTAATAAAAAACATTTTTTACCTTAATAACTTGATAAATCAATTATGAAACTAGTATTTGCATCCAACAATCAAAATAAAATAAAAGAAATTCAACTTTTAGTACCAAATTCAATAGAAATTATGAGTCTAAAAGATATAGGATGCACAGAAGATATTCCAGAAACTGCTGATACCATTGAAGGAAACGCCATTTTGAAAGCAAATTATGTTACCGAAAAATATGGTTTCAACTGTTTTGCAGATGATTCTGGTTTAGAAATTGATGCTTTAAATGGAGAACCAGGTGTTTTTTCGGCAAGATATGCTGGCGAACCCAAAGATGATTCAAAAAATATTGACAAGGTTTTAAAAAATTTAAAAGATAAAACCAACAAAAATGCCAACTTCAAAACAGTTATCTGTTTAAATATAAATGGAAAACAACACCTTTTTACTGGAATTGTAAACGGCAAAATCATAGAAAATAGAGTAGGAGATAATGGTTTTGGCTACGACCCAATTTTTGTTGCAGATGGTTATTCAAAAACTTTTGCAGAGCTTTCTATTGAAGAAAAATCAACTATTAGTCATAGAGGAAAAGCGGTAAAAAAGTTGGTTGAATTTTGTAAAAATCTATAAAACAATATTTTTCTTGAACACTTTCTAACAATCAATTTTAAATTCAATTATGTCAACTGCTTGAAAATCAAAAAACAACAAATTAGTTTATATTGTTTTTAAAACCTACCTTTGCACCCAATTTTAAAATATAATATGAATAAATTTGAACAATTAGGTCTGAATGAGTCGTTACTGCTGGCGATCAAAGATCTAGGATTTGAGAATCCGTCAGAAGTGCAAGAAAAAGCCATTCCAGTCTTATTGGAACAAGAAACAGACTTAGTCGCTTTAGCACAAACAGGTACAGGGAAAACGGCAGCTTTTGGTTTTCCACTGATTCAAAAAATTGATGCTGAAGACAGAAGTACACAAGCGTTAATTTTATCACCAACGCGTGAGCTATGCTTACAAATCACCAACGAGATTAAACTTTACTCAAAATATGTAAAAGGATTACATACAGTGGCAGTTTATGGTGGCGCAAGCATTACAGAACAAGCCCGAGAAATTAAACGTGGAGCACAAATTATTGTGGCAACTCCAGGTAGAATGCAAGACATGATTAACCGTGGTCTTGTAAACATTAAAAACATCAATTATTGTATTCTAGACGAAGCCGATGAGATGTTGAACATGGGTTTTTATGAAGACATCGTATCGATTTTGTCCGATACTCCAGACGAAAAAAACACTTGGTTATTCTCGGCAACAATGCCTGCAGAAGTAGCCAGAATTGCTAAAAAATTCATGGTTTCGCCAGCTGAAATTACAGTTGGAACTAAAAACTCTGGTTCTGCAACCGTTTCACACGAATTTTACTGTGTAAACGCTCGTGATCGTTATGAAGCGTTAAAGCGTTTAGCAGATGCTAATCCAGATATTTTTTCTGTAGTTTTTTGTAGAACAAAACGAGATACACAAGCTGTTGCAGAAAAATTAATTGAAGATGGTTACAGTGCCGCAGCATTGCACGGAGATTTATCTCAAGCGCAACGTGATGGTGTAATGAAATCTTTTAGAGGTCGTCAAATTCAAATGTTGGTTGCTACTGACGTTGCAGCTCGTGGAATTGACGTTGATAATATTACTCACGTAGTAAATTATCAATTACCTGATGAAATTGAAACCTATAATCACCGTTCAGGAAGAACTGGTCGTGCTGGTAAATTAGGAACTTCTATCGTAATAATCACTAAAAGTGAATTACGTAAAATATCCTCTATCGAAAGAATCATCCAACAAAAATTTGAAGAGAAAACGATTCCTTCTGGAATGGAAATCTGTGAAATTCAATTGTTGCACTTAGCTAATAAAATCAAAGATACCGAAGTTGACCACGAAATAGACAACTATCTTCCTGCTATCAACGAGGTTTTGGATGGTTTGACTAAAGAAGAGTTGATCAAAAAAATGGTTTCTGTAGAATTTAATCGATTCATCAATTACTACAAAAAGAAACGTGATTTATCAGGTGAAAAAGGTGGTGAAAGAAGTGATAGAAGTTCTGAACCAAGAGAAATTAGAGCTGGTGATCCAGTTAGATATTTCGTAAATATTGGTTCAAGAGACGATTTTGATTGGATGCAATTGAAAGATTTCTTAAAAGAAACTTTAGATTTAGGTCGTGATGACGTTTTCAAAGTAGATGTAAAAGAAGGTTTCTCTTTCTTTAACACTGACGGAGAACATACTGATAAAGTAATGGAAATCTTAAATGGTTTTGATCTAAACGGAAGAAGAATAAACGTTGAAATTTCTAAAAATGATGGTGGCGGAAGACGTGATCATAATGGTAGAAGTGGAGGCGGAGAAAGACGTGGCGGTTTTGGTGGCGAAAGAAGAAGTTCTGCACCAAGAAGTGGCGGTTTTGGACCAAGAAAAGAAGGTGGTTTTTCAGAAAGAGCACCAAGAGAAGGCAGTTTTAAAAGTGCAGCTCCAAGAAGAGAACCAGGTGGTTTTGAAAGAGGCGAAAGACCAGCAAGAAGATTTGATTCTTCAAGAACAGAAGGAAGTTCAGAAAGAGCTCCAAGACGTTCGGAAGGTTTTGGTGACGCATCTAGACCAAGAAGACCAAGAAAAAGCTAAGTCATTTAGTTAATTTTCTTATAAAAAATTGAAGACTACAATTTTATCTTATTTGTTTTATTACTTTTATCGTTTTAAAACCCAAATATGAGATATTTTGTAGTCTTTTTTTTAGTTGCACTTGCTAACACCGTTGGAGCGCAAGAAGCCACAACTACTCAATCAATTTCTGGAACAATTGTGAATGAATTCACTTTTATACCAGTTTCCAATGTAAATATTATTAACTTGAATAAAGCAAAAGCAACCGTATCTGATTCAAAAGGATATTTTGAGTTGAGCGCTTCTGTTAATGACACACTACATTTATCTATGGTTGGTTTTCAATCTATAAAAATGCGTGTTACCAATGACTGGATTAAAAATAAAACTACTACAATAAAGTTAACTGAAAAAGCCATTGCGCTTGAAGAAGTAATTATCCAACCCTACATGTTAACAGGTTATCTTGAAATTGATACCAAATTGATTCCTTCAAGAGAAAATTATCGTTATAGTATTTCAGGATTAGAACAAGGTTACGAGGCAGGAGAATATTCGCCTAGTGCTTTTGGAAAAGTTATGGGTTCTCTATTCAATCCAGCGGATATGTTATATAATTTTTTCGGAAAAAAACCTAAAGAGTTAAAACGACTAAAGGAAATGAAGAAAGATCCTTCAGTTAGAGCAATGTTAGAAAATAAGTTCGATAGAGAAACATTATCAATCATACTTGGAGTTGATAAGGACGAAATACCAGAATTGTTGCAACGATGTAATTATTCAGAGGCTTTCGCAAAATCGGCAAATGATTTGCAAATTCTCGAAGCCATCACACAATGCCACGAAGAATATAAAGTTTTGAAGAAAAAATAGGTTATTTTTTTTCAGAATAATATCGTTCCTCAATTCGTTGAATATCTTTAATGGTGTTTTTTGCCCAAAGAAGTCTTTTTTCTAAAATTTCTTCTTCGGATAATTGCCAATTAATGTCTGAAAGTCGCAATCTGTTAGTGATATCTTGGATGATAATTGCTGCCGAAACCGATATATTCAAACTTTCAGTAAAACCAACCATTGGAATTTTCAAATAACCATCGGCTTGGTCAATAATTTCTTGAGAAAGTCCATCTCTTTCGGTACCAAAAAACAAAGCACTTTTTTTTGAAATATCAAATTCATGAATTAGACAAGAATCGTTATGAGGTGTTGTAGCAATGATTTGATAACCTTTGCCTTTTAGTGTATCAATACAATCTTGAACAGCATTAAATCGATTAACATCAACCCATTTCTGTGCACCCATTGCAATTTCTTTGTCAATTCGTTTGCCAAATTTTTCTTCAATTACATTTAGTTCTTGAATCCCAAAAACTTCGCAACTTCGCATTACTGCGCTAGTATTATGCAATTGAAAAACATCTTCTATAGCAATTGTAAAATGGTTGGTACGGTTTTTTAAAACTTCTAAAAAACGTTCTTTTCTTTTTTCGGTAAGTATATTTTCTAAAAAGGCTAAATAGTCTAAATCGATCATTCTCAAAAATATTTTTGCAAAAATAGTAAAACAAGATTTAATAAAAACGAATCTCTATTTTAGAACAAATTCACTAATTTTATAGTCAAATTTTAAACACATAGAAACATAGATAATAATAAACTATATAAGTCGCTTCGCTTTTTATAGATTTTATAGACTATGTGAAAAAAATAACATTTCTATAAAATCTATAGTATCTAATTAAAGTCTGTGTATATATGTGTTTAAAAACTAAATCAATTTTAAAATCTGCGCAAATCCGTGTCATCTGCGTTCCAATATTATGAAAAAGAAATTAGTTGTTTTAACCGGTGCTGGAATTTCAGCAGAAAGTGGCATCAAAACCTTCAGAGATGCCGACGGACTATGGGAAGGTCATGATGTAATGGAAGTTGCTTCGCCCGAAGGTTGGTGTAAAAATAAAGAATTAGTTTTAGATTTTTACAATCAAAGACGAAGACAATTGCAAACCGTTGAACCCAATTTGGGTCACAAAACTTTAGCTAAATTAGAATCTGATTTTGATGTGCATATCATAACTCAAAATGTGGATAATTTGCATGAAAAAGCAGGAAGTTCAAAAGTGTTGCATCTTCATGGTGAATTGCTAAAAGTGAGAAGTACCAAAAACGAAAACTATATTTTAGATTGGAATGGCGATTTAAATATTGGCAATGTTGACCCAAACGGAAATCAACTGCGACCACATATTGTTTGGTTTGGTGAAGCCGTTCCAGCACTAGAAGAAGCAATCGAAATTAGCCAACAAGCTGATTGTTTTGTAATTGTTGGAACTTCCATGCAAGTTTATCCTGCAGCTGGTTTGTTGCACTATACCAATAAAAATGTTCCTATTTTTTATATCGATCCAAATCCAGCCACTATTTATGATTTGTCAAATCCGTTGGAAATAATTCCGATGAATGCAACCGAAGGTGTTCCGTTTTTAAGAGAAAAATTGCGAACAAGAGAATAGAAAATAGAGAATAGAAAATAGATTCCGTGGATAGTCTATTTTCTTTGTTCTATTTTCTATATTCTAAAATCGTTTAACTATTTTTGCACTTTCAAACAACAACACAACAACATGCAACTAACAGAATTAAACGCTATTTCTCCAATTGATGGTAGATACAGAAGCAAAACCGTTTCGCTTTCTCCTTTCTTTTCAGAAGAAGCATTAATAAAATATAGGGTTTTAGTAGAAGTAGAATATTTCATCGCTTTATGTGAAGCCGATTTGCCTCAACTTTCTGATGTAAACAAATCCGTTTTTGAAGATTTGCGTAAAATTTATACCAATTTTTCAACCGAAGATGCACTTTGGATAAAAGAAACCGAAAAAACAACCAACCATGATGTGAAAGCAGTTGAATATTTTATCAAAAGTAAATTCGACGGATTAGGTTTAGAAAAATATAAAGAGTTCATTCACTTCGGGTTAACTTCTCAAGATATCAATAACACTGCCATTCCACTTTCTACTAAAGAAGCATTTGAAAAGGTGTATTTGCCAAGTTTAATTTCGGTAATTGCCAAATTAAAAGAACTTGCAATAGAGTGGAAGGATGTTCCAATGTTGGCTAGAACACATGGTCAACCAGCTTCACCAACCCGTTTAGGAAAAGAAATTTTGGTTTTTGTAGAGCGTTTAGAAGAGCAACTACGATTGTTATTCAATATTCCCTTTGCTGCTAAATTTGGTGGCGCAACTGGAAATTATAATGCGCACCATGTAGCCTATCCAGCAACCGATTGGAAGCAATTTGGAACTGATTTTGTTGAAAATGTTTTAGGATTACAGCATTCTTTTCCAACTACACAAATAGAACATTACGACCATTTCGCTGCTTTTTTCGATGCTTTAAAAAGAATAAATACTATTCTAATCGATTTAGATAGAGATATTTGGACTTATGTTTCGATGGATTACTTTAAGCAAAAAATAAAAGCTGGAGAAGTTGGTTCGTCAGCCATGCCGCACAAAGTAAATCCAATAGATTTTGAAAATTCAGAAGGAAATTTAGGAATAGCCAATGCGATTTTTGAACATCTTTCTGCTAAATTACCTGTTTCAAGATTACAACGCGATTTGACCGACAGTACAGTTTTAAGAAACATTGGAGTTCCAATCGGGCACACTTTAATCGCTTTTGAAGCAACTTTAAAAGGATTGAACAAGTTAGTTTTGAACGAAGTTAAATTTGCTGAAGATTTAGAAAAAAACTGGGCAGTTGTAGCCGAAGCCATTCAAACGATTTTGCGTCGTGAAGGCTATCCAAATCCTTATGAAGCTTTGAAGGACTTGACAAGAACCAATTCTGTTATCAATAAAGAAGCGATTCATAGTTTTATACAAACCTTAAAAGTTTCAGATGAAATTAAAGTAGAGTTGATGCAGATTAGCCCAAGTAATTATTTGGGGATTTAATCTATTTTTTGTTATAATTTCTTTAAATCTGCTTTGGTCTTTTTGATTAAAGCAGATTTTTTGTTATTTTAGTAAAAATTCAAATTTATGTCTATCTTTTTAGCAGCTTCTGCGGTTCATTTACCTGATTTGATAAGTGATTTAGGTTTAATCCTAATTACTGCTGCTATTGCAGTTTTATTATTTAAAATGCTGAAACAACCTTTAGTTTTGGGTTATTTGGTAGCAGGATTTTTAGCAGGAAACAAGTTCGATTTGTTTCCAACAGTTAGAGATATGCATAGTGTTGAAGTTTGGGCAGAAATAGGAGTTATATTTCTCTTGTTTAGCCTTGGACTTGAATTTAGTTTCAAAAAATTGATGAAAGTTGGCGGAACGGCTTCAATAACTGCTCTTACCCAAATAATAGCGATGGTTGCAATTGGTTTCTTTGTAGGTCAATTGATGAATTGGAATAAAATGAATAGCATTTTCTTAGGTGTAATTTTATCAATATCATCCACAACAATTATCTTAAAAACATTTGATGAACTTGGTGTAAAAACTCAAAAATTTGCAGGAAATGTAATCGGTACCTTGATAGTTCAAGACATTGTTGCCATTTTGATGATGGTTCTACTTTCTACAATAGCAGTAAGTCAACAGTTTTCTGGAATGGAATTGTTTTTTTCAGTTTTAAAATTAATTTTCTTTTTAACTATTTGGTTTGTTGTAGGTATCTTCTTTATACCAACATTATTACAAAAGGCAAAGCATTTGTTGACAGATGAAATGATGCTCATAATTTCTTTAGCACTTTGCTTGTTGATGGTTATTTTTGCTGCAAACGTTGGTTTTTCTCCAGCACTTGGAGCTTTTATTATGGGTTCAATAATAGCCGAAACAACACAAGCCGAACACATTGAACATCTAGTAAAACCTGTAAAAGATTTGTTTGGAGCTGTTTTCTTTGTTTCTGTTGGAATGTTGATTAATCCTGATACGTTAGTAGAGTATGCACTACCTGTCGCAATTTTGACATTGGTAGTTATTTTTGGGCAGTCAATTAGTTCAACAATTGGCTCGTTGCTGTCTGGACAACCTTTAAAACAATCCATTCAAGCTGGAATGAGTTTGTCGCAAATAGGCGAGTTTTCGTTTATTATTGCCACTTTAGGAACAACGCTAAAGGTTACTAATGATTTTCTTTACCCAATTGTGGTTGCTGTATCTGCAATTACAACATTTACAACACCTTTTATGGTAAAATATGCGGTGCCTTTTTCTGATTTTTTAGAGAGAAAATTACCAAAACGTTGGGTAAAACGAATTAAACTATATAGTTCCAATACGGAAGAAATTAAGTCCGAAAGTAATTGGAGAATTGTTTTAAGAAGTTATTTGACACAAGTCATCATTCATTCAATCATTATAATTGCAATAATTTTACTTTCTTCTAATTATTTGCTGCCATTAGTACAAGATTCAAAATCGGGAAATGTTATTGCAGCTTTGATTACTGTTATAATTTTATCTCCATTTTTATGGGCTTTGTCGCTCAGAAGAGTAGCAGTGAAGCAAGTTCAAATATTGATGGAAGAAAAAAAACACCAAGGACCAATAATAATGTTAGTTTTTTTTAGAATAGCGCTTACCTTATTTTACATTGGATTTGTTTTGAATACATTTTTTTCTGCTGGAATTGCTTTTATTGCTTTTCTAGTTGCAGTTTCTGCTTATATAATATTTCCTAAAAAGCTACATGCTATTTATCAAAAAATTGAAACTCATTTTATGTCAAATCTTAATAACAGAGAAATAAAGAAAGAAAATAAAAGACAAAACACACTTTCACCTTGGGATGGTCACATGACAGAGTTTCAAATTGCACACGAATCAAACTTGGCTGGCAAAACACTTCAAGAACTTGCTATTAGAGAACAATTTGGAATTAATATCGCTTCAATAAAAAGAGGTGATATAATGATTAATATTCCAACACGAACTGAGCGTATTTTTCCAGGTGATGAAATTAGTGTTATTGGAACAGATGATCAGGTTAAAGATTTTAAAGTTTTTCTAGATAAAAATGAAATTGATATTCCAGAAACTGTTGAAGAAACAGATATAATTCTGCAAAAACTCGAATTAAAAAATAGAGTTTGCATAGGAAAAACAATAAGAGAATCTGGTATTAGAGAAAAAACACATGGAATTATAGTAGGTGTTGAGCGCAACGGAAAGCGAATTCTTAATCCAGAATCACATTTAGTTCTAGAAGATAGTGATATCTTATGGATTGCAGGTGAAAAGAAAAAAATTGCCAATTTTATGAAGGCTTAAAATGTCAATTTCTAAATTTTATTGAATTAAAATTTCAATATCATTTAAACTTTTATTTTGTCTACTTCTACCTAATACTTTTGACAATACAATATTTGGAATGTTAAATGGAAACGGGTAAACTTCTAAAATTGAATCTTTCACAACAATATCATTATAGTTATGGACAGATATTTTAAATTTTGCATATTCATTAATCTGGAAAGTATAGAATCTTACAGCTTTTTTTCTAAACTTAAAATCTCTTGCTTTAAGATATTTTTCTTTTAATTCAATCTCTTCTTTAGTTTCATTATTTACAACTTGAATGTAAAAATTTGGATTTACTTCTACATGATGACCACCAAGAATATAGATAACATAAGAACCATAAAATAGTTCTGATTCTATTGTTTTTTGAATATTGAATTTTAAATTCATAAATGGCACTTTAAATAAGATTCCTTCGGAATGACAAACTGTAAACTGAAAGCTGCGACTGAAAGCTAAAAATTATCTCGAATAATTAGGAGTTTCTTTAGTAATAGTCACATTATGCGGATGACTTTTACCAATTCCATTAGTTGTAATTCTGACGAATCTTCCAGTTTCTTGTAATGTTGGAATATCTTTTGAACCACAACAACCTATTCTACTCAATGTTCGTCTACAAATTGTTGCATACTTTCGTTGAGTTTAACTTTTGGTATGTCGTTTTCTTGAAATCGAGCCATTTAGTATTTAATAATTAACTTGTGGACTATTTTTTTATCATTTCGGTTAGGCTAAGAATTTCTTTAAAAACATAAAAAATTATAACTTTATTATATTTTTCTACTTATTGTTTGATAAATTTTAACAAAGTAGTTTTTTCATTATCAGCTTTAATTTCGATAAAAAATAAACTAGATTTTAAATCTGAAACATCTATATTTTCAAGACCATTTTGCTTATTGATTATTACTTTACCTAAAATATCTATTATTTTTATTTGCTTTATTATGTCATTACTGTACGATTTTATTGTTATAAAATCATTTGTTGGATTTGGATATACTAAAAAGTCATTTTTTTTAAATTCATTTGTATCTAAAACCAAAGTAGTAGGGCAATCAATGTTTATTGGAACTAATGAATTATCTTGGGTATTGTTCCCTAATTGTCCATCGTTATTAAAACCCCAACTTGAAAGGTTATTTGCAACTGTTCTTGTTGCAATACTGCAGGTGCCACTCATGTTTATAGATTTCCAGTTGGTGACTGTACCAATTTGATTAGGGCTTAATCTATCTATTGTAGTGCCATCTCCAAGATTTCCGTAAAAATTTCTACCCCAAGTCCATAAAGTACCGTTGGTTTTTATTGCTCCAGAGGTATGTCTGCCTGTTGTTGCTGTTAGCCAATTTGAATCCAAACCAATTTGCGTTGGTATTGTATTAAAGTTTGTAGATCCATTACCCAGCTCTCCATAACTGTTTTGTCCCCAAGACCATAAAGTGCCATTAGTTTTTACAGCCACGACATGAGCGTAATTTGTGTTTACTTCTTTCCAATTCGAATCAGTTCCAACTTGTGTTGGCGAATTAAATATTATCGCAGGGTTAACATTATTTTGTCCATTTAAACCGTAGGCATCACTTCCCCAGCCGTATAAAGTTCCGTTTGTTTTAATTGCTAATGATACTAAACTTCCAGCAGTTATTGAAGCCCAATCCGTATCTGTGCCAATTTGAACAGGTGTTGATCTGTAGGTTGTAGTACCATCGCCAAGTTGACCATGAATATTATCGCCCCAAGCCCAAAGCGTCCCATTTGTTTTAATAGCCAAACAATGTTCAGTACTTACCGCAATTTTTGCCCAATTGGTATCTGTACCTATTTGTGTTGGAGTTAATTTTGAAATTGTAGTTCCGTCACCGTGAATACCGAATTGATTTCTACCCCATGCATAAAGTCTTCCGTCGCTTTTTATACCGAAAGAATCATAACGAATAGTAGCACAAGTGACCCAATTTGAAGCAGTACCTATTTGAGTCGGAATTAGTCTACTATCTGTAGTTCCGTCACCTAATACTCCGTATTGATTATTACCCCAACCCCAAAGTTTTCCATTTGCAGAAACTCCTAAAACTTGAAAATTATCTGCATCTAATGTTTTCCAGCATTGTTGAGAAAACGAGTTATTAGTAATTGCTATCAAACATAGAATTTGTAAAATTTTTTTCATTGTTTTATTTTTAATTCAATTTAATTTTACCTAGAATAATTAGGAGCTTCTTTTGTAATAGTCACGTTATGAGGATGACTTTCACCAATTCCACTAGCTGTAATTCTAACAAATCTTCCCGTTTCTTGTAATGTTGGAATATCTTTTGAACCACAATAACCCATTCCAGCTCTTAATCCTCCAATGAATTGTTGCATGCTTTCGTTGAGTTCACCTTTGTAAGGAACACGACCCACAATTCCTTCTGGAACCAGTTTTTTTACATCGTCTTCAACATCTTGAAAATAGCGATCTTTTGAACCATCTTCCATGGCTTCGATTGAGCCCATTCCGCGATAAGATTTGAATTTTCTTCCTTCAAAAATAATGGTTTCTCCAGGCGATTCTTTTGTTCCAGCTAAAAGTGATCCTAGCATAACACAATCAGCACCAGCAGCAATAGCTTTTGGAATATCACCAGTATAGCGAATTCCACCGTCAGCTATTACTGGAACACCAGTACCACGTAAGGCAGCAGCAACTTCTAAAACAGCAGAAAATTGAGGAAAACCAACACCTGCAACTACTCTTGTTGTACAAATAGAACCTGGTCCAATTCCAACTTTTACAGCATCTGCACCATTTTGAGCTAAGTACAATGCTGCTTCTGGTGTAGCAATATTTCCAACCACAACATCAAGGTTTGGAAATTTAGCTTTTACTTCTTTTAAAACAGAAACAACACCTTGCGTATGTCCGTGCGCTGTATCAATAATTACGGCATCTACACCTGCATTTACCAATGCTGTTGCTCTTTCAAGTACATCTGCTGTTACACCAAGTGCAGCGGCAACTCTCAAACGACCAAATTTATCTTTGTTAGCTATTGGTTTTTGAGCCAGTTTTGTAATATCTCTAAAAGTGATTAGTCCAACTAATTTATAATCAGCATCAACCACTGGAAGTTTTTCAATCTTGTTTTCTTGTAAAATGCCTTCAGCTTCTTGCAAAGTAGTTCCAACAGCAGCTGTAACCAAATTTTTTGAAGTCATTACTTCTAAAATGGAACGAGAATTTATTTTTTCGAAGCGTAAATCTCTATTGGTTGCAATTCCTTTTAAAATTCCATTTTCATCCACAACTGGAATTCCACCAATTCCAAATTCTTTCATTGCCATTTTCGCGTCACCAACAGTTGCAGTTAATGGTAAAGTTACGGGATCAATAATCATTCCGGCTTCGGCACGTTTTACTTTTCTAACTTTGGCAGCTTGTTGTTCAATCGTCATATTTTTGTGCAAAACACCAATTCCGCCTTCTTGTGCCATTGCTATTGCCATAGAACTTTCAGTAACTGTGTCCATTGCTGCAGAAACTATAGGAACGTTTAAAGTAATATTTCTAGAAAATTTAGATTGAATACTAACTTCGCGCGGTAAAACTTCAGAATAATTTGGGATTAGCAGTACATCGTCGTAAGTAAGTCCTTCTCCAACGATTTTAGTTGTGTGTGCTTTCATTGCAATTTGTAGTTGTAGTTAAATTGCGTGCAAATATAGTTAAAAGTTAGGAGTGGAGTTTGTAATTTATATTTTTTTTAATAAAAGCTATTTTATTTTAAAATTTTTCTCAATTGCTTTTATCATTTCACCTGCAATATCTTTATTAGTTGCGCCTTCAATACCTTCGAGTCCTGGAGAAGAGTTGACTTCAAGTAATAATGGTCCTTTGGAAGAGCGAATAATATCCACACCAGCGACTTTTAAATCCATTGCTTTCGCTGCTTTGATTGCAATTTTCTTTTCATCGACAGTTGGTTTGATAACAGAAGCTGTTCCTCCCATATGTATATTGGCTCTGAATTCTCCCGGAGCTGCTTCACGTTGAATTGTTGCGACAACTTTTCCATCAACTACAAACAAACGCAAATCTTTTCCATCTGCTTCTTTTATAAATTCTTGAACAAGTATATTAGCATTTAGACTTTTAAAAGCATTAATAACTGATTCTGCTGCTTTTTTTGTTTCGGCTAAAACAACACCTTTTCCTTGAGTACCTTCGAGTAATTTTACAATCAAAGGTGAACCACCAACCATTTTTATCAAATCATCGGTATCTAAAGGTGAATTGGCAAAACCAGTTGTTGGAATATCAACACCATGATGTAACAATAATTGTAATGAAAATAATTTATCTCTAGATTGTGTTATTGCAGCAGCAGAATTTAGGCAAAAAACATCCATTGCTTCAAATTGTCTTGTTAATGCACATCCATAAAAAGTAATACTTGGTCTAATACGAGGAATAACCGCATCAAAATTATCGAGAATTTTTCCTCCACGATAATGAATTTCAGGTTTATCGGCATCAAGTTTCATGTAACATTCTTTGATATTTAAAAAATGCATTTTATGACCACGCATAAGTCCAGATTCCATTATTCGCTTGTTGCTATAAAGTTCGGGATTACTTGCTAAAAGTCCAATTCGTAATCCTGTCTTATTTGCTAATGCTTCCGGATATAAATCAACCAAATTTTCTGTTGTAGTTTCACCAAGAATATATTTTTGTTCAGGATCAACTAGAATTCTTCCACTCATTGCTTCTCTTCCTAAAAGCATTCTGAATCCCATTGAATCTCTGTTGGTCAAAGTCATTTCAATAGGCCAAGAGTCGTTTGCAATGGTTATATTTGTTTGAATTACATAACGTTGTTCTCTAAAACCACTTGAACTTTTTACAATTCTTTTATCAATAAGTAATGCTTCACAATGAATAACAGTTTTTAGATTATTTTGAATCGGATTGATGTCAAATTTCACCCAGTTTTCACCATCTTTTACAAAAGGAGCAATATTAATAGCATGCAAAGCAGATGTTTTTGCACCTGAATCTACTCTGGCTTTTATGGCAGGAATTCCTAAATCAAGAAACTTGCACCATTCTTCACTACCTAATATTAATTTATTTTGAGGCATCATATTGAAAAATTTAATTTGCCGAAAATACTATTTTTAATGTTAACGAATGTTTAATTTTTATAAATTAGTTTAATAAAAAAAATCCCGTTAGCTATGAGTTAACGGGATTTTGTATAATTAATTGAATTTGTATCTGATACCTAAAGCAATATCAGGACCAAAACTATCATCTCTATATGAATCTGAATCAAAATATAATTCTGGACGCATATCTAAGGACAATTGTAAAGGAAAATCAAAGTTATATTCAATACCAATGCCTCCAGCAGCAAAAAGGATAGTTCCATTATCATCAATTCCTTTATAATCATAACTCCAAGTTCCAACACCACCACCAACACCAGCATACCAATTGAAGCCTCCATCAATGTTCCAAACCCATTGGTATAATCCAGCAATTTTTAAAGCATCAACATTATTCGAATTACGCCAACCTAAGTCTAATTCAAGTCTGTTATTACTTTTTAACCCTCTTTGGTATGAAACTTCACCACCAAAACCATCGCTATCTCCTAATCTTAAACCTAAAGCGTTCTTTGAAATGTCTTGAGCCTGAGTGCTAAATGCTATTCCAGTTAGCATAAAAGCTGATAAAATAAGTTTTTTCATGTTTTACAATTTTGTTTACTAATTTATTTCTACAAATTTATAACGCAACTTATTAGCCAATCTTATATATTTAATTAAAAAGTTTATATTTTTCACATGTTTAGAATAATTTTATTCTTTAAACCAAAAAAACTATATTTGTTCAAAACTAATACGAATGGCAGGCAATAGTTATGGAACACTTTTTAGAGTAACCACATTTGGAGAATCTCATGGCGAAGCACTTGGCGGAATAATAGATGGTTGTCCAGCTGGAATTGAATTAAATTCAGAAGCAATTCAGCATGAAATGCAACGCCGTAAACCAGGTCAATCTTCAATAGTTACCCAAAGAAAAGAAGAAGACGAAGTACAATTTTTATCAGGAATTTTTGAAGGAAAAACGACTGGAACTCCAATCGGATTTATAATTCCAAATACCAATCAAAAGTCAGACGATTATTCACATATCAAAGATAGTTATCGACCAAGTCACGCCGATTATGTTTACGAAAAAAAATATGGCATTCGCGATTATCGAGGTGGTGGAAGAAGTTCAGCGCGCGAAACAGCAAGTAGAGTAGTAGCTGGAGCAATTGCAAAACAAGTTATAAATGAAATTAAAATAAATGCTTTCGTTTCATCAGTTGGAGAAATTTTCATTGACAAACCCTATCAAGCTCTTAACTTTTCATTGACAGAAACTAATGCGGTTCGCTGTCCAGATTTGGCAACAGCCGAAAAAATGGAAGAATACATTAAAGAAATCAAAAAACAAGGTGATACTGTTGGCGGAACCATAACTTGTGTAATTCAGAATGTTCCAGTCGGTTTGGGCGAACCCGTTTTTGACAAACTACATGCCGAATTAGGAAAGGCAATGTTGTCAATCAATGCTGTAAAAGGTTTTGAATTTGGAAGCGGTTTTTGTGGCGCTAAAATGAAAGGTAGCGAACATAATGATTTGTATAACGAAGATGGCACAACCAAAACCAATCTTTCTGGCGGAATTCAAGGCGGAATTTCTAACGGAATGGATATTTATTTTAGAGTAGCTTTCAAACCTGTGGCAACTTTAATTCAGAAGCAAGAGGTATTAAACAATCAAAATCAACTAATTGAACAACAAGGAAAAGGTCGTCACGATCCATGCGTTGTTCCTCGAGCTGTTCCTATTGTCGAAGCAATGGCAGCAATTGTTTTAGCCGATTTTTATTTAATCAACAAAATATATTAATTTTTTTAGGAGCTATTTCCCGCTATCCGTTGCAATCTTTTCTTTTTTAAAGAAAAAAAGAAAAGGATTTCCACTGCTATCGGGGCTAGTTTAAGTAAATCAAAACAAACCATGACTTCAATTCAACCAAACGAAACACCAAAAAAATCGTTAGTATCCAATCTTACTTTTCAAATTCTTATTGCAATGGTTCTTGGAGCCATTTTAGGAATTTTTATTCATAACAATTATACCGAAGAGGCCGCTAAAGAGTTTAGTGGTTACATCAAAATGTTAGCTACCGTTTTTATTCGATTGGTGCAAATGATAATTTCGCCATTAGTATTCACTACACTAGTTGTCGGAATCGCAAAACTTGGTGACATAAAAGCCGTTGGTCGAATAGGAGGAAAGGCACTAGGCTGGTTTTTTACAGCTTCATTTATTTCACTTTTAATAGGAATGTTTTGGGTAAACGTTTTGCATCCTGGAACTGGTTTGCAATTATCCGATGTAGATGCATCAACTGCTGCTGAAGTAACTGATAAGACACAAAATTTTTCGGCACAAAATTTCATCGAACATATTATCCCAAAAAGTATTGTCGAAGCAATGGCAACCAACGAAATACTTCAAATAGTAATTTTTTCCATTTTCTTCGGATTAGCTGCTGCTTCAATTGGAGATTATGTAAAACCTGTTGTAAATGCTTTAGATAAAACATCGCATATCATTCTTAAAATGGTAAATTATGTAATGAAGTTTGCTCCAATAGGTGTTTTTGGAGCTATTGCAGGAGTTTTTGCTATTAGAGATTTGCAAGAATTACTTATAACATATGCCAAATTTTTTGGTTCGTTTTTAGTTGGAATTTCTTCACTTTGGCTGGTATTATTACTAGTTGGATTTATTTTTCTAAAAAGCAGAATGAAAACGTTGTTACAACACATCATAAGTCCACTAATAATTGCCTTTGGTACAACAAGTTCTGAAGCTGTTTTTCCAAAATTGACAGAAGAATTAGAACGTTTTGGTGTAAAAGATAAAATAGTTTCTTTCATGTTGCCTTTGGGATATTCCTTTAATCTTGATGGAAGTATGATGTATATGACATTTGCTAGTATTTTCATAGCGCAAGCCTACGGAGTTCATCTTGACATGGGAACACAAATGACTATGCTATTAGTCTTAATGCTTACCAGTAAAGGAATTGCTGGTGTACCAAGAGCAAGTTTGGTAGTAGTTGCCGCAACCTGCGGAATGTTTGATATTCCAATAGAAGGAATTGCATTAATACTACCAATTGACCATTTTTGCGATATGTTCAGAAGCGCAACCAACGTTTTAGGAAACGCACTTGCAACAAGTGTTGTAGGAAAATGGGAAAAAGAGGACTGAAATTAAAAAAAAAATTATACTTTAGCAAAATATTTAAAAACTACAACTATGAAAAAACTTTTACTTTCAGCGTTAATTCTTGTTGGAATTAATGCAAATGCTCAATTTCCTGCACCATATTGTGCAAATACATTTACAAATGGTGTTGAACCTATTACTTTGGTTAATTTTGCAGGTATTAATAATACTTCGCCAAATACACTCGCAACAGCGCCGCATCAAGACTTCACAGCAATAGTTGGAAATGTTATTGCAGGAAATACTTATCCAATTATCGTTAAAGGTAATACAGATGGTAATTACAACAGTAATATTTCTCTTTTTGTTGATTGGAATAGTGATAATGATTTTTTAGATGCTGGTGAATCTTATAATGTTGGAAGCATTGCGAACTCTACTGGTTTAGATGCTGTTCAAGCTACAACTTCAATCTTAGTACCTGGAAATGCAACCGCTGGTAACAAAAGAATGAGAGTTATTAAAAAATATAATAATGGAACAGTATTCCCTTTGCCATGTACTACAGGAGCAGGATTTGGACAAGCCGAAGATTATACTTTAGCGGTAACTGTGCCATCATGTATTTCTCCATCTGGAGGTAGTGCTTCGGTTAATACTACATTATTAACTGCAGATTTAACATGGACATCTGGAGGAGCAAATAGTGAAATTGTTGTTCAATTAGCAGAAGAACCTGCTCCGTCTGTTGCTCCAAATACAGGAACAAATGTTGCAGGAAGTACTTATCAAGCTACAAGTTTGTTTGCTGATACTTTATATGAATTTTATGTGCGTACTGAGTGTGTTGATGGTGTTGAATATAGTGCTTGGGCTGGTCCTTTTGCATTTAATACCTTTTTGCCTGCAAGTTGTACAACAGTAATTTATCCAGCAAATGGTGCTACTGGTATACCAGCAGGAACTACTGCGACTCCAGTTCCATTAACTTTTGCCTGGGATGAAGTTCTTGAAGCTGTTTCATATAATTTATACTACGGTACAAGCGCAACTGGTTCAGCAACAATTTTATTATCAAATTATACAACAACAACAGCAACAATAAACATTACAGGTTATAACGCATTGTTTTATTGGAAAATTGTTCCAATCGGACCAGGTGGAGCAGCTGTAGGGTGTACTGATTGGACATTTACTACTGGAGCCGATCCACTTGCAAATGAAACTTTTGATTATAAAAACATTGCTGTTTATCCAAACCCAGCTACAAATGTGGTTAACATTTCATCTAAAAATAACGGAATCAATTCTGTTGTTATGACTGATGTTAATGGAAGAACTGTTAAAAATGTAAACGTTGCAAGTGCAACTGAAGCTCAAATCAACATTTCTGATTTAGCAGCAGGAGTTTACATGATGAAAATAACTTCAAATGAAGGAACAACAACTAAAAAAATTATTAAAGAATAATTTCTGTTATATTATTTTAAAAACCTCTAATCACTATGATTAGAGGTTTTTTCATTTATAGAGAGTTTATATTTTGTATGTTTGTAAAAATTTTAAAAAGAAATATTATGAAAAAACTTTTACTTTTATTGATTTCGATCTTTGGGTTTACAGTTAATGCACAAAGTCTTTTAGTTGAAGATTGCTCTTCATTAACTGTTGGCGATGTAGGAACAGATTTAACAGGAGCAACACTTGGTCAAGGTGTTTGGAGAATTTTTGCACCAACTGGTACTCCTTTATCGCATATGGCAGTTGTTGATATGGGTGGTGCTTACGGAAATGCTTTTCAGTTAACTGGTCCTGCTACTAATACTGGTACACGATATATCTATAATGAAACCATCGCTGATACTTGGACTTCTAGAGAAGTAGGAAACGAAATTGCAGAAGTTACTTATGATTTTTTTACTGGACCAGTTTCTACAAGTAAAAATACCCAGAGAATTGTTTTTTTCAATCCAACTGGTGGATTAATTGGAGGTATTTCAGTTCAAATGGATTCAAAAGAAGTTAGAGGACTTGCAAGATATGATAATGCTGGTACAATACAAAATATTGCATTTGGTTTAGGAGCAACTGCTGCAACTCCTATATTGTTGAGTCCAAATACTTGGTATAAATTGGGATTTAGTTTTAATAAAACTACAGGAGAGATCAAATGGAAAGAAGGAAACGGATTGTTTAATGTTTCGAAAATAGGTGTTTCTGCTGGACTTAATGTTGATAATTTAAGTATTCTGGCAACAGGAATATTATTTACTGGTGAAACAAATACTATTTCAAGTGTTGGCGTTTTTGATAATATTACTGCAACTGCTACAGCAACAGACACATTATTAGCGATTGATTCAGTTGAAGTTTCTGCTTCAAATTTTGAAGCATATCCTAATCCTGCTACAAATGTGGTTAACATTTCATCTAAAAATAATGGAATCAATTCTGTTGTTATGACTGATGTTAACGGTAGAACTGTTAAAAATGTAAACATTGCTGGTACAAACGAAGCTCAAATCAATATTTCTGATTTAGCAACAGGAGTTTACATGATGAAAATTTCTTCAAACGAAGGAACAACAACTAAAAAAATTATCAAAGAATAATTTAGTAGTTCAAACAGAATAAAAAAAGACTAAGCTAGGCTTAGTCTTTTTTCTTTTTATCACTTCCCATCATTAAAAATATGGCACCAACTAGTCCTACTATGACTAGCGCAAAAACGCCAATCATAATGAATGAGCCATTGTCGTGAGAATAAAGAGGAATAATTAAGTTGTTCATAATTTCATCAGTTTAGTTGCTCAAATTTATTTCAATTTACTGAATTCAAATATGATAATTGTCATACTATAGAAACTTCGATTGTAAGTCTGGTGATGGTATCATACAACTTTCTTTTTCACCATACCATTTGTAACGATTTTTGGCAATAAAATCATAAAGGAAATTGGCGGATTTTCCTAAAAACCTAAAATAGTAAATGAATTTAAGCCAACTATCTAACTCTTTTGCAATTTGGAATACTGCTTCAGCTTTATAATAGTAGGCAATTCCTGGTTCGTATAATAAAATGCTATCAATCGTTTTTGTATTAACACCAATATAGTTAAGAATTTCTTTTCCCAAATCGGATTGCAAAGCTACAAATCGAAAAATATCCTTTTTATCATGCTTTATGATAAACTGAACAGAGTTGTCGCACAAATTGCAAACGCCATCAAAGAGAACTATCTTTTTATCTTTTGGTAAATCTTGCATCTTTATTATGATTAGTTGTTTAAATATTTGAATTAATATATGCTTAACTTTTAAACATTTAAACATTTAAACCCTTAAACTTTTAAACTATTTCTTTAAAGCATCTACAAATTCTAATGTCTCTATGCTTACCGTTGAAGTAAAAACACCATAATTTACAATAGCTTTATTTTTTTCAATTTTGTCAATCGTACCAATTGATCTTCCATCGGTCATTCTTACTCTGTCTCCAACTTTTAGTGTCACTTTTGGTTTTTCAGGAATTAGAGCCGCTTTTATTTTCTTTTCTTTTTTTTCTTTTCTAATTTCTTCTACAATAACTTTCACTTCTTCAACTACTTGTTTTTGAACTACTTCTTTGACTTTCTTTTCTTTAACAGAAAGTTTTCTTCGTTTTGAATTTTCAATCTCTACTATTTTAAGAAATTCACCAATTAGTGTCTTTTTATCTTTGTTATTAAAATACGTTTCAGAAATATCGTCAATCTTTTGTCCCATGTAAATTAGGCGCTGATTGGCATCGTATAATTCTTGGTACTTTTCTAATTTATCTTGAATTTTGGCATTGATGATTTCCATCTTCTTGCCTTCTTCACGTGCTTTTGTTTCTTCTTCTTTTAGATTTGTTGCCGTTTTTTCCATTTTGGAACGCTCTTTTTGAAGTGTAGCAATTGTTTTGTCAAAACGTACTTTTCCACCTTCAATCTTCTTTTTGGCACGATTGATTAAACCATAAGGAATTCCGTTTTTCTGTGCTACTTCAAACGTAAACGAGCTTCCGGCTTGACCTAAAATAAGTTTGTATTTTGGTTCTAATGATTTTTCGTCAAAAAGCATATTGGCATTCGATGCAAACGGTAATTCATTAGCTAAAATTTTCAAATTTGAATAGTGCGTTGTAATAATACCAAAAGCTTCACGATGGTAAAATTCTTCAAGAAAAGTTTCGGCCAAAGCACCACCTAATTCAGGATCAGAACCAGTACCAAACTCGTCAATCAAGAACATGGTTTTGGAGTTGCATTTCTTCAAAAAGTAGTTCATGTTTTTAAGTCGGTAACTGTATGTACTTAAATGATTTTCAATAGATTGATTATCACCAATATCTGTTAGTATTCTATCAAATAAAAAGGTTTCGCTTCGTTCATGAACAGGAATTAACATACCGCTTTGCAGCATTAATTGGAGCAATCCAACCGTTTTTAGCGAAATAGTTTTTCCACCAGCATTTGGTCCAGAAATAACTATAATTCTGTTTTGATTGGTTAATTCAATGGTTTGCGGATATGTGATTTCCTTTTTTTCTTTGTTATTTAGATACAAAATAGGATGAAAGGCATCTCTAAAAAACAAACGCTTTTCTTCAACTATTTTTGGTAATAATCCATTGATTTTATTAGCATATTTAGCTTTAGCAGCAATTACATCTACATCACTCAAAAAATCTTGGTAACTTTTTAAAAGTTCTAAATATGGACGAATATCGTTAGAAAGTTGTTTTAAAATTCGAGTGATTTCTTCACGTTCTTCATATTCAAGATTGTTTAATTCCCTTGAATATTTTAAAGTTGCTTCGGGTTCAATAAAAGCTATGCTTCCAGTTTTAGAGTTTCCTAAAATTGAACCTTTTACTTTTTTTCGATACATGGCTAAAACCGCTAGAACCCTACGATTTTCGACAAAACTTTCTTTAATTTCATCTAAATAGCCTAGCGAATTGTATTGCGATAATGCCATACCAAAACTTTGGTTGACTTTGCCACGAACCGAACTCATATCTCTACGAATGTTTACCAAATCTGGTGAAGCATTGTTTTTGATTTCACCATATTTATCTACAACTTCTTCAATTTTTTGAATGATGACTTTAGTAAATTCTATTTGAGAAGCTTTTTCGTTTAACTTAGGATAATAATCATTATATTTTTTCAGAAAAAGAAGCAAAACATTAACGGTTTCAGACAAAGTTGCCATTTTTCGGAAGCTAACAACTTCTAGAAAACTATCTTCAATAGCCAACATTTTCAAATCGGAAGTGATGGTTTCAAATCCGTGATTGGGAATTGCATTATTATTGGTAAAAGAGGAAACGTATTCGGATGTTTGTAGCAAAGCGTTCATTAATAATTCTTTATCTTTAAAAGGAATTATTTGCAATGCTTTTTGTTTTCCAATTTCGGTGTTGCAAATAGCCGAAATGGTTTCCAAAATGGTATTGAATTCTAGGTCTTGAAGTGTCTTATCTGTAATTGAAATCATTTTTATAGTAAAAGGTCAAAGTTACAAAGTTTTAAAGTATTTATATTTGTAAAAAAATATTAAAATGCAAGTCAACATTCATCCATCTTGGAAAGCTATTTTAGAGTCAGAATTTGAGAAACCTTACTTTATTGATTTAATGCAAAAAGTTGATAATGAGTATGCTAATTTTACTTGTTTTCCACCAAAAGATTTGATATTTAATGCTTTTGAGAAATGTTCATTTGATGATTTGAAAGTAGTTATTATTGGGCAAGATCCATATCATGGTGATGGTGAAGCTAATGGTTTGTGTTTTTCGGTTAATGATGGTGTAAAAATTCCGCCTTCGTTACGAAATATTTTTACTGAAATAAATACAGAATTTGATGCTATTTTTACACCAACTTCTGGAAATTTAGAACGTTGGGCTAGGCAAGGAGTTCTTATGTTAAACGCAACATTGACGGTTAGAAAAGATGTTGCCAATAGTCATAAACATCTTAATTGGCAAACCTTTACAGACGCAGTTATTGAACTGATTTCTGAGAAAAAGGAAAATGTGGTTTTTATGCTTTGGGGAAATTTTGCTCAAAAAAAAATTAAATTTATCGACCCGACCAAGAATTGTATTATTACAAATGGGCATCCTTCGCCTTTGAGTTATAATAAAAAAAAGTGGTTAAGAGAGAAAATGAATTTTACATCAGCGAATATATATTTAGAACGAGTAGGAAAACTTCCGATTGATTGGATTAATTAACACTAAATTCAACTGAATATTTTGTTATTGATTGTTCATTATGGTAGATTTCAAAAAAGGTTAAATCTTGCTTTTCTTTATAATATGTTGTAATTAACGGTGAAATCTCTAATTTATATTGTCCAGTTTGTATGAGCATAATTGCAGCTTCAAAACTATAATTTTGATTAGTTTCATTGAATATTGCTAATCCATAAGTTGGTGAATATTCATCATTGCTACTAATAACTCCGCCATTGACAAATTTTAAAAATGGTTCAAATTTTATTATTTCCCAATTTCCAGAAACATTCTTTTTAGAATATTTAATTTGAAATTTAAAATTTCCATTTGGTGAAGTTCGTCGAATATCTAATAATTCAGAATAATTATTTTCTCTAACCAAGCGTGGAATTGTTATTGAAAAATTTACAAGTTCATTAATCGAATAATTTTGTTGTTGAGCAACATTTATTGCATCAGGTAAGTTAATTTGAATTATTTTCTTGTCATACGATTCATCTTCTTCTGGTAACGAACAAGAGTTAAATAATAACAATATGATAGTAAATAAAATTGGTGATTTTTTCATATTTAAAGATTAAAAATTATAACCTAAGCATAAACCAATTCTAGGTATCAAAGTAGCAGCTTCATTTTCAGATTGATTATTATTTAGTCCAAATCCTATCTGAGCATCAAAAATTAGATTATAAAAAAAGTATTCTTTATATCCTATACTTGCTCCTAATCCAATATTTTTCTGAATATCTTTTTCAACTTTATAAAATGCTAAATTATTTTCAATATATCGATTAAGTGAATATGTTTTTAATGAATTAATTGATCCAAAAATTTCTGCATAAAAAAAATTTTTATTCTCAACAGAACTAAAAGCATACCTAACGTAAGGATTAAATTGCCAATCCAAGACTTTATTATTTATATTATCTTGTAAACGGGTTTTAATAAATTTAGTATCTCTTTTTAAAATACTTATTCCAGCAGAAAATTTATTGTTAATAATTCGTTCATAGGTTAGTCCGTAATTTCTAAAAACTAATGCACTAAAACCGTCAAATTTTATGTCGTTTTTTTTGAAAATTAAGCTGTCTTTTTGAGCAAAAAGCAAATTCGTAAATAAAACAAATATAAGTAAGCACTTTTTCATATTCAAATATATAAAATATCAATCTAAAGTCAAACTTCCTAAAATAACTTCGTGCATGAATGGTCCACCTGGATAATGTGCTGTATAATCAAGGTTTAACCAAATTTGATTGCGTTCATCTATATGATAATGAATGGTTTGTCCTTTGCTTTCTTCGACAAAAAGCTCTTTTTTGATTAGGTAATTGATAGCTTCAAAATCTTTTCTTGAACCAATTAGAATTTCGGGATAAATATGTCCGTCGGTGTGAATTAGTCTTGGAATTCCACCGATAGATTTGATACAAGCAGCCATCAAAATAGAATGATCATCGCAATCGCCTGACAGGTAACGTAAAGATTCAGAAGCAGTTGCAATGTAATCTTTTCCTTTGGGATCGCTAACATAATTCCAGCGAGAATTGATTTCTTTGAAAACGGCAAAACATTGAATAATAGTGCGATAATCTCCGTATTCTTTTAAATCATTAAATTTTTTTGTTGTCGCCATAAGCGCAAAACTTCTTACTTTTGGATTGTCATACTGAATGGCATCAATTACTTTAGATTTATTAGGAAACGGCAACAATTTAGAAATAATTATGTCTTGCGGATTTGGATCTTCCGACATCGAATAAAGCATATAACGATAGTCTTCAAAAACGCTTTTGAAACCGTAACCGCCAAAAACAGTTCCTATAAAAAGAATGATTAAATAAAGGAAAATTGAGATAAGCGTTACTCTGCGCATAGCTCGTAATGCCAACTGAATCAAAACTATAATTGTGATAAACAGTATTATTCTATCTAAATGCAAAGTCCATTCTAGATCGATGAAATTTTGATGAGCAATTAGAAAAATAGGAATGGCAAGCAAAACATTCAAAACAAAAATAATAATCATATCCCAAGGTTTTTTGACTTGGAATTTGGCAATTAGTTGCTCATAAGTAAGTTTTGCTTTTTGAATCATAAACGCATTATTGCAAAGCTAAACGGCTTTTACAATCGACGCAAATGTACCGATTTTATCAATAATTTTGAGTTCAAATAACTGATTTTGAATTTTGTTTAACATATTTTCAGTTAATGGTTTTTGTGACCATTCTGTTAAACGCAACCATTCTTGAATATCTTCTGTTTTTTGATGGTATTTTGATGCTAAAGTTTTGTCAATACTCGGAATTTCTTTGAATTCTTGAGTTGTTAGGTTAATGATTTCTAGAATTTGCGCAATTGTGTTGGGATGTTTTTTCAAAATTTCTTCACGAACTGCAATTACAAAGCAAGGCCATGGAGTAGGACAATCGGCTACTCTTCTAAAAATTCCTTTGTCAACAAGTGGTTTGGTCATAAAACGTTCCCACATGAAGTAATCGGATTCGCCTTTTGTTAGACTTTCAACGGCGCCATCAATAGTGTTTACAATTTCAAATTGCAGGTTTTCAGTTTTCCAACCTTGATTGTTAGCATTGACATATGCCATCAGTTGCGAACCTGAACCTAATCTTGAAATGGCAACTTTTTTATTTTCCAAATCAGAAAGCGTTTTAAAGTTGGAGTTTGCAGCCACATGAATTCCCCAAATCAATGGACTTTCAACATAAACTTGTACAATTTTAGAAGGATTTCCAGCATTGATATCTTTTACAATTCCTTCTGATAAAATCACAGCAATATCGGTTTCACCATCGCGAAGCATTTGACACATTTTGCCAGTGCCTTCAGGAACATCAGTCCATTGTAAATCAATTCCAACGGATTCAAATTCGCCATTTTCAATACATAAATGCCATGGAAGATTGAAATGTTCGGGAACGCCTGCTATTTTTATGTGCTTCATTTTTGTGTTTAAAAGTTTAAAAGGTATTTTGTTAATTTATGCCACATATTTTCACAGATTAAACGGATTTTGTTCTTAGTTATTTCAACTGAAAACTGCTTACTGCGACTGCTTACTAATTTGCCACCATTTCCAAATTACCCCATCTTTATCTGGATAATCTTCCATAAAATTGAATCCTACTTTTTGCAAAACATGATTGGAAGCACCATTTTCTGCATGTGTGTAAGCGTTCATCTCTTTTATGTTCATTTGGTTAAAACCATAATCAAGCCATGCTTTTGATGCTTCTGTTGCATATCCTTTGTTCCAAAATTTCTCATTTAGGCGATAGCCATAATCAAAGAAATTCGTATTTCCGTTTTCAACATGATCGTTTACAAATTTGATTCCTGTCCAACCAATTAGTTCATTAGTTTCTTTTAAAATAGTTGAAAATCGACCAATTCCTCTTTCCTGATATTGTTTTTGAACCATTTCAATATAATCGTAAACTTCTTGAATATCAATACAAGGTTTTTGCCATAAGTAATTGTGAACTTCTGGGTTTTTATCCATTTCAAATAAAGCTTCAGCATCTGATTTTTCAAATGGTCGAAGAAGTAATCTTTCGGTTTCTAGTATTAAATTCATTTCATAATTTTTTAGGAACACAGATTAAAGAAATTTAAAAAATTATTAAAATTTCTCTAATTTCTCCAATCTGTGTTCCTTTTTTATTTAATTATCAAATTGACTTACTCCGCCAATTTATCCAAAGCATATTCAATTAAAGCATCTACAGCTTTGTATGGATCTTCGCTAAAAGTTCCAGTTGCACGATTAGCAATGATTGCATTTAATGATAAACACTGATGTCCTAGCAATTTTCCTAAACCATAAATAGCTCCGGTTTCCATTTCAAGATTAGTCATTTTGATGCCTTCAAATTCAAATTTATCCATTTTACTGTTCAATTCTGGATCTTGAATATCTAATCTTAAAACTCTTCCTTGTGGTCCATAAAATCCACCTGCCGTTCCAGTAAATCCTTTATAGATTTTGTCACTTTCCAAACGTTTTTCTAGAATTTCACTTCCTTTAATTACGTAAGGACGACCTTTTTTCATATCCCAATTGGTTTGAGCAATAAAAGCGTCTTCCATAGCAGTTTCTGAAATTTCATCAATCAAATAGGAGCGAAGCATGTTGTCCAATCCTAATCCATATTGACTCATAACAAAACTATCGCAAGGAATATCAGCTTGTAAAGAACCTGAAGTTCCAATTCGAACAATGTTCAACGAAGTCAATTCCTCTTTGATTTCACGAGTTTTTAAATCGATATTTACTAAAGCATCCAATTCGTTCATAACAATGTCAATATTATCTGGACCAATTCCTGTCGACATTACCGAGATTCGTTTTCCTTTGTAAATTCCTGTTTGCGTTTTGAATTCACGTTTTTGTTGTGAAAACTCTATGCTTGAGAAATGTTTGGTAATTTTTTCTACTCTATTTTGATCACCTACAAAGATGATGTCTTTTGCAATATGCTCCGGTTTTAGGTTCAAGTGGTAAACACTTCCATCCGGATTTAATATTAATTCTGATGATTGTATCATTGTCTTTGTTTTTGTATATTGTATTGTTGTATAATGATTTTAGGAATTGTATAATACCTTTTAAGGTTAAACATCTTATTTCAGCAGAATAAAGCAATATACAATATACATCTCTACATTATACAACAAGAATCAGCCTCCAACTCGTTTTGTTTTAAATCCTTTGTCTTGTAATAATTTCATTATTCTATCACGATAATCGCCTTGAATAATGATTTCGCCGTCTTTGAATGTTCCTCCAACAGCGAGTTTGTTTTTTAATTCTTTTGCTAATAGTTTGAAATCCTCATCTTCACCTTCATAACCTGAAATAATGGTTGTGGGCTTTCCTTTTCGTTTTTCAAATTTACAAATCATTGGTTCTTTTTGAACGAATAATTCATGTTCTTTTTCTTCGACTATTTCTGGTTCGTTAGAAACTTCGTGGTCTGGAAAAAGTTTTTTTAGTTGTTCTTGTAAATCCATATTTTTTAGCACGCGGATAAAACGGATTCGCTTATGCGAAACACGAATTAAAACTGATTTTTTCTATTCTTTCTTTTATTCTCGTAAATTCTTCTTCTGAATTCAGGTTTCTTACCAAAATTTAATAGTAATCCAACTTCACAATCTGTCCCTTTTAAATAATTTAATAGCTGATTTTCAAATTCTTCAACAATATATTCAACTGCTTTCAATTCTAAAACAACTTTGTCCTCAACAATTAAATCTGCAAAATAATCTCCAACTTCGTATCCTTTATAGAAGACTTTAATTTTCTTTTGAGGAATAACATTTAATCCTTTATTTCTTAATTCAATTAGTAGAGAATTTTGATAAACTTTTTCAAGGAAACCGTATCCAAGTTCGTTATAAACTTCATAAAAAGTTTTCAAAATTACATCGGTTAAATCTTTGTGTAATAATTCCATTTGGCATATATTTTAATAATTAATTTTCAAAAATCTGTTTTAATCTGCGTTTTACGAAGTAAATCCGTTTCATCCGCGTTCTATTGTGGCGTATATTTTTTTCAATCTTTAAACAAAAAACCAAACTCCAAAACTAATTGGAATTTGGAATTTTAAAATTGGAATTTCTTCCTTTTTATTTCTTAATCAATCCTAAATCAACCAGTCTTTCATATAAATAATCACCAGCAGTGATATCTTCATATAATTTTGGGTTGTTTTCGTCGATGCATTCTGGTAAGCAATCTAACTTCATATCGCTTACAGGATGCATGAAGAAAGGAATAGAATATCTTGAAGTATTCCATAATTCTCTTGGCGGATTTACCACTTGGTGAATTGTTGATTTCAATTTGTTGTTGGTATGTCTTGACAACATATCTCCAACGTTTATCATCAATTCGTCTGGTTGTGCCATAGCATCAATCCATTCACCATCGTGATTTTGAACTTGCAATCCTTTTCCTTGCGCGCCCATTAAAAGTGTAATCAAGTTGATGTCACCATGAGCAGCAGCACGAACAGCACCATCTTTAGGTTCGTCAGTGATTGGTGGATAATGAATTGGACGTAAAATACTGTTTCCGTCTTTGATGTAATTGTCAAAATAGAATTCATCTAGCCCAATATGTATTGCCAAAGCTCTTAGCACATAAACACCTGTCTTCTCAAGCATTTTGTAAGCTTCTTTTCCAGTTGAATTAAAGTTTGCTAATTCGTTAACAGTAACATTTTCAGGATATTCGTTAGCGTATTTTGAACCTTCACTTACATACTGACCAAAGTGCCAAAACTCTTTCAAATCTCCAGCAGAACGACCTTTTGCATGTTCTTTTCCAAAAGAAATATAACCACGTTGTCCTCCAATTCCTGGAATCTCATACTTGGCTTTTGTTTCTAATGGAAGACTAAAGAAGTTGCGCACTTCTGAATACAAATCTTCTACTAATTTGTCATCTAAAAAATGACCTTTTAATGCTACGAAGCCAATATCTTCATAAGCTCTTCCGATTTCATTTACAAATTTTTGTTTACGTGCCGGATCATCCGACAGGAAATCACGTAAGTCAACACTAGGAATTTGTTGCATACTAAAACTTTTTTGTTAATAACTTTAACTGGCCAAAAACCAATCATAACTACAAATGTAACGATTTTTTCAATTTCAGCAATGAAAGTTATCAACATTTTAAAAAAAGAGCTATTTTTCAAGCAATACCATATTTTTTTTCTATTTTTGAGCGTTAAATATACATATAGCATCATAAAATGAATTTTGAAAGAAAAAATCTTACCGATACACAATTATTAGATTTATACAAAAGATTACTAAAACCAAGACTTATCGAGGAAAAAATGCTGATTCTTATCCGTCAAGGAAAAGTTTCTAAATGGTTTTCGGGTATTGGTCAAGAAGCCATTTCGGTTGGAATTACTTCTGTGTTAGGAAAAGACGAATATATTTTGCCAATGCACCGAAATTTGGGTGTTTTTACTAGTAGAGATATTCCTTTATACCGATTGTTTTCCCAATGGCAAGGAAAAGCAAGTGGATTTACCAAAGGTCGTGACAGAAGTTTCCATTTTGGTACACAAGAATATAAAATTATTGGAATGATTTCGCATTTAGGTCCACAATTAGGTGTTGCCGACGGAATTGCATTAGCCAATAAATTAAAGAAAAATGGAAAAGTAACTGCAGTTTTCACTGGTGAAGGCGCTACTTCCGAAGGTGATTTTCACGAGGCTTTGAATATTGCAGCAGTTTGGGATTTACCCGTTTTGTTTGTAATAGAAAACAACGGATACGGACTTTCAACACCAACACGTGAACAATATCGATGCGAAAATTTGGCCGACAAAGGTGTTGGTTACGGTATGGAAGCACATATTATTGATGGAAACAATATTTTAGATGTTTACAACGAAATTTCTGAAATTGTAGAATCGATGCGTACTAATCCAAGACCAGTTTTGTTAGAGTTTAAAACGTTTAGAATGCGTGGTCATGAAGAGGCGAGTGGTACCAAATATGTTCCTCAGGAATTGATGGATGCTTGGGCAGAAAAAGATCCTGTTGATAACTACAAACGTTATTTGATTAAGCAAAATATCTTATCGGAAGCGCAAGATGAAGCCATGAAAAATGAAATCAAAAAAGAAATTGATGATCATTTATTAATGTCAAATACAGAAGCTGAAATAAAAGCAACCTACGAAGAAGAATTGAACGATGTTTATAAACCGTATGATTTTGAAGAAGTTAAACCTTCTGGCGAAGTTGAAGATATTCGTTTTATAGATGCCATTTCACATAGTTTGAAACAATCTATGCAGAAACATTCCAACCTTGTGATTATGGGACAAGATATCGCCGAATACGGTGGTGCTTTCAAAATTACAGATGGTTTTGTGGCTGAATTTGGTAAAGAAAGAGTTTTAAATACACCTATTTGCGAATCAGCTGTAGTTTCTGCTGGAATGGGATTGTCTATTAACGGACACAAAGCTATTGTTGAAATGCAATTCGCTGATTTCGTTTCGACTGGATTTAATCCTATTGTGAATTTATTGGCAAAATCGCATTATCGTTGGCTTGAAAAAGCAGATGTTGTAGTCAGAATGCCTTGTGGTGGCGGAACACAAGCTGGACCATTTCACTCGCAAACTAACGAAGCTTGGTTTACCAAAACACCAGGTTTAAAAGTAGTTTATCCTGCTTTTCCATATGATGCAAAAGGTTTGTTAAATACTGCTATTAACGATCCAAATCCTGTGTTGTTTTTTGAACACAAACAATTATATAGAAGCATTCATCAAGAAGTTCCAAAAGACTATTACACTTTACCTTTAGGAAAAGCTTCTGTTTTACGAACTGGAAATCAAATTACTATAATTGCTTTTGGTGCAGCTGTGCATTGGGCAATAGAAACGTTGGATAAAAACCCTCAAATTTCGGCTGATTTAGTTGACTTGAGAACCTTGCAACCACTTGATAAAGAAACCATTTATGCTTCGGTTAAGAAAACCAACAAAGTAATTATTCTACAAGAAGATTCTATGTTTGGCGGAATTGCAAGTGATATTTCAGCTATGATTATGGAAGATTGTTTCGAATATCTTGACGGCCCAGTGAAACGTGTTGCCAGTTTAGAAACTCCAATTCCGTTTACCAAAGCGTTGGAAGATCAATATTTACCAAAATCAAGATTTGAAACAGCCTTAAACGAATTGATGGCTTATTAATTTTATCAAAAAAATATGAAAACCCATTTTAAAATACTTTTGCTTGCTGCTATAACAATAACGAGTTGTTCTAAAAAAGAAACTGCTTTTGTCGATCCGTTGGTGACTAATAGAGATACACTTGTTGATCCTTCTCAAGATTTTTTCAACTATGCTAATGGTGGTTGGTTCAAGCGAAATCCAATTCCGGCAAGTGAGCGAAGCAATGGGATTTTCAGAATGATTCAAGATACTATTAATAATCAAATCAAATCTATTTGTGAAACATCGGCTAAAGAAACCGATGCCGAAAAAGGAAGCAACAAACAAAAAATAGGCGATTTCTATGCATCTGGAATGGATACAATTGCCATTGACAAAGCTGGAATTACACCACTAAAAATGGAATTAGCCAAAATTGAAGCTATCAAAGATGTACCAAGTTTGTTACAATCTATTGGTTATTTGCACACTATTGGTTGTTCGCCTGCTTTTAATTTTTATGTTGGTCAAGATGAAAAAAATAGTGCTAAAAATGCACTTGCTTTGTACCAAGGTGGTTTAGGGTTGGGACAACGCGATTATTATTTCAATACCGATGCTGAAACGGTTGCTATTCGTGCAGAATATGTAAAACATTTGCAAAAAATGATGGAATTAGCTGGAAATACTAATGCTGCTGCAAATGCTACTACTATAATGAAATTGGAGACTGATTTAGCCAAAGCTTCTAGAAAGTTAGAAGAAATGCGTGATCCTGTTAAGAATTACAACAAAATGAGTATTTCGCAATTAAATACGGCTACTAAAAATATAAATTGGAATAAACTTTTTATCGATTTGAAAATTAAAAACGCAGATACTGTAATTGTTGGGCAACCTGAGTTTTTTACGCAATTGAATACTTGCATTACCAAATATACTATCGAAGATTGGAAAACGTATCTCAAATGGGATTTGATTAACACCTATGCTTCTTATTTGAGTAAAGATTTTGAAAACCAAAATTTCAAGTTTTTCTCAACGGTTTTGAGTGGAGTAAAAGAGCAAAAACCAAGATGGAAAAGAGTAGTAGGGCAAACCGATAATTCTTTAGGTGAATTAATTGGGCAAGTTTACGTAACTGATTATTTGCCAAAAGGTTCTAAAGAAAAACTGCTAGAAATAGGAAACAATATTCGTGATGTGTACGCCGAAAGAATCAAAAAGTTAGATTGGATGAGTGCTGTTACCAAAGAAAAAGCGTTGACCAAATTGAGCAAAGTAGTAATGAAAGTAGGTTATCCAGACAAATGGAAAGACATGAGCAGTGTTTCTATTGACAGAAAATCGTATTGTGCCAATGTAATGGCTGTTAATAAATGGGGTTATGATTATAATGTTTCTAAATTTGGAAAACCGGTTGATAGAAACGAATGGGGCATGTATCCACAAACGTATAATGCTTATTACAACCCAAGTAACAACGAAATTTGCGTGCCAGCTTGTAACATTTTAGTACCAGGATTTGAAGGAAGAATGCCCGATGATGCGGTTTTATATGGAATTATTGGCGGTTCAACTTTTGGACACGAAATCACACACGGATTTGACGACCAAGGAAGCCAGTTTGACGAAAAAGGAAACTTGAATAATTGGTGGACACCAGAAGATTTAGCCAAGTTCAAAGCCAAAACCAAGTTGATTGTTGACCAATACAGCAAGTTCAAAGTTGGTGTCAAAAACGTAAATGGCGATGCTACACAAGGCGAAAATATTGCCGATTTGGGTGGTGTTGTAATGGGTTACGAAGCTTTTAAGAAAACCAAACAATACAAAACCAACGAAAAAATTAGCGGACTAAACCCAGACCAAAGATACTTTTTGGCATACGGATATGCTTGGATGGTTAATACCAACAAAGAAGCACTAGCACAACAAGTAATGACCGATGTACACTCGCCAGCACAGTTTAGAATTAACGGTCCATTAGCCAATATCCCAGAATTTTATAAGGCTTTTAATATCAAAAAAGGAAGCTCAATGTATCAAGATGAGAAGTTGAAGGTGGTGATTTGGTAGGGATGTTTTTTAATTTGTATAGATACATGCACTAGTTGTAAGTAATTATTGATTGTAAGGGCGGATTTGCTAACAAAAAATAAATTAAAAAATTACTAGTATGCTTGAAGAAATTCAAAAAATAAATGATGCTAAAAGAAACATGGCTTTGGATTATATGAAAGCTATATTGACTATCAATATGATTTTTGCTCATACAATTCAATTATTATCATTTTTTTGGGATAGCTCTGCTCCAAAATTGATAAGTCGCTCTCTCGGATTTTTATCTTTATTTGTTAATATCACAACATTTTCGTCATTTCTTTTTTGCTTTGGATATGTGTTTTATGTTGCGTATTTTAAAAATTTTAAAAATTCAAAACAGAAGTTATTTAGGAATGGAATAAATACTTTAATTGCATATTACATAAGTGCATTTGGCATTTTTATTATAGATAATGAAGTAATTGGGTTTGGGAATATATATAACATTTTAGTATTAAATAATATCATTGGTTATTCAGAATTTTTACTTGCATTTTCATTTATTTCTTTTTTAACAATATTTATTGGGGACTACATTCTAAAAATAACATCAAATTATAGAATTTTACTTATTTATTCTGTTATTTTGATTGTATCTTCATCATTTATTCCATATTCTATAATTCCACCACAATTAGGAATTTTTATAGGTAGTAGCAAATTTGCCTCTTTCCCAATTCTATTATATTTTCCTTATTTTCTTCTAGGTGTATATATCTCAAAAAATAACATTGTTTTTAATAAATACATTTTAATCGGTACCGCAGCATTATCTTCTTCAAGTATTTTATACATAACGATTTGGGGTATGCCAAGTAGATTTCCTCCTTCTATATTTTGGTTAACTTTATCCTTTTTATACACATACTGCCTGTATTTATTATGTTCGCAAATTGGCAAAATTAATTTTGGTGTGTTTTTTAAAAGAATTGGACAAAATAGTTTGTTATATTTACTAATAAGTAATTTGGTTTTGAGATATTTTATGCACCATAATCCATTTAATGTGGGTTGGTGGGGAATATTCATTGTAACAGGAATAATATTCATTGTTGCAAATCAGATAATTACGATAGTAAGGAAATGATAGGAAATGAAATCTACGGCTCACATGGATTTGAAGAAAGTGGGGCTTTTCTACTAAATCAAGCAAAAAAATTAATGAATTTTTCTTCAAAAAGAAGACGTAACCTTGATTTCAATTTGGATAAAATCATTTATAGTTTTTTTATTGTTTAGATTTATAGCAATATATGGTATTTGAAAAAATATAATCGGATTAGAAAATAATTTATCAATCAATGGTTTAGAAAGTAATACTATTTTTCATAGTTAGGTGTTTTTATGAAAGTATTAATGTCACTCAAAGCAATAACTTTATTTGGTCTTTGGATTGAAAGTGAGTTGGTGTTGTTAAATTGGTAATAATTGATGTTGTCAGTGATTCATATAGTCACTAAACATTCAAAAAAAATGGAGCTCAAACGAACTCCATTTTTATTCTTAAAAAACAATTTTCTTTATAACTGTTTGCCCATTTTGCAATTCTATTTTGACTAAAAGAGCTTGATGGTGCGCTGTTATGGTTGAGATTTGCAATTCGTTTTTATCCACTTTTTCATAGAAATATAAACTTCTGCCAAGTAAATCGTATATAAATACTTTACTCAATTTCTCAGTCAACGATTTAATTTCTATTTGACTGTTGGCAGTTGCAATAGTAACCAAATTGTTTTCTAAAGTTGGAGTGGTAGTTGCTAAAGTGTTTTGATAAGCTATTTCAAAACGACTAGCAAAATTTCCAATTTCAGAACTAAAGGTATAAGGAGCATTTGAAAGATTGTGAACAACTTGTAGCATATTATCTCTTAAGTAAACTTCTTGATTAGTCGTTTCAAACAAACCATCAACATGATCAATTGCGATTGAATAATTTCCAGCAGCGTCAGTTTTGAAATTTAATGGAACTACATCATTTACATCAAAAGGCAACGCTTTTAACTGAATTGAATATTCTTCATTTGCAACTAAACTAGTCAAACCGATCGGAGCATCATTCATAGAAATCGCATCATATGAATCATCAAAACCATAGGTGGCACCAGTCATATAACCAGCAAGCATTTGTACAAACAATCCAGAATCATTGGTCAAATTCAACCAGATTCTATTTTTTTCAGTATCAGAATTTGTTCTGAAAAATTGATTATCATTATTGGTTGTTCTCAAAGCATTTGTAAATGTTACTTTTGGAGTTGCAACATTTTTAGCTCTTACAAAAAATCCTTGTCCGACTTGAATTATTCCATTTGGAATTGGGCTTGTCGGTGAAGTTGTGGTAGCGCCACCTTGCGTATAAGAAGCATAAGCTGTACCCGAAGCATTATTAATTTTTCTCCAAAAATAGATTGCACCAGAAATTGTTGAAGTATTATTAGAAATTAAATTTTCAGCACTTATAGTTGATGGATACGGATTACCAATCATATTGTAATTTTGACTAGCACTAACATAAGATAAGTTTATATCAATAGTTCCATTATTCAAATTTCCTGCAAATTCACCGTTCCAAATAGTTGGTGTTGTTGGATGATTATCAGGCATTCTGATTAGATAACCTTTACCTAAATTAAATGTTTGTGTTAACGGATTGGCTACTAATTCGTAAAAATTAGTCGACGTATTATAATTGTAAAAACGATTTGTCAATGTATTAGGAGAAAAGCTTTTTAGGGTTTGCGTTCCTGTAACAGGTGATGACCAAATTGTATAGTCTAAACGCATCAACGGATTTGAATTTCTTTTTACGATTGCATTTGCAACATTAACAACGTTTTGATTTTGAATTAAATTCGCATTGTTTTCAATTGTTAAATTTGCCGCTGGAGCAACATTAATTATTCCATCTACCGTTAAATTAGAATTTGATTGTAAGACAACTTGAGATGTTCCAATAATATCAAGCGAGCAAACATCTAAATCACCACTTAAAGTTAGATCACCATTGATTGTTGCAGCAACATTGTTTACAGGTCTTCCATTTGTCCATGATGTTCCATTCCAAGTTGTTGTAATTTGCCCACAGGTTATTGGCGTATTTGGAACTGAACATATGTTTAAACTCCAAGCAGTTAATGAACCACCGTCACCTGCAGCAGTATCAAAAACTCTTAACGTCCAAACACCTTGAGATGATTGCCCGTTTAAAGCAGATAGTGGCTGAGAAGGTAAAATAGTGCCTACTATTGCTGGATTTGTTCCACAAGCTAATACTGTTCCTGAATCGTCAAAAGTTGTATTTAAATTATCATTATTTGAACATTGACCTGCAACTAATTGTACTTGAGTTCCAGAAGGGCTTATTAACGTTAAAGTAATGTCTTCGGCCCAACTATGAGTTATTTGTGCTGTAACATTAATATCAGAAATAGTAACATTGCTTCCTGCAGGGATTGTAAGTGTAGAGTTAACAGTGGGTGTGCCTGAAGCAGAAATTGCTAATGGAACATTAGTTGAGCTTGTATTCAAACAAGTTTGTTGACCAGTAGTAAATCTAAATGGAGCACTAAAGCTACCGAAACAGCCAGAATTTCTTGGTTGCACTCTCCAAAAATAATTGGTTAATTGATTTAACCCAGAAAGGTTAAATGAATTAGTTGCAACAGTTTGATTGTTTATAATAGTTGTAAAATCTTCATCAGTTGCAACTTGGACAATATAAGAACTTGCAGAGGCATCTGCTCCCCAATTGAGAATTACATTTGTAGCTTGAGCATAAGCTAAATTTGCTGGAGATGTTAATGCCATTGTAGCAAAAGTTGAATTTAATATGTTTAAATACAATTTTACAATTTTTGTAGTAGCACCTGAAGTTCCGGTAACAGTCATTTCATAAAGACCTGTTAGAGATGAAGCAGTATTGCTTATTGTTAAGCCAACTGTACTTGTTGCATTTGTAGATGATGGCAAAAATGTAGCTATTGTTCCGGCAGGATTACCAGATATGCTAAAGGTTGTTGTTCCAGAAAAGCCTGCAAGAGTTGAATAGTTCAAATCATAAGAAGCATCTGTACCTTGGCAAACTTCTTTATTTTGGCCGTTTTCTATTCCTGAAAAAGCTAAAGCAAAATCAGACGTTGGAGCAGTAATACTGAAATTAGCATTTGAAACATCGTAAAAAAGATGTTTGTTCCCGCTTATCATTATTCTGTTTGTTGTACCAATGGCATTTGGAATTGTTACTGTTTCGGAGCCATCATTAGGAACATTGCTTGCTAAAAGTGTTGGAAAACTTGTTCCTCCATTTGTAGAAAGATAAATATCAACATTTGAACAATTAACTCCGTTAGCAGTAGTTCCTGCAACATCCCAAGTTATTGTTTGATTTGAGCCTGCAACATAAGAAACCGCTGTGTTTGGGCTTAAGACCAAAAATGGTCCTACATTCGCAACTGTTACTACCATATTATCTCTACCAGTTTGTCCACCATTTGGGGTTCTGTTATCTCTTACAGTTAAAGAAAAGTTCATTGTTCTTGCCACAGTTGGAACAACTTCCCAAGTAGGAGCTAGGTTGCCGGCAATTACGCTCGATAATGTTGGCATATAACGATTAGGCGAAATACTTGGAATATTGGATCTAAAATTTGGACCAACGGTAGCTGTTTGTGTCGGTGGTTGTGTTGAAACTTCTGTATTTGTTTGTTCCCAGCAATAAGTAAGTGCATCGTTATTAGCATCGGTTGCATTACCTTTTAATACAAAGGCAGTTCCTTTCGGAATGGTATAATCAATACCTGCATTTACAATTGGGGCACTATTTCCATTTGGAATTGTAACTGCACAACTACCTCCTGAACCAGCAATAAAGTTCATCATTTCAGAAATACTTACTCCATGAAAATGATCATCAGAATTACTCTGAACATTTGGAGCACAAATTCCTGCATAACCCATTATTGTGCTGGCACTTCCTGGTTCAACAGCTGTTCCACTATTTCTATTACAACCATTGTTTTGAGTATGATTTGCACCCCATTGGTGTCCCATTTCGTGTGCTACATAATCAATATCAAATGGATCACCAACAGGAGAGCCTTGACCTGTTATTCCTCTTGCCTTACTTCCTGAGCATGGTGAAAAAAGTTGTGCCAATCCGCCACCGCCAGTACTTACTGTATGTCCAATATCATAATTTGCTGAACCGATATTGGTATCAATTACTGTTTGACTTTGATTGATTAATGTTCCAGAATTGGCATTATCAAAAGTATCTGCATCAATAAAAATAACTAAATCATTATTGGCAACCAGACTCATACGCAACGACATATCTTTTTCAAAAACACCATTTACTCGAACCATAGTAACAACCATAGCTGCTAAAACAGCTGCTTTTTTTTGTGCTAATGTTCCTGCATTCAAACCTGCAGCATTAACGTGAAAGGCAGCGTATTCAATTGTACATGCCATAGCAAGTCGATATGTTCTGAAATTACCATCACTCGCTCTAGCAGAAATCGGAGAAGCATTTGTGTCCATGACTCTTTTCACTGACTCGTCATTACCGACCTCACAAGTAAAATTTCTAGTATTTACTACATCTTTCTTTTCATAAAGAATGTAATTGTTTAAGTCTTTTGTATAAGTATCGATGTAATAAGTTCCTTCATTAGAAAAAACCATTGCATGCAGTCCAAATAATGTTGTACTAAAACGAATTGATTCTGAAGGTTTATTAATATTTATCCCAGAAAATGATTGAATTTCAGGATGTTTTAAAGCTAATCCATCTTCCATAACAGGAGCATTGTAGATTCTATATTGTTCCATTTCACCATTAGTATTAGGAAAAGCAACAATTTTATTTGAATATTGTCCTGAAATATCTAAAGGTACATTTTGTAGTTGACTTTTAAACTTAACAAAATTTAAAGTATATAAATCATATTTACTTGGAATTGAACTTCGGTCCATTTTGCCAAGAGCGCTAATAAGATTTTCATTGGTTTTATTCCAAAGTTCTTGACCAATACTGAAAGTTGCTGAGAAAATAAAAACTAGTAGGAGTAATTTTCTTTTCATAATTTGAGGAATGAAATTAATTAATTTTCAAATATATAATTTTTTTTGAGTTATTGCTAAATAATTGATTTTATCTAGTTTATGCATTACTATTAAATTAAAATTTAGTTATAACATTAAACCTTTTTATACTTTTTTAGTCCAAAAAAGTAACTCATTATTTATTTTGAATATTATGACTAAAAATTACAAAATCAGTTATTTAGTTGCTATTTGCTTCTTTTTTATAAATTTTTTATCCTTTGCTCAAACAAATTATAATTTGATGTCAAATTGGGCTTTTCATCCTAATAAAACAGGAACTTTACTAGATGGTTTTAATATAGATATTGCTGTTATTGATAAAAATCTCAACACAACGACAGTTATTCAAAACACTAATAATTCAATGATTAACACAGGTGTTGATGTTTTTTTTGTACATCCAACTGTATTAGAAAATATGGGAAGTTTTACTGAAATTGAAACAATTCCAATTGCCAATCAAAATACTTTTATGGTTGCAGCAAGTATTCGTGGTCAAGCAGGTTTGTTGTCTAAATACGGGAGAATGTTTGCACCACGTTATAGACAAGCAACACCACCAACCTTTATAAATAATAATTCAGATGCAACACAAGCTGCTACTTTAGGTATTGCTTATAGCGATATAAAAGCAGCATTTCTAAATTATTTAGAAAATCATAATAATGGGAATAAAATTATTATTGCGAGTCATTCTCAAGGTGCCTATTTGGCAGGTTTTTTATTAAAAGATGTCTTTGATTCCAATCCAGATTTGCAACAAAAACTTGTTGTGGCAGTAATTGCTGGAATAGTAAGTAATTACGCAAATCCAGATTTGAATACCGGTGGTTGGTGGCAAAATATCCCTTTTTGTACCCAACAGAATGAATGCGGTTGTGTTATGTCTTGGCGATGTTATAAAGAAGGTCAAATTCCTCCAGCTCCAATAAATTCGCATCCGTGTCTGAATCCAATTGTAGTTTCAAATGGTTGGGCAAATAGTCAAATAGATTTGTCAGAGAATTGGACAATGCAAGATTCTTTATATTACACTGATGAATCAAGTTCGCTAGAAAACTTTATTATTTTGAGAAATAACGCAACATATGGCGGAAATGCAGGTTATGTTGCCTTTGATAATTTATATCAAATAAGACATTACCGAGCAAGTTTAAATCAAGTTGGTTTTTTAGTACAGCATACCCCTGAAATAAGCGATTTGCGACCAAATTACTTATTGGATGAAGAATCTAATCCAACCTTTTCAACACTTGGTTATCATCAAAAAGATTATAATATTTATACTTGGGCTTTATTAGAACAAATAGATATGAAGTTGAATAATTGCAATACTGAATTGAGTACAGCAATTGTAGATTCTAATTTTTCAATAGAAATTTATCCAAATCCAGCTAGTGATTGTGTTTATATAAAAAATTTTAAAATCAATGAACAAATATCTGTCATTGACATAATGGGAAAAGTTGTTTTTTCTGGATATTTGAATGAAAAAGGTGGAATTTCTATTGAACTTTTAAAAGAAGGATTTTATTTAATTAGAACTAATTCAGGTATTGGAAAATTAGTAATTAGTAATTAGTAAATAGAAAATTATTATTATTTGTTATAATATGGCTTGTAAATAAAAAATATAGTAAAAAAAGTAGTGGAAAAATTACAACTGATGTTAAAATTGAATTCATTTATTAGAATGATAACAAGAAGAAATAAATTCTGCAAGTTGATTATCTAAATCTGTTATTTGATTTTTATCATGTGAAAATATAATAAACTTCACTTTTGAAAATTGAAAAACGTTATAATCAGGATGATGATTAATTTTATCTGCGTATTGAGCAATATTCAATAGAAATTCTACCAATTTAGTTTGTGTTGCAAACTCAAATTGATTTACCAGTTTTTCATCAACAATTTTCCATTCCATTTTAAGTTGATTAAAGTATTTTCTTTACCAGCCAATAAACTACTATAAAAACGATAACAGTACCAAAACAACCAAATTTTGTTTTCTTAGCGGCAAAAAAAGCAGCGATGAATGCGATTAAATTTTTCATATGATTTTTATTTAGTGATTATGCTATCAATTTTCTCAGCTAATTGATAATCTAAATCTGTAATATCCTCTTCATCGTGCGTAAATAACGAAATCTCTAATTGAAATGCTTTATGAATTTTACAATCGGGATGATGGTTCATTTCATCAGCAAGATGAGCAACTTTCAAAAGGAATTCAACCAACTCAGTTTGCGATTTAAACTTTAAATTAGTTACTAATTTTCCGTTTACGGTTTCCCAATTAATATTTTCCATTTAGTAATTCACCACCAATGGCAGATTTTGCTTCGATTCCTATTTTTTTCATCATTTCATATGTTGTACAAACTGCTGCTGAAGTTACAGGAATGCCACATTCTGCCTGAATTAAATCAATAGCTTCTAACGATGGCATTTGTACACAAGCTGAAGCGACTAAAACATCAATATCCGTCAGATCCAATTGCTTATAAATTTCCAATAAATTCATCGGATTTTGAGCCGCAACTTCCAAATTATCAGGAATTTCCAAAGCAATACTTTCTTTTACTTTGATGCCCTGATGTTCTATATAATCTACAACCATGTCAGTCAATGGTCTCATATAAGGTGTAATTATCGAAATTTGTTTCGCACCTAAAACCTTCAATCCATTAATTAATGCACCGGCAGAAGTTACAATTGGAGTAGGAAAGTCGTTTGCCACAGTTTCCTGATGTAAATTCACTTCCGAAACGCAATGATAACCTCTTCCCATGCTCATAATTGCTACTAAACAAGCATAACCCATAACGTCAACATGAGCGTCAGAAAGTTCTTGAGCACATTTCAAACTCATGGCATCCATAGCTTCGAGTTCTTCTTTGGTTACTTTTTTCATTCTCATTCTACTGCTGTGAAACGTAAAACGCTCTGGCAAAATGGTTTCGCGTGAACGAAAGATTGCTGGTATTTCGGTTTCCATCGTTACGTTTGATGATGGAACTATTTGGCCTATTCTGTATTTTTTCATTTGTTTTATTTTTGAACACAGATTTAAGAAATTTTTAAAATTATTAGAATTTCTTAAATCTATTTTTTAGAATATATTATGAGTTAAATTAAGAAATGGAGTAGTAACAACTCTTTTTTCAATTGGAAATAATCCAAAATCTTTTAATATAAAATCAGTATATTTTATTTTCTTTTTATTTTTTGATACAATAACGGTAAAATTATAAAAATTTGAAGGTATTGCATATTTTCCAAATTTTTCGGGATAATTACTACCTTTGAAATGTATTATTTTATAAATTTCATCAAAATAAATTTCAGTTTTGAAGTTCTTTTTTGTTTGAATTATTTTCTTTTCTGAATAATCAATTTCTAATATTGTGTCTTTATCATGATAATAATAATCAAGATGAAGAATGATTTGTAAAATAAATGGCATTGAAAGAAATATTAATGCAAATATTAAAATTCCTGTGTCTTGAAAAAGATAAATAGTTAAAATTGTGTAACATAAAAAAGTTAAATAAATCCATTTTGAATTTTTTATTGGTTCATAAAATGAATTCTTATTTATTTTATATGAAACTTTCATTAAATTAAATCTCTCTAACTGTATTCACAATCGTTCCAATACCTTCGACAGTTGCTTCTAAAACATCGCCATCGTACAACCATTCTTGTGGATTTCTTCCTGCGCCAACTCCAGATGGAGTTCCTGTTGCGATAATATCACCTGGTTCTAAAGTGAAAACGATACTTAAATCTTCAATCAAATCATTGATATTGAATAATAAGAATTTGGTATTTGAATTTTGTTTTTCAACATCATTCACTTTTAAGGATAAATTCAAGTTATGTGGATTTTCGATTTCATCTTTAGTTACCAAAATTGGTCCCATAGGTGCAAAAGTGTCTTGACCTTTTGATACAATCCATTGTCCTTCACGACGGCAATCACGAGCAGAAATATCGTTGATTACTGTATAACCAAAAACATAGTCCATTGCATCGGCTTTAGGAACGTACTTTCCTTTTTTACCAATAACAACTGCCAATTCAACTTCCCAATCCAATTGTTCGGTTAGTTTAGTGTTTTTTATAATTTCAGTATTTGTTGCCGTTACTGTTGTTGGTGGTTTTGAAAATATGATTGGTTTTTGAGGTAATTTGCCTGTTGTGTCTAGTGTTCTAGCGCTTTCGGCAACGTGCTCTGTATAATTTAAACCAATTCCGATAATGTTTTTTCTAGGTTTTTCTATTGGTGCTAAGAAAGTAACTTCATCTAATTCATATGCGATTTCTTCAAAGAAATTTTCTGGTGTTTCAGCAACTAATTCGGTGATTTCTGCAATAATCTCAAATCCCATATCAATAAGTTCCAACATATCATTTGGCAAAGGGAAATTGGAAATATCTCCAAAATCCTCCATGTCAATTATTTGATTGTTGTGTAAAAAACCTAATCTTGGTTCTGTATTTTCTGTTTTGTAGGTAAGTAGCTTCATATTTATATGTTTTTGTTGAGACAAGGCATTGCCTTGTCTTTACTGTATAGATTGATGACCATTATTTTCTTCCAATTCTCTTGATTGATATAATCCCAAACTTTCAATTACTGGTAAATCGTTGAAATTGAATAAGCAAGCATCTTCAGTTTCTGATAAATTGTGGTGTTCATGCCAAGCCCAACTTGGAACACAGAAAATATCTCGTTCTTTCCAATCAAAACGTTTTCCATTAATTATGGAATATCCTTTTCCTTTAGCACATTGATATACAAATGAACCAGTGTGTTTATGCGCTTTTCCTTTGAAACCTGCAGGTAATAATTGCATTGCCGCACCCATAGTTTGCATTACATGTCCGCTTGTTAATGGATTGGAATATTGCATAAAAATTCCATCAAAAGGATTGATTTCATTGACTTTTTGAGCTTCCAACAATGCTGGATAGACATTTTTCCAAGAATATTTGAATAAAGGAGAATAAGGTTTATCCCAAGTTTTATCAGCTGGAATTAATCCTGCACATCCGTAAGTTATTGGCGAATAATTTAATGGTTTTACTAATTCTTGTTTGCCATCGTAAACAGCATAATCGTTAGCTTCGAGTGCATTTACCAACGGAATATCCAAACCATCTTGCCAAATACACGTTTTTCCGCCTTCTTCAACGCCATGTTCGTGCCATGTTGAATTTGGAGTAATCACAAAATCGTTAACTTCCAACATTATTTTATTGCCATCAACAACGGTATATCCTTTTTCGCCTTCCATAATAAAGCGTAGAGCAGAAGCACGATGACGATGTGCCGATGTGCTTTCACCTGGACGTGTAACTTGAATTCCGGTGTATAACCAACCAACTGCTGCGGAAACGTCTTTTCGTTTATCATTAACTAGATAAACAACGCGTCTTCCTGCTTGTTCTGGCGTAACTAATTCAGATGATTTTAAAACTAATTCGCGTAAATCATCATATTTCCAAAGCATTGGAACCGATGAACTTCTTGGTTCCCATGGTTCGATATCATTGGCAACAGTCCACAATGCGCCAGCACCAAGTGTTTCTAATTCCTTGTAATAGGCTATTAATTCAGGAGAATCTTGTACTCTTGCGCGACCAATAACGTCGTCTGAAAATTTATCTTCCATAATTATTATTTAAAAAAAAAAGTTGACTGAGGCTCTCGAAGTCATCATTTTTACTATCTTTTATTAAACTCTTCATGATTATCAATAAACGTAATCTTTCGAGTAGGAGCAATATTTACTCTTAAATCAAAAATATCAAATCTATTGTAATGTCCTAGAATGTCGTGCATTTGTTTAGGTTGAATGCATTTTTCCAAATCAATATCGGCGTAAACCATTCCTTCATCGTCAATTAGTGGCTCACCAATTACAGCGCCATTCGGACCAATAAAACCTGAAAAAGCAGAATTTTTTCTAGTTAAAAGTTCATCAACATTTGGAACATCTTCTCGCAAAGCATCTTTTATTTCTTGAGAAATTGTAGAACACGAAACGATGGTAAACAGTTTTCCTTCAAATGAATGAGCTGCTGCTCTAATTTTAATAGCTTCCGCCATATTATAGTCTGGTGGCGCCACTGGAAGTGAAATATAATTAGCAATGTGAATTAATTCGCCTTGGGAAAGTAGCGTGAAACGTGCTAAAGTATTAGTATTTTCGCCACAGGCAAGTGTTCCAATAGGACCAATTTCTGTATTATAAACTTTTAAAGAAGAACCATCGCCACTAGTCCAAGTTAGTTTTTCTGCCCAAGTTGGAACTAACTTTCGGTGTTTTCCGATTAAAGTTCCGTTGTTGTCGATGATTAAATTGGTGTTGTAAATTTCGCCATAACTATCACCACGTTCGTTGATTCCTATTACAATATGTATGTTGTTATCTTTTGCAGCTTGGAATAATGGTTTCATTGATTCATCAGAAACGGCAACTGAATTTTTATATAACTGTTCATACCATTTGCTTCCTTGAACGGGTGTCATAATCCAATTCCAATAAGGATAACCAGCAATAAAAACCTCTGGAAAAGCTATTAATTGAGCACCGTTTTGACTTGCTTCTTTAATGAAAGAAATAGCTTTATCAATAGTTTTTTCTACGTTTAAAAAAACTGGTGATGTTTGAACGGTGGCGGCTTTGAATTTTTTAAAGTCCATTGTTATATTTTTTGGAACACGGATGAAACTGATTGCTTTGCAAACGCTGATAACCGCGGATTTATTTATTGTATGAGTTTAGTCTTGTTTGTAATTCATAATCCTTTCTTTCATTTCTTCATTAAAAGGTTCTGCTTTGATGCTTTGTCTATCTTCTTGAATTTTTACATTTACCAAAGTTACTTCGCCTTCTAAAACGGTTTGTTCATTTTGATTAACAAATTGAAATCCGCAAATTATAGAGGAAGTTTTAAGTTCTTTTACCCAAAGTTTTTTGGTTAGAGTTTCTCCAATTCGTGCAGCGTTTTTGAATTGTACTTTCAAATCTACAGTTGGAATTCCGTTGGTTTCATGCATTTTGGAGAATGGTCTTTCTAATGCTTCTTCAAACCAATCTTCTACCAAATCGTTGAGCATTTCAAGAAAACGAGGATAGAACACTATTCCAGCGTAATCAATGTGTTTGAAACGGATTTTTTCTTGTTTAATGAAAGGTTGGTTCATAGTTTTATTTTTTTGCCACAGATTTAACTGATTTTCACTGATTTTCATTTTATTACTTCACTTTACCGATTGGTTAGCCCCGATAGTAGTGGAAATCCTTTTCTTTTTTTCTTTAAAAAAGAAAAGATTGCAACGTATAGCGGGATTTGCTTCTAAAATTTCTCACTACTTGCTTTTCTCCAAAAATACAAAAATTCTTTTGGAACTGTACTTTCAAATAATAAACAACCTGTTTCTAATTCGGGAAATATTTCGGCGAAAGTTTCTACTTTGTTTCGGTCGATTCTTGTGGTGATTATGTCACGAGTTACTTCATCAGGATGTGATAAACCTGCTGACGCCATTAAATCCATTGCTGATTTTACTGTTTCGTGTTGGAAACGCGCTACACGAATGCTTTTTTCTTCAGGAACTAATCCTTTCATTAAATCGGGATTTTGCGTCGCAACTCCTGTTGGACAAGTGTTGTTGTGGCATTCGAGCGCTTGAATACAACCCAAAGCAAACATCATTCCGCGAGCAGAATTACATAAATCGGCACCTAATGATAGTGTGCGAACAATATCAAAACCTGTAATAACTTTTCCAGAAGCAATTATTTTGATTTGATCTTTGATTCCGAAACCATTTAAAGCATCATAAACAAAGGCAATTGCGTCGCGCAAAGGCATTCCAACGTGATCGGAATATTCTTGTGGAGCTGCACCAGTTCCGCCTTCGCCACCATCGACAGTGATAAAATCTAAATACGTTTTGGTTTCGACCATTGCTTTACAGATAGATAAAAACTCCGATTTATTTCCGATACAAATTTTGATTCCAATTGGTTTTCCTTCGGAACCTTTTCGCAATAATTTTACAAAATCCATTAATTCTAAAGGTGTTGTAAAAGCCGAGTGGGTTGGTGGTGATAAAATATCTTGACCTTTTGAAACTAAACGAATTGCTGCAATTTCATCGGTTACTTTCTCTTTTGGCAAAATGCCGCCATGACCAGGTTTGGCACCTTGTGAAAACTTAATTTCAATCATTTTGACATTATCTAAAGTAGCTCTTTTTACATATTCGTCGAAATTGAATTTTCCTTCATCGGTGCGGCAACTGAAATAACCAGTTCCGATATTCCACACGACATCACCACCTTGAAGATGATAAGGAGAAAGTCCACCTTCGCCAGTATTATGATAAAATCCGCCTTGTTTTGCTCCATTGTTCAGTGCTAAAATGGCATTTTTGCTTAACGAACCAAAACTCATCGCGCTGATATTGAACATACTTGCATCATAAGGTTTGGTACATTGCGACGAACCAATATGAACTTTTGGATTTTCATTTACTTTTGAAAAAGGAATGGCTCGAATACTATGATTAATCCATTCGTAACCGTCTTTATAAACATCTAATTGTGTTCCGAAAGGCATAGAATCAGATTCTTTTTTGCTTCGTTGATAGACAATACTTCTTTGCAAACGATTGAATGGTTTTCCTTCTAAATCGGTTTCTACAAAATATTGACGAATTTCTGGACCAAGTCCTTCTAATAAATAACGCATTCTTCCTAGTAAAGGAAAATTTTTACGAATGGTTTTTTTGGATTGGTACATATCATATAATCCCATTAAAATCAATGGAATAAATATTAATAGCAGAAAACTAAATTTCCAATTGACGTAAATTAGAATTCCAGTTAAGGAAAGAATGGTGATACTTATTATTAGGAATGCTTTTCTCATTTTTATTTCAGACACGAATTGCACGAATTTGCACGAATTCTATTTTTGTTATTATTACACGAACTATTATTTCAACTTAAAACGTTGGATTTTTCCTGTTTCTGTTTTTGGTAAATTTTCTATAAAATTAATTACTCTTGGATATTTATATGGAGCAGCTACTTCTTTGAACCAATGTTGAATACGGTTTTTCATTGCATCTGTTGCTTTAGATTGATCATTTAGTACAATATGTGCACAAACTAACATTCCGCGTTCTTCATCTGGCATTCCGACTACTGCACATTCTAGAATATCTTCGTGCGTTAAAAGTACAGATTCTACTTCAATTGCGGCAATGTTGTACCCTGAAGAAATAATCATGTCATCGCCACGAGCAACAAACCAGAAATAGCCGTCTTCATCTTGACGGAAAATATCGCCAGTGATGTTCCAACCGTTTTCAACGTATTCTTTTTGTTTGTCTTTTCTGTTCAAATATTTACAACCTGTAATTCCTCTAACGACTAATCTTCCGGCTTCATTTCTTGGTAATTCATTTCCTTTTGAATCAATAATTTTGGTCTCATATCCTGTGATGGCTAATCCAGTTGCACCAGGTTTCATATTTTCTTCATTGGATGAAATAAAAATATGAAGCATTTCTGTTGCTCCAATACCGTCAATGATTTTTAATTCAGTTGTATCATACCAATCTTGCCAAACCTTTAATGGTAGGGTTTCGCCAGCAGAAACACATTTGCGTAAGCTAGAAATATCAAATTCTTTAACTTTAGTAGTAATAATTCTCCAAGCTGTTGGTGCTGTAAAACAGATTGTAATTTTATAATCTTGAATGGCTTTTAATAATAAGTCTGGACTTGGCTTTTCGATTAGAAATGTTGAAGCTCCAAAATACATCGGAAACAAAACCAATCCACCTAAACCAAAGGTAAATCCTAGTGGTGGACTTCCTGTAAAGATATCATTTTGAGTGGGTTGTAACGAATATTGCGGAAAGCATTCGCAAATATTCAAAATATCTTTATGATAATGCGATGTCATTTTGGGCAAACCTGTAGTTCCAGAAGTGAATCCGATTAAAGCCACCGAATCTGATTTTGAATGATAATTATCGAATGTTTTTGGTTTAGAAGCCATTAATTCTTCTAATTGGGAATTACCGTAGAAACAGGTTTTCTTTAAAAAATCAGATTTCACCAAATGGATTTCTTCTTCTAATTCTTTATCACAAAAGGCATGAGAAATTTCGGCACAATCGATAATGGTTGTTAATTCTTTTGATCTAAGTAGAGGCATAGTGGCAACAACAATTCCGCCAGCTTTTAAAATAGCATACCAACAAGCCACCATCATAGGATTATTAGCTGAACGAATTAATACACGATTACCTGATTTTAAGCCCAAATCATCAACTAAAACATTTGAAATTTGATTGGCTTTTTCATACAAATCGTGATATGTCCAAGTTTCTTCAAAAGTTCTAATGCATATGTTATTACCTCGACCTTCTTTAATATGATTATCTAATAATTTTTCAACACAATTCAGCATTTCAGGATGTTGAAATTGAGGTAAATCAGTAAAAACATAATTTGGTTGCAAGTCTAAACTTGGTAGGTTTATGTGTGCAAAATTATCTTCGTAGTGTTTCATTTGAAAAATTGTATATTGTATATTGTATAATAGTATATTGAACCAATTTTACAATATACTATTATACAATATACAGTTTTTACTTCTTATTACTCTTCGGTTTCAAAGCTTTTTTCATTCCTTCCGCTTGTTTTCTTTCTGAAGCTTTTAATGGATATAAATGTGATATTCCCATTTTATATTGATTTGGAATATCATTTGGTTGAAATTGTTCATAAGCTTGTGCGTTTCTCACAAAATTAGCATCCAATAATAATGGTCTTCCTAAAGCTACTAAATCGGCTCTTCCGTTTAAAATTATTGTGTTTATTTGATCAATATCTTGAATATATCCAGCCGTAATCGTTGGAATGTGAACAGTATTTCTAACAGCATCCGAAAAAGGTGTTTGCCACATTCTACCTGTAATTGGTTTTTGATTTGCAACAGTATTTCCTGTCGAAACATTTATAATATCTGCTCCAGCGTTTTTAAAAGCAGTTGCAATTGCAATTACATCTTCTTCAGAAATTCCGTTTTCTGCCCAATCGGTTGCTGAAATTCGAACTGACATTGGTTTTTCTTTTGGGAAAACATTTCGCATTTCATTGAAAACTCTTAGCGGAAATTTCAATCGGTTTTCAACAGTTCCGCCAAATTCATCTGTTCTTATATTTGTCAAAGGCGATAGGAAAGAAGCTAATAAAAATCCATGATGCGCTTGTAATTCGATTAAATCAAATCCAGCTTTGTCTGAATTTATGGTTGCTTGAACGAATTGTGAAGTAACCAAATCCATGTCGGCCAAAGTCATTTCTTTTGGTGTTGCAGAATTTTCATTAAATGGAATTGCAGACGCACTAAGTAATTCCCAACTTTCTCCAGAAAAACTATCTTCCCAAGGAATTTTAGAGCAACCTTTTCGACCAGAATGTCCTAATTGAATTCCGATTTTTGTTTGCGTATTTTTATGAATAAAATTATTTATTCGTTTCCATTCAAATATTTGATTATCATTATATATACCTGCACAACCTAAAGTAATGCGTCCAGTTTCTGAAACTGCTGTCATTTCCGTTAAAATCAATCCTAATCCACCAATGGCTCTTGAGGTATAATGTTGAAAATGCCAATCGTTAACTAATCCGTTTTCTGCCGAATATTGTCCCATTGATGACATTGTAATTCGGTTTTGTAATTCTAAATTTCTTAATTTGAATGGAGAGAAAGCAGCACTTTTGTCTTCGAGAGCCTTAGGCAACGTTTCATTTTTGTTGCCTGAGGCACTCGAAGCCAACAAAAATTCTTCTAAAACTTTATCTGTAAATGATTTATCACGCAAACGCAAGTTTTCATAAGTTACTTTTTTAGCACGTGTCATACATCCGAAAGCAAATTGATAAAAAGGATGTTGATTGTGTCGGTTCATGTTTTCAAACCAATCTAACGATACTAACGCAGCATACTGAATCATTTCTACAGTATTTCTTCGGGATTTATCATAATGTTGAAAGACAGCTTGTACATCGTTTGGATTAGCTATTAATGCATCAAACAAACCTATAGCAGAATCCATAGCAAGTTTTGTTCCTGAACCTATTGAATAATGTGCTGTAGCTTTTGCATCACCAAGTAAAACGATATTCTTATGATACCAATTTTCATTAGTTACATGCGGAAATTGACGCCAATGCGATTTGTTAGAAATTAATGGATGACCATCGAGTTCTTCTTTGAAAATTTCAGCAATTTTTGCAATCGTATCTTCTTCGTTAGTAACTTCAAATTGAAATTTTTGCCAAGTCTCGTCAGCACATTCAAATATCCATGTACTCATTCCAGCTTCATATTGATAGGAATGTGCTACGATTAATCCATGTTCTGTATTTCTGAAAAAATAGGTGAATGCGTCTAAAGGTTTTGTTGAGCCCAACCACACAAAACGGTTTTGCTTTAATTCGATTTTGGTTCCAAATTCTGATGCAAATTTTGTTCGTATTTGACTTCCAATTCCATCAGAAGCGATAATAATATCAGCATCTTCAAATTGACTCAAATCATCTACATTGTGTTCGAAATGCAAATTCACACCTTCTTCTGTGCATCTTTGTTGTAATAATTGTAGTAAAGTTTTTCTTGAACATCCGCAAAATCCATTTCCTGCTATGTTTACAGTTTGTCCATCACGTGCAATGATAATATCATCCCAATAGGCAAATTTGCTACGAATGAGTTCATACGATTGCATGTCACGCTTTAGAAATTCTCCCAAAGTTTCATCGGAAAACACTACACCAAAGCCAAAACTGTCGTCCGATTTATTACGCTCGTAAATATCGATTTGGCAATGAGGCATTGCTTTTTTTGTTAATATTGAAAAGTATAGTCCACCTGGACCACCACCAATAACTGCTATTTTCATATTTTAATGGAACGCGGATGAAACGGATGCTATGCAACGCTGATTTCCGCGGATTTTTTTATTTAACTTCTTTTAATTGAGAAAACTTCTCCAATTTTACTATAATTTGAACCTGCTAATCTTGAAACAGGTTTGTAATTTTCCATATTGATTTTGTAATTATCTAAAAGCACATCATCATCAAAGTGCATCATTACAATTTCACCAACAATCATAGTTGCTCCATTGTTTTCTGGATGTGGCATTGTGAAATTATGAATCATTTTACATTCAAATGAAATTTTAGATTCTTTAACTCTTTTTGGCTTTATTCGTTTGCAATCAATAGGAGTAAGACCAGCATGAATGAATTCATCTTCATTAGCTGGTAATTCTGCTGATGTCATGTTCATAGCTTCAACAACATCTTCTGTAACCATGTTCAAAACGAATTCTTTATTTAGAAGAATATTGTTTAAAGTATCTTTATTGTTTCCTTTTTTTTTAGCAGTCGAAAACATAATATGTTTTTCACCAACAATATTAAAATAGGAGAAAGGAGCAAGGTTGTTGATACCGTTTTGGTCAACTGTAGAAATCCAACCGATAGGTCTTGGAATTATCGAACCTGTAAGTAATTTATATAAAGATGAAGAATCTAAATTGTTTGGGTCAAATTGCATTATAGTTTGTTTGTTACCTACAAATTAAAGCTATTTTTTTTAATTGTATTTAAATTCTGTTAAAATTATTGACATTTGTTAGTGTTAAAATTAGAGTTTCATTTTCTAAAAAACAAAAAATCCCAAACTCCATAAATTTGGAATTTGGGATTTGCATTTTGGAATTTCTTCTTTTATTCTTTTATGATTTTAGTAGTTTTCACTTCTCCATCAGAAGTAACTTTTACCAAATAAGTTCCAGATGCTAAATTTGAAACATCTATTGTGTCTTCATTTGAGTTTATTGACTTAGTAAGCACTTCTTGACCTACTAAATTATAAATTGAAGCATTAGTTATCTTATTTTCAAATGAAATATTTAGAATATTTTTTACTGGGTTAGGATATGCTTTGACTTTGTTTGAAGAGGTTGTAAAATCAGTTACGTCTAAAGTTGTAGGACAGGTAACTGAATTATAGGCGTCACTATTGTTTGTATTAGTTCCATTCCCTAATTGTCCTAAAGAATTATTACCCCAAGTATGTACATCGCCATTTGTTGACATTGCAGAAGAAAAGTCGAAACCAGCACTGACTGCATTCCATTCAATTCCATCTATTAGAAATGTTGGAACAAGACTATTGGTGGTTGTACCGTTTCCTAATTGTCCAGAGTCATTTCTTCCCCAAGCAAATATGGCATCATAGTTTTTTGAAGCAACAATATGATAACCTCCAGCAGAAACAAATTCCCATGTGTCGTTTGGGGTTCCAACTTGAGTTGGCGTGGTTCTATTCACCAAATCATTTTGTCCTAATTGTCCATAAGTATTTTCTCCCCAAGTCCAAATAGTACCATCTGTTTTTAGAGCCGCTGTATAGCTTATTCCACCATCAATGTATTGCCAATTTGTAGCTGTACCTATCTGTGTTGGATTAGTTTTGTTAACAGAAGTACCATCTCCTAATTGTCCTTTATCATTTCGTCCCCAAGTCCATAGAGTTCCGTTGGTTTTAATTCCCATACTATGCGAATTACCCGCACCAATACTTTGCCAATTGGTTGCTGTTCCAATTTGAGTTGGTACCGATCTATTTGTAGTTGTACCATCACCTAATTGACCATATTGGTTGTAACCCCATGCCCAAAGCGTACCATCATTTTTTATACCAAAACTATGGGTGTATCCTGCATATACATTTTTCCAATTGGTTGCATTTCCTATTTGTACTGGTGTGTTCTTAGCAACAGTTGTGCCATCACCTAAATAGCCATAAAAATTATTTCCCCATGCCCATAAAGTTCCATCTGTCTTGATTGCTAGTGTATGGGCAACTCCACAAGAAATACTTTTCCAGTTTGTTGCAGTTCCAATTTGTGAAGGTTGGTTGTTGTTTGATCCAGCATAACCTAATTGTCCAAAAGCATTTGCTCCCCATGACCAAAGACTTCCGTCAGATTTTATAGCAACCGTAAATTGTTGTCCTGAACTTATTTGTTTCCAGCAACCTATAGTTCCTCCAGGTGTCATTTTAACCAAACCACCTTGAGAAGTTCCTACCCAAATAGTGCCATCAGAAAGTGTTTTTAATGCTCTAACATCATCCATTGGTAAATCTGAATTTGCTACCGTATAAGAAGTACAATCAGTAAAATTTTGCAAGCCTGTTCCTCCAAATCCAATCCATATTTTGTTATTACTATCAACATCTAAAGCATTGAATTGGTAACCCGAAAGACAAGAATTACTTTGCCATTGAGTTCCAATGTAGGTACCACCAGTTGTAATAGTCATTAAGCCATCTCCAGAATCACAATAAATGTTATTATTTGCAATTTTTAAAATTTTGTTCGTGCCTCCTTGAAAGATAGTATTAAAATCAGTACCATTAAATTTGTATAATACTCCAAAGTTATTGCTAACCCAAACTCCATTATTACTGTCTGTTGCAACAGAATTAATATTTGTAAGCGAGGTATAGGTGGTCCAAGTTGTTCCATTAAATTTGGTAAGTCCAGATGCTGTAGCTATCCAAAGGTTGTTCAATCCATCAATCGCTATGTCATTGATGGCATTATTTGGAAGTCCAGAATTGGCTGTAGTATAATTAGTCCATGTAGTTCCGTTGCGCAAAATGATACCATTATTTTGTGATGCCATCCATTTTTTGCCTAAACCATCTATTTCAATTTTAATTATGGCGTTGGAAGCAATACCTGAATTGGCAGTTGTATAGTTGGTAAAAGTTGTTCCGTTAAAGGTTGAAACGCCTTCGTAAGTCGCCATCCATAACAAGCCATTTGCATCCACTTTAATATCGCCAATAAAGTAGCTTGCTACACCCGAATTGGATGGATTGTAAACCGTAAAGGTGTATTGTGCCGAAGCAGTAATAGAAATGAAAAGTGATAATAAAATGTAAAGTTTTTTCATAAGGTATTGTTTAGTTTTTTAATGACTCAAATATATAATTATTTAGTAATTGCAAATCAAATCCCAAACTCTTTTCAAATTTGGGATTTGTATTTTGGAATTTTTCGATTTTACTCTTTTATAATTTTGGTTGTTTGTACTTCTTCGTTTGAAGTCACTTTTACCAAGTAAGTTCCAGGAGCTAAATTAGAAACATCAATAATTTCTTCTTTGGTATTGATTTCTTTTGAATATACTTCTTGTCCTACTAGGCTATAAATTGAAATACTAGTTATTTCTTTATCAAATGAAAGATTAAAACTGTTTTTTACTGGATTTGGATATAGTTTTAATGCTGCATTTGTTCCAAATGTTGCTGAAGTTAACGTTGGTAAATCGGCACTTTGAGTGCTTGTTAAACAACTAGATATAAATGGTGTCGTATTTCCTCCAAAAATAAATAGTTTATTTTGCCATATCTCAGAGGTGTGGTGTCTTCTTCCAATCATGTTGGTTTGCGTCAGAGTAGTAAATGTATCGTTGGCAGTATCGTAAACACCTGTAAAGGTTTGATTGCTATAATCGCCTGTTATATACAGTTTGGTATCTGTAAGTTCTCCTATTGCAACAGCATAAGCCGATAATGAAATAGGTAACAATGTATTGGAAGTGCTCCATTGGTTACTAGCAAAATCATAAATGTAAATAGTATTTGAAGAATTTGCTTTGTAAACTCTCACATTGTCAATTTGATAAGTTGTAGTTTTAGGAGTTGGAGCATAACCACCAACATATTTAAATCCAATTCTAAAATTACTTAAATCTCCCGTAAGTGGAATATTTCCTGAAAATATAAAATTAGCTGCATAACCTGTTGTAGTTCCGCTAGCGATGTTGGCATCTAATAACGTTTTGGTTGAAGTAGTTATATCACCAGTCCAATTGGTAATTAGATAGGCTTGCAGAGTTGCCCCGTTATTAAATCCGTCTTTGGTTTCAAAATTTAAAAATACTTGATCAGAGCTTAGTGCTGTTATCTGATTTGAAACTAACCATGATATGTTAGTAGGTTGCTGATTGGCAACTAAACTTTCAAATGCTGTAATTTCGGCATATTTATTAGCTGTAAAAGTTTTTCCTTTGTAGAGTTTTGTTCCTGTTTCTGCTACGTTTACCCAGTCAGTAAGGGCAATGTTGCTTCCTGATGTTACGGTTTCAAAGTTTTCTGCAGTTGCATTGGTTTCGCTATAACCACCAAAAGTATATAGTTTAGCATTAAAATTACTATCATAAACAACTTCACCTCTGGTTTGCAAACCAACTGGCATATCAGCAAGTGCTGTCCATTCACCCCAAGGTGTAATTTTGTATAATTTTTTAGAATATTGAGCATTAAAGTTACTAGAGCAACCTCCAAAGCTAATTAAATAATCGCCCCAAACGGAGCTTCCAGCACTGAAAACCGGATTTGGATTTAGCGTAGTATTTTGAGTCAATACTCCTGTTTCAGGATTTAATTGCTCTAATTTGTTGTTAGCACCAGTGCTTGTTAAACCGTTAAACAAGTACATTGTATTACCCAAAATTTCCATATTTCCATATCTTTTGGCAATGGTTGGTGTTGAGGGTGTGAAGAGATACCACAAATCTTCATAAAAATTATAAGCTTCAATTTCTGAAGTATAGGGCTGGTCGTTCGAAAAGCCATTGGTTACATACATAATATCGTTACTTTGGTCTTTAGAACTTGCCGAACCACCACGGGGAATTAATTTATCAGCTTTGTTTATAAAATTTAAATTTTGTGAGAATGCCGAAGTAAAAGTGGTAAGTAACACCAAAAGAGTAATTTTTCTAATCATTATTTTATTTTTTAAATCTTTGTTAGAGATAATTTATACAAACATAATTTATTTTTACACAATACCACAAGGTTGACTCTAAATTGATGAATATTTGAAGTATATCAAATCACATTCGTTGGTTATGGGGTTGTATTCGATGAGTTATGAAGTTAGAATAACTTTGTGTTATTTGTGCTTCAAAAACAATTAATTTTTACTCTTTGTCCACTGGTCAATTTCTGCAAAAACGGTAGGCTTTATATCTACATATTTTGTTTTTCCACTTTCTTCTAGTTCATCTTGTAAAAAATGATTGGCGTTTGGATATACTTTATAGGTTAAATTTGTTTTTTGGTACCGTAAAAACTCTATTTGTACATAGTCAGTATTCATTATAAAAGAACCCCACAAGTCTTTACCGCCAGCAATCACAAATATTGGAATTTTGAGTTTTAGCATATTTTCTAATGGTGTTTCATCACTAAAACTTGCCCAGCGAAAATAGGTTTCGTCATACCACATTTTCGTTTTGTTTTTTGGGTCATTAAAAATTCTTTTGTAGTCAGCAAATAAGGTATCAATGTTTTGTTGTGTTTTTTCAAAAGTTTGCTCACCCTTAAAGGCAGCTAGGCGTTCTTGCAAAACAAAATCGTATAAATGATTCAATGAATTGGTGTTAAGCAAAACAAGATGAGTCACTTTTTTATTGATAACAGCTACCTTGGGAGCCACTTGTCCACCTTGTGAATGTCCGATTACCACTATTTTCGATTGGTCGGTTGGTAGTAATTTTATAGCTTTGTTAATTATAAGAGAAGCAGCTTCAGCTCTCCATTCTAGCGAATAGTTCTCTCTATAGATATCTGAAACAGGATAGGTAAAATTTCCATTTTCACCTTCAACAGTGTCAAACAAAGGAACATTTGGTTTGTTTACTAAAATTACGTGGTATTGGTCTTTGTATTTTTGAATTTCAGTAAAGGCGCTCCAATTGTAGGAATTAGTTTCTTTGATGTACTGAAATGTGGGTAAATTTCCCGAACCATGAATAAAAATCAATAAAGGCTTTTTGGTATCGATTGTAGATTTAAAAGTGCAGAATTCTACTTTTCCTAATTTTTTGTTTTCAAAAGAGAATATTTTGAATTGCTCTTTAAAGTCGGATTGTCCAAAACAAAAACTTAGTGATACTAATAAGAAATAAACTAATTTATATTTCATTTTTTTTAATTATAGCAATCCATTGCATCAAATCTACAAAATTTATTTATATTAATCGAGGTACTAAATTAGAATTCAGAAATTAGAATTTAGAAGAACTATTTGTTAAGATAGATGTTTAATTTTTTATAGAGACATAAGGCTTTGCTTTATGTCTTTTTTAATTTATCGCAGTTTCACGAGTTTAAAACTTTGTGAGCTTTGTATAAATCTTCGTGTTCTTTGTGGTTAAAAAAAAGTACGAGGTACGAATTTTCAAGATTTAATTAATTTCTTTAATAAGTATTACACAAATAGAATCATTAGATGAGAAAATTTAGCAAAAACAGTTAAAATTAGTATTAATGTAATTATTTTCCAGTAAAATTGCACACTATGTAAATTTATACTAAAAAAAATAGCAAAAATGTTTTTGTATATTTGCTAAATTAGTATATTTATGCAAAATTTATATATATGGAGATTTTAGCTTGTCCAAAATGCCAAAGTGACAACATTGTAAAAAGCGGTGTAATCAAAGATAGACAAAGGTTTTTGTGCAAAAAATGCAATTACTATTTCACCGTCAATAAGTTGGGTAAAAAGATAGATAGCTACTATGTAACCAAAGCATTGCAACTCTATTTAGAAGGTTTAAGTTTTAGAGAAATAGAACGCATTATTGGTGTTTCGCACGTAACAGTAAGTAACTGGGTAAAGGAATATAAGGTAACCAAACCCAATCATACCGATTATCACCCAACTTATAAGATATACAACCACTTAGAATTGGTAGAATTTTTGAAAAATAAAGAACAACTAAAAGGAGCAGGAATGATTATTACAGAGCTTGGAGATAAGTTTATGTTAATAAAATGGGAGCGTTTCAAAGATTAACTATAGTATTTACATAAATATATATCATAATTTTTTTCATTAACAAAATTTTAGAATTTGGTCAAGCAAAAATGAATTACTAACCAAATTTTTTAAATCTTATGAAGAAAATTTTATTAAATGTTGCATTCCTATTTTCAGCATTAGCATTTTCTCAAGAGCCAAAAACTCAAGAAATCCCATATAAAGTAGATGTATATGGTTTTGCCCGTGTTGATTATAGCATGGACACTAGACAGTCAGCACAAGTGAGAGAGTATCATTTAAATTTTTGGCCTTTAGATGAAAAGCTAGATGCCAACGGAGATGATATTAACCAAACAGGAGCATCCAACTTTTTATCTGTAGTGTCAAGATTAGGTGTTAAGGCAACTGGTCCAGACGTTTGGGGTGCAAAGGTGAATGGCGTTCTCGAAGGCGATTTTTTTGGAAACACTCAACAATCTATAGCTTTGTTTAGATTACGTCATGCGTATGCAAAGTTAGATTGGGCTAAAACATCAATAACTTTTGGTCAAACTTGGTATCCTACATTTATTCCTGAGGTTTTCCCTGGTGTTGCTAACTTTTCTACTGGAATTCCTTTCAATCCATTTGGATGGGCAACACAATTTAGAATTGATCAAAAATTAAATGATAAATTTAAAGTATCTTTTATTGCCTATAAAGATAGAGAGTTTGGAGCATTTTCAGCAGATGGAAATCAAAATTCACCTGTTTACAATAGCGTAATTCCTGCCATGCATGGTAAAATTGAATATAGAAGCAAATCTATTATAGCAGGTTTTGGAGCTGAATTTTATCCAAATAAACCATTAATTGAGTCAGTAATCTCTCCAGCAATACCTGCCACGGGAACGACTCCTGCAGTGCCAGCTGTAATTAAAAAATCTTCCGAAACTTTAAATTCAACATCAATTGTTGCTTACATGAAATACAATAATGAAAAGTTTCATGTAAAACTTTATGGAATCTCAGGAGAAAACTTGCATCATTTGGTTATGTTAGGCGGATATGCTAGTTATGCAAATGGAACTAATCCAGTTACTTATGAGGGAATAAGAACAAATTCATTTTGGTTAGATATAGCCAGTAATAGCAAAAAAACAGCACCAGGTTTATTTTTTGGTTATACAAATCAAGAGGGTACTTCTTCAGATGTTGCTCCAGCCAATATTTATGCAAGAGGTATTACAGCTACAAGAGGTGTTAAATATATGTGGAGAACTGCTGCTCGTGTAGATTTTAAACAAAATAAATTTAGAATTACACCAGAAGTTGAATACACAGCGGCCACTCATGGAAAAACACAGTCGGATTTATCCATTTCTGACAACCAAAACAAAGTTGGAAATCTAAGAACAACTATCTCTGCGGTATATTCTTTTTAAAACAAACAATAAACTAATAAATTAATAAATATGAGCGATAAAAAAACAACAGGAATTTGGAAAGTTATTTCTGCTTCCTCAATGGGTACAATGATCGAATGGTATGATTTCTATATCTTCGGAAGTTTAGCAGTAGTATTGTCTACCAAATTCTTTCCAACAGATAATCCAACTGCAGCCTTCTTATCTACACTTGCAACCTTTGCTGCAGGTTTCGTAGTACGTCCGTTTGGAGCCCTTTTCTTCGGAAGATTAGGCGATTTAATAGGAAGAAAATACACGTTCATGGTAACGTTGATGTTAATGGGTGGCGCAACATTTGTAATTGGATGTATTCCGAGTTATGAAACAATTGGTTTTGCTGCTCCAATTTTAGTATTAATTCTTCGTTTACTTCAAGGTTTAGCTCTTGGAGGTGAATATGGTGGAGCCGCAACGTATGTAGCAGAACACGCACCTGCAGGAGAAAAAGGCTATTGGACATCATGGATTCAAACAACAGCAACAGTTGGTTTGTTCATTTCATTAATGGTAATTTTAATTACTAAAGCGTCTTTATCTAAAGAAGCATTTGATGAGTGGGGTTGGAGAGTACCATTTTGGGTATCAATCTTGATGGTTTTTGTATCTTATTTGATTCGTAAAAACATGCATGAGTCTCCAGCTTTCGCAAAAACTAAAGCTGAAGGAAAAACTTCAACTAATCCTTTAAAAGAAAGTTTCGGAAATAAATTCAATTTAAAATTCGTTCTTCTTGCATTATTTGGTGCTACAATGGGACAAGGTGTTGTTTGGTACACAGGACAATTCTATGCCATGAACTTCTTAAAAACTGTTCAAAGTATCGATTCTTCTCAAGTTGATATGCTTTTGGGTGTTGCCCTAATACTTGGAACTCCGTTCTTTGTTGTATTTGGATGGTTAAGTGATAAATGGGGTAGAAAATCAATTATGATGGCAGGTATGTTGTTAGCGATTTTATTATATCGTCCAATTTATAGAGCAATGTATAATTCAACAGATTTGACTAAGAAAAGTGAAATTGTTGAGCAAACTAAAGTAGTTCCATCTATTAAAGAAGTTGACGCTACAAAAATGGATTCAATCTATACTACTACAAAAGCTTATACTGACGGAACTACAGTTGAAGAAATCAAAACTATTCATTTTGAAAATGGAAAAGTAATGCTTGATGATAAAGGAAAAGATAAAATTGAAACTAAAGTTACTAAAATGATTAACAATGGCGACAGATGGTTCTTAATTCTTATGGTTTTTGTTCAAGTAATTTTTGTGACGATGGTTTATGGTCCAATTGCTGCATTCCTTGTAGAAATGTTCCCAGTTAAAATTAGATATACGTCTATGTCATTACCTTATCACGTAGGAAATGGTATCTTTGGAGGATTACTTCCTGCAATTTCAACTTACTTTGTAACGAATGCAAAAGAAGCCGGTGATGTAGAATTTTACCTTGAAGGATTATGGTATCCAATTGGTATTGCCGCAGTTTGTTTCGTTATCGGAATGATTTACATTGACAGAAAAATTAATACTCTTCACGACTAAAATATAAAACTATGAACGCATTAAAAAAATATTTAGGAATTGTTTGGATTGCTCTTGCTGCAGCAGTTGCTTACTTTTCAATTGGAATCTTTGGTTATAAATTAACCACAGGAAAACAAGACGATTTAGTTTTTGGAATTATTGTTTTCTTCATTTTATTACCTATGATTGTTACTGGTTTAACCATTTTTGGCTGGTATGCAATCACCGATGAATACGAAGATTAAATAATTTTATTGGTTAGTCTCAGAAGCTCTTATTAATTTAAGGGCTTTTGAGCATTTATAACAGATTGTTTAAAAGTTTAAAATGTTTAAGGGTTTAAAGGTTTAAAAGTTTAGGAGTATAGAAGTTTGTTAGTTTAAAAGTTTAGGAGTTTGAAAACTTTGTTTAAATTCGTGAAAATTTATCCAACAATAATTTGTGTAATTTGTGTTTATAAAATGAAAAAGCGACACCAACAAAAAATGATAATTGTTTCAATGGTTTTACTCATGGGATTTAATCTTCCTATAGTATTGCTATTTGACTCGTCTCAAAATCTGTTGGGCTTTCCTGTAATTTATATTTATTTCTTTTCTATTTCTTTGATTTCCATACTTATTTCTTTATTAATTGTAACTCGATATAATGAATAGTATAGCTCTTTTAGTGATTCTTTCGGGCTATTTGGCCGTTCTTTTTTATATTGCTTATTGGGCAGAAAAAAAAGGAAATAGCAAATGGACGAATAATCCATATATCTATACTTTATCTTTAGCGGTATATTGCACAGCTTGGACGTATTATGGTAGTATAGGCGTTGCAGCCGATAGTGGTTTGAGTTATCTTCCAATTTATCTTGGACCAATCATTATTGCACCTTCCTGGATTTTAATTCTAAAGAAAATTATTCGAATTTCTCGAGTTAACAAAATTTCAAGTATTGCCGATTTTATTTCGCTTCGTTACGGAAACAGTCGTTTTCTTGGTGCCATAGTAACCGTTATTTGTTTGACAGGAATTATTCCATACATTTCGTTACAACTCAAAGCTATTTCAGAAACATTTCACGTAGTAACCAATACACCAACTAGCAAAAACATTTTTGATGATACCACAACACTTGTAGCAGTGGCTTTAGCACTTTTTGCTTCTTATTATGGAACCAGATATGTAGATGCTTCCGAAAAAAGAAAAGGAATTGTTACTGCTGTTGCAATGGAAAGTGTTTTGAAACTGGTTTTCTTCGTGATAATTGGAGTTTATGTAACCTTTTTTGTTTTTGATGGTTTTGATGATATTTACCAAAAAGCTTCTTTGTTAGAAAATTTTAAAGAGAAAAACACTATTGGTGGCTTACCGCAAGCAATTAACTGGTTTTTGCTTTGTGTTTTATCCATGTTTGCTATTTTCTTATTACCACGTCAATTTCAAGTTGGAGTAATCGAGAATAACCGCGAAAATCACATTAATACAGCCGTTTGGTTGTTTCCTTTATACCTTTTAATTTTCAATATTTTTGTATATCCAATAGCTTGGGGTGGCAATATTTTATTTGAAGGTCAAAATGTAAATTCAGACACTTATTCATTATTAATTCCGCAATTATTTGACCAAAAAACATTAACGGTAATGGTTTTTCTAGGTGGATTTTCGGCAGCAATATCTATGATTGTTGTTTCTTCCATCGGATTATCAACTATGGTGACTAATAATATTTTGATTCCTTATAATTTACTTGGAAAACTTAAAGGTAACGATGAAACCATTAGCAGTAGAAAAATTCTTAACAGTAGAAAAATTGGCATCTTTTCGCTAATCATAACATCTTATTTTATTTATAGACTATTTGGATTAGATTATAATTTGGTTTCAATAGGAATGATTGCTTTTGTGATCATAGCCCAATTGGCACCTGCTTTTTTTGGTGCTTTATTCTGGAAAAGAGGTTCGCGTTTAGGCGCCGTTTACAGTATTTTAGTTGGTTTTGCTATTTGTATTTATACATTGTTAGCACCATATGCAATTGGTTTAAGCAATAGTTCGAGTACCTTTATTTCTGATGGATTATATGGAATTTATTTACTGAAACCTTTTCAATTGTTTGGATTAGATTATTTGCAACCTGTTCCGCATGCATTATTCTGGAGTTTGTTTTTTAATACGATTACTTATTTTGCGGTTTCTGTTAGTTTTAAAGGAAATTACCGCGAACGCAATTATGCCGAAATGTTTGTAGATATTAGCCGTTACATAACCAATCACGAAAATGCTTTTATCTGGAAAGGAACTGCATATAGAAACGATATTGAGAAAGTATTGATTCGTTTTCTTGGTGAAGAACGCACCAAAAGAGCCATGAATATTTTCAATGTAAAATATAATGTTGATAAAGACATTGAATTGGCAGATGCACGTTTAATCAAATTTTCTGAAAATCTTTTAACAGGTCATATCGGAACAGCTTCGGCTAGAATTTTGATTTCGAGTGTTGTGAAAGAAGAAAAAATAAGCTTACCTGAAGTTCTAAAAATCCTAGAAGAATCGAAAGAGAATATTATAATCAATAAAAAACTAACAGAAACTTCTAACGAATTAAAAGAAATCACTGCCAAATTGCAAAATGCTAATCTTTCGCTTATGGTAAAAGACAAGCAAAAAGACGAATTTTTGGATACAGTAACACACGAACTTCGTACGCCAATTACAGCGATTCGTGCTGCTAGTGAAATTTTGCACGACGATGATGAAATTCCGGATGAATTGAAAAAACAATTTCTTCAAAATATCATTTCTGAATCTGATAGATTGAATCGTTTGATTGATAAAATTTTAGATTTAGAAAAATTTGAAACAGGTAAACAAACTATTAATCCTGGAAAATATAATTTGGTTGCAACCATCGAAAAAGCGATTGAGCCTTTACAGCAATTAATCAGAAATAAAAATATCTCAATTCATATAGAAAGTAAAGATACTGTAAAAGCTTTTTATGATGAAGATAGAATTTTTCAGGTGATAACTAACTTAGTGTCAAACGCAATTAAGTTTTGTCCTGAAAAAGAAGGGTTAATTACCATTCAAATTTTTGAAAAAGAAGATTTTATTCATACTTTAGTACATGATAATGGAAAAGGAATTAATCCGAATGATTTTGAAGCAATTTTTGAAAAGTTCTACCAATCAACCAACCAAAATATCAAAAAACCGGTAGGTAGCGGTTTAGGATTAGCTATTTGCAAACAAATTATAGATCATCACAAAGGTAAAATTTGGGCTCAATCTAGTGTAAAAGGCGCTTGTATTGTGTTTACTTTACCAAAACAAAAAGTAGATTTCAATTAGCAAAAAGCAGATTTAAGATAACTAAAAAACAGATAGATAATCGTAAAATTGAATTTAAATTTTGAAATTGATTTTTGAAGTTGATTTTTGAAGTTGAAATTGAATATAGAAATTTAAAAAATGAAAAAGATTTTAATAGTCGATGACGAGCCTAACATAGTAATGTCACTTGAATATACGTTCAAGAAAAATAACTACGAAGTTTTTATAGCACGCGACGGACAAGAAGCCTTAGATATTGTGAAAACCAGTTATCCTGACGTTATCATTCTAGATGTAATGATGCCAATGGTTGACGGTTATGCAACAATTGAACAAATAAGAAAAGATGATAATCTAAAACATACCAAAGTAATTTTTCTTTCTGCCAAGAACAAAGAAAGCGATATAGAAAAAGGAATGGCTCTTGGTGCTGATGCCTATATGACAAAACCATTTTCTATTAAGAAAGTGGTGGATAAAGTGTTGGAGTTGCTTTCATAATTTATGAAGATTCATTTTTATTCATTCAAAATTCATAAGTAATTCTGCGTTTTTATTCCAAATAGAGATAGTTTGTGCTATGCTTGATGTAATAATTTTTTTTCCGTTTTTATTCCATGAAATTCCCCATAAATATTCTTTAGATTTTCCTTCTGAAATTAGATTTCCTTTTTCATCCCAAATTCTTAATGCGTCACTTGCTGAAGCTAATCGGTTGCCTTCTGGATTCCATGTCAGATTTCGATATTCACCTTTGCTTATATCAGTTAATTTTATCAAATTACCTTGCTCATCCCAATATTGAAGCAATGATTTATAAGTATCATAGCCATAATCTCCTGTTACAAAAAAGAAGCCCGACTTGTGCCAAGCAACACTTAATAGTAAAACATCTTCTTCTCTGTGTTTTATAGTTTGGAGCAAATTTCCATCCATTGATAAAATTCTGATTTTATCAGAAACTGTTACAAAAATATTTTTGCTCGGATGCCAATCAATTGCAGTGATTCCTTTCGTTGAATTATTTTCATTGGCAAACTTTCTAATCAATTCTCCTTTATCATCAAATAGTGTAATTTGTCCGTCATTATCAGCAACTGTTAGAAACTCACCGTTATAATTCCAATCAATTCCTCTTGCGCCATCAGGTGAAATTCCATTTAGTTCAATTTTAGAATTGGTATCTAAATTAAGTAACATTGCTTTATCATCAGAAATTTGTGTTGCAACTGCAATAACATTTTTGTTAGGATGCCATTTTACTCGAGTTATTGTTCCTTTTATTGCAAATGATTTATATAATTTTAAACTTTTTGCATCATAAATTTTCAAAGAATCAATATTACCACCAATTGCAATGAATTTCCCATTTGGACTCCAATCAGTTGTCCATAGTATTTGTTTTTCTTTTGCATTTTGAGCAAAAAGATGAGTATTGAAAGTAATTAACAATATAGTAAGTTTAATCAGTGCGTTTTTTATTATCATAATTACTTTTGATTATGCATCAAACTTAACATCATTTTGAGTATTTGAAGATTTTTTTTTGTAAAAAAAGTGTAAATCTTTATTAAATACATTTTTAATAAACTAAAAAGTAAATACTTTTGAAACATGAAACAAAAGTATGTTTTTATCTTATTCTTAATCGTCTTAGGTGTTTTTGCAATTCCTTTTTGCTCTAACTATCTTGCAGAATCAATAATAGATAATTCAAAAAATGAAATTATTTTGAGAAAAATAGGGCATGAGGTTTTGATTAGCTCTAATGATAGAACTTCTAGAGTGCTACCAATAAAAACAATTTCAAAAAATGAATTTCAAATTAGATTTGAAAATCAATTTGCTTTTTCTCCTGATTCACTTATCAATATTCTTCAAAATAACATTTCAAAAAGTTCTTTTCCAAAAGAATACTCTGTCTCAGTTAAGAAATGTTTAAGTGAAGTCATTGTTTATGGTTTTCATATTGATGCTGATTCAAGTAAAAATGTTATTACTTGTATTGGAAGAAAAATGCCTCTAGATTGTTATGTTATAACTTTAAAATTTGCTTCAAAAACCAATATTTTATTTACTAAATATTCTTTTTTTGCAATTTTATTTTTAGCAATTTCAATTTTCTTTTTGATGCGATTTAGAAATGAAAAAATAGAAAAAGAAGTAATTATTGCTGACGATGAAACCAACATAACAATTGGAAAATATATATTCTACTTCCAAAAAAATCAGCTTCAATTTGAAATGGAACAAATTTCATTAACTCCCAAAGAATCTAAATTATTGTATATTCTTTCATCATCTCCAAATGAAATCATCGATAGAAATACTTTACAAAAGGAAATTTGGGAAAATGAAGGCGTAATAGTTACTAGAAGTTTAGATATGTTTATTTCAAAACTAAGAAAAAAATTAGATAAAGATTCCACAATTACTATTGTAAACATTCATGGTGTTGGTTATAAATTAGAAATAAAAAGTTAATTTTTTAAATTAGATAGTAGATTACGAAATCGATTTCGTATATACCTATTTAGCAAGAATATTTTATGTCGTATTGATAATTTATTTACATTTACTTATGTAATTAAATCAACTACAAACCAATCAATACGAATGAATTACCAAGAATTTTACAACCAAAGTATTCAATCTCCTGAAGCCTTTTGGAAACAACAAGCAGACCAATTAGAATGGTATAACAAACCAACTACTATTTTATCAAAAGATGATAATGATTATCCATTATGGTTTAAAGATGGAGAATTAAATATGTGTTATTTAGCTTTAGATAAGCACATTCAAGACGGCTATGGAGATCAAACAGCTATCATCTACGATTCGCCAGTAACTCAAAATGTAAAGAAGTATACTTATAACGAAGTCAAATCAGAAGTAGCCAAACTAGCAGGCGGAATGATTTCTTTAGGATTGAAAAAAGGAGATACGGCTGTAATTTATATGCCAATGATTCCACAAGCAGCATTTGCCATGTTAGCTTGCGCTCGAATAGGAGTAACGCATTCAGTAGTTTTTGGTGGATTTGCACCACATGAATTAGCTATAAGAATTGATGACTGCAAACCAAGAGCCATCATAACTGCTTCTTCTGGAATAGAAATCGATAGATTAATCGCCTACAAACCTTTAGTTGATGAAGCGATAGAATTGGCCGAACACAAACCTAAAAAAGTAATCGTTTTCAATAGAAAATTAGGTGCAAGAATTCCTTTCAAAAAATATGATGTAGATTACGATGCCTTAGTTTATGGTTCAGAAGAAGTGCCTTGTGTTCCTGTAAATGCAACACATCCATTATACGTTTTATACACTTCTGGAACAACTGGAAAGCCAAAAGGAATCGTAAGAGATACAGGTGGTTATGCTACTGCACTTAAATTTTCAATGCAATACATTTATGGAGCGAAACAAGACGAAATTTTTTGGGCTGCATCCGATGTGGGTTGGGTAGTTGGACACAGTTATATTGTTTACGGACCACTTATTAATCGAAATACAACAGTAATTTTTGAAGGAAAACCAATCAGAACTCCAGACGCAAGTACGTTTTGGCGAGTGATTGCAGAGCATAGAGTAAGTATCATGTTTACAGCTCCAACGGCTATTCGCGCTATCAAAAAAGAAGATCCTAATGGTGAATTTATTAAACAATATGATTTGTCATGTTTAAGAACGCAATTCTTAGCTGGTGAACGTTGCGATGTAGCTACTTTAGATTGGTACCGCGAACACATTCCAGTTCCTGCAATTGACCATTGGTGGCAAACAGAATCGGGTTGGCCTATGATTGCCAACATGATGGGCGTGGAGTATTTACCAATTAAACCAGGTTCTGCTGGAAAAGCAGTTACTGGTTATGATATCAGAATTTTTGGCGAAAACGGACAAGAATTAGGACCAAACGAAGAAGGCTATGTAGTTATCAAATTGCCATTGCCACCAGGAACAATGCTTGATTTATGGGGAGATAATGAACGTTTCAAAGCGGGTTATTTAAACAAATTTCCGGGTTATTATTTCTCTGGTGACGGTGGTTATAAAGATGATGAAAATTACATATATATTACAGGTAGAGTAGATGATGTAATAAATGTGGCAGGTCATAGACTTTCTACTGCAGAAATGGAAGAAATCGTTTCGTCTCATCATTCAGTAGCAGAATGTGCTGTTATTGGTATTAACGACGATTTGAAAGGTCAAGTTCCATTGGCTTTAGTAGTAAATAAATCTGGTGAAGATATTGAGCATTTTCAATTGCAACATGAAGTTGTTCATTTGGTTAGAGATCAAATTGGAGCGGTTGCTTCATTACGCGATGTTGTAATTGTTCAAAGACTACCAAAAACACGTTCGGGTAAAATTTTAAGAAAATTATTAAGAAGTATTGCCGACGGAGAAAATTTCCAAATTCCATCAACTATTGACGATGAAGCTATTATAGATGAAGTAAGAGAGGATTTTGAAAAAGCTAAAATTGGTTCTTTTAGATAATTTTTAAAGAAAATAGAGAAAAGAGAATTTAATGTACTCACATCTATTTTCTATTCTCTATATTCTTTCATCTCAAAGCAAACTATACTTATTTAGCAACAAAAATCTTTTCCAAACAAATAGAATATTTATATTTACACAAAATAAAGACTATTTATCAGTCACTATTAACTAATTACTAAAAATAAACCATGAGTTATTATACAATTGACAATTTAGAGCATTACTTTAAAATGTATAAAAAATCGGTGCGTGAACCAAGAAAATTTTGGGACAGAATTGCCGATGAAAATTTTACTTGGTACCAAAAATGGGAAAAAGTAATGGAATTTGATATGCAAGAAGCACAATTCAAATGGTTTGTGGATGCAAAAGTGAATATCACAAAAAACTGTATCGACAGACATTTGGCTAAAAAAGGCGAGAAGACCGCTATAATTTTCGAACCAAACGATCCTAGCGAAGAAGCACAACATATTTCATATAACGAATTGTATGCAAGAGTTTCTAAAATGGCTAATGTTCTTCGTGAACAAGGCGTTAAAAAAGGAGACAGAGTATGTATTTATCTTCCAATGATTCCTGAATTGGCTGTTTCTATTTTGGCTTGCGCTAGAATTGGAGCTATCCATTCGGTTGTTTTTGCTGGATTTTCTTCTTCAGCAGTTTCAACTCGTATCAATGATTCTGAATGTAAAATGGTTATTACTTCTGATGGAAGTTATAGAGGAAATAAAGCCATTGACCTTAAAGGAATTGTGGATGAAGCATTAGAAAAATCACCTTGTGTTGAAAAAGTTTTAGTGGTTAAAAGAACTAATACGGAAGTAAATATGAAAGAAGGCCGTGACCAATGGTTACAACCATTAATGGACGCAGCGATTCCAAATTGTGTTGCCGAAATTATGGATGCTGAAGATCCATTATTCATTTTGTATACTTCAGGTTCTACTGGAAAACCTAAAGGAATGGTTCATACTACAGCAGGTTACATGGTCTATACCGCTTATACTTTTAAAAACATATTCAAATACGAAGAAAACGACGTCTATTGGTGTACTGCTGATATAGGTTGGATTACTGGACATTCTTACATTCTTTACGGACCACTTTTGAACGGTGCAACTACAGTAATTTTTGAAGGCGTTCCATCATATCCAGATTTTAGTCGTTTTTGGGAAGTAATTGAAAAACATAAAGTCAATCAATTCTACACTGCGCCAACTGCTATTCGTGCTTTGGCAAAAGAAAGTTTAGATTATGTACAACGTTTTCCATTAAGCTCGCTTAAAGTTATTGGTTCCGTTGGTGAGCCGATTAACGAGGAAGCTTGGCACTGGTATAATGACCACGTAGGAGGAAAGCGTTGTCCGCTAGTAGATACTTGGTGGCAAACAGAAACAGGTGGTATTATGATTTCGCCAGTTCCATTTGTAACGCCAACTAAACCAACCTATGCATCCTTACCATTACCAGGAATTCAACCAGTTTTAATGGACGAATTGCGCAACGAAATTGAAGGCAATCAAGTTACAGGAAGTTTGTGTATCAAATTCCCATGGCCATCGATGGCTCGAACGATTTGGGGTGATCATCAACGTTATAAAGAAACTTACTTTACAGCTTTTCCAGGTAAATATTTTACTGGTGACGGTGCTTTGCGCGATGAAGTTGGTTATTACAGAATTACGGGTAGAGTAGATGACGTTATCATTGTTTCTGGACATAATTTAGGAACTGCTCCAATTGAAGATTCTATTAATGAGCATCCAGCTGTGGCAGAAAGTGCTATCGTTGGTTTCCCACATGATGTGAAAGGAAATGCGCTTTACGGATTTGTAATTTTAAAAGAAAGAGGTGAAGGAAGAGATAGAGATAATTTAGCGAAAGAGATTAACCAATTGATTTCTGATCAAATTGGACCAATTGCCAAATTAGATAAAATTCAGTTTGTATCTGGTTTGCCTAAAACACGTTCAGGTAAAATCATGCGTAGAATATTGCGTAAGATTGCCGAAGGAGATTTCTCTAACTTTGGTGACACATCAACATTACTGAATCCAGAAATTGTTGACGAAATCAAAGACGGAAAACTTTAGTTTATTTTAGTTTATTTAGTTAAAAACTGCTTCAGAAATGGAGCAGTTTTTTTATTTCTTCGATTTATTTATAAAATGTTTCACCAAAACAAAAACCGAAAACATAAACGTAATAAAGTAAATTGCCGAAAGTGCAGGTTTCTCTATAGTTAGGTTTTTAAAATCAATTTGCTTGAACAATGCTGAACCAACTATAATGGCTACAATTGTCAGGAGAAATAAGGGTGGGTTGTTTTTATTCATGGTTTTTCTTTTAAAGTTTTTTCAATTATTAAAATTGAGAATAAAGTAATAATTAATTTTTTACAATCTTAAAAAATTGCATTTCATCATTTTTAAAATAAACTTTCAACCAATAAATTCCTTTTGCTGATTGATCAAATGAAATATTTTTTTCTGAAGTTTTTGCTATCATTTGACCAAGAACGGTGTAAATTTCAATAAAATTAATTTGATTATCCTTGTCTTCAATCATTACAAAATCTGTTGTCGGATTAGGATAAATTTTAATTTTATTTGAAAAAGAATTCTCAGAAACAGCTAAACCACTACAAATACCATGCGTTCCATGTTGGTTGCGTTGCGGACTGTTTGCCATAGCAGTTTGCATTCTTGTAACTTGATCGGTTGTAAACATATACATGCTTGGGTTGGCGGTGTAATCCATAAAATTCATAAACATTTCGCCATCGGGAGCATTACTCGGAGAACTACACGAACCAACGCCTTGTGGATAAGTCGGATTTCCTGCACTTGGGTCGGCTTGTGAAGGCGTGTCGTTGCAAAAATCACTCAAACAGTTACCATCGCCCCAAATGTGTCGTAATCCTAACCAATGCCCAATTTCGTGTGTTAGCAAACGCCCGGAAACATCAGTATTGACATAAATTCCAGCAGGGTAAATCAAATAAGAACCAACCGACTTGGCATAACACCATACACCGTCATTTAAACTAGTTGTAGCATTTGCAGGAATTCCAGAAAGTCCACTTAATGGTGGCGGCGTTGCAAATCCTTTGGAGTTTAAGGCATCGCTTTTGTCGGTTACCCAAATGTTCAAATATTTAGTTGCATCCCAAATACTTTGCGGCTTTACCGTGTTATCGATAAAATTTCTCAAATCTTGATTATTTGCAAACACATTCGGGTTTTGCCAACCTTTTTCTATATAATTAATGCGTTCAATTCCAGGTTCGGAAAGTGGAATTCCTGACGGATTTACTTGTGCCAAACAAAATTGTATTTCGCTATTCGCAATTTTAATTCTACCCAAATTATCCAAATTCCCAGACGGAATTGATTGATTTATTGCCCAGTTCACAAAAGCATTGGCTGGATAATCTTCAACATTCAAGCCAGTTCCTGTGTAATCTTGGTTCAAAACTACAATTTGTGAGTTGACTTGTTGCGCTTCAATATTTGGAAAAACACCCACATTTTCGCCACCATGAATTATGTGAAAAATCACTGGAATTTGATAAACAATATTGGTTGTTCGTGACTTTTTGTATTGTGTAACAAGCTTTTGAAACTCCATTTCCCATTCGTCAGAAATTGTTTGCGTAGCGCAAAAACTAGTATTTTCTTGTGCTGGCAAAACAGCAATTTGAAAAAATAAGAGTAAAGTATAGATTGATTGTTTCATTTGGTTAGTTTAATCCAAGTAAGACTCATTTTTTTTAATTTGGTTTAAACTCAACACCTAATTGTGTAATTTTATTGTCTTTAAAACCAACTATAATGTATGAGTAATTTATTGTAAATACCAATTATTGTTTTGGCAATAAGCTTGAAAGTATTTATTCTTTTGTTCCTGTCCAAGTGCCTTGCATTCCTGCTCCGTTATATATCCAAGTTCCGTTGCAGTTGGTGTTTTGAAAGTTGCCTACAAAGTCTAGGTTCATATTATAAGTTGCATTTTTCATAGTGGCAACCAAATTTCCATTTGCGGAAACTTGACCAGCTAATACAAAATCATGATCTGAACTAGATTGTGGCGTAATAACTTTTCCATCAAAACTTCCGTTTGCAGAAACTTTTGCTGTCCAACTTCCTTCAATGTCCCCTGTTAAATTTCCACTCCAATTTCCTTGATACGGATTTTGTGCAGCATCATTACTTTTTGAACAAGAAATGACTGTAATTAATGCCGATAGAAGTAGAAAAAGGTTTAGTAAGATCAGTGCTTTTTTCATTTCTTCAGTTTATTATTTTCCGCAATTTTGTTCGTATAAGTCAACTAAATAGGAAATACCTTTTTTCTTTAATTCTTCTTTGGTTACCAATTCTGACAGTTTTGGACAAGCTGTTTCAAAATAGCCTTTTAGAGTTTTCTTTAAAGCTGGAAAACAATTCATGCACAAACTGATACCATCACCACCAAATTCCTCAAGAAATAATGCGAAGTCTTCATTTTGTCTTTTAATATAAAAAGTTCCTGCACCACCAGTTTTGGTACCAAAATCATAAGCTGAATACGTTGAATAAATTGAAATTTTACCTTCTTTTACAATTCTTGCCCAAACTTTTTTATCGCCTGGTTTTATTTTATTGAGATTAAACGTGCTTTGCTCGGCAAGTTTTAAAGTAACATAGTTAATTGTTTCCATTTTGTCATTGGTGATTTCAAAACTAGTTACTTCTTCTAAACTGAATTTTTCAACTTTGCCTTTTTCTTCTGCTTTAAATTTGATTTTGGCATCATCTGGATATTCCGGCAATTCAATAAAGCCATTTTTAGACGTGCCATTGGTTAATGTGATTTTGGCTTTGTAAAATTTTGCCGAAACTAATAATGGGAATAGTAATAATACAATTAGTGCTTTTTTCATTTTTTTGATTTATTATTTTTAAAATTACACACAAAGAGTGTATATACTTGAAATATTGCGCTAATCATTCAATTCCTTCATAACTAGCCAAATAATTTCTTCAAATATACCAAAACACTCAATAAATCTTACAAAAGTTTATTAACAAAGCAAGAAAGCTTTCAACACCTTTTGCGGTTTTTCGCCATAGTGTTGTAAAATAGTGTTGCAAACGAGAAAATAGTGTAGTGGTTATTGTAGCAATGCTTGTATAGCAGCGTCGGTAATTACTGGGTTGGCGCCATTGTGTGAGGCAACTAAAGCACCAACGGCGCAACCATATTCTACCGCGTGCAAAAAGTCGGTTTGGTATAAAAATTTAGACAAAAAACCTGCTAAAAAGCTATCGCCAGCACCAATGGTATCGGCTACTTGTACGCTAAAACCTTTGTGGCTGTAAAACTGCTTGTCGGTAAACAAAACTGCGCCATCTTTACCTTTGGTAACGCAAATAGAGTGGGTGTTAGTAAGCTCGGCAAGAAACAAAATATTGGCTTCAATTTTACTAGAAGTCGAGCCTAAAGCCTGCGCCACTTCTAGCAATTCGTCATCGTTTAGCTTTACAAAATCGGCTAATTCCATCATTTCTTTCAAAAAAGTTATCGAGTAAAACGGCGGTCTTATGTTTACATCAAATATTTTGTACTTAGCGACTTTTAGCAATTTCAAAAGCGTATGGCGAGAAACATCATCTCGACACGCCAACGAACCGTAAACCAAGGCATCGGCTTCTTGTACAGCTTGCAAATTGGCAGCAGTCAACTCAATTTTGTCCCAAGCCGACGGATAGACAATGTCGTAGGTTGCGCTTCCGTTTTCGTTTAGATGCACCAACACTTCGCCAGTTGCCAATGTGGCGTCTTGTTGTATTAATTCGGTAGTGACGTTTTTGTCTTTTATAATAGCAAGAAGTTCGTTGCCCAAAGCATCGTTTCCAATTTTAGAAATCATTTTGGTTTCAATACCAAGTGATTGCAAGCGAATAGATACGTTCATAGGCGCACCGCCAGCAATTTTGAATGTAGGCAAAACGTCCCATAAAACTTCTCCGAAACAAACGATCTTTTTTGTATTCATAATGTATTCTTTTTTCTGTGTTCTATGCTTTTTCCTTCTTTTAACCACATAGAGACATAGGTTTTACTTTGTGTATAAAGGCGCTGCGCTTGGTTTTAGATTACATAGTCTATTCTCATATTCTATGTTTTTCTTCTTTTAACCACATAGATACATAGGCTTTACTTTGTGGATAAAGGCGCTGCGCATGGTTTTAGATTACATAGTCTATATTCTTTTATCTTTTTTCTTTTTTCTTTTTTCTTTTTTCTAACTTCTGACTTCTAAATTCTGCCTTCAAAATTCTACCTTCAAAAATCACTCCGAAAGACTCTCCGACAATTCTTCTAACGTTTTTCCTTTTGTTTCAGGCATTTTTAAGAATACCCAAAAAAGTTGTCCAACCATCATTATACAGAAAATGGCGAAAACCGTTGCTGCACCGATTTTGTCAATAAGAAACGGCATAAACGACGGAATTAAGGCAGCCAAAACCCAATGAACCGATGTACCAAATGATTGACCGGCCGCACGCAATTTGTTAGGAAACAATTCAGAGATAAACACCCAAATAACGGCACCTTGACCTATAGCATGTGCTGCTATAAACAAGAAGAAAAAGACAGGTACAAACATGCCTTTCCATTCCATATAAAACGCGGTTGCGACTAATCCTAGCGAAATGATATAACCAACCGAGCCAATATACATAAGGGTTTTACGTCCATATTTATCGATTAACGAAATACCAACAATAGTAAAAATCAAGTTGATAACGCCAATTCCGATACTGCTCAAGAACGAAGCCGATTTTTCCAATCCAGCCAATTCAAAAATTCGTGGTGCATAGTACAAAAAGGCATTAATTCCAGATAATTGATTGAAAAAAGCAATGAAAAACGCTAATAATAACGGTTTTCTGTATTTTTTCATGAAGATATTTTCGTTGGTAGTTTTTTGCGAATGTTCTTTGCTAATAGCTTCAATTTCTTGATTTACAATAGTTTCATCAGGTTCGATAAGTTTTAGCACACGAATGGCATCTTCTTTATTATTTTTGTATTCGAGCAACCATCTCGGACTTTCTGGAACTCTAAGCACCAAAAGAGTGTAAATCAGCGCAGGAACGGTTTGAATTCCGAGCATCCAACGCCAGGCATTTTCGCCAATATCTTGCAAGAAATAGTTAGATACAAACGCAATTAAGATTCCGAAAACAATGTTGAACTGATACAAAGCAACCAATTGTCCACGTTGTTTAGCAGGAGCAATTTCAGAAACATACGAAGGCGCAACGATTGTAGAAACACCAATTCCGATACCGCCAATAAAACGGAAGAAAGCAAAAAGATAGGGTTCATTGGCAAATGCACAACCTAAGGCTGAAAGGAAAAACAGAACGCCTATAAAAATCAAAGTCTTTTTTCGTCCCCAAGAATTGGTTGGAATAGCACCAAAAATAGCACCCAAAACCGTTCCCCAAAGTGCCGAAGACATCACTACCAAACCGTGAAACAAATCGGAAGAGTGCCATAAATTTTGTAATTGTTTATCAGCTCCCGAAATAACAACTGTGTCAAAACCAAATAAAAATCCGGCCAACGCTACTACAATTGAATAATAAAGTAATTTTGAATTTTTCATATCAGAATAATTTAGTTCCAAACACTTTTTACAGTATTGATTTTTAAGTTTTTAAGTTTCGTAGCTTTTTGATTTGATTTAATAGCTAAAATCGAATATTCCTCATTTGGAAAAAATAAATTTGTCACCGAGAATTCACCTTTATTGATCAATATTTCAACAGATGATTTATCTAAAATTAACTGAAAAGAAGTAGCTTTTTTGCCAGCCAAATCCATTGATTGAATTTTGTTGGTAAAGGTTTCACTAAAATCAATTTTGCCTGATTTTAATCGGTTGGTAAACACTTTTCCATCTTTTAATTCAATTGAAAAAACGTCACCTTTTTGGTTAGAAAAAGCAATGCTTAAATTAGTTGTATTTTTATCTAAATCGAAAACAATTTCGGTTTGAGACAAATTAACATCATTGTTTAAAGGCAATTGAACCGTTTTTTTATTGAAAATAGGAGTAGTGATAGAAGCAAATGTTTCGACTATATTTTGTTCTAACTTATAGAAATAAACATCCTTTTTTAGTGTTAATTCTCTAGGTAAAGTCATGGCACTTCGCCAAACTTCTGTTGGTACTTTTTGTGCATATTGCCAGTTGCTCATCCAACCCAAAAGAACAGTTTTGTTATTGGGAACATTAGAAAAAGTTACACCTGCGTAAAAATCGGTGCCATAATCTAACCAAAGCGATTTTTGAGTTTCTTGAAATGTTTTACCATCAAAATTTCCAACAAAATAGCGGATTCCCGAACCACCATTGGGTGCTTTATCACCGTGATTTATGATCAAAACCCATTTGGTTTCACCAGAATCCGTTTTAATCTGAAACAAATCGGGACATTCCCAAACACCTAACTCCTTCAAATCATCTTCAGGTTTGAAAGTACTTTCATGTTGCCAGGATTTTAAATTAGCAGAAGAAAAAAACTTAATTTGATTGCCAACTGCCAAAGTCATAACCCATTTAGAAGTGCTTTCGTTCCAAAAAACTTTAGGATCACGAAAATCTTGTTCACCAGAATTATTCAAAACAGGATTTTGCTCGTATTTTGTCCACGTTAAACCTTCATCCAAACTATAAGCAATTCCTTGACTTTCAATATTTTTTCTCCCAGATTTCAAAATTTCTTCATTGTGATAAGTAAAAATGGCAATCATAGCGTTTTTTCCAAAACCAGCTGTATTCTCTTTATCGATTACACAACTTCCAGAGAAAATCCAACCCAAATTATCAGGATATAAAGCAATTGGTAATTGTTTCCAGTGAAGTAAATCGGTACTTTCGGCGTGTCCCCAATGCATTGGTCCCCAAACGGTTCCGTCTGGATAATATTGATAAAAAAGATGGTATTTTCCATTTAGATAAACCATTCCGTTAGGATCGTTCATCCATTTAGCTGGTGGTGTAAAGTGAAATTGTGGTCGGTAAGGCTCTTTATACTGCTGTGAAAACCCAAAAGAGAACAGAAAAGTTGTGAAAAAGAGAAAGAATTTCTTCATTATCGTTTATTTGTTATTTTTTTGACTAAAAATTAATAATCTTTTAAAAATATCAAAAAAAAACAAGAATAAAAAAAACACTACTAATAAAGCAGTGTTTTTTTTGATAGAAAACGTTTTCGTTACTATAAGTTAGAGACTTTTCAAAAGTATTGTCTCCATTACTTTATAACCTTCAAGATTAGGATGAACGCCGTCTTCTCCGTATTTTTTCAGCAAGCCTTTTTCGTTGTTAACCATAGCGTTATAATAATCTACGTAGCTCATTTTGTTGGCTTTGGCGTATTTTTTAAGTAATAAATTCAATTCAATTACCTTGTCGGCTGGTTTCAGTTTTGGATTCCAGTAAAAATTATTGGCTGGTAAAACCGAACACAAAACTACTTTGATTTTATTAGCTTTTGCCAATTCAACCATCGAGATGATATTTCCCATGATTTGTTCTAAAGTAATTGGTCCAGTATTTTCTGCAATATCATTGATTCCTGCTAAAATAACAACGGTTTCAGGCTTCAAGTTAATCACATCTTGACGAAAGCGCAAAAGCATTTGTGGTGTGGTTTGCCCAGAAATTCCACGATCAATAAAAGGGTTTTCTGCAAAAAAGGCTGCGTCATTTATTTTCCAAAATTCGGTTATAGAATCACCCATAAAAACTACACTTTTTGCAGTAGGAGTGAGGCTTTGGTTTTCTGAGGCATATTTATTTAGGTTAGCCCAATCGGTGTTCATAGTATTTTGACAAACAGAATTATAGATATTGAAAGTTACTAAAAGTAGTAATAGGTGAATTTTTAGCTTTTTCATTTTATTTAATTCCTAATCTTGATTTTAATTTCAAAAAAAGTAAAGCTATAGTGTAAGCATCGTCAGCAGTAGAAACTCTCTCGGCTTTTGGTACTTTGAAAAGTGTTCCTAAATCTTCCAAAGTAAAGTTTTTATCATTAATGTCGTGTAGTTTTTTGTACATAACTTCAATGTCTAATGCTTCATTTTTCAATCGTCCACAACCCAATTTTTCTAAAGCTTCGTTTATCATTTCTATATCAAAATTGACGCGATGTCCAACTAAAACGGCATTTCCCAAATATTTTATAAAATTTTGAATAGCTCTAGTTTCGGTAACTTTTTTTTGTTGTGTATGAATCAAAAATTCATTTTGACTGTCTTCTTTAGAAATAGTATCTTTTTGTGAAATAATAACTTCATAACTGTCGCCAATATGAATACTATTATTTTCAATTCCAATAGCTCCAATTGATAGAATTAAGTCTTTTTTTGGATTTAAACCCGTAGTTTCAGTTGATAAAACAACAAATCTTTTAGAAGGCTTTTTATCAAATTTAGATAAATAATTCTTCCAAAATGGTGGACTTTCTTTAGTAATATTTTTTATCCAATCAAACATAAGCTAGGAGAATTGAGTAAGTTGAAAAGAATCTTTAATCAAATCTTCCAATTCTTTCATCGGATTTAAAGCATTTTTAAGTTTTTCTTTGTCAGCTTTAGAAAGGTTTTCAATTGTGATATATTGTCCATCGTTATCATTTTTCAAACCTTCGGCGGTACGAATTTTATTTAATACTAAAAACGCTTCCGCACAAGCAAGAAAAACTTCAGAATTAGCTGGATTTGAAATAGCTAATTGTTTGAATCTTAGATAAGTATTATTAATTCCTTTGATGTGATTGCTTAATGTAAATAAACGAGCGGCATCAACCAATGGCATAATGGCTCTATTTTTTATATCAAATTTATCTTTGTAAATACCTTCATCTTCCAAATTAAATTTTTTGAAGAAACTAAGAGGAGCAGGCTTTCTAAGTGTATCGTTTCCTAAATAATCAAAAAACAAGCTATTTTTTTCAGTGTTTTTAATAACCAAATTGCTGATAGCTTCTTCAATTTTGGATTCACCAATTACCAACTCATAATCAAAGAATATCCCGCTTATTTTATCGCTATTTTCACCTGGAGTATTCATCCAAGTATTAAACTGTTTAATCCAGTCTGTCAATGATTTACACCAAATCATATTACTTGCATTGTGTCCATACGGACAAGGTGCATAACCAACTTTTTCTAAGATAGAAACCGTTTTTTTAGACAGTTTTATAAAATAATCTTTTACGTCTCTATATTTAGCTTCGGCAACATCTTCAAAAATTAAAAAACTATCTTGATCAGTTAACAATAATTGTTCTTTACGACCTTGACTACCAATGCTAAACCAAGCAAAACGAGCAGGAGCAGAGCCTAACTCAATAATAGCAATTTCTACAGCACGTTTTAAAATAGCAGTGTTTATTTCGCCAGCCACATTCATAACATGAGAAAGAGGAATATTTTTGTCTAACGATGTCTGGATAAGTTCGGCAAGTTTAAGTCTAACTTTTCGCAAATCTTTTGGTTCTTGAGAACGTTTGATTTCTTTAATCAAAACACCAGGATTGCTGGCTTGAGCTACAATTAAATCATGCTCAGTAATAATTCCTTTAACTTCCGATTTGTCTGTTCCATCAACGGTAACGCACAAATGACTCACGCTATATTGAAGCAAAAGCAGTTGAGCTTCGGCTAGAGAAACATTCTCAGTTACAGCAATAACAGGCGATGACATGATTTTATCAATAGTCGAAGTCATTGGAAATCGAGCAGTAGCTATTTTGGAACGCATATCACTATCAGTCACTATTCCGATAGGATAATTTTTATCGGTAACGATTACAAAATCAGAATTGCTTTCGGTCATTAATTGCGCCGTTTCTTTAACAACACTAGTAATAGTAGTAGTTAGCGGCGATTTATTATAAGTTAATGATTGAAAATATTGCGTTTCCGATTTAGAATTTGAAAATATCGCCGTATCCGAAATTAAATTTCCTTTAGAATCATTTGAGCTATAATTAGTGCTTGCAAAACTTTCTAAAAGAAAATTCAAAACTTCTGTATTTTGAGCAACAAAAGGCTTGAAAGTCGCGATAGGAATTGCGTAAATAATGCTTTCTTCACGAGCTTTTGCAGTCATCATGTAATTGTTTTTGGCAAAAAAAGGACGCAATCCAAAAATTTCACCTTCAACACATTTGTTTAATAATGTTTCTTCAGCATCGGAAACAACAGATAAATTGACAACGCCAGAAGCTACCACATAAAAACTATCATGAAGTTTATCATTAATTTGAAAAAGCGTTTGATTTTTTTCAAGATTAATCACGCGAATATTTGTTGCAATTTGAGTTAATTCGTCAAAAGATAAATTGCTAAACGGTAAATGTTCTTTAAGAAAATCAGCTATTCTAGATGCAATTGCGTTCATTGAGTATGATTAATTTTGAAATGTAAAAATAGTATTTAAAATAATAACTAACAATACAAAGAGTTGGATTTAAATAAAAAGTTGAATTCTCACAAAAACCTATAGAATAAGGGATTTTGAAACAATCTATTTTACATAATATAAATTATAGTTCAAATATATGTATATTATATTTATTCTGCAAAAGTGATATCTCTGAACTTTTTGCCAATTAATAAATTAAGTTTAAGTTTATAATCTTCAATCAACCAATCTCTATAATTTTTGCTACAATGACTTAAACATTTTGCATACCGATTCATTCTATAATCAATGTCATCAGCAAGTTCTCTAGCCAAAAGTTTTGCGCTATATAAATCTTCTGTATTAATTACACACATTGTTGCATGTTGTTCAAGCGATTTTTCAATAACAATTTTTGAACGTAGATTTTGAGAAATTGCCAATTTATGTTCTTCATCCACATCAAAAGTTACAATTTCAGTTTTAGAGAATTTTTTTCGCAATTCATCAGACATTACATATTTGAAATGCGTTTCAATTTCGGCATCATCCCGCAGATTTTCAAGATAATATTCTGGTGATTCGAAAATATGTTGCCAATTTACAGGATCACTCCACAAACCAAATCTTGCAGCATTGTTTCCTAAATCAATAACCGTGAATTCGTCTTTATGCGGTAATCTTCTTGATCCACGACCAATCATTTGAAAATACAATGTCAACGATTTTGTAGCTCTATTCAAAATTATACTTTCCACTGTTGGTTCATCAAAACCAGTTGTTAGAATTCCAACAGAAGTCAAAATAGCATTTGGTGTTTTCTTAAACCAATGCAAAATCTGCTTTCTATCTTCGGTTGAAGTCGTATTATCAAGATGTCTAATATCAAATCCGGCCGCTTTGAACGTTTCATAAACATATAAGGATGTATTGATTCCGTTGTTGAAAATCAGCGTTTTTTTACCTAAAGATTTCTCTGTATAAGCATGTAAAAGTTTCTCTTGCATTACCATATTACTATACAAATCATCAGAAGATTTTACTGTATAATCGCCATTAATTCCGACTTTTAACGAACTTAAACCAACATCATAGCTATAGGTTGTTGCTTTTGCCAAAAATCCATTTTCTACCAATGATGAAATTGTATCACCAACAATCAATTCGTTGTAATTTTGATACATTGGCAATTTTATATTAGAACTTAACGGAGTTGCTGTAACACCAAGAATAAAAGCGTTTTTGAACGAACTTAGCAGTTTTCTAAACGAATTATAGTGTGCTTCGTCAATAATTACCAATCCGATATTATCTAAATGAAGTTTTTCGTCGTTTATTCGGTTTTTTAGGGTTTCAACCATTGCAACAAAACACGAATAATCATTTTGATCTGGTAATTCTTTTACTTTGCTATTGATGATTTTGTTTTTAACGTCAAAACCTTTAAGCATTTTAGAAGTTTGCTTACAAAGTTCTATTCGATGTGTCAAAACCACCACTTTTTTGTCATGTTGTGACAAATAGCGTCTTACAATTTCAGAAAAAATCACTGTTTTTCCACCGCCAGTTGGCAATTGATATAATAAATGATAATTGCTTTCAGCATTATCTAATCGTTCAAAAATGGCGTCAATATCACCTTGTTGGTAACTATAAAGCTCCTTTTTTTCTTCGATTTCGGTTTCTATATCTATCTGTGGCATTATGCAGTTTTGGTGGTTTTGCAAAAATACACCCAAACAATAGTTAAATCAATATTATATCGATGAAAAGCAAAATTATAGGTTTAAGCGCTCCATTTTATCGATAAACTGATACGAATTCATCCATTTCTGATGTAAAGCTTCATCATGTACAGCCACTACTCTACTTTTGAATTCATAAAAAATTCCTTTTTCAAAAACAAAGGCAATAACTTGCTCATACGAATTAAACATGCTTTTGTAAAAAGCTTCTTGATTAATTTGTTTTTCAGATGAAAGTGTTTGCGCAATTTCTATATTGTAAAGCATAATATCAGCTATAATAAATGCATCAACGCCTAAAGAAATATAGTGTTTGATGAACTTTTGAGCAACCGAGCGACGCATTTTTGGTTTTTTGCCACGAATTGGGTAATATTCATTCGATATTTTGAGTTTTGCTTCTTTTACCAAATCATTTTCTTTTGGATTAAAAACAAAATCATAATAGACTTTTACATCTTTAAATTTTTCGTACAATTCAACAACTTGCTCTTCAAGCTGTGCCTTGGTTAGTTCGGAAACGAACTTTTTTAAATCTCTTTTACTCATAAAAATGCTAAATTATTGCAAAAGTAATGCAGTTTGTAGGTTTTTAAATTTGGATATAGTTAATTTTGCAAATTAAAATCAACAATTGATGACAAAAATTTTCAAATTTACTGCCATTTCAGAAGGAATTTCCTTTTTAATTTTATTAGCTAACATGCTATTTATAAAACCAACAAACCTCGAATTATATAAATCACTATTATTTCCTATTGGAATGGCACATGGTGTTTTATTTATAGGTTATGTTTTATTTTCAATTTTGATAAAAAAAGAACAAAACTGGAGTTTTAAAGACTTAGCAGTTGTAAATATTGCTTCCTTTATTCCATTTGGAACATTCTACATTGAAAAAAAGTATTTAAAAAATGTCTAATTTTATTGGAAAAATATTTGGTTGGTGCTATCCATTTTTGCTCAAAATTGGTTTTAATGACACTTTAGCATCTTATTCAAGTTTGTTGATAAACATTGTTTTGCTCGGATTTTTAGCTTATGGGATTTATGTAGTTTTTAGACTTATTCTTGTAACAGTATTAGTAGTTATTGCAAAAAGGACTAAAACAAATTTTGATGATTTATTAGTTAACAATCAAACCGCCAAATATATAGCACATTTAATTCCGTTTCTTTTTATCTATAAATCAGTTCCTATTATTATGGAAGATTTTGTTAGTTGGGAATGGTTTTTTGCCAAAACAGTTGGTGTTTACATAGTTTTGTTCAGTTTATGGATTAGTCGAAGTGTTTTAAATGCTTTTAGAGATTTTTTAAAATCCAAACAGCGTTTTAGCGACAAACCTATCGATAGTTATGTACAAGTAATTATGATTGTGCTTTGGCTGTTTGGCGTTTTTGTAATTATCTACGAGATTTTTGATATTGAAAAAAAGGCAATTCTTGGCGCTTTAGGAGCGATTTCGGCCATTATCATTTTAGTTTTTAGAGATACCATTTTGGGATTTGTTGCCAGTATTCAGGTTTCTTTAAACGATATGGTTCGTATTGGCGACTGGATTACTTTTGATAAATATGGAGCTGATGGTGATGTTATCGAAATTAATTTGGCAACTGTAAAAGTTAGAAATTTTGACAATACAACAACTACAATCCCGACTTATAGTTTGATTTCAGATTCATTTAGAAACTGGCGTGGAATGTTAAATTCTGATGGTCGAAGAATTAAAAGACATTTGTTGATAAAAGCAAAAAGCATTCGTTTTTTAACTGATGAAGAATTGGAAAAAATGAAAAAAATTCAATTGATTTCCAAATATATAGATACGCGCCAAACTGAAATTAATAGTTATAATAAAACATATCATGTTGACAAATCACTGTCAATAAATGGTAGAAATATGACCAATTTTGGCTTGTTCAGAAAATATATAACCAATTATTTAGAAAATTATCCTGGATTAAATAAGAATATGATTTTGCTGTGTCGTCAGTTACAACCAACTGCGTATGGAATTCCGTTAGAAATTTACACTTTTTCCAAAGATCAACGATTTGAGCAATATGAATATATAATGGCCGATATTTTTGACCATATTATTGCTTCCATTGTATACTTTGATTTAGAAATATTTGAGTTACCAACTGATAAAGAAAATTTTGAAGCATAATTTACTTTTTTAATCTATCTTCTACATACTCAATTTTGGTTTTCCCATGAGCTTGTGGCTTCCCATCCATACTTACACTAACCATTGTTATATTATCTATAGTGATAATAGTTTCTTTGGTCATCATATTTCGAACTTCACACATTAGTGTCAAAGATGTAGTTCCGAATTTCACAACATCAATGCCAATTTCAACGATATCACCTTGTTTAGCAGAAGCTCTAAAGTTAATTTCTGACATATGTTTGGTAACAATTCTAGGGCTTTCAAGCTGAATTATCGCATACAGAGCAATTTCTTCATCAATCCAAGCCAATAATCTACCACCAAATAAAGTGCTATTTGGGTTTAAATCTTCAGGTTTTACCCATTTTCTTGTGTGAAATCTCATATTTATTGATGTAATTAAATGAATTCAGTATTACTTTTTGGTTCTATAATAATTGCAAAATTAATGTTTTTTGCACCCAAACGATTCTTAAATTTGAAAATAAAGTACTATTTTTAACAAAAAATCATTAAATTTAGCTTAAAAAATTGATTACATAAGCTAAAAACTTGATAATTAAAACTAAAATAGTATATTTGCAGCTTATAAGGTTTGCAAAGACCTAAAATGTACTAAAAATTTAAATTCATATCATGAAGAAAAGTTTACTACTTATTTCATTATTATCTTTTGCCCCTATTTTCAGTCAAACTGATGAATCATCCGATGAGCAACAATCTAGCGGATTTAATCGTTGGACAGTTGAAGTTAATGCAGGACAAAGTAAAGGAATAAATCCTTTTACTGAAGGTTATTCTTCTAGTGATGCTACAAAAGTATTAGGGAAATTTACTTTTAATAATTTTGGGATAGGTGCTCGTTATATGATGAGTCCAAAATTTGGAATTAAAGGGGATGTTAATTACGATGTCTTTAAAAACATAAATGGAAATAAAAAAGAATTTGAAGTTGAACAATATAGATTGGGTTTACAAGGTGTTATAAATGCTTCCCGACTTCTTGGTATTGAAGAGAACTTGAAAAGATTTGGACTATTAATTCATGGTGGTTTAAACTTTTTAGCAATGACTCCTAAAAAAGATACACCAGATGATTTGAGTGTTATAATCCAACCAGGCGATGAATTTAATCGTCAAAAATCTAACGCTGGTGTTACAGAATATAATATTGGTCTTATTATTGGTTTTTCTCCACAATTCAGAATTACTAACAAAATGGCTATGAATCTTGATTTAACATCAATTACTAATTACAGACAGCATTTTGCATGGGATGGTCATTATTCTGATAGAAAAAATAATTTATCTGGTCAGATGATGAACATATCACTTGGATTAAATTATTCGCTAGGACCAAATGAAGTGCATGGAGACTGGGCAATGATTGAAGATAAAAAATTAGAAGAGATCACTGAACTTGACAATAGAATTAATGATTTAGAAACATTAATGAATGATACTGATAAAGATGGTGTGCCAGATTATTTAGATGTTGAAAACAACTCTATTGCTGGTGTAGCTGTTGATACAAAAGGGCGTATGATTGATGTTAACAAAAATGGTGTTCCTGATGAGTTAGAAAAACTTGTTACAATGACAACTAGTAAAGATGGTGTTGATGGTGTAAGTGCTGAAGCTAAAACAGCAAATGCTATAAATGCTCAAATGGTTGACAAGTTAATCAATGATGGTTATGTTACTGCTTACTTCGAATTTGATAAAACGGATCCTACAGAAGCTTCTACAGAAGGAATTGATTTCATTCTTACATATATGAGAAACAACCCAGATGCTATTATCGAAATTCATGGTAATGCCGATGAAGTTGGAAATTCAGAATACAACAATAAGTTAGCCGATAATAGAGCTGCTAACGTTAAAAAAGTACTTATTGATGCTGGTATAAAAGCTAATAGATTGGTTTTAATCTCTAAAGGTGAAGATAAATCAGTTAATCCTAACTCTGCTCTAGCTAGAAGATTAGTAAGAAAAGTATCTTTCAAAATCAAAAAATAATTAACAATTAGTTTTTAATAACTTATATAAAACCTCTGTCATACCGACAGAGGTTTTTTTTATCTTTAAAATAAAAATGGAAGATAGAAATCAATTCATAGAAAAGTTCAGAGGAGAACCAATTGGAAATATCACCGAACAATCTTCGGCTGATGAAATTTTTCAAAACAAAACATTACGACCTATTTTAAAATTGCAAAATGACTTATTCATTGAAGTAGTTAAAAATCAAATAAGTAAACATAAAACTGATTTTTACCACTTTCCAGTAGAAAAAAAAATGGCATACATTGAGCATATTATTAAAAACGAAGTAAAGTTTAGAAATAGTATGAAAGGTATTGTTATAAGCCTTTTCACCATTGATGAATACAAAACATATATAAAGAATTCATCTAATCTAAACAAAAGAATGATGAATATGCTTATTGAAAGAATTAAGAATCAGATACAATTATTTGAAGTTGTCGAATCGTAATTGAATTTATAACATTCCGTTATATTTTCTAATAAACCATTCAGAAGCTAATGAAATAGCTATTAAAACAAGCAACCAAACCCAATCAATTATTGGAGTTTTCTTTACTATTGCTTTTTGAACTGCTTTGTAATCTTCATTAGCTAAAAGTATTTTTACTAAATCTTCAACTTGATTTGAAACATAAGCTTTACCATTAGTTTGTGAAGCTAATTGTTTCAATTTAGTTAAATCTGGATTTACAAATTGTTTTTCAATATCAAAATCTAAAATCTCAAAACCACTTGTATAAGAAGCATTTGAATTTAATTCTTTTACCGTAAAAGTATATTGACCAGCTATTAATCCATCTAAATTAACTTGGAAAGCATTTGAATCTCGTAACAAATCATATTTTTTAACTTGTTTGGTTTTAGTATTTGTAACCGAAATTGTTAAACGAGCTTTTTCATCTAACTCATAATTTTTATTGAAGTATTGAGCTGTAATTTCTAAAGCATCACCTGAATTGTAAAAACGTTCATGATTGACAATCAAAGACTTTTTAGAATTATTCGTTGCTAAGAATTGAATAGTTTTATCAACGAACAAATCAAAATCGGTAAATTCTTTTTTGTCCAAATAGGTTTGCCCTCGCCATTTCCAAATGTTTTCACCAAGTAAAAAGGCACTTCTTGAACCTTGATTATCTGAAAATGCCAATAGCGGTGAATTGGTTTCGACATTTCTAATTCTTGAAGTTAATAACACCGAAACATTTTCATTTGCAGTTATTGTTCCAAATGGGTTTTCTAATGGCGGAAAGTTTTCAAAACCAATATTGTCAAGTGCAAATAAGTTGAAATTACTTTCATACGAAGCCAAATAATTTTCTTTTTGAGACGACATTTTGAAATCTAAAGTATTCTGATATTGATTCAAAAGATTATAGTCGGTATTGTTTCCAGTAATAATCCAAGTGTTTAGTTTTGCATTTTTGTTGGTTTCAAAAAGTTGTTTGAATTCACCATTTGGTTGGTACAAAATCAAAACATTAAACTTATTTAACTCATTGATTTCTTTAGGTTTTACAATGGTTACTTTGCGAGAAGCATTAGATTCGATACTTCTTTTCAACGCACCAACATCAGGATGATTTATCGCAGAAACTATTGCTACTTCTGTTCGCTGATCGATAACTTCAACCGCAAATTTCTTCGTATTGTTGTACTTGTTTTTTTCGGATTCAGATGAAGAAATGGTTGCCGTAAATAATTGCAAACCAACTTTATCAGCTGGAAGTAACACATTTACAACTTGAGATTTTCTTGATGGTGAAAAAGCAACGGTTTGTTTAGCTAAAACATTATTTCCTTGTGAAATACTGAAATTTGCATTTATACTTTTATTTCCAGCATATTGCAAAAACACTTCTACAGGAAACTTATTTTTGTGAAAAGCATATTTATTGGCATTAACTTGTACAACTTTCAAATCGAGATAAGTAGTTGTATCACCTACAACCAAAGGATAAACTTTATTTTTAGTATCAAAACTATATACGAAATCTTCACCCGAAGTTTGGTTACCATCTGTAATTAAAACTGTTGGATAACTTAGATTTTTGTTAATACTTTTTAGGTTTTTAGAAACTTCAGAAATTTTAGATTCATTTCCTTTAAAATCGAATTCGTCTGCCGATTGAAATTCGCTATCAAATTTATAAGTTTGAATGTCGAATTTTTCTTTTAAATCAGCGTTTGCATTTAGTTTTTCGAATAATTCTTTTGAAGTTTTATCTGCTTTTAGTTCTGCAATAGATTTGGAATTATCAACCACAATTGCCAATGGCGTTTTGATAGTTTCAAATGTTTTTCGAGAAAGTATTGGATTGATTAACAAAAGTAAAATTCCGAAAATTGAAAAAAAACGTAAAAAAGCCAGCAATTTAGTCACTTTAGACTTACTATTAGCTTTGTAAAAATATTGAAAATACGACAAACCACCAGCGATTGCTAAGGAAAGTAATAGTAAAAGAATTGTGTTTGTCAGCATTATTTTATTGACTAATTATTCTATTTGTTTAGGAAATCGTTGTTATTATTAGAAAATAATTTAATTATAAATAGTATAGCAGCAATAACTTTTATAAAAACACCTAATGTAATCAATAGGTTTCCAGTAAAAATTCCAATTTCTAAATGTGTAATTTTAAATAATGCTCCTATTGAAGTTACAATAACTCCCAAAACAAAAAATGCAATTATATATTTATTCTTCATTTAAAAACATGTATTTGCTAATTACAAAATACCCCTAGCCCAGATAGCAGTGGAAATCCTTTTCTTTTTTTCTTTAAAAAAGAAAAGATTGGAACGTATAGCTGGAAATAGCTTCTAATAAATAAATTAAGTCAACATTCCGCCACAAACATTAAGCACTTGTCCAGAAACGTAAGCACTCATATCGGAAGCTAGGAAAAGACAAGCGTTGGCAACATCTTCTGGAGTTCCACCACGTTTTAACGGAATAGAATCTCTCCAACCCTGTACAACATCTTCGTTTAGTTTTGCAGTCATTTCGGTTTCAATGAATCCAGGAGCGATTGCGTTGCAACGAATATTTCTTGAGCCTAACTCCAAAGCTATAGATTTGGTAAAACCAATCATTCCGGCTTTTGATGCTGCATAGTTGGCTTGTCCGGCATTGCCCTTCACTCCTACTACACTACTCATATTTACAATTGAACCCTTACGGTTTTTAAGCATTACTTTTTGAACAGCTTTCGTCATATTGAAAACTGATTTCAAGTTGATTTCGATTACTTTATCAAAATCTTCTTCGCTCATTCTCATTAACAAATTATCTTTTGTGATTCCGGCATTGTTGATTAGAATATCAATGTTTCCGAATTCTGCCATAACATCGTCAGCCAATTGTTGTGCTTCGTTAAAATCGGCTGCGTTTGATTTATATCCTTTTGCTTTAATTCCTAAAGCGTTTAGTTCGTTTTCTAAAACTAGTGCAGATTCAGCAGATGAACTGTATGTAAAAGCTACGTTTGCTCCGTGTTGTGCAAATACTTTTGCAATTCCGCTACCAATTCCGCGGCTTGCGCCAGTTATTATAGCTACTTTTCCTTCAAGTAATTTCATATGTAAAATGTTTAATTTAATATTTGTACAAATATAGATTTTTGGATTTAGTTCAACAAAAAAAGCGTTACTATTTGCAACGCTTTTTAATTATTTCTAAATTGATTATTTTGCTATTTCTTTGGCCAATTTTTTGAAATCGTCACCATCGATATTGTATGTTCCCATTCCAGCATCATATTCTTTATAGACAACTTCTCCTGTTTTTCCGTTTACAACACTAAAGAATTTTTGGCTATTTACTTTTACATATCTCAAATAATAAAAGTTTTCTCCGTTTGCAATCTTGGTATCTAAGTCTTTATCTGAAATGAATTCGTATTTAAATTTATAATCTTTAAAAAGTTCTTTCAAATCTTTATCTGATTTTGGTTCGTCTTCAACTTTTCCTGGTTTATACGTAATTTTATTGTAATCAGGTATATAAAGAGTTTCTTTTTTTAGATTTTTCACTTCAGATGTTTTTTCAGGTTCTCTCAAATCACAAAATTCTTCTTTTGAAATTAAGCTATTTACTTTTTGGAAATAATTTTTTAGCATTCCTAAAGTATAATTTTTATAGACATTAGAATTATAAACTTCATTAATCATTCCTTTATCGCTTTTAGAAATCTTAGGATTGTTAATATCGTCAGTAGTAAATTCTGCTGAACCTGCCATAAGTTTGATACCGCCGCCGCCGTTACCAAAAGTCTTGTCAACTTTTTTAAGAAATTCTGTATTAGCAAATAATTGGATTGCCCCAATATTCATTTTGTTTGTCATTATTAATTTTCTGAATTTTCTAGGATCATCTTTTACTTTATCAAGCTTTTCATTAATCTCTTTAGTGTCTAATAAATAGAAATTTATCATGCTATTTAAAACAAAAATAGTGCTACCATCTTGTGCAAAAGCTCTTAAATGAGCAAATGAATATTTATCTGATAAGTAATCATTGTATTTGAATTCGTCAACAGAAACAATTTTATATGGTGTTACTGTCCAAGTTTCTTTTAATAACTTTTCATATTGATCCTTTTGAAAAACATTTGACAAAACAAAAATAGTTGTTGTCGATTTGAATTTTTTGAAAGTTTCAGGTTTGAATTTGTCTAATTTTCCTAAAACATCTGAGCTAATTGTAATTTGCGCATTAGTAATTGCAAAAACAAAAAATGCTATTACTAAATGAAATGATTTTTTCATATTTTTAAAATTATATTTTTTTCAAATATATAAAAGTTTAATTTACAAACTAAAAAAAGCCCTACAAATTTGTAGAGCTTTTAGCTATTTATATTTTGAGATTGATTATCCCATAACTTCTTTAACTTTTTTACCAATTTCTGCTGGAGAATCTACTACGTGTATTCCATTTTCTCTCATGATACGTTTTTTAGCTTCAGCTGTATCATCAGCGCCACCCACAATTGCACCTGCGTGACCCATTGTTCTTCCTTTTGGAGCTGTTTCACCGGCGATGAATCCAACTACAGGTTTGCGGTTTCCGTCAGCTTTAATCCATTTTGCTGCATCAGCTTCCAATTGACCACCAATTTCACCAATCATAACGATGCAATGAGTTTCAGGATCATTCATTAATAATTCAACAGCTTCTTTTGTTGTTGTTCCAATAATTGGGTCACCACCAATTCCGATAGCAGTTGTAATTCCCATTCCTTGTTTTACCACTTGGTCAGCAGCTTCGTAAGTTAAAGTTCCAGATTTAGAAACGATTCCAACATTTCCTTTTTTGAAAACAAAACCTGGCATGATTCCCACTTTAGCTTCTTCTGGAGTGATTACACCTGGACAGTTTGGCCCAATTAGTCTACAATCTCTATCTTTGATATATGAATACGCTTTAATCATATCTGCCACTGGAATTCCTTCAGTAATACAAATAATCACTTTAATTCCAGCATCAGCTGCTTCCATAATTGCATCTGCAGCAAAAGCTGGTGGAACAAAAATAATAGTGGTGTCTGCTCCTGCTTGTTCAACAGCATCTTTTACTGTATTGAAAACTGGTCTGTCTAAATGTGTAGAACCACCTTTTCCTGGTGTTACACCACCTACAACATTTGTTCCGTATTCAATCATTTGAGAAGCGTGAAAAGTTCCTTCGCTTCCTGTAAAACCTTGAACAATTATTTTTGAATTTTTATTAACTAAAACGCTCATAGTATGTTTAATTTGTTTGTGTTTATTTTATTGTGTTGCAAAAGTATAAAATAGTAATTAGTAATTAGTGATTAGTTAATAGTTTTTTATACAATTTTTGCTAATTTTCTATATATATTTTATGAAAATTGGCTCATTTGAAAACCACGATATAACTTATTGTCTTTGATTTCCCAAATAACAAAAAAGTGACCTAATAGCATATCTTCTCTTGGATTTTCAATTGTTTTTACAAAATGCGAATATCTAATAAATACTTTATTATCTTCAGCAATGGTATGTGTTATTTGCATTTTTGAACGAATATAAGAACGACTAAGCTCATCGCATAAATTCAAAACATCATCATACTTCATTTGAACAAAACCTTTACTACTATTCCATTCAATAATAACATCTGGATGCAAAAACTCTTTAACTTCGCTTTTATTCAAAATCAAATCATTTTTGTAAAAATCTAGTACTAATTCTTTTGCATTCATTACTTTATAGATTTTAATAATTCTGGAATTTTTTTAATATTGGCTAATTGCTTCAATTTTTCACGAGATTCTTCAATTGGCGTTCCAAAATAAGTTTTGCCGCCTTCAATAGATTTGGTAACACCTGTTTGGCCCAAAACAACAGCTTTAGTACCAATTGTAATTCCGCTGGTTGTACCAACTTGACCCCAAAGTGTCACTTCATCTTCAATAATTACACAACCTGCAATTCCGGTTTGGGCTGCAATGAGGCATCTTTTTCCAATAATAGTATCGTGACCAACATGCACTTGATTGTCCATTTTAGTTCCTTCACCAATTGTTGTATCGCCAGTAACACCTTTATCAATAGTGCAAAGTGCTCCAATACTAACATTATCTTCTACTACTACTCGACCGCATGAAATTAATTGATCAAAACCTTCAGGACGTTTTTTATAATAAAAAGCATCAGCACCAAGAATTGAACCAGCATGAATTATTACATTATCACCAATAACTGCATTGTCATAAATAGAAACATTAGAATGAATTAGGCAGTTTTTACCAATTGTAACATTATTTCCAATAAAACAATTGGGTTGAATCATTGTTCCTTCACCAATTGTAGCAGTTTCAGAAATTGAAACATTTGAAAATTGAAATGGTCTAAAATGTTTAGTCAATTTATTAAAATCTCTAAATGGATCTTCAGAAATCAACAATGCTTTCCCATCTGGACAATCAACTTCTTTATTAATTAAAACGATTGTTGCAGCAGATTGCAAGGCTTTGTCATAATATTTTGGATGATCAACAAATACAATATCGCCATTTTCAACAACGTGAATTTCGTTCATTCCCAAAACAGGAAAATCATCGCTTCCAACGTATTGGCAACCGATGATTTCTGCAATATCTTTTAAAACTTGTTTTTTTGAAAATTTCATTTAAAAAATTGTTTCAGGTTTCAAGTTTCATGTTCAGGCTATAAAATTTAACCTAAAACTTGAAACTTTAAACAAAATTATTCCTTAACACGCTCCATATAAGAACCTGTTGCTGTATCGATTTTTACTTTATCACCTTCGTTTATGAACAAAGGAACGTTAATAGTTGCGCCTGTTTCAACTGTTACAGGTTTAGTTGCATTGGTTGATGTATTTCCTTTCACACCTGGCTCAGAATAAGTTACTTCTAACACTACAGAAGCTGGCATATCAACAGAAAGTGGTAAATCAGTTTCAGTATTAATTTGAACCATTACATTTGTTCCTTCTTTTAACAAATCTGGAGCATCAAGAATAGTTTTGTTCAAAGTAATTTGCTCAAAAGATTCATTATTCATAAAGTGAAATTGATCACCTTCAGCATATAAATATTGAAAAGTGTGAGTTTCTACACGAACTTCATCAATTTTGTGCCCAGCAGAGAAAGTATTATCTAGAACTTTACCGTTAGTTAAACTTTTAAGTTTTGTTCTTACGAAAGCTGGTCCTTTTCCTGGTTTAACGTGAAGAAATTCGATGATTTTATAAATATCGTGATTGAATTTTATACAAAGTCCGTTTCTAATATCTGATGTAGATGCCATTTTTATTTATTTAGTTTTTAATTTATTGTTTTAAATAATGTTATGCCCCAATAGGCAATATTATCTTTTTTATGTACATTTTCAGTTTTTATAAGTTGATATTCTTTAGAAATATCATCAATAATATTTTGACCAATTCCGTAGATAGAAATTATGAAATAACCATTTCCATCTTTGAAAAAATTTGAATAATGTTTGAGAGTTTCCATGTAATTATCTAAATAATAAATAACTTCATTAAAAACTATAACATCATATTTTTCATTTGAACTATATCTTTGAATATCTGATACTAAAAATTTAGTATTCTCATATTTCTTTTTTTTTGCTTGATAAATAGCAGTATCAGATAAATCAATTCCTAAAAAGTTTGAAAAATCTTCAATTTTAATATTTTTTCGTAAAGATCCAAAACCACATCCAAGATCTAATATGTCAGGTTTTTCAATGTCAATTTCTTTAACAAACTCAACAATTTTGAGATATCTAGACGTTTCTTTATCAATGTAATTCCATTTTCCAACGAAATATTTATGATTCCAACTTATTCGCTTTCTTAACCAAAATATTTTTCTGCTAAAATTCATTTGATTTTATAATTTAAACACTACCTGAATAACCTTTCATGATTCCACGAGAAGAATTTCTTATAAAATCTAATATTTCATCGCGCTCAGGTGATGCTGCCATTTCGGCTTCAATAATTCCAACTGCTTGTGAAGTATTATAGTTTTTTTGATATAAAATTCTATAAATTTCTTGAATTTCTCTTATTTTTTCAGATGTAAATCCTCTTCTTCTTAAACCAACAGAATTTATTCCAACATACGAAAGTGGTTCTTTTGCAGCTTTTGTATAAGGCGGAACATCTTTACGAAGCAATGAACCTCCAGAAATCATAGCATGATCACCAATACTAATAAATTGATGCACAGCTGACAAACCGCCAATAATTGCATAATTACCAATAGTAACGTGACCACCTAAAAGTACACCATTTACAATTATTACATTATCACCAATGTGACAATCGTGAGCAACGTGAGCAGTTGCCATTAGTAAGCAATTATTTCCAATTTTAGTTTGACCAGAAGCTATTGTCCCTCTATTAATCGTAACACACTCTCTTATAGTACAGTTATCGCCTATTATTGCAAGTGAATCTTCACCTCCAAATTTTAAATCTTGTGGCACAGCAGCAATAACCGCACCTGGAAAAATATTACAATTTTTACCTATTCGAGCGCCTTCCATTATAGTAACATTGGAACCTATCCAAGTTCCGTCACCGATAACAACATTGTTATGAATTGTTGTAAAAGGTTCAATAACAACATTTTTGGCTATTTTAGCGCCTGGATGAACGTATGCTAATGGTTGATTCATATTTTATGGGTTTTAGGTTGTAGGTTTTTGGCTGTAGGTTGCTTTTCTACTACCTAAACCCTACTGCCTTAAATTATTGTTTTTTTGCTATTTGTGCCATTAATTCAGCTTCTGCAACTAATTTTCCATTTGCGTAAGCGTTGGCTTGCATGTGACAAATTCCTCTTCTGATTGGAGAAATTAAATCACATTTGAATATTAAGGTATCACCAGGTAATACTTTATGTTTGAATTTAACATTATCTATTTTCATGAAATATGTTAAATAATTTTCAGGATCAGGAACAGTGCTTAAAACTAAAATTCCACCAGATTGTGCCATTGCTTCAACAATTAAAACACCCGGCATAACTGGAGCATCTGGAAAATGTCCTACAAAGAAATTTTCATTCATTGTAACATTTTTTAATCCTACTACATGAGAATCAGACATTTCAAGAATTCTGTCAATCAATAAAAATGGTGGTCTATGAGGAAGCATCGCCATAATTTGGTGAATATCCATCAACGGTTCCTTGTGTAAATCGTAAACAGGAATATGATTTTTTTGTTCAATTTTGATGATTTTTGCTAATTTTTTTGCAAACTGAGTATTTACAAAATGTCCTGGTTTGTTAGCAATTACCTTTCCTTTTATCCAACAACCTACAAGTGCTAAATCACCAACTACATCAAGTAATTTGTGTCTTGCTGCTTCGTTTGGGTAATGCAATGTTAAGTTATCTAAAATTCCATTTGGAGTTACAGCAATACTTTCTTTACCAAAGGCTTTTTTAAGATTTTCCATAGTTGATTCAGAGATATCTTTGTCAACATAAACGATAGCGTTATTTAAATCACCACCTTTTATTAACCCGTTATCTAAAAGCGTTTCTAGTTCATGTAAAAAGCTAAATGTTCTAGAATCAGAAATTTCAGATTTGAATTCAGAAAGATTTTTCATGGTAGCGTTTTGAGTACCAAGAACTTTGGTTCCAAAATCGACCATAGCAGTAACTTGATATTCGTCAGATGGCATTAAAATAATTTCGCTTCCTGTTGCTTCATCTGTAAACGAAATTACTTCTTTGACCACATAATACTTTCTTTCAGCATCTTGTTCTTCAATACCAGCTTTTTCGATAGCTTCCACAAAATACTTAGAAGAACCATCCATGATTGGCGGTTCAGATTCGTTTAATTCAATTATAACATTATCTACATCACAACCAACAAATGCAGCTAAGACGTGTTCTGAAGTTTGAATTTTAACTCCTAATTTTTCAAGATTGGTACCTCTTTGAGTATTTACAACATAATTAGCATCTGCTTCAATAATTGGACTACCTTCAAGATCAACACGAACGAAAGTATAACCATTATTAATTGGCGCAGGTTTAAAAGTCATTTTTACTTCTTTTCCTGTGTGAAGCCCAACTCCTATTAGAGAAATCTCGTTTTTGATGGTTTTTTGTTTAACCATAGTTTTTATTATTTTATTGAAACTTTAATTTATTTTCTTTTTTATATCCTCAATTTCAGAAATTATTTTTGGAAAATTTCTAAAATGAACAAATGATTTGCTAAAATCACTATAATTGAATGCTGGTGAACCTTGAACTGTTTCTCCTTCATTCAAATTTTTACCAATACCAGATTGTGCCTGAATTTTTACATTATCACCAATTACCAAATGACCTGCAAATCCAACCTGACCACCAATCAAGCAGTTTTTCCCTATCTTGGTAGAACCTGCAATTCCGGTTTGAGCAGCAATTACAGTATTTTCGCCAATTTCGACATTATGTGCTATTTGGATTTGATTATCCAATTTTACTCCTTTTCTAATAATTGTTGAACCTAATGTGGCTCTGTCAATTGTTGTACAAGCACCAACTTCGACATTATCTTCTAAAATAACATTGCCAATTTGTGGAATTTTGCTATAAGTTCCATCTTCATGTGGTGCAAATCCAAATCCATCAGAACCAATAATAGAACCCGAATGAACGGTACAATTATTTCCAATTTCAGTTTCAGAATAAATACGAACACCTGCAAAGAAAACACAATTATCTCCAATTACAACATTGTCACCAATGAAAGTGTTAGGATAAATTTTGACATCTTTCCCAATTTTAACATTTTTACCAATATAACAAAAACTTCCTAAATAAAGGTTTTCACCATAAACTACATTTTCAGAAATCATTGAAGGTTGTTCAATTCCTGACTTCATTAATTTAACTTGGTTGTAATATTCGAGTAATTTAGAAAAAGATTGATAAGCATCATCTACTTTTATCATTGTAGTAGTTATCTCTTGTTCAGGCTCAAAATTTTTGTTAACTATTGTTATCGTAGCTTCGGTAGAATAGATATAGTTATTGTATTTTGCATTAGATAAAAACGTCAAAGAGCCTTTTACGCCTTCTTCAATTTTGGCTAATTTATATACTTCTGCACTAGGATTCCCTACTACTATTCCATCAAGAATTCCGGCTATTTGTTCGGCTGTAAATTTCATCACGACAAAAATATAAAAAATAGATTTATTGCAGTTGTTTTGGATAACAAATATAATATTTTGTAACGGGTTTTGATAATGCTTTCAGGTTTAATTGGTCAGACGCTTCCACAATATCTTCAATTGTTTTGTCTTTTTTCAAAATCCTTATAGGTTCAGCAATTTTGCTATATGCTTGATTTTTAATCTTCCCTTTAAAAATAAAATAGTTAGTATCTTCTTTTGAAATATTATTTTGTTCAGAAAATTGATTAATTAAATTCTGAATTACTTCAACTGGAAATTTATCACTACTCAATTTTATCTTTAATAAATCTCTATTGATTATCATTTTACTCAATGAACTAAGTATAAAATCATCATTGAATTGCCATGCTTTAATAGCACTTATAATATCGAAATCGTCTAATTGAGAGAATTTAAGCAATGTTTCGTCATCAAAATTTTCGAGTTCAACTTTGGTATTCAAGAAAAATTGAAAAGGTTTGCTGCTTTCTAAAATTGTTCCGTTTTGAGTTAAGAATTTAGCTCTTTTTAATATTTTTGTTAAAATTAATTCGGCAACCAAACTTGTCTTATGCAAGTAAGCTTGCCAATACATTAATCTTCTTGCCATAAGGAACTTTTCGATTGAATAAATTCCTTTTTCTTCCAACACTAAAACATCATCAACTACATTTAGCATCTGAATAAGCCTATCAGAATTGATATTTCCTTCGGCAACTCCAGTGTAAAAACTATCTCTTTTTAGATAATCCATTCTGTCCATATCCAACTGACTTGATATAAGTTGAAGCATGAATTTTCTGTGATAATCACCTTTGAAAATTTTAATAGCTAAAGAAAGTTTTCCTTCAAATTCTTGATTTAATTTATTCATGAAAAGCATCGAAATTTCTTCATGATTTACATTTTCTACAATACTGTGTTCCATAGCATGAGAAAATGGTCCGTGCCCAATATCGTGTAATAAGATTGCAATATAAAGTGCATCTTCTTCTTCTTGAGAAATACTAATGTTTTTAAAACGAAGCACTTCAACTGCTTTTTGCATAATATGCATACAACCCAAAGCATGATGAAATCGAGTATGATGAGCACCTGGATAAACCAAATAAGATAAACCCATTTGAGAAATACGTCGCAACCTTTGAAAATAGGGATGCTGAATTAAGTCGTAAATTAAAGAATTTGGTATTGTTATAAATCCATAAATTGGATCGTTTAGAATTTTTTGCTTATTGATAGTATCCACTTAGTTTAATAATAATTATTAGTGCAAAGATACTAAAAACAGATTAGGTAGTTTGATATTAATTTTGATTGGAATTTAAATAAAAAAAAGAGGCTGTCATTTCTGACAGCCTCTAATTTATTGAAAAGAATTAATTCTTATCTTTTAATCATACGAAGTGATTTAACATTATCACCTTGAGATACAATAATATTGTATACTCCAGCTGGGTAGTTAGAACCAATTTCTAGTAGATTACTTTCAGAAGCATTAACTTCAACATTCTCTAATTGTTTTCCAATCATGTCATAAACAGCTACTTTAACTCTTTCGTCACTAGAAGTAGTGATATCTAAAGTAAAGTTAGTTGCAAATGGGTTTGGATAACCAACAGCTTTAAATTCAGATGAAATATTTCCATCAGACAATCTAGTTGGAGCTGGTACATTAATAGTACAAGCAGATCCAAAAGCAGATTGAATTCCAGTTGATGTAACTGCAACTCTAATACTATAAACAGTTGCTGAACTATAACCAGGAATGCTGTTAACTTGGAAATTAGGTGTAGTTTTGTTAAATACAATTGCGCTACCTCCAGAAGGTGTAACTTCAAATGTGTATAATGTAACACCTGTTAATGATGAAGTAGAAATTGTACTTCCTGAAGCAACAGTTAAACCACATGAATTAATTGTTGGTACAGCTGGCGTATAAATTGTACAAGCTGGGCCATAATCAGTATAATCACCTGTAGTTTTATATGCTACTTCAACAGTATATTCTGCACCATAAACGTAGTTTGGCAATTGATTCATTTTAAACCAGTTGAATGCAGATACAAAAGTTTGAACTTCAGTACCTCTAGTTACTCTATATCTATAACCAGTTACACCAGTAATAGCTTTAGCATTAATAGTTGAATAAATTGTAGCTAAAGTACTTCCACAAGTTGGGTTAACAATAGTTGCAGAGCTAGCAGGTGTAGAAATTGAAGGTGTAGTTACAGAACATAAATCTCCATAGTAACCTAACCAAACAGTACCTATTCTTAACATTACTCTTACAGAATAAGTTGTTCCATAGTCAAAACTAGATGTTTCATTTAGTCTAAACCAGTTTACATTTCTTATTGTATGATGCACAGCGTTAGTGGTCATGTTAGTAATTTCAAAGTCATAAGCAGTTGCACCAGCTTTAGCATCGGCAGCAATACTTGAGTAAATGAATGGTAATGCAGCACCACAAGAAGATGGGCTTAGAGTTGTTGTTCTTTCAAAACCTTCATCTAATTGACCATCACAGTTATCATCAATACCGTTATATAAAACTTCACTAAGACCCGGATTTATTGCATTGTTAGCATCATCACAATCTCCATTTAATAAAGCATATCCTGTTGGTCTTGTACATGCAATAACAGTTGGTAAAGCAGAATTACCATAGTTATCACCGTCAGCATCAACATAGTAAGTGTTTTGAGCTGAACCTGTGTAAGCAATATCAAGAGTAAATGTGCCTTCAGTTGTAGCAGTATAACCTTCAATAACAGCATAATAAACACCTGGAGCCAATGTTATACCAGTTAACAAAGAACCAGCACTATTTGGAGCTGTACAAGCATCATCATCTCCATTTATTCTTGCTCCAGTTGAATCCAATATTTGCATGTAAGTATCCATAGAAGTTGTACATGTTCCAATTGTTATTGTATTACAAACATCAGCCACTTCAAATTTATAGAAAACATCTCTACCAGCTCTTGCAAGTATTGCATCACCAATTGTTGAAGTTGTTGTATAATCATCTCTGTAGCAGTTTGCTGCCAAGTTATTACCTGATGCAGAAGCACCAGCATTTGTTAATACACCTAAATCTACAGCTGTAGCAAAAGTATCTCCAGGAGGATTTATACCAGCACATGGGTCAGGTATAGTTGTGAAACTAGTCTCTGAACATCCTACAGCAGAACCAACTGCATTTTTAGGACGAACTTCAACATAATAAGTACCATAAGTCACATTTGTAACGTTTACAGTAGTGTTTACAGTATTACCAATTAATGTCAACGCACCACTTGTTGGTCCATAATACACATCATAAGATGTTGGAGTACCTTGTGTTGAACTAACAGCTGGAGCTGTCCAAGAAAATGCAACAGTTCCAATTGCTACACCTGTAGCTCCATTTGCTGGAGAAGTAAGAACTGTACATCCTGGAACAACATCAATAAATTTGAATGGACCTGCCCAAAGACTATATAAACCACTTGCTGAATCACAAGATGCACGTACATAATACTCATAAGCAAAACCTGAAGTCAAACCAGAAACATCTAAAGTACCAAAACCAGGAGCAGATGTAGTAGTTACTCCTGCATAAGTAGGAGTTGTTGATCCACTAGGAATACTTACTCCAACTTCTTGAACAAATACATCCCAAGTAGTTTCAGCACAACCTTGTTTCCAGCCTAATGTAGCACTTGTAGCAGTAGCAGCAGAAGCTGTTAAAGCTGAAGGTGTAGGACATGGATCAGCAGTTGTTACATTTACTAAATAATCTTCAGTTTCTCCATAACCAGCACTTGCGCATGGATCAATAGATTCACCTGAAAGATTCCAAACATCACGTACTCTCATTCTATGTATACCTAAAGGAGGATTACAAGCAAGTGAAATATTAAATGTAGTTGTGTTGCCAGCTGGTATTGGGAAAGAACCTGTTCCTGTTCCAAAAGTACCAACAGTATTTCCAATCTTTTCAGAAGCTGAAAAAACACCATCATCATTGTAATCAACCCATGCTGCAATACCTTGAGAACCATATGTACCGATAGTCACACTAACACTATAAGTACCTCCAGCTTGCAAGTCTCCAGTATAATTTGGTTGTCCTGTAAAGAATGTATATGCAGGATTAACTTGATCTGTACCAGAATTGTTAGATAAAGTAGTTCCTGAAATAGAAATATTAGAAATTAAATCTCCTAATGTTTTACCAGAAGTATAAGTAGGTGTACAATAATTTATGCTAGTACCTGTAGTAAATGATTGTTCAACACAACCAACTGCATCACCAACGCTATTTTTAGCAACTACTTTCCAATAGTAAGTAGTATTAGCATCCATTGTTGCAGGTGTATATGTAACAGCTGTTTGATTAACTACAAACGGTGCTGGAGATGAATTACCAAAATATACGTCATAGCTAGTAACTGCTGGATTACCAGTTGCAGCTGTCCATGACATAGAAGAATTTCTTACAACATCAGTTGCTAAATCAGCAGGAACTAAAGCAGTAGCACAGTTAGGAACTCCTTGAGTAGTAAAAGAAACCGCAGATGTCCATTGGCTATAAACACCTAGACCAGAATCACATACTGCTCTAACATAAGCATTGTAAGCAGTATTAGAATTCAAACCAGTTGCAACAAGAGTTGTAGCTGTTAAACCTGGGTTTGAAGGAGTTGAAGAAGCTATAGGTGCAGGAGCAGTAGCAAGTTGTACTAATACATCCCATTGTGTTTCAGCACAACCTAATTCCCATGCTAAAGTAGAACCATCAGCTGTAAGTGCAGATGATGCTAAGTTTTTTGGAACTGGACATGGATCAGCAGTTGTTACATTAACATCATAATCTTCTGTTTCACCAAAACCATAGCTTGAACAAGGATCTATTGTACTTCCAGTTGTAGCATATACATCTCTAATTCTCATTCTGTGAATACCCAATGGAGGATTACATGCTAAAGAAATATTAAAACTAGCTGAACCATTTGCAGCAATTGAAGAAGCTGTAAAACCAATTCTTTCAGATGTACTAAATACACCATCATCATTATAATCAATCCATGCTGCCATGTTTTGATTTCCAAATGTACCAACAGTTACATTTACAGTATAACTAGCACCAGCTTGAAGATCTCCTGTATAATTAGGTTGACCGGTAAAGTAAGTATAAGCAGGGTTCACAGGTGAAGTTCCTGTATTGTTAGATAAAGTTGTACCTGAAATAGAAATATTTGATATTAAATCCCCGTCTGTTTTACCCGATGTATACACTGGATTACAATATTGAACACTTGTACCTGTAGTAAAAGATTGTTCAGTACAACCAACTGCATCTCCAAAAGCATTTTTAGCAACTACTTTCCAGTAATATGTAGTATTAGCATTTAATAATCCTGGCGTATAAGTTAATGCTGTTTGATTAGCAACAAAAACTGCAGGTGAAGCATTTCCAAAATATACATCATAACTAGATGGAGATCCTGTTGCAGCTGTCCAACTTAATGTAGGATTTCTTGCTACCGCTGTAGATAAATTTGCTGGAAGAAGTGCAGAGGCACAACTAGGAACGTTTCCAGATGTAAAAGACCAAATTGTACAACCAGTATTATCACCATTAGCATTGTAAGGAGTAACTTTCCAATAATATGTAGTTGCAGGTGATAATGAACTAGGAAGAGTGTAAGTAGTTACATTTCCTAAGACTAAACCATTCTGAATATTTGTTGCAGCAGCATCAGTTCCAACACTAATTTTATATCCTGTTGGAGAACCTGTTGCAACAGGCCATGTTAAAACATTTGAAGTAACTCCAGTAGCTGCATTTGCAGGGCTTGTTGGAGTTGCAATACAATTAGGTGGTGTAGAAGCAACAAGACCTCCCAAAATAACTTGAGGAGTAACTGATGCTCTAGTACCTGTTGCAGGAGCTGCAGCAGTAGTATTCACAGAATCGCTTCTTTGATAAATCATCATGTTTGTTTGAGTTGAATTAGCAATCCAAGAGTAAGTACATGCATACCCTGGTGAATTTTCATCAACAGCTAAAACTAAATTGTCAACATTATTGTAAGCAAAAGGTGTTGTTAATGTTATTGTTACAATACCACCAGAAACTGAAGGCATAGTAACAGCCCCGTCATACACTAATGTCATAGATGCTTCAGGAACCCAGTCTGTTGTACTAGCAAAAGTTGCTTTTGTAGTGTGTCCTAAATAAATCTTAAATGCAGTATTTGCGCCTTGAGGAGTATTTGGAGTCGCACTTGTAGCCGTTGTAGGCAAAGTACCCGCAGATTTAAAAGAGATTGAAGTAATTGAACCCGCAGAATTGATTGAAGATTTCAAATACAATTGTTGGTGATAAGAATAACCCCAACATGAACTCCATGGTCCAGTTGAATTAGTTGTATTTCCTGATCCAACGGTAATCTGAGCTGATAAATTTTGCCCCATAAACAGTGACATAAACATAAATAGACTCGCTAGCCACCATCGTGATGTCTTGGTCGTGTTGGGTGAACCACCCGAAGCGCCAAATTTTGATTTTTTGTGAACAGTATCCCTACTATTGCACAAATAATTGTAATAATTTGTCATAAATTAAAAAAATTGGTTACTAATTAAAATTAAGTCTGTGAATTTATAAAAGAAAGTTATACCATCATTACTTTTATGTAAACAAATCGTTAAAAAACATTATAAATCGATAAAATACAATCTTAAAAATATAAATGAAGGAATTTAACTCTATTAGATATTTATTTAATGTTTCTAAATTTTACTTTTACAATAATTTTAAGAGAAATACGTTTTTTTTACTAGTAATTTGCACAATATAATATAGCCTATAAAATATCTTTCTAAAATGGACAAAATAAAAATACTTTGGGTTGACGACGAAATAGAGATGTTAAAACCTCATATATTATTCTTAGAGAAGAAAAATTATGATGTTACAACTTGTAATAATGGACTTGATGCGCTTGCACTTTTTGACGAAACTAATTTTGATATTGTTTTTCTTGATGAAAATATGCCAGGAATGAGCGGCTTGGAAACATTATCTGAAATGAAAGAAAAAAAATCTTCTGTACCTATGATAATGATTACCAAAAGTGAGGAAGAATATATTATGGAAGAAGCAATTGGCTCAAAAATTGCCGATTATCTTATTAAACCAGTCAATCCAAATCAGATATTGTTGAGTTTGAAGAAGAATTTGGATCACTCGAGATTGATTTCTGAAAAGACAACTTTAGATTATCAAAAAGAATTTAGAAAAATTGCAATGGAAATGGCAATGGTAAATTCTTATGAAGAATGGATTGATTGTTACAAAAAATTATTGTTTTGGGAATTAGAACTCGAAAACATAGAAGACCAAAGCATGATTGAAATTCTTGAATCTCAAAAGGTGGAAGCTAATTCGCAGTTTGGTAAATTTATTGAGCGTAATTATGAAGATTGGTTTTTGCCAAAAGCAGATAAACCTGTTTTGTCTCATAACCTTTTTAGAGAACTAGTAGTTCCTGAAATTACAAAAAAAGACAAACCGATTTTATTTGTAGTAATCGACAATTTACGTTATGACCAATGGAAAACATTAGAAAATGTGGTTTCTAATCATTATAAATTAGAGAAAGAAGTTCCCTATTATGCTATTTTGCCAACCGCCACTCAATATGCGAGAAATGCCATTTTTTCGGGTTTAACACCTTTAGAAATGGAAAAACAATTTCCTCAATATTGGAAAAATGATGTTGAAGATGGTGGAAAAAACCTTTATGAAGCCGAATTTTTAACAGCTCATTTAAAAAGATTAGGTTTGAATATCAAACAAGATTATTTCAAAATCACCAATCTTGCTAGTGGAAAAAAATTGGCCGAAAATTTCAAAGGGTTAAAAGATAACAATCTAGTAACAGTAGTTTACAATTTTGTAGATATGCTTTCACATGCTAAAACTGAAATGGATGTTGTAAAAGAATTAGCTTCCGATGATAAAGCGTATCGATCATTGACAGCGAGTTGGTTTAAAAATTCACCTTTGTTAGAAATTATTCAACAAGCTCAAAAATTGGGTTTCAAGTTGATTCTGACAACCGACCACGGAACTATTAATGTCAAAAATCCTTCTAAAGTTATTGGCGACAAAAACACTAGTTTGAACTTAAGATACAAAACAGGAAGAAGTCTTTCGTATGAAGATAAAGATGTTTATGCAGTAAAAGATCCAAAATTAATTGGTTTACCTGCTATAAATATGAGTAGTTCTTATATTTTTGCAAAAAATGATAATTTCTTGGCTTATGTGAATAATTACAACCATTATGTGAGTTATTATAGAAACACTTACCAACATGGTGGGATTTCACTAGAAGAAATGATTGTACCGTTTTTAGTTTTTAATCCTAAATAAGACAACAAGATGAGAGACTAATGGATGAAAGACTGATTTTTATGAATTCATAGTTTCTAATTCTAAATTCTTAATTTTTTTAAATGAATATCGAATTTTCTCTTACCGAAATCAACGAAGCTGCAGCTCAAGTTTTGGCACAAAATCCAAAAAAAGTAATTCTTTTTAACGGCGAAATGGGTGCCGGAAAAACAACTTTTATTAAATCCTTTTCAAAATTACTTGGTGTAAATGACACTATGAGTAGTCCAACTTTTTCATTAGTCAATGAATATCAAACTATTCAAAACCAAAAAGTTTTTCATTTTGATGTTTATAGAATAAAATCGGAAGATGAAGCACTTGATATGGGAATTGAAGAATATCTTTATTCAGGCAATTGGTGTTTTATTGAATGGTCAGAAAAGATTCCAAATCTTATTCCAGAAGAGTATTCTTTAATTACAATCAAAATGCTTGCTAACGGAAACAGATTGTTAACTTTTGAATAAAAATAACAGATTCGGTTGCTATTTTTTGGTACTTACTAGCTTTTTTATAACTTTATACCAACTATTTTAGCAAAAGTATATGTCTTTAACACCTTTTACCAAGCAACAACTGCTTCCGCAAGAAGAAAAGTTAGAAGTCGCAAGACACAAAAGCGAACTCTTTATTGGTATTCCCAAAGAAACAAGTTACCAAGAAAGAAGAATTTGCCTAACGCCTGATGCTGTTAATTCGCTAACTTCTCACGGACATAGAGTTCTTATTGAAGCTGGTGCAGGTTTAAGTTCTAGTTATTCAGACAAAGAATATAGTGATGCTGGAGCAGAAATAACGGCGGATACTCAAAAAGTTCTAGGTTGTCCTTTTCTATTAAAAGTTGAACCGCTGACAATGAACGAGATTGAATTAGTAAATCCGAATACGGTTGTGATTTCGGCTATTCAATTAAAAACTAGAAAAGTTGCTTATTTTGAAGCATTAACCAAAAAGAAAATCACCGCACTTGCTTTTGAATATATAAAAGATGAAGATGGCTCATATCCTGCTGTAAAATCATTGAGCGAAATTGCGGGAACTGCTTCAGTCTTAATTGCTGCTGAATTGATGATTAACAACCAATTTGGAAAAGGTTTACTTTTTGGAAATATAACTGGCGTTCCTCCTACCGATGTTGTAATAGTTGGTGCCGGAACTGTTGGCGAATTTGCAGCCAAAACTGCTGTTGGTTTAGGAGCAAATGTAAAAGTTTTTGACAATTCCATAACCAAATTGAGAAGGCTTCAAAATAACTTGAGTCAAAATATTTTTACTTCTACTATTCAACCCAAAACTTTATTAAAAGCACTTCGTCGTTGCGATGTTGCCATTGGTGCTATGCGAGGCAAAGAAAGATGTCCAGTTGTTGTAACCGATACAATGGTCGAACACATGAAGAAAGGTGCAGTTATTGTTGATGTAAGTATTGATACAGGTGGCTGTTTTGAATCATCAGAAATTACAACTCACGAAAAACCAACTTTCATAAAACATAACGTAATTCATTATTGTGTTCCTAATATTCCATCGAGATATTCTAAAACCGCTTCTTTATCTATCAGTAATATCATCACTCCTTACCTACTTCAAATTGCGGAAGATGGCGGAATTGAAAGTGCCATTCGTTGCAATAAAGGTTTAAAAAATGGTGTTTATTTATATCACGGAATTTTGACTAATAAAGCTATTGGCGAATGGTTCAATATTCAGTATAGCGATATAAATTTAATTGTTTTTTAAATAAAGAAAACTTTACCTTTGCAAAAAAATATTTCATGAGTTTTAAATATCGATTTGCCTATTACCTAGTAGGTTTTGTTTTAGGAAGTTTTTTTGTAGCAGCAGTTTTAACCGGAAAAGATACGCGATGCAATTATTTTCCAAATGCAAGAGTTTTGAATGATTTGAGAAACAAACCATTTGAATATTCTAAAGAAGCATCGACTGTTTTAGCCGAGAATTGGATTGATACTACTGATATAAAAAACACTTTAACTTATGGTGATGTTGATTTTGATAAAAGCAATATCAAATTTGAAAATGGAAAAATTTATATTGTAGAGGGAAAAACGGTTAAAAATCAAGCTATTGAACTAAAAGTTATAAATTATACTTCCAAAGCTGTTTTAAAAGAAATTAAAAAAAAATAAATTCCTTTAATTTATAGTTGGAAATACAAATAGTAAATGTATATTTGCAGACCTATTTTTTTTTAGGGCGATTAGCTCAGCTGGTTCAGAGCACCTCGTTTACACCGAGGGGGTCGGGGGTTCGAACCCCTCATCGCCCACTAGAAACTTCAACAGAAATGTTGGAGTTTTTTTATTTTATAATAATTTCTTTTTTAGAATTTATTTTTACAATAGTATAAGGATTACTCATTACATCGGTTACTGGTTCACCTGCTTTTGGTTTAACTTCCTTAACTGTTAAGATAACTTGATTTTCGGTTTCTTGAATGTTTTCAACTTTTACTGAGTAACCACCTGAATTCTTTTCTCCAAGATTTAGAATAATAAAATTAGCCGTTTTTATATCTTCTGGTTTGACTTTTCTTTTCAGATTATCATCATTCAACAACATTGTTATTTCCTTTTCTTCTGATAGAATTTCATAAAACTGAATGGATGCACCACCATTATTTTGCTCCGTCAAAATTTCAAATAAAGGTTTTGTTTTTTTTGAAGAATTGGATGCGCAAGAAAACAAAACAAACACGGAAAATAAAGCAATTAATTTTTTCATAATTTGATTGTCAAAGCTTGTTCGTATAAATCTTCATACATTGGCAAAATGTTTTTGATATCAAACTGTTGTGCTACAGACAATGCTCTTTCTTTAAATTCAGAAAGTGTCTTGTCATTTTCTAAAATTTTCAAAGCATTTTGGGCCATTTCATCAATATTACCAACGTTGCTTAAATAACCTGATTGCCCGTCAAAATTAACTTCTGGCAAACCGCCAGAGTTACTTGAAATAACAGGAACACTCCAAGCCATAGCTTCTAATGCTGCAAGTCCAAAACTTTCGGTTTCTGATGGCAACAAAAATAAATCGGTATAAGAAAGAATTTTATCGATTTCATTACTGTTTCCAAAAAAGATTACTTTATCAGAAATACCCAATTCTTCACACAAAATTTCAGCTTTAACTTTTTCTGGACCATCACCAACCATCATCAATTTTGCTGGAATTTGTTCTTGAATTTTGAAGAAAATTTTTATAACATCGGGAATTCTCTTAACTCGTCTGAAATTACTAATGTGTGTCACTATTTTCTCTTCAGGTTTTGCCATAACTGAACGCTGACAGGAAATTAAAGTTTCATTTCGGTGTTTATCCAATTCAATAAAATTCGGAATTACATTGATTTCTTTCTTTATGTTGAAAAGTTTTAAAGTATCATCTTTTAAACTTTGTGAAACCGAGGTAACAAAATCAGATTTATTGATACTAAAAGTAACAGCTGTTTTATAAAATGGATGATTTCCAACAAGTGTAATATCTGTTCCGTGAAGTGTTGTTACCATTGGAATATGAATTCCTTCATCTTTCAACATTTGCTTTGCCATATAACCTGCATAGGCATGTGGAATAGCATAATGAACATGTAACAATTCGATTTTATACAATTTTACCATATCAACTAACTTACTCGAAAGTGCCAGTTCGTATGGTTGATAATGAAACAAAGGATATTCGGGAACATTTACTTCGTGAAAATGCACATTTGGGTTTAGTAGCTCAAGTCGAACGGGTTGTTTGTAGGTTATAAAATGAACTTCGTGCCCACGATGAGAAAGCTCAATACCTAATTCGGTTGCCACAACACCACTTCCTCCAAATGTCGGATAACAAACAATTGCAATTTTCATTTAGAAATTTTTAGAATCACGAAGTTAAAGATACTTAATTAGAAAACTCAAAAAATGAAGTTAAATTATTTGATGATGGCCTCTTGAATGATTTTTTGGATATCTTCTCTAATATTTTCTTTTGATAAAGTATTATAAGTCGAATTTGGAAAAGTTCTATTAGACAAAAACACGTAAATTATTTCAGTTTCAGGATCTGCCCATGCAATTGTTCCTGTAAAACCTGTGTGTCCAAAACTCAACATGGAAACACAATCACAAGTAGCATCTTTTTTATCACTTTGAGGTTTGTCAAATCCCAATCCACGACGGTTTCCTAAATCACAATAATAACAATTGTTAAACATGTCAAAAGTATCTTCTGAGAAATAGCGTTTGGTTCCGTAACGACCTTTTTGCAAATACATTTGCATCATTTTGGCAATATCCATACTGTTTGAAAAAATTCCTGCATGTCCTGCAACACCGCCTTCCAAAGCTGCAGCCATATCGTGTACATAGCCTTGTACTATTGTGTGGCGAAAATAATCATCATCTTCTGATGGCGGAATAACCGATTTATCAAACTTTTGTAATGGATTATATAGTGTATAATTCATTCCCATAGATTTATAGAAATTATCATACGCTAATTTATCAATTGTCTTTCCAGTTGATTTTTTTAGATATTCTGCCAAAATCATAAAGGCAAAATCACTGTATTTATATGTTTTGGTTTCTGCTAATTTACTATTCGCAATATATTTCATTATACTATCATGATAATCGGTTCTAAAATAAAGACTATCAACAACTTTACGAGAAAATTTTGAAGAATACGTTTTGCTATAATATTTATCTAAAGGACATTGCAAACTATCTAATGTTTCTTTATAAAAAGGTTTCCAAGCTTGTAAACGGCCATAATGAGAAAGCACATCAAGAAGATTAATATCTTGTTTATCGGTATCTCTAAAAACAGGTAACATTTCGCCTAAAGTTGTACTTAGAGTTAGCTTCTTTCTATCAAAATGTTGCATGATATTGGGCAAAGTAGCTACCATTTTTGTTATAGAAGCAACATCATAAATATCTGAATTTTGAACCTTCGTTATTTGGTTATAAGTATGATATCCGAATGATTTTTGATAGAACACTTTCCCTTTTCTTGCTACCAGAATTTGCATTCCAGGTGCCATTTTTCTTGAAATTGCTTTGGTAGTAAAGTTTTCAATTTCTTTTAATTTTTCAGAATTAATTCCAACAAATTCTGGAGATGAAAATCCTAGTCTATAAAGATTTTGAGTAGTAATTCCATCATTAATTTTGAAAAAGTTATTGATAGAAACGGGCAATTTTCCTTTTGCTTGTGCTGCTCCAAATATAATTTCGGAAGAAACAATTTGAGCTATTGGATTGTTTTGATAAGAAATAATTAATCCTTCAAAAGCATCAAAGTTAGTGAAAGGTAATAAGGTATAAGGTTTTGCAAACAAGTCAACTATGACTTTATTATTGGCAGCCAAATCGTTAATCAAAGCTACTTCCGCATCGGTTAAATTGGTGTTTCTCCATGCTTTATCAGATGGATGATATCCGACTATTACAATATCAAAATCTTTTAATTTTTCATTTAATTCTGTACTATTTTCACCAGTAACTTCCGTCACAGAAGTATATTTTTTTAATGTTTCAACAAAATCAGAATTAAAATCTTTACCAACTTTTACATAAGCTATTTTCTTAGATAAATCTTTTATAGGTATAATTTTAGAGTCATTTTTTAATACCGTAATTGCATTTTGATAAATCTCATATTGCAATGAATCATTTAGAACCGGATTTATATCGTTATACAAATTATCAATTACAATTGGCTTATAATTTTTTAAACCAACTTTATATTTATGACGAAGAATCTTTTTTACAGATTCAGCAAGTCTTTCTTCAGAAAAAAGAGTGTCATTATAAGCTTTTTTGATAGTTTCAATGGCAACAGGAACATTTTCGGGTATTAATAAAATATCATTTCCTGCTAAAAAAGCAGCTAGTTCAATATCTCCTGGTTTAAAAGCATTACTTGCGCCTTTCATGTTAAGTGCATCAGTAATTATCATTCCTTTAAAACCTAATTCTTTTTTTAGTAAATCGGTAACAATATTTTTAGAAAGAGAACTTGGCGTAGCAGGATTTGGTTCTAAAACAGGAACATTTAGATGTGCTACCATAACCGATTGCAAACCTTCAGCAAACATTTTCTTATATGGATAAAGTTCAACTTCGTCAAGTCTAAGTTTGGTGAAATTGATAACTGGCAATGTATGATGTGAATCGGTAGAAGTATCACCATGACCAGGAAAATGCTTAGCCGTTGCGAAAACACCTTGGCTATTAATGCCTTTCATAAGTGCGATAGCTTTATTTGTGACATCTTCTTTGTCTTCACCAAAAGAGCGAACGCCAATAATTGGATTACTCGGATTGGTGTTAATATCAACCACTGGCGAGAAAGTATAGTGAATTCCCATTCTTTTTGCCTCTGCTCCCATTTTTTTTCCGACCGCTTGAATCAAATTCAAATCTTTAACTGCTCCAAGCGTCATGTTAAATGGAAATTTATAAGTCGAATCAACTCGCATACTCAATCCCCATTCGGCATCAATACCAATAAGCATCGGGATTTTTGATTTTGATTGAAAACGATTATTTAGTTTGGCTTGTTTAACTGGTCCACCTTGAAAAAAAATCAAACCACCAATTTTATATTTTGTGATTAAAGAATCAACAGCAGTATAATGAACTTCGTCTTTGTTAGGATATGCTCCTACCATCATCAATTGGCTAATCTTTTCGTCAAGACTTAATGTATTGTAAATGCTATCAGACCACTGGATTTCAAGTGATGAATCAGAAAAATAATCTGTAGAATCTTTTGTGTATTTTGGAATGGTCACTTCTTGAACTTCTTCTACAATTTCGTGATCATCACCAATTATTTCTTTTTTCTTTACAACTTGAACAGCAGGTGTTTTAGAAATTGGTGTTATATTACTTTTTTTAGAAGCACAGTTTATAGTAATAACAACAATTGTTACCATAAAAAGTACCTTAACAAAAAGGTTTTTTTGATTATAATTCATACTGCTATTTGATTTTTTTTTAAAAGAAACGACTATGCCAACTTTCGGCTGCTGGTACTTCCCAACTTTCGTTCCATTCTTGTATGGTATTCACTAAATTATTAAAAACAATTGTATTTTCAGAAACTGCTTTCTCTTTAGCTAATTTTTTAAAATCAAGTAAGGTTTTGTAGGTTATAAATTCACCTTGCTTGAAAGCAACATTCATTTTATCTAGCAAATCAACTTCGTATTTCTTTTCTAGATTTTGAATAAACGAAACAGAAGAATCAATCGAACAACCCGTTGCAGGATGAACTTCTTGATTAATTGCAATTATTATAAATCGATTGTATTTTATTTGGTAAGAAGCTTCTAAAGAACTTCCATGTGCTGACCAATTGGTTAGAAATTCAACTAAATCTTTTTCGATTTCAGCGATTTCGGTATCAGAAAACTTACGATTGGATTGGTATATCCAAATGCGAGATTCTTCGGGTAATGTTTCAAATGGTATGTACATTTTTTTATTTTTTTTCTAAACCAGAAATGATTTTATAATAACGAAATTCTTTGTTTTTAGGGTCGTAAATCTCAGATTCTGAATAATTAACACTAATAAAATCATTCTTTTTGATTTCATCATTTGTAAATAATGAAGCTGTATCAAAATAATTCAAAAACAAGAAATTATGAACTCTTCCATTTTTATCCTTTACAACAATTGTGGCAAACTGATCAATTTTTATTTCAACAATCTTGCCTTCAATGGTGCTATTTGATTTTACAACAGTATCGTCGTCATCAAATTCCATACTTCCAGCAAAATAGAGTAATTTATCTGGACAAATCGTTGCCATTTTTATACCAATATCACCACCGAATTTTTCCATTTTATCTTTTTCTACCAACAAATCACCATAAGTAGATTTAATTTCAGAAGTATGTTTAGAATAGCTTGCCAAAATACACAACCCAAGTTCGAATTGAAGTTTTTCATCTTTTAAACCTGCGAGCTTTTCTTTTTTAAGTTCTGAGCAAGAACAAACTTCTGCCGTTACAACATCAATTAGTTCTTGAGCTGTTACATTCCAGAAACTAAAAAAAAATAAAAATGCTAAATAAATATATTTCATAATTATAAATCTTGCGCATTTGCTATCAATTCAGCAATATCAAGCACTTTTACTTCACTTTCTTTTTCTTTTACCTTTACACCATCCGTTAGCATTGTGTTACAAAATGGGCAACCAGCTGCAATAATTTCTGGTTTTAATTCTAAAGCATCTTCTGTTCTTTCAACGTTTATTTCTTTGTTTCCTGGTTCAGCATCTTTAAACATTTGCGCACCACCAGCACCACAACATAAACCATTAGCTTTGGAACGTTTCATTTCGACCAATTCAGCATCTAATTTTTGAATTAAATCTCTTGGGGCTTCATAAATATTATTCGCTCTTCCCAGATAACATGGATCATGAAACGTAATTCGTTTTCCTTTGAATTGTCCGCCTTCAATTGTTAATCTTCCAGAATCTAATAATGATTTTAAAAATTCTGTGTGATGAACAACTTCATATTTTCCGCCTAATTCAGGATATTCATTTTTAATTGTGTTGAAACAATGCGGACAAGCGGTTACAATTTTTTTAACTTCATAAGCATTTAGAACCTCAATGTTCATCATAGCTTGCATTTGAAATAAAAATTCGTTTCCGGCACGTTTTGCTGGATCACCTGTACAACTTTCTTCGGTTCCAAGTACAGCAAAATCAACTTTAGCACGATTTAAAATTCGCACGAAAGCCTTTGTAATACGTTTTGCTCTATCATCGAAACTACCAGAACATCCAACCCAAAATAATACTTCTGGTTGTTTGCCTTGAGCCATCATTTCGGCCATTGTAGGCACAATTAAAACTTCTGACATATTTTATTGTTTATGAGTTTATGAGTTTAGAAGTTTATGAGTTTAGAAAAACATAACTGATAAATTCTACAATCAAAAATCGTTATTCTTTAATCAAAATTATTCATGTTGTCCATCGTCAAAAACTTCGATGGTTACTTCTTTTTCTATTAAATCGGTAAATTTTCCTCTGTAACGAGTTGCTTTTACCAAGTGATTGTCTATCCAATGGTAGTTTCCACCTCGAGGTTTTCCAAACAAAATGCCGTGGTATTTGAAACCGTGTTGTTTCAACCAACGCTCAGTATATTCTCTATGAGCCTCAGTTCTTGAAGTAAAAAAGAAAATAATATGTCCTTCATCATACCATTTGTTCAATGTTATCAATGCATCAGGATAAACTTCTGCAGTTAGCATTCTTTCTGGTTCTTCGTTTGGAATGTCGTCACAAACTGTTCCGTCAATATCTATTAAATAATTTTTAATTCCTTCTTTTAAAATTGGACTTAAATGTTGTCCATTTTCAGTTAACGATTGGAGGTTTTTTTCGATGTCTTCCGCTTTCATTTTTTTCAGTTTTTTAATTTCATTTGACAATTTCCCAAGCCTCACAAAGGGAAAATATCAGGTTTATTTATATTTAATTTTCGTCTTTCCAGTTTAATCTGTCCATTTGGTTGTATTGCCATGGAGCACCATTATTTTCTATATTGGTCATCATTGCATTTAATGATTGTGGTGCTGCACTTTGCTCCATAACCAAGTATCTTCTCATGTCCATAATAATAGACAATGGACTTATACTTACTGGACATTCTTCTACGCAAGCATTACATGATGTACACGCCCAAAGCTCTTCAGTAGTGATATAATCGTTTAATAGCGATTTATTATCTGGAACAAAAACTCCTTTATTTGCATCCAAATTTCTACCAACTTCTTCTAGTCTATCACGAGTTGACATCATGATTTTTCTTGGTGACAATTTTTTGCCAGTTTGATTCGCTGGACATGCAGATGAACAACGTCCACATTCTGTACAAGTATAGGCATTTAGCAGTTGCACCCAATTCAAATCTTGAACATCGGAAGCACCAAACTTACTTGGAGCTGCATTTTCATCGACAGGCTGAGCAGCGAATGGATCAGCGTTTGGATCCATCATTAATTTAACTTCTTTTGTTACACTTTCAAGGTTATCAAACTTTCCTTTTGCATTCAAATCTGCATAAAATGTATTTGGGAATGCTAATAAAATGTGTAAATGTTTTGAAAAGTATAAATAGTTTAAGAAGCATAAAATTCCGACAATATGCAACCACCAGAATGTTCTTTCTAAAATGGCAACAAGTTGGTTATTCATTCCATCAAAAATTGGCGCAATAAATTGTGAAACAGGAAAAGAACCAGCTTGATGATAATGTCCGAATCCGCCAACTACATTTTGCAAATGGAAATCGGCTGCATTCATTAGTAAAAATAATGACATTAAAACTATTTCGAAATATAAAATTGTGTTGGCATCTTTCTTTGGAGCACCATTTAAATCAGAACTTGTAAAACGTATTAATTTGATTACGTTTCTTCTTATCCAAAATACAATTACTGTAACTAAAACTAATAATGCTAGTATTTCAAAAGAACCAATTAAGAAATTATACAAACCTCCTAAACCAGAAAATACTCTGTGTGTTCCAAAAAGACCATCAATAATAATTTCTAGTAATTCGATATTGATAATTACAAAACCTACATAAACTATAATGTGTAAAAATCCAGCAATTGGTCTTTTTACCATTTTAGATTGACCAAGCGCAATCATAGTCATGTTTTTCCATCGTTGCGAGGAATTATCGTTTCTGTCAATATCTTGACCTAATTTAATATTACGAATTAGCTTTTTTACATTGATAGCAAAATAGCCAAAACCTATAATAAGGAGAATTGCAAATAGTATATTATCTAAAAAACTCATAGCGGTTAGTTTTTACTTTTTGATTGTATCGGAAACTGGTTCATTATAAGGTTTGTTTTTCTTTCCAAAAAGAGAAACATTGACATATCTGGTTGGATTTAATCGCAAATCTTGAAGCAGTAATTCTAATTCTTTGGATGCTTTGGTGAAATTGGTGTACATTTTATCATCTTTCATCAACTTACCAACCGTTCCATTTCCTGATTCGATACTTGTCATGATTTTGTTTACATTATCTAAAGTAGTTTGTAATTTAGTAACCATTTCGTTCAATTTTGCTTTCTCCAAGTCGGAAGAAATATTGGCAAAACTTTGCGTTGTTTTGTCTAAATTAGTAACAGCAGAACCAATTTTGGCTTTGTTTTCAACTAACATTCCATCAATATTTGAAGAAACATGACTGAAATTAGCTAACGTTGTGTTCAATTCTTTTACAGCTGCTTTTAAATTGGCTTGTGTTTGTGCGTCTAAAACGGAATTGATATTAGTAATCATAACATCAGCATTTGCCAACAATTTTTCTAAACGTTCTTGAAGCGGTTCTAATTTATCTCCGAAAGATGAAATCAAACCAATTTTTACATTTGGCATCAGTCTATCACCGGTTACAGCCATGTTCTGATCTTTATAATTTGGAATAATAGCAATTTGTTTTCCGCCAATAAAACCAGGCTCATATATTTGAGCAACACTTGATTTAGAAATAGGAAAATCTTCTTCGTTAATTTGAAGTTCAATCAATAATTTCCCCATTTTGGTCAAGTTAATTGAATTTACTTTTCCAATAATTTTTCCACTAACAGTCACAGGTGCTCCAGTTGCAAGACCTTCAACGTTTTCGTATTCAACATACAATTTTTTATGATCATTTAGTATGTTGCTTCCTTTTAAAAAACTATAGCCCCAAATAAATAATACTATTGAGGCAATGACTAATATGGCGGTTTTAATTTCTCTTGTAAATTTCAAAATAAGTAGTTTTTAACAAATTTAGATTATTTTTTTTATTTGATAGCGTCTTTAATGTCTATTCTTTTTCCATCTTTAAAGGCTATAAGATAAGCTGTTGTAAAACCTTTATCTTTTGCTTCTTGAAGATTCATTTTAGCCGTTTGATAATCAGATGTTGTGCCATAAGTGTATTTGTATAATCCACCTGTTTCATATTTCATATCAACATTTTTCAACCCTTTAAAATTTTTAGGTTTTAAATCAAGTTTCTGATTAGCAGCCATGATTTGAACTTTGAAAATAATTCCGTCAGTTTCATTTAAACTATCAGTTTTCACAATATTTTCAGCTTTTGGAACTACTGTATCTGTTTTGGCAGGAACAACAACTTCTTCTTTTATAGGTTTTGTTATTTCTTTTACTTCTTCCTTACTATACTTAGGTTTTTCTTTAAAATCATCATCATTTGTTCCATAATATTCTCTTTTATAACTAATTATGGCATCAGCTATTGCTTGTGCAATTTGATTTTGACCAAACTCAGAACCCAAATAATTTCCTTCACTAGGATTGGATATAAATCCTGTTTCAACCAAAACTCTTGGCATTGAAGCCTTATGCAACACCATAAATGGCGCAGGAGAAACACCTCTGTTTTTTCTTCCTAAATCATGCGTAAACTTTTCTTGAATTTTGCTTGCTAACGAAATACTGTTATCCATATATTGCTCTTGCAAAACAGTTGCTCCAATAATAGTTTCGGGATTATTTATATCAAAACCTTTGTAGTTTTTCTTATAATCTTTTTCTAAAGTAATAACCGAGTTTTCTCTTTTTGAGACCGCTAAATTAGACGCGTTTTTGTTAATACCCATTACAAATGATTGAGAACCATAGGCTTCAGCCCTAGCAATTGCATCGCAGTGAATAGAAACAAAAATGTTGGCTCCAGCACGATTTGCAATATTTGCACGTTCAACTAAATCGATAAAAACATCTGTTTTACGTGTATAAACAACTTCAATATCTGAATGCTTTTCTAATATTTTTCCCGTTTTAAGAACTATTGCAAGTGTAATTTCTTTTTCGGTATGTCCATTATATTTAGCTCCTGGGTCATGTGCTCCATGCCCTGCATCAAGTGTTACAATAAACTTTTCACTATTTTGTGCCCAAATTGCATTCGTAGTAAATACAAAAACAAAAAGAAATAGTAGTAATCTAAATTTATGTTTAATGTTCATAGAACTAATAAAGTTAATTTTTATAAAAAGCGTATCGTTTTAAAATTTATAAATGTTTATTTTTGGCGAAAATTAATACGTATGTTTGGCGTATCAATAATTACGCCATATTTTTACAAAAATAGTATTTAAACCTTTGCGCACAAACTTATTTAATATCGTTTTATCAGCAATTTTCCTAACAATTGGAATATCCAAAAGTTATTCACAAGAAATTGGCAATAAAACCTTGACTATACCTGCTAATAAACAAGCAGATAGCACTCATATTTCAATACCAAGTTTACTTACCGAAAAAGATTCTACCAAGACAGATTCTGTCAAAAAAAAGAAGTCTGTTATAGAAAGTAAAATCAAAAGAAAAGCAGTTGACTATGAAAAAATAGATCAAGAAAAGAAAAGAATTACACTTTATAATAAAGCTGAATTATACTATCAAGACATCGAATTAACGTCGGGAATCATCGTTTTAGACTATGAAAAAGATGAAGTTTATGCTGGTAGAATAAAAGATTCAACTGGAAAGTATACACAATTACCCGTTTTCAAACAAGGTGCAAATGTTGTAGAACCCGATTCTATTAGATTCAATTTTAAAACCAAAAAAGCATTAATTTGGAATTCTAGAACCGATCAAGGTGAATTTAAAGTAAAAGCAGAAATTTCAAAAAGAGAAAATGACTCAGTCTATTTCTTAAAAGGTGCACGATTTACAACTGCCAAAGATATTGAAGATCCAGAATATTATTTTAAAACTAACAAAGTAAAATTTGTTCCCGGAAAAAAAGTGGTTACAGGTATGACCAATATGGTAATTGCCAATGTACCAACACCTCTTGCCTTACCTTTTGCCTTTTTTCCAATGACTACCGAAAGTGTTTCGGGTTTGATTATTCCAACTTTTAATGATACGCGTGCTCAAGGTTATGCGTTGCAAAATGGAGGTTATTATTTTGCACTTGGCGATATGTACGACTTAGCCATTCTTGGCGATTATTATACCAATGGAAGTTATGCCATGCGATTTGAATCGAGTTATGCAAAACGATATAAATTTAGAGGAAATGTGAATGTGCGTTTTGAAAATCAAATTTTTGAAGAACGCGGCTTTCCAAATTATTCAAAATCGAGAATTTATAATATTCAATGGTCACATTCGCAAGATGGAAAAGCAAATCCGAATTCTAGATTCTCGGCTTCGGTGAATTTAGGAAGTAGCAAGTATTTTCAACAATCTCTTAATCAAGTAAATGTTGGTTCGCAGTTGAACAATACATTAAGCTCATCTATTTCGTATTCCAAAACATTTAATTCTGTTCCTCAAGTTAATATGTCGTTAACGGCTACTCATAGCCAGAACACGCAATCGCAAGAAATAAATATGACGTTGCCAACGCTTCAAGTTAGTGTTGACAGAATATTTCCATTTGCACCAAAAGATGCACCAAAAAAAGGATTTTTTAAAAATATCAATTTACAATATAATTTGCTTGGCGAAAATCGTTTTAAAACAACTGATGAATTCTTTTTTAAATCAGAAATGTTTAAAGAAGCAATGACTGGTATGAAACACTCTATTCCGTTGAGTACCAACTTTAAGGTTATGAAATATTTTAGCGTTTCATCATCTGTAAATTATGAAGAAATTTGGTATTTGAAAACTATTAAAAGAGAATATGATGCTAATTCAGATAAAGATATAACTTCAACTGTTAATGGTTTTGATGCTTTTAGAACCTATTCCTATTCAACAGGTATTGGAACAACGGTTTACGGAACATTTAATTTGGGTGAAAACAAAAAAATCAAGTCGATTCGTCATGTCATGAAACCAAACTTATCATATAGTTATACACCAAGTTTTGAAAAATATTACGATACTTATGCTTCTGACGCAAGTGGTCGTATGGAAATTAAAGAATACACCCGTTTTGAAGGCGGAATGTACGGAGCACCAGGAATTAGTAAATCCAATAGTTTCGGATTTAGTTTAAGCAATACTTTTGAAGCAAAAGTTACTGATAAAGACAGTACCAAAACGGAACCTAAAAAAATAATGTTGCTTAACAATCTTAACTTTCAAACTAGTTATAATGTAATTGCCGATTCGTTGCGTTGGTCACCTTTGAGAGTTAGCGGCGGAACATTATTATTTAAAGACAAAATGAACGTTAATTTTGGAATGACATTAAACCCATACGCGCTTGATAATTCTGGAAAAACAATCAACATGTTTAATATTGATAATGGTGGAAGTTTGTTTAGAATGACAAGTGCCAATATGACTTTGAATTATTCACTTTCAAGCAAAGGTGGCGAAGATGAAAAGAAAAAAAACAAACAAGGTGCGCGAAATGGTGGTCGAGAAGATGACTTATTTGGTACGAATGTCGATTTTAGTGACCGACGAGAAAGCCAATTTACCGACGATGATGACGAAGAAGACAACTTTAAAGGGTTTTTCAAATCGGTAATTCCTTGGGATATGACACTCGCCTATCAGCTGACTTATAGCAATGATAGACGTGAAAAGAAAATTTCTGGAAACTCTTTAATGGTTTCTATGAATACTGATTTGTCGCCCAAATGGAAAATTGGAGCTTCTACTGGTTATGATTTTGTACAAAAAGGTGTTACGTTTACCCAACTTCGATTTGAAAGAGATTTATTGAGTTGGCGAATGGATTTTAACTGGTCGCCTTTTGGAAACAACTCATTTTGGGGATTTTTTATTGGAATAAAAGCGGGTGTTCTTAGCGATATTAAGTGGGAGAAAAATAAACCGAGATAATTTCAGAATTTAGAATTTAGAAATTTGAGTTTAGAATTTAGATAACAATTTGCACATGAAAAAAATAATAATTACTAGCGATGCTCCTGCTCCTATTGGTCCTTATAACCAAGCGGTTTTGGTGGGAAATACACTTTATACTTCTGGGCAAATAGCCTTGAATCCTGCTACAATGGAATTGGTTCTTGATGATATTGAAACCGAAACCAAGCAAGTAATGGAAAACATGAAAGCGGTTTTAGCAGCAGCCGAAATGACATATGAAAACGTGGTAAAAACAACCATTTTCATTATGGATATGAATGACTTTGCCAAAATAAACGGTGTTTACGGAAGCTATTTTAACGAGTCAACCGCACCAGCAAGAGAAACGGTACAAGTAGCTGGCTTACCAAAAGGCGTGAATGTTGAAATCTCAATGATAGCAGTTAAGTAAATTAACGTTGACAGAAAAATAGTAATCCTTAAGAGTGAAAACTTTTTGGGATTTTTTTATATTTACAATTGTTGTTTATGTAAATAGACGTTAGTTAGTAACTGTTTTTTACACATCATAACCTTAAAAATTTTCCAATAAAATGAATTATTCTAAAGTTGCAAATGATTTAATCAAATTAAAAAATACTGACTTAGAATTAAGAGAAAAATTGATTGAGAAAAAAAAACTCTCTCAAGGTTATGATGTTGAAATGGAAAATCTTCACATTAGCAATGCAAAAAAACTTAATGAGATTATTGATAAGGTCGGTTTTCCTACAATTGAAAAAGTTGGAATTGAAGCAAATGAATCTGCTTGGCTAATAATACAACATTCTATTAGTGAACCTTATTTTATGAAAAAATGCTTGAAGCTTTTAGAGAATATAAGCGTTGAAAATAAAAATTGCGAAAAAAATTTGGCTTATTTATCAGATAGAATAGCTGTATTGGAGGGAAAACCTCAATTATATGGAACTCAATTTGACTGGGACGAAAATGGTGAATTAAGTCCAAATATTTGTGATGATTTTTCGAAGGTCAACATTCGAAGATTAAAAATTGGATTATGCACTATAGAAGAACAAACACAAAAAATAAGACAACAAGCAAAAAATGAAAATCAAAAAGCACCAAAAAACCTTAATGAAAGAAAAATTGAAATTGATCTTTGGAAAAAAAAAGTTGGTTGGATTAAATAAAAACAACTACTAAAAGTTGTTTCTCGCACTGGCTAGCTTGGGATTTATTTATAGAATGCAATTTTTAAAACTAAATTTTTTGTTGTATATGTGAATGTTAGTAAGCAAAATAAGAAGCTGTGAAAAGCAACAAAACGTTGAAATTTTGCTATATATACAAAACTCCTACTCCATCTCATCAATTCCCAAAAGCAACAATTGTGCTGTAGCTTCGTTAGTGGCTAATGGTACATTGTGAACATCACAAATCCTTATTAACATATTAATGTCGGGTTCGTGCGGATGGCTTGAGTTGGGATCTTTGAAGAATAAGACCATTTTTGTTTTCCCTTCGGCTACGCGAGCCGCTATTTGTGCATCGCCACCTTGTGGTCCTGAAAGCATTTTTTTGACTTTAAATCCAGCTGCTTCGGCTTTTCCGCCTGTTGTGCCAGTGGCTATAAGTTTGATGTTTTCTTTGTGAAGAATATGCTTATTTTTATCTAGAAACTGAACCATGTCAGCTTTTTTTCCGTCGTGGGCAATTATTGCTATTTCCATAAGTCATTGCGAGGCACGAAGTAATCCTCTTTTAATTGATTAGTTATTTATCAAGTTTATTCAATTTTAATGATCAAAGCCCTTCGACTGCGCTCAGGGTGACACAAATATCGCAAAAAAAACCTGAAAATTTCTTTTCAGGTTCTATTCTATTATTTATTCAAAACGTGGTAAGCGATTAATCCGTCGATTGGTCGTCTTAAAACGTTTCCTATTTGAATTCCGTATTCAGTTAGAATTTCTGTTAATTCATCTTTCAAATAAAAAGCTATTGAACCTACAAAATGTACTGGAACTTCTTTGCAATTTTCATATTGCATAATGTAGTTTTTAGCAAATTTCTTTAATTCTTTGTAAATGATTTTTTTACAAAATTCAGTATCTTTATTTTTGATGATAAACTTAGCAAAAGTGGCTAAATAGGCATTTGGATTGGCTTCTTTATACAAATTAGCTTTGATATAATCGGCATCTAAATTGTATTCTTCTTCAAATTCTTTGGCTAAATCTTTTGGCATTTTATTGAAATAATATCCGCGAATCAATGAACGTCCAAAACGATTTCCTGAACCATCATCCATAGCAATGTAACCTAACGATTGTACTTTTTGATGCAAAACTGTTCCGTCAAAAAAGCTACAATTAGAACCTGTTCCGAGTATGCAAACAATGGCTTGTTCGCCTTTTGGAGTTGTTGCATAAACAGCAGCATAAGTATCTTCATGAACAGCTACTGCTGCATTTGGGAAATATTCTTTAAAAACATCTGCTAAAAAATCTTTCATTCTTTCGGTTCCACAACCTGCTCCGTAGAAAAAAAGATGCGTAGCTTTTTCTTTGTTATGCTCAATATCAAACTTTGCATCCAATCGGCTTATTACATCTTCTTTTTTTAAAATTTCAGGATTTAAACCCAATGTTTGTGTGGTAAAAAGGACTTTTCCATTGTCATCAATGGCTATCCAGTCAGCTTTTGTAGAACCACTATCAACTAATAATTTCATTTTGTTAAGTGATTAGTAATTAGTGATTAGTGACTAGAACTAACGCTAATTATTTGGTTTGTTTAGTTTTTTTGTGAAAAAATCCCGTTACTAGTTAGGCAACGGGATTTCAAATATATTATAATTTTGCAATATGTACAGCTAAATCAATTAATTTACTTGAATAACCATATTCGTTATCATACCAAGAAACTAATTTGAAGAAAGTAGAATTCAATCCTATTCCTGCTTTAGCATCTACGATAGAAGTTCTTGAATCACCAACAAAATCTTGAGAAACAACATCATCTTCAGTATATCCTAAAATTCCTTTCATTTCATTTTCTGAAGCTTTTTTCAAAACTGCCATAATATCTTCATAAGAAGTTTCTTTAGCTAATTTTACAGTTAAGTCAACTACAGAAACATCAACTGTAGGAACACGGAACGACATACCTGTTAGTTTTCCATTTAATGCAGGAATTACTTTTCCAACAGCTTTAGCAGCACCTGTAGATGAAGGAATAATATTTACACTTGCAGCACGTCCGCCTCTCCAATCTTTTCTTGATGGTCCGTCAGCAGTTAATTGAGTAGCGGTTGTAGCATGAACAGTTGTCATAAGACCTTCAACAATTCCGAAATTATCATTGATAACTTTTGCTAATGGCGCTAAACAGTTTGTTGTACATGAAGCATTAGAAACAACAGTATCTGTAGCTTTTGCTTCTGTATGATTTACACCCATTACAAACATTGGAGCATCAGCAGATGGAGCTGAAATAACTACTTTTTTAGCACCACCATCAATATGATATTGAGCTGTTTCTAAAGTGGTGAAAATTCCAGTACATTCTGCAACGATATCAACATCAACGTCTTTATCATCCCATTTGATTAGTTTTGGATCTCTTTCTGCAGTAACTCTGATGAATTTATCATTTACATAAAGTTGTCCGTCTTTAACTTCCACTTTTCCGTTGAAACGACCGTGAACTGAATCATATTTTAATAAATAAGCTAAGTGATCTACATCTAATAAATCATTGATAGCTACTACTTCTACATTATCTCTGTTAAATGTTTCTCTGAAAACGATTCTTCCAATTCTTCCGAAACCATTTATTCCTAATTTTACTTTTGACATCTTATTTTATTTTTATATTGTATTATTATTTGATATTGTAATTGATTTTGATTTTTGATATTGCAATTGATTTTTGATATTGAACTATGTTGTCATTATATCAGAAACTCTTACTAATTCGTGATCTATTTCTGAATGACCTTTAATAGCTTGTTCAAGTGGTGTAAGTGCAACTTTATCATTAAGAATTCCAACCATAAAATTTGATTTTCCTTCTAAAATAGATTCAACTGCTTTAACTCCTAATCTTGATGCTAGAACTCTATCATAACATGAAGGTGAGCCACCACGTTGCATGTGACCTAATACAGAAACACGAACATCATATTCTGGCATATTTTCTTCAACATAATCCTTTAATTCGAATACGTTTTTACCTATTTTATCGCCTTCTGCAATAACCACGATACTTGAAGATTTTCCAGATAATTTGCTTTTTCTTAATGATTCTAAAAGTCTTTCTAAACCTAAATCTTCTTCAGGAATAAGAATTTCCTCTGCTCCTGCTCCAATTCCTGCGTTTAGTGCAATGTGACCAGCATCTCTTCCCATAACTTCCACAAAGAAAAGTCGGTTATGAGAACTTGCTGTATCACGAATTTTATCAATACATTCAACAACAGTATTTAATGCAGTATCGTAACCTAATGTGTGACTTGTTCCAAAAATATCATTATCGATAGTTCCTGGAATTCCCATTACTGGAAAATTATATTCGTTATTAAAAACTTCTGCTCCTGTGAAAGAACCATCACCACCAATAACTACTAATGCTTCAACTCCAGCTTCAACTAAATTTTTGTGTGCTTTTGCACGACCTTCAACTGTCATAAATTCTTTTGAACGAGCTGATTTTAAAATTGTTCCACCTTTGTTTATAATATTGTGTACAGAACGTGGTCCCATTTCTTTAAAATCACCTTCTATCATTCCTTGATAACCTCTGTAAATTCCAACACAATCAACATTATAATAGGCACAAGTTCTAACCACAGAACGAATAGCAGCATTCATTCCTGGAGAGTCACCACCAGATGTTAGGACAGCTATTTTTTTTATCGTTTTTGACATATTTTTATGTTTTAAAATGTAAATTTAGCAAAGAATAACCATATAAAGCACCTGAATTTTACCAATATGATAAAATATGGTAAATTCAAACGTTTTCGTTGATAAGTTTTTAATTTTTACTTATTTAGATGAAAAATTAATCCTCTTGAGGTGCCGACTCTTTCTTTTGTTCGGTAGTTTCTTTTTTCTTTTTGGAAGAATCAGTAAAGTTTATAAATTCTGGTAGAACTTCAGAATCAGGAACTTCTTTTTCAGATTGTTTTTCTTTTTCAATCTTTTGGTTTTTGAATATCTTGTGAAGTAGTTCTTGAAAAGTGTCAAAATCAACTTCATACGAAATTCCGAAACCTTGTGTGTAGCCAATGTTTTGACCAAGATAATTAATATCGTTTTCTCTGTTAAAGAACTTCAAATTCAAAGTACCATCTTCGTTAACTCGGTATTGTATTTCGACATTTCCAACAATAGCAGATTGATTAATACCTCCAACAGGCACACCCGCTTTTCCATTGAAAGTTATACGTTCGTTTAT
>NZ_JAPZSP010000018.1 GCF_027531705.1 Flavobacterium sp. | reverse complement strand
TTTGGCTAAGTTTTTTGACATCAAAAACATCTTATTCGATTTAGACAAATCAAACATTCGTCCAGATGCCGAAGTAGAACTGGCTAAAATCTTAGTTGTTTTAGAAGATTACCCAACAATGGAATTAGACATTCGTTCACACACCGACTGTCGTCAAACAGCTAAATACAATCAAGCCTTATCAGATAGAAGAGCAAAATCAACAAAAGGTTGGTTAGTTGGTAAAAAAGTAAATAAAGCAAGATTAGTTGCAAATGGTTATGGAGAATCACAGTTAACAAACGATTGTGGTTGTGAGCCAACAAACGAATCTTCTTGTACAGAAGAGCAACATCAGAAAAACAGAAGATCTGAGTTTCTTATTACAAGAAAATAAGATTATATGATTTATAAATAAAAGTCCCCATGAAAGTGGGGACTTTTTTTGTTAGATATATTTTTAGAATAACTTCTTCAAAAGGAGTTGTTTTTGCGTGTTATATGTTAAACCTGACGTTTTTTTTAAAGCTTTTTTCGAGTATTTTTTTGAGATTATTTATAAATATTTGAAATAAGTTATAGATTATCAGTTTGTTAGTATGTATTTTTAGATAAAAATCACTTCTTAAAGAAAAATAAAATATCCCTATTAATGGGGATGTTTTTTGTTACCTATTGTGTTTAACTTGCATAGCGAGAAACAAAACTAAACACTAAAACTAAGCAAAAAACATGAAGAATAGATGAGTATCAAAAAATAAAATATTTAAAAAATCAATTAATTAAAACTGTTCAAGGTAGAATAGGATTATATAAATTGTTTTTAGATATAGTATAGTTTGGTTGCTAAGAAACTTCACAGCGAGTCATAAACTGTGAAGTTTTACCCTTTTTTCGTGCAGTAATATGAACTTCATTAAAAATCCATTAATTCTACTAAAATAATCAATTGCTTTACGGGAAACCGTAAGGAAATGTATTTTATTGGGTTTATGTTTGGCATAATAAAGTTCACTGTGTCAGTTTGAGTGTCTTTTGTGAAGTGTATTGGAACAAGAATGCATCAAGAACCTTATAGCAGTTAAATAGTAAAAAAATTAAGACGCCATGAACAGATATCCCGTAAAAAGTACCGATAATATCGTATCGGTAGGATATGATGAAATAAAGGAAGTTTTAGAAATCGAATTCAAACTCGAAGTAATTCACCATTATTTTGATGTGCCACTAAATGAATTTGTACATCTTATGAAAGCTCCTGAACCTGAAGAATATTTTTTTAAATATGTTTATTGTAGGTATCATTTTGATGCTATGTAATAGAATATAATATCGTTAGCGCTATATTTATTATGTAAAAAAACTCCAGCAAATACCGTTGGAGTTAGTCATGTTTAGCTATGTGAATTGGATTTGGACTAATTTGTCACTCATTGACTTATCCAAATTAAAAAAGCCACTCATTTCTGAATGGCTTACTTAGTAGCGGGAACAGGACTCGAACCTGTGACCTTCGGGTTATGAGCCCGACGAGCTGCCTACTGCTCTATCCCGCGATGTTTCGAGTGCAAATATACAACGAATATCGATACGCGCAACAAAAAAATTAAAAAAATCTTTTATTTCTACTATTCACCTGATATGAGTACCTTTGCAAAAAATAAAAGTATGACAGCGCATAAAGCAGGTTTTGTAAATATTATTGGAAATCCAAATGTTGGTAAATCAACACTAATGAACGCCTTTGTTGGCGAACGTTTATCTATAATCACTTCCAAAGCCCAAACAACGCGCCATAGAATACTTGGAATCGTAAATGGTGACGATTTTCAACTAATTCTTTCCGACACGCCAGGAATCATAAAACCAGCATACGAAATGCAAGAATCTATGATGAATTTCGTGAAATCTGCCTTTGAAGATGCCGATATTCTAGTTTACATGGTCGAAATAGGAGAGCAAGAACTAAAAGACGAAGCTTTCTTTAATAAAATCATTCACGCCAAAATCCCAGTGCTTTTATTGCTCAACAAAATTGATAATTCTAATCAAGAACAACTCGAAGAGCAAGTCGCTTTCTGGACTGCCAAAGTGCCAAATGCCGAAATATTTCCTATTTCAGCTTTGCAAAATTTTAATGTTCCCGAAGTCTTCGCCCGAATAATTTCGTTGTTGCCCGAATCGCCTGCTTATTATCCCAAAGATCAGTTGACCGACAAACCTGAGCGTTTTTTTGTCAACGAAACCATCCGCGAAAAAATCCTTCTCAATTACAGCAAAGAAATTCCCTACGCCGTCGAAATCGTAACCGAAGAATTCTTTGAAGACGAAAACATCATCCGAATCCGCTCTCTAATTATGGTGGAGCGCGATACCCAAAAAGGAATCATCATCGGTCACAAAGGTGCCGCTCTCAAGAAAGTGGGAATGGAATCACGTGCCGATTTAGAAAAGTTTTTCGGCAAGCAAATCCATATCGAAATGTATGTTAAGGTCAACAAAAACTGGAGAAGCAACGCCAATATGCTCAAGCGTTTTGGTTACAATCAATAGTTTTTTTAGTAGAAGCGAATGGCTCGGGCTTTATCAGTAATCCATGTTCCAGCCATCCATTCTATCTTTTTCTTTTTAAAGAAAAAAGAAAAAGGATGCCATTCCTGTCTGGGCTAGTAGAGGAAATGTATTGAATTCTTGCTCAAGTTTGCTATTCAACAATCCTCAAATAAAGACGTTTTAACTCAATAACCTGATGTCTGCCATTATAACGTATTTGTTTGGCAATAAAGTAAAGCAAAAACCATACAACAACCATCAAACCCATTACCATCAAATCTTTCGTTACAGAAGCTTTGAGCATCCAATCAGAAATAGCAAACATTCCAAAAACTAAAAAAACGCCAGCTACAAAAAAATGCAAAAACATAAAGAATGTCCAAACCGTTTGATCTGGGCCAAATAAGCATTTTACATGTGTAGTTTTATCCTTATTTTCAGAAAGTTCAATGTGTAAATGTGGAGAATAATAACGCCTTTTTGCTAAAAGAATAAACAAGAAAATATGATGGTCGGATATCTTTACACGATAATCTTCTTTTACTTCTTCTTTAAGTTTAGATGCTCTTTCAATAATTTCAGAAATAGTCATGTCAACATCTTTGTTAAAACGTGGTCGAAGCACTACATTATTATCTAATTCCATAGTTTGTAATTATTTTAATTCTTCTGATTGTATTTTTTTATGTATTACACTACTACTAAGGTACAAAAAAATAAAATTAGTAGTACCTTTGCAAAATATTTAAAATCATTATGAATAATATTGTAGCCATAGTAGGAAGACCGAATGTTGGAAAGTCAACTCTTTTTAACAGAATGATAAAGCGTAGAGATGCTATTGTAGATGCGGTTTCGGGAGTAACAAGAGACCGTAATTATGGAAAAAGTGATTGGAACGGAAAAGAATTTTCTGTTATAGATACGGGTGGTTATGTGCGCGGTTCTGACGATGTTTTTGAAGGAGAAATTCGCAAACAAGTTGAACTAGCCATCGATGAAGCCGATGTAATTATTTTTGTTGTAGACGTAGAAGAAGGAATCACTCCAATGGATGATACTGTGGCAAGATTGCTTCGTAAAGTAACCAAGCCAGTAATTCTAGCAGTAAACAAAGTAGATAACGCCATGCGCGAAAAAGACGCCATGGAATTCTACAACTTAGGTTTAGGCGAATATTATACTTTCGCAAGCATTTCAGGTAGCGGAACAGGAGACTTGTTAGATGCAGTAGTAAACGCTTTCCCAGAAAAACCAGAACCAATTCAAGAAGAAGTTGAATTGCCTCGTTTTGCCGTTGTAGGTCGTCCTAATGCAGGAAAATCTAGTTTTATCAACGCGCTTATTGGTAAAGAACGTTTCATGGTAACTGATATCGCAGGAACAACTCGAGACGCAATCGATACCAAGTTCGACCGTTTCGGTTTTGAATTCAACTTAGTTGATACTGCCGGAATTCGCCGTAAAGCTAAAGTAAAAGAAGATTTAGAATTTTATTCGGTAATGCGTTCGGTAAGAGCTATTGAGCATGCCGACATTTGTATATTAGTAATCGATGCCACTCGTGGATTTGAAGGGCAAGACCAAAGTATCTTTTGGTTAGCCGAAAAAAACCGTAAAGGAATCGTGATTTTGGTAAACAAATGGGATTTGGTAGAAAAAGACACCATGTCAACCCGAGATTACGAAAACAAAATTAAGGAGCAACTAATGCCTTTTACCGATGTGCCAATTCTTTTTGTTTCGGCATTAACCAAGCAACGTTTGCTTAAAGCACTAGAAGCAACAGTAGAAGTTTTTGAAAACAGAAAACAAAGAATTCCAACATCAAAATTCAACGATTATATGCTTAAAGTAATTGAAGGTTATCCGCCACCTGCAACCAAAGGGAAATATGTGAAAATTAAATATTGTATGCAATTGCCAACAGCAACACCACAATTTGTGTTTTTTGCCAACTTGCCACAATATGTAAAAGAGCCGTATAAACGTTTTCTAGAAAATAAAATCAGAGAAAATTGGGATTTATCAGGAGTGCCAATTGATATTTACATAAGAGAAAAATAGTTAAATAAAAACGCCTTTCAATCCGAAAGGCGTTTTTGTTAATTGCAATATTTTGTTATCAATTCTCTAGCTCTAGTTATTCCATAACTATTTGCCGATTTTAAATCTGCGCAAGACGTGCCCTTTGTTTTGTGATTTATGTAGTGTAAAGCTCTGTTTAAATATGCTTCACCACTTTTTGGGTTTAATTCAATAACTCGATTAAAGTCAATAATTGCATCTTTATCATTTAGCATTGACTTGGCAATTGCTCTGTTTTGAATGGCATCGATAAAATTTGAATCTAACATGATGGCTTTATCAAAAGCTTTTATTGATTCAGCAAATTTACCTTGTTCTTTTTTAATGATTCCAATGTTTAAATAAGCACCTTTATTTTCTGGGTCAATTTCTAATGATTTGTTATAATCATCAAGAGCACCTGAAAAATCATTGAGATTTGACTTAGAGAAAGCTCTATTAAAAAATGCTTTTTTAGGTGTTTCACTCAATTTTATACATGTCGAATAATCAGCAATTGCACCTTTATAATCTTCCATTTTATCTTTTAACATCGCGCGACTGAAAAAATATTCAGATTTTTCTTCAAGTGAAATCGCTTTGTCGTAATCAGATAATGCTTCTTTGTAAAGAAATTTATTGTATTTCAGATAACCTCTTATATAATAATTCCCAGCATTTGGTTCGTTTAAGATTAACGAATCCATTTCTGAGATTCTCTTCTCAATATCTTCATTAAGTTCAATATTTTGGGAGAAAAGAGAAATTGAAAGTAAAAGAGTAAAAACTAAATATATATTATGTTTCATTTTAAATAAACTATAATTTACCAATCACCACCAGCTCCACCACCAGAAAATCCACCGCCACCAAATCCACCACCGAATCCGCCGCCGCCAGAAGAACCACCAAATCCGCCGCCGCCAAAACTTCCGCCACTACTTCTTCCCATGTTGCTTAGAATTATGATGTCTAACAAACTTGGTCCGCTACCGCCGCTATTTCCTGAATTTCCACCTTTGTTTTTAGAAATAATGGCTATAATTATTATAAAAAGAATAATAAAAATAAGAATAGGCAAGAAGCTGCCTTTTCCATCATCTTGAATTCGTGAACCTTTATATTTGCCTGTCAGAACTTGAAAAATAGCATCGGCACCTTTATCTAAACCATTATAATAACTTCCCGCTTTAAATTCGGGAATGATTGTATTTCTAACAATTTCTCCAGTAATGCCCGCTACTAATTTGTCTTCAACTCCATATCCAGGAGCAATCCATATTTTTCGTTCTTGAGCTGCAAGTAAAATGAAAACGCCATTATCTTCCTTGGCTTGACCAATTCCCCATTCGTGTCCCCATTTTGGAGCTAAAATTCCAATATCTTCGCCTTCAATTGTAGGAACTGTTACAACAACAATTTGCGTTGTAGTTGAATCAGAATATTTGATAAGTTTTTCTTCTAATTGTGATTTTTCAGTATCACTTAAAAGTTTGGCATAGTCGTAGACAGAAGTTTGGAAACTAGGTTTTTCAGGAATTTTAAATTGTGAAAACGCTAAATTACTTGCAAAAAGAATAAACAAGAATGTAAATTGAAATATCCAGTTGGAATTTGGAATTTTGTTAATTGGATTTTTCATCTTTTATCCTTTAGATATTTCGTTAGAAAGTTCATCGGTATCATCATCTTCAAAAGGGAAAAATGCTTTTAGTTTTTCTCCAGCTCTATGAATTCCGTTTACTAATGCTAGTTTGTTTTCTCCTTTTGCAAAATGGTTTTTCATAATGTCTTTGGTACAATCCCAAAAATCGGATTCAACAACATCATTTATGCCTTTGTCACCGTAAATAGCAAATTGTTTGCTTTTTACAGCTACATAAATAATAACACCATTTCGGTCTTTGGTTTCCGTCATTTTGAGTTCATAAAAAACAGCCATCGCTCTTTCTAACGGAGCGATAGCAGTTTCTTTTTCTATATGTACACGGATTTCGCCAGAAGTATTTTTCTCAGCCAAACGAATAGCTTCAACTACTTCTTTCTCTTCGGCATTGGTTAAAAAATCTTCTACTTTTGACATTATTTAGTTTCCTCTTTTTTGTCAAAGTTAAATTCTACATCTGGTGCTTTTTCTGCTCCAGCAACAGCTTCAAAATATGGTTTTTCTTTGAAACCAAACATTCCTGCAAACAAGTTATTTGGGAAAACTTTCACGTGATTGTTATATGGTTTGATAGCTTCGTTATAACGAGTTCTAGCTGTAAGAATTTGATTTTCAGTACTAGCCAATTCGTCTTGAAGTTTTAAGAAATTCTCATTGGCTTTCAAACTTGGATATTGCTCAACAGTTACCAATAATCTTGATAATGCGCTACTCATTCCACTTTGTGCTTGGTTGAATTGTGCTAATTGTTCAGGAGTAATATTTGTTGGGTCAATAGTTACCGAAGTAGCTTTTGCTCTAGCATCAATTACAGCAGTTAAAGTACCTTTTTCGTATTCTGCAGCACCTTGAACCGTTTTTACTAAATTACCAATAAGGTCATTTCTTCTTTGATAAGAAGTTTGAACATTACCCCAACTTTCTTTTACACCTTGATCAAGTGTTACAGCAGTGTTATTGATTCCTTTAACGTAGCTATAAATTCCAAAAAGGACTACAACTCCAATTATCCAAGGCAAAAATTTTCTCATAATTTCTAATTTTTAAAGTTTATTTTATTGTTTTAAAGTTTATTTATTTTTTAAAATCTTCCAACTCAAAGCTCGTTTTTAATACTATTCAGTTCAGCTTTAATACTTTCGAGTTTATTTATGATTTCGTATTTGTCTAACGTTTTTTTCTGACCTTCTTTCAAGTGTGTTTTGGCGCCTTCTAGTGTAAAGCCGCGTTCTTTTACCAAATGATAAATCAATTGCAGGTTTTTTACATCTTCTTGCGTAAACATACGATTTCCTTTCGCATTTTTTTTTGGTTTAAGAATATCAAATTCTTTGTCCCAAAAGCGAATTAGTGAGGCATTCACATCAAAAGCTGTGGCTATTTCGCCTATACTGTAATATAATTTACTTTTTGAAAGTTCTATCTGCATTTAGTTTTGTTTAAAATCTTAAATCAACATACGTTAATCGTAGGATTGATTTTCTTGATTAGCAATTTTTGAAATCGCAACATATTCTGCTGCCGAAATTGTTCCGTAGTAAAAATTAATCGGATTTACTACTTTTCCATCTTTATGTACTTCATAATGCAAGTGTGGCGCTTGACTTCTTCCTGTGCTGCCCACATATCCTATCACGTCACCTCTTTTTACACGTTGCCCTGGACGAACTTTGTACTTGCTCAAATGCGCATATAAAGTCAAATAGCCAAAACCGTGCCCAATTTCAATATGATTTCCATATCCCGAAAGCGAATTGTCTGCTTTTAGCACAACACCATCACCAGTAGCATAAATTGGAGTTCCAGTTTGTGCTGTAAAGTCCATTCCTTTGTGCATTTTTCTTGCTTTGGTAAAAGGGTCACTTCTATATCCAAAACCTGATGCCATGTGTTTCAAATCTTCATTTTTTACTGGCTGAATGGCAGGAATAGCTGACAATAATTTGTCTTTTGCTTTAGCTAATTTCAATATTTCATCTAACGATTTCGATTGAATGGCTAACTCTTTTGTCAAAACATCTACTCGTTTTGAAGTCGAAATTACCAAATCGGAATTGTTGTAGCCTTCTAATTCTTTATACCTATTTTTATCTCTAAATCCTGCTTTTCTTTTGTCATTATCTATTGGAGCAGTGTTAAAATAAATTCTATATAAATTATTGTCTCTATCTTCAATATTTTCTAAAACTTCATCAAGCTGGTCGATTTTTTTATTCAATAAGGCGTATCTAATTTTATAATTCTCAATTTCTCTTGCTTGAATTTTATCTTTAGGAGTTTCAAAAAACGAAGTATTCATCAAAACCAAAAAACTCAACACTCCAAACAGTGCCGAAGCCAATAAAAAAATCATTGCATAGCCAAATTTTGTTCTTTTTTTGACTTTTATTTTCTTGTACGCTAATTTTTCAGGGTCGTAATAATATTTTACCTTCGCCATTTCTTATAAATATACTATTTTTGTGGCTCAAAAAATGATGTAAGCTATAGTTATACGAACAAATTTAATAAATGTTTCATTTAGTTTTAACTTTTAAATTGAATGTTTTTTAAATTCTTCTATTTTTACTGCTGTTTTTTCAATAATTAGAAACCTTAATGCTATGAGTATAATTACAATAGAAGCTATTTTTGATACAACCAAAGAAAAAGTTTGGGAAGCAATCACGCAACCCGAAATTATGAAGATTTGGTATTTTGATATTGCAAATTTCAATTTGAATATTGGGAATAAATTCTCATTTTACGAAGGTGGAAAAAAAGAGTATCTTCATGAAGGTGAAGTTCTAAAAGTTGAAGAAGATAAATTATTTCAACATACTTGGTTGCATCCTGAACAATCAAAAGGAAGTTCAATTGTAACATGGAAAATTGATGAAGTTGATGGAAAATCAAAAGTAACATTGACTCACGAAGGTGTTGAAAGTTTTGCAGATGCTGGAACAAATTTTACATTAGCCAATTATGAAATGGGTTGGAATGCTTTGGTTAAAACTAATTTGCGAAACTATCTTTATGGAATTAAAAAAATAGTTTTCACTCAAGAAATTAAAGCTGCCGCAGAAACTGTTTGGAATAAAATGTGGGATAAAAAATCGTACACTGAATGGACAACGCCATTTTGTGCTGGAACTTATTTTACAGGTGAAATAGAACTAGGAAGCAGAATTCATTTTATTGCGCCATCTTTTGAAGGAATGTATAGCGATGTTTTTTATCTTATTCCAAATAAATTGCTTATTTTTAAGCATATTGGAATGCTAAAAGATTTAAAAGAATTGCCAATTGATGCTGAAGCTGAAAAATGGACAGGAAGTTTTGAAACCTACAAACTAAATGAAGAAGATGGAATTACAACCGTAACAGCCGAAATTGATTGCGTTCCTGAATATATTAATTACATGAACGAAAAATTTCCATTAGCATTACAAGAATTAAAAAAAATATCAGAATAATAAATAAAATTGAAACCTATAGAAACTCTGTTTTACTAAAAATAAGTGAAACGTCTTTTATGAAGCATCAAAACTATGTTTCTATGTGGTTAAAAAAATACCAGAAAATATAAAATAATGAAATCACAAGACATTCGTAAAGCATACCTCAATTTCTTTGAATCAAAAGGACATTTAATTGTCCCATCGGCGCCAATTGTGCTAAAAGATGATCCAACCTTGATGTTTAATAACTCAGGAATGGCTCAGTTCAAAGAATACTTTTTAGGAAATGGAACGCCAAAAAGCAAACGAATAGCCGATACGCAAAAATGTCTTCGTGTTTCAGGTAAACACAACGATTTGGAAGACGTAGGTTTTGATACCTATCATCATACGATGTTTGAAATGCTTGGGAATTGGTCATTTGGTGATTATTTCAAAAAAGATGCCTTAGCATGGGCTTGGGAATTCTTGACAGAAGTTTTAAAGTTAGACAAAGACCGTTTGTACGTTTCTGTTTTTGAAGGAAATCCTGCCGAAAATGTTCCGTTTGACCAAGAAGCATTCGATATTTGGAAACAATATGTATCGGAAGACCGAATTATTTTAGGAAATAAAAAAGACAACTTTTGGGAAATGGGCGATCAAGGTCCATGTGGTCCATGTTCTGAAATTCATATCGATTTGAGAACGGATGCTGAAAGAAATGCTGTTTCAGGAAGAGATTTAGTAAATGCCGATCATCCACAAGTAGTGGAAATTTGGAACAACGTTTTCATGGAATTCAACCGAAAAGCCGATGGTTCGTTAGAAAAATTACCAGCGCAACACGTAGATACCGGAATGGGATTTGAGCGTTTGTGTATGGCGATGCAAAATGTAACTTCCAATTATGATACCGATGTTTTTACGCCGCTAATTGAAAAAGTAGAACAAATTACAGGATTAAAATATACTTCAAACGAAGTAAAAGATGTAAGTGAAGAACAAAATAAAACTAACATTGCCATTCGTGTAATTGTTGATCACGTTCGAGCAGTTGCATTTGCTATTGCAGATGGACAACTTCCGTCAAACACTGGTGCAGGTTACGTAATTCGTAGAATTTTACGTCGTGCGATTCGTTACGGATTTACTTTTTTGAATACCAAAGAACCTTTCATCAATAAATTGGTTGAAGTTTTAGCGAATCAAATGGGCGAATTTTTTCCAGAAATCAAATCGCAACAACAATTGGTTACCAATGTAATTCGTGAAGAAGAAGCTTCATTTTTGAGAACTTTAGATCAAGGTTTACAATTATTAGATAAAGTAGTTGCTGAAACTAGCGGAAATGAAGTTTCAGGAGCGAAAGTTTTTGAATTGTACGATACATTCGGATTCCCTAAAGATTTAACAGCGTTAATTCTGAAAGAAAAAGGATTTTCATACAACGAATCTGATTTCGAATCGGAATTACAAAAACAGAAAGCGCGTTCTCGTGCCGCTTCAGAAGTTTCAACCGAAGATTGGTCGGTTTTAATTCCAGGAAATGTAGAAACTTTCGTTGGTTATGACCAAACAGAAAACGAAGTAAAAATTACTCGAATTCGTAAAGTTGATTCTAAAAAAGATGGAATTTTATATCAAATAGTTTTAGACAATACGCCATTTTATCCAGAAGGCGGAGGACAAGTTGGCGATAAAGGAACATTGGTTTCTGCTAACGAAACCATCGATATTATTGATACTAAGAAAGAAAATAATTTAATATTACATTTTGCAAAACAACTTCCAGAAAATATTGAAGCTGGTTTTGTAGCAAAAGTAAACACCGATTTAAGAACGTCAACTTCCAAAAATCACTCGGCTACGCACTTGATGCACTTGGCTTTGAGAAACATTTTAGGAACACATGTCGAGCAAAAAGGTTCGTTGGTAAATCCAAATTACTTGCGTTTCGACTTTTCTCATTTTTCTAAAGTTTCTGATGAAGAATTACGTCAAGTAGAAGCAAGTGTAAATGCTCAAATCGAGGCACAATTGCAATTGCAAGAATATAGAAATATTCCAATTAAAGAAGCATTGGATAAAGGAGCAATGGCTTTGTTTGGTGAAAAATATGGTGATTCAGTAAGAATGATTGAATTTGGCGAAAGCAAAGAGCTATGTGGAGGAATTCACGTGAAAAACACTGCTGATATTTGGCATTTCAAAATCATTTCTGAAGGTGCTGTTGCCGCAGGAATTCGTCGTATTGAAGCCATTACTGGTGATGCCGTGAAAGATTTCTATAAAAATCAAGAAAGTACGTTGGCAGAAATCAAAGAAACATTGAAAAATCCTCAAGATATTTTGAAATCGGTTGCAACTTTACAAGATGATAATGCGAAGTTGAAAAAACAAATTGAGCAATTGTTAAAAGAAAAAGTTGATGGATTGATAAATGCTTTGGTTGCTGATTTTCAAGAAATAAACGGAATTAACTTTTTGGCAAAACAAGTTGATTTATCGATGAGCGCAACCAAAGATTTGGCACAAGCAATCGGAACTTCAAAACCAAATTCGTTCGTCTTTTTAGCTTCAGTTGAAGACAATGCTCCTAATATTCACTGTTATATTTCAAAAGAATTAATAGCAGAAAAAGGATTAAATGCAGGAAATGTAATTAGAGAATTAGGAAAATATATTGAAGGAAATGGTGGTGGACAACCATTCTTCGCATCTGGAAAAGGTAAAAACGTAAACGGAATTAAAGAGGCTTTGGAGAAAGCTATTGATTTTGTAAAATAGTTTTCTTTATATAAATTAAAAAGCCTTTCATTCTTGTTGAGTGAAAGGCTTTTTTATGCTGTTATTTTTCAATAATTGCTATAGCATCAATTTCAATTAACCAATTTCTGTTTCCTAAAACAGTAACACCAACTAAAGTACTGACTGGATAATTTTTAGTACCTAAAAATGCTTTTCGGACTTTTCTGAAAATCGGTAAATCTATTTCCGGATTAAAATTTACGATATATGTATTCATTTTTACTACATCTTCAAAACTAGAATTGCATTCGTTTAAAAGTGTTTCTAGATTTTTAAACGTCGCAATTGTTTGCGATTCTAAATCGTTTCCTTCTCCAATTTGACCCGAAATATGTAATGTTTTAGTCGTTTCAGTTTCTATAACAACAACTTGCGTAAAACCTTCGTTTGGATGTAAATATTCTTTTTTAAACATATTTAAATTTATTTTCGTTCACCAATCTGCTGTCTCCACATCGCATAATACAAACCTTTTTCTTGTAATAAATCGTTGTGTTTTCCTTGTTCGACTATTTTTCCTTGTTCAAGCACGAATATTTTATCAGCATGCATAATAGTTGAAAGTCTATGCGCAATTAGAACCGTAATTCTATTGGAATCAGAAATAGTACGAATTGTGGCGTTGATTTCTTCTTCTGTAATCGAATCTAAAGCTGAAGTTGCTTCGTCAAATATCAATAAATTTGGATTTCTCAATATCGCTCTTGCAATCGATAATCGTTGTTTTTCGCCACCTGATATTTTCATTCCGCCTTCGCCAATGGTTGAGTTTAATCCGTCTTCGGCACGTTTTAGTAAATTTTCACAACTAGCTTTTTTTAATACTTCGTTAAGTTCTTTATCGGTTGCTGATGGTTTCACGAACAGCAAATTTTCTCTAATGGTTCCCGAAAATAATTGTGCATCCTGAGTTACAAATCCTAATTGTTTTCTCAATTCTAATAAATCAATTTTTGTAGAATCAATACCATTATAAAGAACTTTTCCTTCTTCTGGCGGATATAATCCAACTAGCAATTTCACTAAAGTTGTTTTACCAGCACCAGATGGACCAACAAAAGCTACAGTTTCACCTTGTTTGATTTCGAAATTGATGTTATCTACAGCTTTATAATTTGCAGATTTATGTTGAAAACTTACATTAGAAAACAACAACGAATGAATGGCACCTACATGCTCCGGATTTTTTGGACGAAATTCTTTTGGAGCATTCAACAAATTCTTGAAATTTTCCATTGAAACTTTCGTTTCGTTCACAGCAATAATAAAGTTACCTAATTCTTGTAATGGGCCAAAAATGAAGAAAGTGAAGAAAACCATTGTTAGCAAATCACCCACAATTATTTTGCCTCCAAAAAGGAAATAATACAGCGTAAAAACTACACAAGTTCTCAAGAAATGAACAGTTGTACCTTGAATAAAACTCAAACTTCTGATAAAACGAATCTTTTGCAATTCGAGTTGTAGAATTTTAAAAGTATTCAAGTTCAAACGTTTTTCTTCTTGATACGTCAATCCTAAACTTTTCACCAATTCTATATTTCGTAAACTTTCGGTAGTTGAACCTGCCAAGGAATTGGTTTGATTAACAATTTTTCGAGAAACAACTTTTATTTTTTTACCCAAATACGAACTAATCAAAGCAATAATTGGAGCTGTAACTAGAAAAATTAATGAAATTCTATAATCTATTCGAGAAACGTAAACAATCACAAAAATAAAACCAATCACAGTTTGAAAAATCAACGAAATAGAAAGTGTAATTAACTTTTCAGAATCTGAACGCACTTTGGTTAGTTTACTCAAAGTTTCACCACTTCGTTGGTCTTCAAATTCTTCGAAAGGTAAATCAAGTGATTTTTTTATTCCGTCAGTGTACATTTGAGCACCTGTTCGTTGAATTACAATATTGGTAAAATAATCCTGAAAATTTTTAGTAATTCTCGAAATCATAGCGGCTCCAAGCGAAAGCCCCAACCAAAAAGCAACTGACTTGATAAAGCCGATTTCGTTGCCTTTGTATTTTGCTATTCCAACACCGCAATCTTGCATTAATTTACCAGTGATTATCGAATCCGATAAACTAAAACAGATGTTGATTGCCGCCATAAGTAGCGCAAAAAACAAAAGTAATTTGTGTTTGATAATGTAATTATATAATAGTTTCATGTTAGATTTTGTTTTTTAAAGATGCAAAAGTAATGATTAGATTCACAATGCTGTTAGTTGTAAATTTTTTTAACGAAAAAACAGTAATTTTGTAAAAACAAATATTAATGAATTTTACAACCAAAATACCAATTTTAAAATATCAAAATCCTATTGATTATAATTCTAAAATTCTATCATTAGGTTCTTGTTTTGCTGAAAATATGGGACAGAAGTTCGATTATTTTAAATTTAAAAATGTAGTAAATCCTTTTGGAATAATTTTTAATCCTGTTTCTATTGAAAAATTGATTTATCGTGTTATAAACAAAATCGAGTTTACTGAAAGCGACATTTTTTTTCATAACGAAAGTTGGCATTGTTTTGAAGTTCATTCCGATTTGAGCACTAGTTCTTCAGAATTATTGCTTGCCAATTTGAATAAGGTTTTACATAGCTTTAGAAGTCAAATTCAAGAAGCAACCCATTTAATTTTGACTTATGGAACTTCTTGGATTTATAGAAATAAAGTTTCAAATGAAATCGTAGCCAATTGTCATAAAGTAGCACAAAATCAATTTGATAAAGAAATATTATCGGTCGAAACTATTGAAAAATCAATTCAAAATACCATTGATTTAGTCAAAAAAATAAATCCGAATTGCAATTTTATTTTTACCATTTCACCAGTTCGTCATATAAAAGATGGTTTTGTAGAAAATCAAAGAAGTAAAGCACATCTAATTACCGCTTTGCATTCTTCCAACTTTCAGCTTCCAACTTCTAGCTATTTTCCAAGTTACGAAATCCTAATGGACGAATTGCGTGATTATCGTTTTTATGCTGATGATATGTTGCATCCAAGCCAAACAGCGATTGATTATATATGGATGAAATTCTTTGAAAATTATGTTGATGAAAAAGAATTTGCCACCATGCAACAAGTTTGTGATATTCAAAAAGCATTGCATCATAAACCATTTAATGTTACTTCGGATAGTCATCAAAAATTTTTGAAAAATTTGAACCAAAAAATTAATACTTTAGCCTCAAAATATCCGCAAATTCAATTTTAAAATGACACAACAAACTACACCAAAAGTTGGCTTCTTCGGCGCTTTATCAGAATTTAGAAAATGGGCAATGCTTATTTTAGTTGGATTAGTACTTTTCTTTGGATACAAATTTTTCACTTCATCCAATAACGAAACGACTATAGAATACGACACTAATTTGATTCAACAACAAATAAAAAATGTTGGAAAATTGGTTGTTACCGAAGGACATTTTGCTGAAGTTTTAAATTATAAAGACAGCAAAAAAACCTATATTCCTGGATTAACTTTTGATAAAAAAGCGTTGGTTGTTATCAATGCAGACGTGACAGTTGGCTTTGATTTGAGTAAAGTGAAATACGATATTGATACAAAAACCAAGACAGTTACAATTACAAATATTCCCGAAGAAGAAATAAAAATTAGCCCAGACATTAAATATTATGATACTGAATCATCAACATTTAATGAGTTTACGGGTGATGATTATAATAAGATAAACAAGTTGGCTAAAGAAAATTTGACTAAAAAAATCGAAAAATCAACCTTAAAATCAAATGCCAAAAATAGATTGGTAAGCGAATTGTCAAAAATTCTAATCTTGACTAATTCAATGGGTTGGACTTTGAAGTATGATGGTCAAGTGGTGAATTCTAATTCAGAATTGCAACAAAGATTTGCTGAATAATACTTTTTTGAAATGTTAAGGGTATATTAAATTTTTTATAAAAGCATTGTGTTTAATCGGTTAGAGTGTTTTTAGCCGATTTTTTTTGTAATTTCGCGCCAAATTTCGCTTTCTAAATTAGTAAGTGTTTTTTTAAATTTTTAATGCTAAATCCCAAATTTAACACATGAAAAAAATTATTTTATTTTTTAGTTTAATTCCTTTGTTTTCAATTGCTCAAGTAGGTATAGGAACAACAGATCCAAGGACAACTCTCGATGTAAATGGTGCAATAACTAATAGAGAAATTAGCTTTGCTGTAGCTTCAAATGCTGTTACTATTGCAACAGAAACTTCTTTGGCTAATATTACTGGATCTGCAACTGCTACAATTGCTGTTACATCATTTACCCCAACGGTTAATGGTTGTAGATTAATAATCTCTAATAATACAACTGGAGGCTTTGGAGCCACTTTTGCAGGAATGACGATACCTAATAGTCAGGCAATCGAGTTTGTATACACTAATGGAGTATGGAAAACAACGGCAGGAGGAACAGGAGCAGCCAATAATATTTATAATTCCAACGGAACGTTATCTGGTAACAGAACGGTTACTCAAGGAGCAAGTAGTTTAACATTTACAGGAACTGGAAACACTATTTTGAATAGTGGTAATGTAGGTGTTGGCACAGCTACTCCTTTGGGAAAATTAAATGTTTCAGGGGGATTGGTTATTGGTTCTGGTACTGGTGGAGGTAATACTACTGGTGTTCCTTTTAGTTATGGTAATACTACAAATTCTGCAATTTGGTTTGGAAACTATGATAATACTGCCGCTTCAGATTATGGTGTTATGTATTTACAAGGAACAGGTGATACATCTACACTAAATATTCTTACAGGAGATAATGCATCAGGAGCTGCTTCTGACGAATCAGTTTTTATTGGTAATGTAGAATTTACCTCAGGAACAAAAAAAGGAATGACCATTAAAAATGGATTTGCAGGAATTGGAACAACTGCCCCTACAGCACAGTTGCATACCACAGGTTCTGTTTTATTTGCAGGAGCTGGAACTCCAACTTTAGGAAGATCTTTGGTAACTGATGCAACTGGTTTGGCAACTTGGCAAAATCCATTAGCGTCAAATTCTACAAGTACTGCAATTGCAGCAAGCGCAACACAAGTAGCAGTTCCATCGACAAATGTTCAAGGAGCAATAGGTGATTTGGCTTCTGCTATTAGAACTGCTCAAAATTCTACTATTTATAACTCAAACGGAACTTTAACGGGAAATAGAATAGTTACACAAGGAACTAATACATTAACTTTTAATTCAACGGTATTAAATGGTTTTAGTGTTGATGGAACTACTTTTAGTGTTGATGGTGCTAATGATAGAATCGGAATTGGAACAACCAATCCAACAAAAAAGTTAACAGTTGAGAATGGTTCAATTCGTCCAGCAATAGGTAATACAGATGATTCAGGAATTTCTTTTCCTACAAATATAGGAGGAGGTGGTGGAGATGAAGCTTTTATTCGTTATTATGTTGAATCTGGAGAAAACACAAAATTATCGATAGGAATAAACAATGACATTGACGACGATATTTCATTTTTTCAAGCCGGTGCTGAACGAATGAATATTTATAACGGTAATATCGGTATCGGAATAAATTTGCCAACAGCCCAACTTCATACCACAGGTTCTGTAAGATTTGCAGGAGCAGGAACACCAGCACTAGGAAGATCATTAGTTACCGATGCCACCGGTTTAGCTACATGGCAAAATCCATTAGCATCTAATACAAATAATACGGCAATTACTGCAAGTGCAACTCAAGTAGCTGTTCCTTCAACAAATGTTCAAGGTGCCATTAGTGATTTAGCAACAGCAATAAAAACTAATTCATCAGTTAATGATTGGAAATTAGATGGTAATAGTAATGGTGCTATTAAGAATTTTGGAACAATTGATGCTTTTGACTTGCCTTTCATTACAAACAATATTGAAAGAATGAGAATAAAAAGTGGAGGAAGTATTGGAATAGGAACAGCTAATCCATTAGGGAAATTAAATATTGCTGGAGGATTTGTAGTTGGTACTGGTACAAATGGAGCTAATACTACTGGAATTCCTTTTACTTTTGGAGATGCAACCAATTCAGCAATTTGGTTCGGAAATTATGATAATACTGCTTCATCAGATTATGGAGTTATGTATTTGCAACCAACGGCAGGAGATACAGCAACTTTGAATATAATTGCTGGTGATAATGCAAGTGGAGGAGCTTCTGATGAATCTGTTTTTATAGGAAATATGGATTTTTCAGGAACAAAAAAAGGAGTAACTGTAAAAAATGGATTTACTGGAATTGGAACAATAGCTCCTACAGCTCAGTTACATACAACAGGTTCAGTTTTATTTGCTGGAGCTGGAACGCCAGCATTAAATAGAGTTTTAGTTTCTGATGCAACTGGTTTAGCAACTTGGCAAAAACAAACAGCAACTAATACTGATAGTAATGCAATAGCAGCAAGTACAACTCAAGTTGCTGTTTCTTCAACAAATGTTCAAGGAGCAATAGGTGATTTAGCTACAGCTATTAAGACAGTTTCTGCAAATGATTGGAAATTAGATGGAAATACTAATGGAGCTATTGAAAAATTTGGAACTATTGATGGTTTCGATGTCCCTTTCATTACAGGTAATGTTGAAAGAATGCGTATTTTAAGTTCAGGAAATATTGGTGTCGGAACTACAACAGCACCTCATAAGTTAACTATTTCAGGAAATTTACCTCTTGGTGTTGATAATGGTTCAACTTTTCAATCAAAAAATTCTTCAGGGACTTATGAAAATTTCTTTTGGCCAAGATGGAGTGACGATATTATGTATTTAAATTATGGAACTAACGGATTTAATATTAGAAACAATTCAAGTGTTTCTTCAATGTTTATAGCAAATACAGGGAATGTAGGTATTGGTATAACAACTCCAAATGCTCCGATGCAATTTGCAAATACAATTGCAAATAGAAAAATTGTTTTATGGGAAGCAGCAAATAATGATCATCAATTTTATGGTTTTGGGATTAATAATAATGTATTAAGATATCAGGTTAATACTGCTTCAGACAACCACATTTTTTATGCTGGTTCTAGTGCAACTACCTCTAATGAATTAATGCGTATTCAAGGTAATGGAAACGTTGGTATTGGTTCAACAAATCCAACAAAAAAGCTGACAATTGAAAATGGCTCAATTCGACCTGCAGTTGGGAATTCACAAGACGCAGGTGTTTATTTTCCAACAAATATAGGTGGTGGAGGTGGAGACGAAGCTTTTATTCGTTATTATGTTGAATCAGGTGAGAATACAAAATTAATGATAGGTGTTAATAATGATGTTGATGATGATATTTCATTTTATCAAGGCGGTGCAGAACGTATGAATATTTATAATGGTAATGTAGGGATTGGTACTACAACTCCAGTAGCCAAATTAGATTTAACAGGTTTAAAAGCAACAGGATCAGGAACTGGTACAGGTGGTAGTAATGATAATCCATCTCAAGCGATAATACCTGCAGGAAATAATGGAACTTCAAGATTTAATGACTGGCCAGCTGGTTGGGGTGGTGGAATAAGTACCTATGATATTGTTGGAGGTTCAACTTTTATGAATGCTAACCTTATTCGTTCAGATTTTAGACTTAAAAATGATATTAAGAATATTGATAATTCTATATTCTCTAATTTTATGAAAATAAGACCTGTTACTTATTTCATGAAAGAACAAACCAAAGAAATGGAAGGTTTACAATATGGTTTTATTGCACAAGAAATTAGAGATTTGTTTCCAAGTATGGTTACTAAATCTACTGATCCAAACGGAATTATTGGTATGAACTATCAAGCATTGATTTCTCCAACAATTTATGTGGTACAGCAGCAACAAGCTAAAATTGATGAACTTCAAAAACAAGTAGATACTCAAAATGAGAAGTTATCTAAAATGGAGGAAGAATTAAAACAAATTAAACAGTTGTTGAGCAAATAAAATACGCAGTTTTTCGTATTGTTTTATCAAAGTCATTAAGTCAATTTTGTTGTTGATTTAATGACTTTTTTTATGGAATATATACTTTTACTTTTTATAGTTGTTTTGTTATTAATGGTTGGATTTCTTTCGTTTCAAAATTATAAAATGAAAGAAGAACACAAAAGCAGTATGGAAAAATTAGAAACACTTTTGGCTACTTTAAATCATAAACAATTGTATCTTAATGATAAGGTTTCTATTTCTTCCGATTATAATTCTAATCAAAAGGTTAAAGTAAAAAAACTATCGGAAGAGATTGTCAATTTACAAAAAATTTTACTTGAGATTATTTCAATTAAAAATAATGCTTAATTTTATAGTTATTTATCACTTTGTTATGAAGAGAATTCTAGGTTACCTTTTGCTTGTTTTTTCAACTTTTGCTCATTCACAAGATGTTCAAAAGCACATACAAAAACTAAAAAACGAGTTGAAAGCTAATTCAAATATCCATAGAAAAACATTACTATACAACGATTTAACTTGGGATTATATTGATGTTTCTCTAGATTCAGCACTCGTTTATGGTACTAAAGCATTAGAATTTGCCAAAAAAACGTCCGATTTTAAATTGATTTCACAAAGCTATTCTAATCTAGGAGCTGTTTATTTGAGAAAAGAGAATTTCAAAAAATCGGAGGAAGCATACAAAAAAGTAATCCAAATTAGAACAGCCAATAAAGATTATGAAGGTGTTGCCAAGGCCAAAATAAATATTGGAAACATTTATGCAAGCAAGCAAGAATATGTTCCAGCAACCAATTATTTTATTGAGGCAATTCAATTTTTTGAAGGAAGAAACGATACAATTGTATCAATGACCAAAGGAAATTTAGGATTGATTTTCTTTGAAATGAAGAACTTTCCCAAGGCAATAAAATATCTAAAAGAATCTACCTTTTTTTTAGAAAAAAACAATTTGCAACAAGGTTTGTGTCACACCTATCTATCTTTAGGTGATGTTTATTTAGAAAAAACAGATACTATTCAAGCCTTGAATAGCTATAAGATTAGCCTGTCTAATTGCAAATCTTGTAAGGATAATTTAGGAATTTCTACCTTGAGTCAACGAATTGGTTCCATTCATATGGCAAAAGGCAATTCTAAAAATGCAAAAAAGTATTATCAAGTTTCTGAAAATCTATTGAAAGAACTCAATTCCGAAATTGAGCAAACTAACTTGCTTTTGGCTAAATCTGATCAATTTAGTAAAGAAAAAAAATATAGTGATGCGTATCAGATTTTGTTGAAAATAAAGAACATTCACAAGGTTTATGATTCCGATAGATATTTGCTTGAAACCTACAAGAAACTGACTAACGTTTGTATAAATCTCAATTGGAAAGATAGTAGTCTTTATTATTTTGATGAATATGCTTCTTTGAAAGATAAAAAACTAAAATCATCTATTTTAGAACAAACTTCTGAATTGGAAACTAAGTATCAAACTGCAAAAAAAGAAAAACTATTAATTGAAAAAGAAGCCGAAAACAAAAGAAAAAACACATGGATTTTAATTATTTCTCTATTAACAATTTTCACAAGTTTGGTTGGGTTTTTAATTTACCGTCAACAAAAACTAAAAAACAAACAACAAGAGCAAGAGTTTGAACTGAAATCGGCTATTGCTCAAATTGAAACTCAAAATAAATTGCACGAACAACGCCTTTCTATTTCAAGAGATTTGCATGATAATATTGGAGCACAATTAACTTTTATTATTTCATCAGTTGATAATTTGAAATTTGCCAATAAAATTGCCGATAATAAAATTTCGAATCAATTAACCAAAATTAGCGATTTTACCAAGTCAACAATAATTGAACTTCGTGACACCATTTGGGCAATGAACACTAGTGAATTCTCATTCGAAGATTTGCGTTCCAGAATCTTCAATTTTATTGAAAAAGCAAAATCTGCCAAAGAAAATATCGAATTCAAGTTTACTATTGATGATAAATTGAAAGATATTAAACTATCCTCTTTGATTGGAATCAATCTTTACAGAACCATTCAAGAGGCAGTAAATAATTCGGTAAAATATTCCGATGGAAAGGAAATTGCTGTAAAAGTTTCAGATGTCAATAATCAAATCAAAATCGAGATTAATGACAATGGAAAAGGATTTGATTTAGAAACAACAGATTTTGGGAATGGTCTTCACAATATGAAAAAACGTATTGAAGAAGTGAATGGAGAATATGAAATTCAATCCAATCCAAATCAAGGAACAACCATAACTGTTTTATTACCTAAAAATAAGTAAGATGATAAAAGTTGCCATAGTCGATGATAATACCTTTTTGCAAAAAGCTATTCAAGACAAATTAGACTTTTTTGAGGATATTGAAATTAAATTCAAAGCTATAAATGGCGAAGAATTGATTTCAAAATTAGAAAAAAATCACAATCTCGATTTGATTTTAATGGACATCGAAATGCCCAAAATGAACGGCATCGAAGCAACAGAAATCGTCAAAAACAAATTTCCTCAAATAAAAATCATAATGCTGACCGTTTTTGATAATGATGAAAATATTTTTAAGTCAATAAAAGCTGGTGCTGATGGTTATTTTTTAAAAGAAGTTAATCCGCAAGAATTATACAACGGTATTCAAGAAACATTATCTGGTGGTGCAGCAATGACGCCTTCAATAGCATTAAAAACACTCAAATTATTACGAGAACCATTGGTTTTTGATGATTCAATTCCTAAAGAAGAAATCAGTCTCACAACAAGAGAAATAGAAGTTTTAGAACAATTAAGCAAAGGTTTAAAATACAATGCTATTGCAGAGAATTTGTTTCTATCACCTGGAACTATTCGCAAACACGTGGAAAATATCTATACCAAACTTCAGGTTCATAATAAGCTAGAAGCTATTCAAAAGGCTAAAAACAACAAATTGATTTAATCAAAATACGAATTTCTTCGTATTTCTTTACATACTTCATCAGCATAATTTTACTTCATAATTAAAAACAAAAATGTTTAACTAATTCTGAAGATTATTATGAAAAAATCACTTTTAATTTCAATGCTTTTTTTGGCATTTACTTTTCAAAACACATCGGCTCAATTTGCTGTAAAATTTAATTCGGGAATGTCTTTTTCAAAACCTGGAGATGATTTGGGAGCAGCAGCTGTAAAAGGCAAAGCATTACAACTATTTGCTGAAGGCGAATTGTCATATCATCAAAATTTTTCTAAAAACACAAAATTTGGTGTTAGAGGTGCAGTCGTTTTGGGTCAAGATTATGCTAATTTTTTGTCAAATGACAGACTTGTTGAAATGAAAACTTCGGTCACAAGTTATAAGGCAAGAATTTACCCAATCTCGTTTAGCGGAAGAAACGAAGATGGTCTTGAAAAAGCGCTTCCAAATATTAATAATGCTTTTATTGAGTACATAACTTGGATAGGTGTTTATTCTGTTTTCAATAGTTTGCACTTTGATTATGGTTCGAGTTCTGCAACTATCTTAGAAACACCTTATGTTGATACTTATAATTTTCCCGATAGAACTACAAAAAGAAACATGAAATATGTTGGTTGGGGTGTTCAACCAATAATTTTTCAGTCAGATTCTAACAAATGGATTTGCAACGCTGTTTTCGATTTTGGAAAATATTCATGGAAAAATGCTGGCGGCGGAACATCTTCTTTCAAAAGTAATCATCTAGGTTGGGGTGTTCAATATATATTTTAATAAAAATGAAAAAAATACTTTACAACCTAGTAATAGTCTTTTCTTTGACTTTAAATTCTTGTTCTTCTTCAGATGAAGAAACGAGCAATAATAGCACAAGCACAATCGCTCAAGAAATTGATCCAGCTAAAACTTTTTATGCCAATAATGGTACAACTTTCAAGTATAGATTGTATAGAGATGCTCCAATTGAAGGAAATAACGATAATTTCAATAATCATTCAGCAGAAATTTATAAGATAATTGATGATAATGGTATATTTTCTGTTTTTGCTGGATATTCACTACCAGCAATTGGGCTGGCAGGTTATGGTGCTGTTTTGAATTGTCAAGGAGATTACAATAAAGAATCGACTACCAATAATGTATTTTTACAATCTACATCTGCCAACGATGATTTTGAAATAGACACCAATTATACCCGTTTGATTTCCTATAATTCCACCAGTGGCGCACACGGATCGTTCGGTTTTGTTGGAACTCGAATATATGTGCATAGTCCAAATTTTTTTTCAGGAGCTATTTCAGCTAGTTCCAATCAAGGATATATGCACACGATAAATCACGCCAATTTCATGTTGAGTATGGGATATAATTCTGATGGTGGTTTACCGAGACTTTATCGATATAACCCAACTAATTTTTCTTGGTTAAGCTATCCAGTTCCCGGAATTGAAGTTGTACCAGGTAGCGGCACTAATATTCCATTGACTAATGATTCTTCAAAAGTTGGTAATGCCGACAAAGTTTTTTGGGCTTGGTTGAGTTACACTTCAAATCTTTCTAACGGAAAAATCAATATTATTAGCTACGACGGAAGCACTTTTAGTAATGTCACCAGTTTAGATGGAATTGGTAGTATTGGTTCAGGATGGGCTTCTGTAAACACTATTACATTACACAAAAACCCGAATAATCTAAATAATCCATATATGGTAGTAAGACGCTACAATTCTGATATTTTAGATATTTATAAATTCAATGGAACCACCATAGAGGTGGTAAAAATAGGTGTTAGTATACCAACGTCAATTCCAATTACATCAGGATCAATAAGAACTTTTAAAGAATTAAAGTTCACTGGAGATAATGTTTACTTAATTTGGGGATTTGATAAAAACTTGTACAAATTATCAGGTTCAACTTTTGTTGTTGACAGACCTAATTTAACACTTTCTGGAGAAAAAATTTCTGCAATAGAAGGATCTCCAAACGGATTGTTAGTTTCAATTGTCAAGGCTATAAACACCAAACCTCAACCCAAAACAGTTTCCGATGTAATATTAATTCCTAATAACTAATAATTATGAAAAAATTACTTTTAATAGCATTATTAATTACAGTTGTAAGCAATGCACAAATAGAAAAATACAAAGTATCTGACTATTCACTTTCTAATGATGTCAAGAACTACAATACTTTTACTTATAAATATGATGTTGAATTAGGTAAATATAAAACGGTTGAAAAACACATTTTAATTTTTGAAAACGGTTTGCTAAAAATTGATTATATTTTAGATAATTATTTAGGACGTTTTTCTCAAGTCAAATCCTACGAATATAACGATAAGAAGCAATTGATTTCCATAAAGAAAGCCGAAGACTATGAAAAGCCTCAATATTATCTTTTCAAAGAGTTTTTTTATGATAAAAACAATCTTTTAAAAGAAGTAACATATTCTGGAAATGATAAGTCGTATAAAGAGTTTACTTATGACAAAACAGATAAAGTAATCAAAACCAAAACTTTTCAAAATGAAAATGTTCTCATAGAACAATCAGATTACAAATACACTTCTCCAACCAATTATTCAATAGTGTCAATTGGATACTCTAATGGTAAAGAAGCTTCACAAATTATTGAGAAGTTTGAAAACAATCTTTTAATTTCAAAAGATATATCAGATTCATTAGGCAAAATAACCTATCAATATAAATATGATTCCAAAGCAAATAGAATTCTTTTAGACGATGGTTTAGATGAATATGAAACTAATTATGTTTACGGGAAAACCGGAGCAATCTTAAATTGTCGCGCTGTAGAATATGATGATTTTGAAGATTCACTGACCAACTTTTTCGAATTTTCAGAAGTCGTTAATAAAGATGGAAGCAAAGAAGGAAGCAAAATTTTTGATAAAGAATACGTGAAATCGTTTAATGTAAGCGTACTTTCCTATGATTTTGTGGATGATTTAAAGTAAAAGAAATTTTAAATTTCACTAAACGGCTTTTGAGAGAAAGCCGTTTTTTTATTCATAAAAATTTTTAAGAATAAGCCGAATTCCTTATTGAATTGTAGTTTCCATTTTCAATAGATTTGTTGAACGCCTAAAAAATGTAAAAATGGAAAAAATGATTGTTGTTTTTATTTTGCTAATTATTTGCTTATTATTGTATTACAAATCAATTAGTCTAAAAAAGAAATATTTTTTGGAAGCCAATAAATTTAAAAGTGAAATAGAAATTCTAAAAGTGAAAATTTTGGTTTTAGAGAAAAAATTTGATTTAGATTCTGTAGATAAGTTAGAAATTAATGAACTCTCAAGTCAAGTTTTGGAGTTGCATAAATATTTAATTGATAAACATTTAAAATAATTGAAATTTATGAGGAAGATATTATTGTTGATTATTATACCAATTTTTTGTTTCTCTCAAAATAACAATGAAATTGACAGTCTAAAAGTTATTGCTGAATCAACAAAAAATGATTCTGTTAAAGTTTCAGTTTTAAATAAAATTGCTTTTAGTTATATTTTTAATGATGAGAAAAGAGCAAAAGAATTTTTAAGAAAATCAGAAAAAATTGCGTTATCTAAAAAAATACTTTATGGGCAAAATGAAATATTAAATATTAAGGGTATTTTTCATGATATTTCAGGAAATTCAGATTCTGCAAATTATTATTTTCAAAAATCGTTAGTTTTTAGCAAAAGACATAACTTCAAAGTTATGGAAGCTCGTTCTGTTAACAATTTAGGAATGTATAATTGGAACAAAGGGAATTGGAATGAGGCATTAAGTTATTTTTTTGCAGCTTTAAAAATAAATGATAAGCTTCCAGTTGGTAAAAAAATAAACGAATCTATTTGTTATAATAATATTGGACTTATTTATCAAGAAATGAGACTTTTTGATAAAGCAATTAGTTTTCATAACAAAGCATACGTTATTCGATTAAAAGATAATCTTTATAAAGACCAAGCAATATCGTTAAACAATATTGGTATTTGTTACAGAAATAAGAATGATTATAAAAATGCAATTTTAATTTTTAATAAAGGTATTGATGTTGCAAAAAAATCAAACAATTTAATTGAATATTCTAAAATAACTGAGAATTTAGGAAGCGTTTATTTAGATTTAGAAAATTATCAGAAGGCACTTTTATTAAATTTAGAAGCAAAAAAAATAAGAGAAAAGAATGCCACATCTCCGAAAGAAGAAATTCTATTAAATACATATATTTCTTTATGTTATAATAAATTGAAAAATTACCAATTGTCGCTTAAATATTGTGATAATGCCTTAAAAATATTGAATGAAAATAAAGATTTAAAAACTTTTGCTCCAGATTTATATAAAGTAGCTGCTTCAACCAACTTTGCTCTAAATAATATTCAGAAAGGTGATGAATATATTACGTTATACTATAATTTATTAAATGAAAATTTTTCTATTGAAAATTCTAAACATGTTGCTGAGCTCGAAACCAAATACCTTACCGAAAAAAAAGAAAAACAAATTCTAAAGCAACAAGCTGAAGCCAAACAAAAAAATATTTGGTTATTACTTATTTCAAGTATTGCAATAATAGGCTTGCTTCTTTTTAGGAATCAAGTTTTGAAAACGAAACAACAAAAAAATCAAGCCAAACTTGAGAAAGAATTGCTACAAGAACAATCCAATTATAAAATTCAAGAACAAAGATTAGATATTTCAAGAGAATTGCATGACAATGTGGGTTCGCAATTAACATTTATTATATCAATTTTAGATAATTTGAAAAATGCACCAGTAAAATTTGATGAAAATAGTAGTAAAAAAATTGAAAGTGTTTCAAATTTTGCTAATAAATCTATAACAGAATTACGCGATACTATTTGGGTTTTAAATTCTAAAAGTCTTGATTTGGAAGAATTGAAAAACAAAATGCTAAACTATATAAAAGACGCAAGTGAATCGGTTGAGAATACAAAATTCGATTTTAATTTTGATGTAAAAAACAACATCCAATTGTCGTCAAAACAAGCCATAAATATTTTTAGAGTTTTGCAAGAAATTGTTAATAATGCACTAAAACACGCAAATTCAAGTCAGATTTCAGTAATTATTACTCAAAATCAAAACAATTTGGAAATGGAAATTCAAGATAATGGTATTGGATTTAACTTTGATGAAAAAAAGAAAAAATCGTTCGGTTTAACCAATATTCAAAATAGAGTTCGGGAAATAAATGGAATGCTAAAAGTTCATTCCCAACAAGATAAAGGAACTAATTATTTGATTACTATTACGCTGTAAATATGAAGAAACTACTATTAGTTGATGATAATTTTTTTCTGCAAAAAGCAATCGAAGAAAAACTTTCTGTTTTTACAGATTTACTCATTAAAGAAACCGCTTCCAATGGACAAGAGGCAATAGACGTTTTAGAAAAAAATCATATTTTCGATTTGATATTAATGGATATCGAAATGCCTATTATGAATGGTATTCAGGCAACTGAAATTATAAAAAATAAGTATCCACAAATTAAAATTTTAATACTAACTGTTTTTGAAAATGATGAAAATATTTTTAATGCTATAAAAGCAGGAGCAGACGGCTATTTATTAAAAGATGCTAAAGCTGAAAAAGTTTACCAATCTATAAATGAAATTCTCGATGGCGGTGCAGCTATGTCGCCATCTATAGCGCTCAAAGCAATGAAACTATTGAATAATCCAATGGCTATTGAAAATCCAAAAGATAAAGAAACCGTTTTGTTATCTGCTCGCGAATTGCAAGTTTTAGAACAATTATCTAAAGGTTTAAAGAATCAAGCTATTGCAGATAATTTGTTTTTGTCATTCTCAACGGTTAAAAAGCATATCGAGAATATTTATACCAAACTTCAAGCTCACAATCGAATTGAGGCATTACAAAAAGCCAAACAAAACAAGCTCTTGTAATATAAGCCGTTCGGCTAATTGATTGACTTTTACCTATTTCTAATCTTTGTATTGAACTTTAAATCAAAGATTATGAAAACAAAAGCACTTTTTAAAACCTTATTATTTATTGGTATTGTATTTACGATTTTTTCTTGTTCATCAACCGATGAGGAATCGTTAACGCCCAACAATAACAATCCAATTAATGCAGCCGAATTAAAATTGTTTGTTATTGATTCTGCCAAAATCAATACCATTTCACCATTAGGAGCAAGTGAGACCACTATTCTAAATAGAAAAGTAAACTCTAGTAGCTACATCAAACAACTTTCCATTGGACCAAATGCCGAAAAAATTGCCTATATCGATTCGCAAAATGCAGGTAGTCCTTCTTTTACAATTACAAATTCGTTACGAATTGTATATGCAAATGGGAGCAACGATACCGAATTGTTTTCTACAACAGATTATCAAATTATTGCGATTAAATATTGTACAGATGGTAAAATTCATTTTGCTAAAAGACACAACACAACCAATGCAGTAAAGTTTGGAACTATCAATGCTGACGGAACAGGATTACAAGAAGCAACTGGCTATTATGGTAGTATTGTAGACATTACAAATGACAGAAAATATATTCTGTTAGATGCCAATACATTAAGCGCTACACCAAATGTGCAGATTATAGATTTAAGCCTTGATGGTGGTGCTGGCGGACCTTATCATACTGAAAATTTTGCTGGAGTTGACCCATATCAAATAAGAGATGGAAATTTTACGCAAGATGGAAAGTATGCTGTTATCCCTTTTAAAGACGGTTCAGATATAAAAATCAGAATTATAGATATGACTACCAAAACTGCTATTACCAAAGTTATTGTTACTGGAATTACCGGTTGGGCAAGTTTAGATGTAGAATTGGCTAGCGATAGTAACAGAGGAGTTCTAACTATAATGGGTGAAAACTTTACTCCAAAAACCAAAACCTATTTATTCAAATTAAATGATACTGTGATTACTAATTTTTTAAATAATGATGACACTGTATCAAATGTTTATCCGTATTAGTAACTTAAAAAAAAGTAATGTTATGAAAAAGATATTTGCAATAGTGTTTTTATTATTAGTTACAATTCTAGAAGCTCAAACTGCAACAGTTATAAAAAATGTAACATCATCATTAAAACCAACAGGAAATTCAAACAAGGCCGATTTAAATTATGCAAAATGGAACGGAAAAGTATTTTATTCGGGCACTGGGAGCAATATTTTATGTGTTACAGATGGGACATCGGCTGGAACTATGGGGATTTCTAGTTTGGGTGGAAGTACAAATATTTCAAATATAATTCCAGCACAAGATTTTGTTTATGTAATTACAAGCGATATTACTTTTTCACCTAGTATTGCTTCTATTGATAAAATTTGGAAATCTGATGGAACAACTGCAGGAACCTCTTTAGTATATGAATTTCAAGCTGCGTCTGGATTTTCTAATGCAGGAGTTTATTATAGTGTTTCTGGACACAAAAAAAATTATTCTGTAGATGGAAATATACTTTTCTTTTCTGCATATGATAGTGTTAACGGAAAAGAAATATGGAAAACAAATGGTACTACAGCAGGGACTACCATGATAAAAGATGTGAAGTCTGGCACAGGAAGTAGTCAAGCATCGGGTTTTTGTAAAATTCAAAGCTCTATATTGTTTATTGCTCAAAGTGTAGGATTTGAAAGCAAGCTTTGGAAAACAGATGGAACAATTGAAGGAACAGAACAAATTCCTGTTGCAGAACCTTTTTACATAGTAAATCAAGATATGGCAAAGTTAGGTAATAAAGTAATTTTCTTTGCTCATAATACAGTTGATGGTTACGAGCCTTATGTGAGTGATGGAACAGCAGCTGGAACTTTTATGCTCAAAAATATAAATCCAAATGGAAATTCATTGACAACCCAAGCAATGGGATTGCATTTGAAAATGAATGGTCAATATTGCTTTTTTATAGCCAATAACGGGATTAATACATCATTATGGAGGACAGATGGAACAGCAGATGGAACAATAGAAGTGATTCCAAATGTGACAAATGGTATTAGTGATGCAGGATATTCTGCAACCGATATAGATAATATTTGGTTTATTAATTATCAAGGAACTAATGCTTCACAGCAATTATACAAATCTAACGGAACAGTTTCAGGTAGTTTACAAGTGCATTCTAATTTAAGTTATGCTCAAAATTTATCAACTTTCAATGGAGCATTATGGTTTCAAGCTAGAGATATTGGTTCTAATGCAAATGCCGAAGTATGGAAAAGTAATGGTTTGACATCTAATACACAATTAGAAATTGATGTTGATCCATTGGTTGTAATGGGAATAAAATTAAGTAGTGATCCTTTTGGTTTTTTTGAGCTTAACAACAAACTCTATTTCTGGGGTAAAGGTTCAAGTGGAAATGAAGATAACTTATATCAGTATGAAAGCTCGTTGAGTATTGATCAGAAAAGTTTCGATAACGAAATATTATTATTTCCTAATCCATCCAAAGGCGAATTTACTATTGAAACTAGCATTGAAATGGTGGGAGCAAATGTTAAAATTTATTCAATCATTGGTCAAAAAGTTAAAGAGTTCAAACTTGATTCTTTTGTATCAAAAAACAATTTAGACAAAGGAACTTATTTTATTGAAATTGAAAAAAACGGAAATAAAACAACACAAAAATTAATCGTAAATTAAACGAAAATGAAATCTAAAATAATTTTAATTCTAGTCTTATTTTTTTCAATAAATAGTTCACAAGGACAGTTTTTGAAAAAAATAACAGGTAAAAAAGAGACCGATTCAACTAAAGTTGAAAAAAATGAAAAAAAAGCGGGAGGTGGCTTTTTTCAAAAAGTTGTAGCAAAAGCAACCAAAGCTATAGGCAATGTAGCTGGCGGAACAATAGGTGCTGTAAGCACAATTGATAATCTGAACGATGTAGATGTAGTGGCTTCTATCGGAACTAATATTTATTCAAAAGATTTAGGACTTGTAGTGAATGATTTTCTTGGAGATGAATGGATAAATAATGGAGATTTTTCGATGATAATGCTTACTTCAAAAAATGATTTCAAGTTTCATAAGTATGCTGGAACAATAAAAGTAAACGGAAAAGAAATAAAACATGCTTCATACGGAGTTCATACTATTTGTGAAAATCCAAATTCTGGACCAAAAAAAATAGTTTTTGAAAAGAATGGTATCATCGAAGGATCGTTTGAAGTTCCATTGCCAAAAAACAATATCAAGTTGCTGTCAGTCAATGGTCAAAAAGCAAATGCTAATATTGATATTACCAAAGATGTGACTTTAGAGTTGTCAAATTTTTCTACTCAAAAAGATGCATTGGTTAGGGTTGATATTGTTGCCACAATGATTGGATTGCGTAGTTTATATCTGGTCGCTTATGTAAAACCTGCTGCCCAAGTTGTTATTCCATTTCAAGCATTTAGAAACATTGAAACGAGTAACAAAGGTTTTAATTTCAAAAACGCTTATATTGCTATTGCTGAACAAAGTTTAGTTAAAACAACCAACAATTCTGGCTTTTTTAAAGAACCAATCGATGCATTAACTGGATCAAACGATGGAATGTGGGTAAATGTAACCAACAAAGGAGAGCAGTTTTATGGATATAAATTAGAATCAGAAGCAAATGGTGTGAAAGTAATTACGGAAAAAGGAAATGCTGCTTTTTCTATGCCAATTAATTTAGCAAAAAAAATAGCAGTTGCTACAATGAGTATTCAAGGAACTACTTATTCTCAAGGTTCTAAAACGGATAGGTTGCAAAATACAATTACCGAAACAACTATTCAATTTCCACAAATTCCAGATGTTTGGCAAGATGAGGTATTGTCAGAAATGTATAAAAAGTTTACCGCGACTGTTTCAGAAATTACAAACGGAACTATTTTGCCTGAAACAACTATTCCAACAGTTCCATCTTACGAAAATGTGCAACAATTCTTTTTAGAAGAAAAAAACAACAACGAAGCATTTTTGAAATCATACAAAGGATTAAATCCAATAATACCATTGAGTACAGCATCAATAAGGCTACAAGGTGAAAATGCTTTATTAAACGAATCAAAATCAGATGCGTTATTAAAAATAAAAATGAATATCGAATTAAGTGAGGAAAAAGGAAAAGTGTTTATGAACCCAACTTTATTGGTTGGACTAGACGGAGCTTCCAATGGCGGTTTTAGATCATCGGTAGGAAATACAAAGTATTTTAGTATCAAATTGTTAGGGTTGCCTATAAACGTTGAAAAAGTTTTTAAGAAAAAAGGCGAAGGTTTAACAAGAGAATTGTACTCTCAAATTGTTCAAATTGATAATTTTAATAGTGCTCTTAAAAAAGCTTTAACCGAACTAAAAGAAAAAGAAACCCAAAACAAAGATTATGAAATAATTTGGAATTTACAGAAATAAAAAAAACGGCTCTGAAATAACTTCATGAGCCGTTTTTACAAATAACCAATAACTATTTTTAAATCAATACAATTACAATTTACTTTCAAGACTTTGCCAGCCACCGCCATTCATACTGTCAATTCCGTTGCTTTTTAAAATTGAGTTTGCTTGCGCACTTCTCATTCCACTTCTACAACAAACGATAACAGGTTTTTCTAATCTTTTTATTTCATTAACTTTAGAAGAAATAGTATCCAACGGAATGTTTTTCGAACCTTTAATATGACCACTTTGAAATTCTCCAACGGTTCTCACGTCAATAATAACTGCTCCTTTGTCCATAAAATCTTTCACGCTTTCCGATTTCCCACCAAAACCCAACATGCTTAATAATCCCATATTTATATTTTTAAAATTTCTATAATTTTTTAAATCTGTGTTCCAAATGAATGGATTTCTGAAGCAAAATTAAAACTATCCAATCTATATTTCAGTAACAAAAGTTACCCAAGTCAAAAAAATCTTTATATTTGGTTCGTATGAAGATTACCGACCGCAAAACCGAAATTGTAAATGTATCCGCAAAACTTTTCAAAGAAAAAGGTTACAGCGCAGTAACCATGCGTGACATTGCTCAAGCTATGGACATCAAAGCCGCAAGTTTGTATAATCACATCAAGTCCAAACAAGAAATTCTAGTTTTAATCATCATTGAAATTGCCGAAGAATTTACTTCCGTAATCGATGAAATCCTTGCTTCGAACGTCACAACCATCCAAAAAATCGAACGAGTTATACAACTTCACATCGATATTACGCTCAGAAATTCAGATGCTTTAGCCTGCCTAAACAACGATTGGATGCACTTAACCGACGATGATTTAATATATTTCATCAAAATGCGAAACGACTACGAAGAAAGTTTCCGACAAATAATCAAAACCGGAATAGCCAACGGCGAAATAAAAAACCTAAACATCGAAGTTATAATTTTCTCAACGCTATCAACACTAAGAACACTTTATCTTTGGTACGGAAAGAAAAAAAACATCAAACCCGAAGTCCTAAAAGCAACTATGATTCAAGTTTTATTAAACGGAATTGTATAAAAAGACAAGAAAACTTTGCGTCTCTGCGTCTTTGCGAGAAATAGAAAAATACTTAAAGCAAAAAAAATATAACGTTTTCGTAACATATCAAAATTTTCACTAAATTTGCATAACAAACTAACAAGTGTTAGTTAAAAATTATTCAGTGGTTATGTCAAAATTTCACAACATAAAAATTGCCGATATTTACAAGGAAACCAAAGATTGTTCAGTACTTTCTTTCGAAATCCCACAAGAATTAAAGCAAGAATTTCAATACAAACCAGGACAACATCTTACGCTTAAAGCGATGATTGACGGCGAAGATGTCCGTCGTTCCTATTCATTATGTTCGTCTCCAATCGAAGATAAATGGAAAGTAGCCGTTAAAAAAATCAATGGCGGATTGTTTTCAACCTACGTAAACGAAACGCTAAAAAGTGGCGATGTCCTAGAAATAATGCCACCAAGCGGAAAGTTCAATGTAGAAATTGACACGCAAAAAGCCAAAAATTACATAGCATTCGCAGCAGGAAGCGGCATCACGCCAATTCTGTCTATCATAAAAACACATTTAAAATCAGAGCCAAACAGCACTTTTAAATTATTTTATTTAAATCGTTCCGTAAAATCCATTATCTTTAAAGAAGAAATTGAACAACTTAAAAACGTGTATTTCAATCGTTTCGAAATTTTTCATTTCCTAACCAAAGAACATCGAGCATCCGAATTGTTTAACGGAAGATTTACCAAAGAAAAAATTCAGGTTTTAACCGAAAAAATAATTGATATTCCAGCAACCGACGATTGTTTCATCTGCGGACCAGAAGATATGATTTTTCTGCTGCGCGACGAATTAAAAGCTGCCGGATTGGATCAAGATAAAATACATTACGAGTTGTTCACTTCTGGGATTACCGAAGAAGACAAAAAACGAATTCAAAGAATTGTAGAAAATAAAGTAAACGGAACCGACATCACCATCATCGACGGCGGAAAAGAATTCCATTTCGTGATGGACGAAGCTTACGATAACATTCTAGATGGCGCATTAGCAGCTGGAGCCGATTTACCATTTGCCTGCAAAGGCGGTGTATGCAGCACGTGCAAATGCAAAGTTTTAGAAGGCGAAGTCGAAATGAAAGTAAACTACGCGCTCGACGCACACGAAGTCGCAAAAGGATTGGTTTTAAGCTGTCAAGCCGTCCCAACAACCGACAAAGTAGTGGTTGATTTTGGGGTTTAGGAGCGAATGGTTTGGGCATTTTTGCAATCCATTTTCCTGCTTTCCTTCCAAAGTCCCGATAAAAATCGGGAGCTTTTCCCTCCAATCAGGGCTAAAAAGTAAACGAATTGAATAAAATTTAGAAATATAAAACAACAAAATCTTAATGAACCTTAATAACTTAATGGTTCAAAAGAAAAAAAAACAATAATCGTTCAAAGTTACTGCAAAGTAAAGTATTACGGCGACTGAACACTGAACACTAATTCAAAAAATTATGTCAGAAAAAGAAGTAAAAAATTTAGAAGAAATCTTCGATGCACGAATTGCAAGAGACGAAAAAATCGAACCCAAAGATTGGATGCCCGAAAAATACCGTCAAACACACATTCGTCAAATTTCCCAACACGCACATTCCGAAATCGTAGGAATGCTACCAGAAGGAAATTGGATAACACGTGCACCATCGTTAAAACGAAAAGTAGCGCTTTTGGCTAAAATCCAAGACGAAGCTGGTCACGGATTATACCTATATTCTGCTTGTGAAACTCTAGGTGTATCACGCGAAGAATTATACGAACAATTGCATTCTGGAAAAGCAAAATATTCTAGTATTTTCAATTATCCAACACTAACTTGGGCCGATATGGGCGCAATTGGTTGGCTAGTTGATGGCGCTGCTATTATAAATCAAGTGCCTTTATGTTCAACTTCTTTCGGACCATACGCAAGAGCAATGGTTCGTGTTTGCAAAGAAGAAAGTTTTCACCAACGTCAAGGTTTTCAAATAATGATGACCTTAGCAGAAGGAACTCCAGAACAAAAAGAAATGGCACAAGATGCATTGAACCGTTGGTGGTGGCCAGCGTTAATGATGCTCGGACCATTAGATGCCGAATCGGTTCACACCGAACAATCAATGAAATGGAAATTAAAACGTAAAAGCAACGACGATTTGCGTCAACAATTTGTAGACCAAACAGTTCCTCAAGCTAAAATGATTGGTCTAACCATTCCAGATCCAGATTTAAAATGGAACGAAGAAAAAAAATCCTACGATTTTGGCGAAATGAATTGGGACGAATTTTGGCAAGTTGTAAAAGGCCACGGACCATGTAATAAAGAACGTATCTCTGCAAGAGTTAACGCATGGGAAAAAGGAAAATGGGTTCGCGACGCTGCAATGGCTTACGCTGAAAAACAAGCAAACAAAGAAGTAAAACAAGCAATATAAATTAGGTGTTAGGTATTGGGTGGTAGGTCTTAGAAGTTTCCTACAACCTACAACCTACAACCTACAACCTTAACACTATGAAGAATTGGCCACTTTGGGAAGTATTTATAAGAAGTAAAAACGGATTAGAACACCGCCATTGCGGAAGTTTACACGCAAGCGATGCAACAATGGCATTAGAAAACGCACGTGATGTTTACACACGTAGAATGGAAGGAGTAAGTATTTGGGTTGTTCCATCAGCACAAATCACAGCTTCAAATCCAGACGACAGCGCCGAACTTTTCGATCCTGCAAAGGACAAAGCCTACCGTCATCCAACATTCTATGAATTGCCTGACGAGTTAAAACATATGTAATTAGGTGATAGGTATTAGGTTTTTGGTATTAGGAAAAAATGAATGTCCTACAACCTACAACCTACAACCTACAACCTATAACCTTTTCAAAATGAACAAAAATTTAATTCAATACATATACGGAATTGCAGATAATTCTCTAATTCTAGGACAACGTCTCGGTGAACTTTGCGGACATGGGCCAAGTCTAGAAACCGATATTGCAATGACCAATATTTCTCTAGATTTATTCGGTCAAGTTCGAAGCTATTACCAATACGCAGCCAAATTAATTGGAGGCGATGCCACAGAAGATACAATCGCTTTCTTGAGAAAAGAAAGAGAATATAAAAACGTTTTGTTGGTCGAACAGCCCAATCAAGATTTTGCCAATTCCATTGCTAGACAGTTTCTGTTCGATGTTTATCATTTATTAGTATTAGAAGAATTGCAAAATAGTAAAGATGAAACCTTATCAGCTATAGCCAAAAAAAGCATCAAAGAAGTTTCCTATCACACAAGATTTTCTTCCGATTGGATCAGAAGATTAGGCGACGGAACAGAGGAAAGTCATAACAGAATCCAAACCGCTATCAACGATTTATGGATTTTTACAGACGAACTTTTCCACCAAACTGATGCTGATAAAGCAATGGTAACTGAAGGAATTGGAGTAGATGTAACACTTTTAAAAGTAAATTACTTTAAAAAAGTAAACGAAATTTTAGAAGAAGCAACATTGCAAATTCCAACAATTGAATACTTCCAAAAAGGAGGAAAACAAGGAATTCACAGCGAACATATGGGATATCTTTTAGCACAAATGCAATATATGCAATTAGCTTATCCGAATATGAATTGGTAGAAAATAAATTATCATTGCGAACTTAGCGTAAAAACCTTGCGCTCTTTGCGGTTAAACAAATGACAGAACAACTAACACATATCGACCAAAATCTCTTCGAAATACTAGAAACAGTATCCGATCCAGAAATTCCAGTATTATCAATAATGGAAATGGGAGTAGTGCGTTCTGCCAAAATAAAAGATGGAATTGTTGAAGTTCAAATCACACCAACCTACAGCGGTTGCCCAGCAATGGATGTAATTGGAGATGATATAAAATTAGCATTCAAACAAAAAGGCTACGAAGCCAAAGTAGAACTAATCCTATCGCCAGCCTGGACAACCGATTGGATTACGCCAAAAGGCCGATTAGCATTAGAAAAATACGGAATTGCTTCACCATTATCTGAATCAGCGGATAAAGAAGCGCTTCTAGGAAATAAAAAAGTAGTAAAATGTCCGCAATGTGGTTCATTCAACACAAAATTAGTAAGTCAATTTGGTTCCACAGCGTGCAAAGCATTTTTCCAATGCGAAGATTGCCTAGAACCATTCGACTACTTTAAATGTTTAAAATAATAAGATTAACGATTGCTGAATGTTGATTTTTGATTTATGAAGTTTAAAAGTTCTAAAATCAAAAATCGTTATTCTTCAATCTTCAATAAATAAGGTATGAGCAATAATTCAATAGAACTAAAAATTGAAAACAATATCGCGTGGATTTCACTCAACAGACCCGAAGTTTTCAATAGTTTCAATCGTGAAATGGCGTTTCTGTTACAAGAAACTCTAGATAATTGTGCAAACGATACAAATATCCGTGCAATAGTAATCACCGGAAACGGAAAAGCATTTTGCGCAGGACAAGACCTAAAAGAAGTAACCGATCCAGAATTAAATCCGGGTTTCAGAAAAATATTGGAAGAACATTACAATCCAATCATCCAAAAAATCAGAAACATCGAAAAACCAATTATTGGTGCTGTAAATGGTGTTGCAGCTGGAGCTGGAGCAAACATTGCTTTAGCTTGTGATATAGTTGTAGCTTCTGAAAATGCATCGTTCATTCAAGCTTTTAGTAAAATTGGATTGATTCCGGACAGCGCAGGAACTTTCTTCTTGCCAAGATTAATTGGTTTCCAAAAAGCAACTGCTTTAATGATGTTAGGCGACAAGGTTTCATCAGTAGAAGCTTTAAATATGGGAATGATTTATAAAATTTTCCCTACCGGATTATTCGATGAAGAAGTAATGACTTTAGCAACCACTTTAGCTCAAATGCCAACAAAAGCAATCGGTTTAACCAAAAGATTATTAAATCAATCAATGACAAATAATCTAGAACAACAACTAGCTTTAGAATCAGATTTACAAATCGAAGCAAGTTCATCCAACGATTACAAAGAAGGAGTAACCGCATTCGTAGAAAAAAGAAAACCCGAATTCAAAGGAAATTAAAGTTCCGTAGGAACGAAATATAGGTAGCATGAAAATCGCAATAATAGGTTCAGGAACAATGGGAAGTGGCATCGCGCAAGTTGCCGCAACAGCAGGTTGTGAAGTAAAAATTTACGACACCAATCTCGATGCGCTTGCCAAAAGCAAATCCAATCTCGAAAATACGCTATCGAAATTAGTAGAAAAAGCAAAAATAGACGAGCACGAAAAATCCCGAATAGAAAACAACATTTCCTACGCACACACATTAGGAGAATTATCGCATTCCGATTTAGTCATTGAAGCCATAATTGAGAATATAGAAATCAAGCGAAAATTATTTTCTGAATTAGAAAATTACGTATCGCCCGAAACCATTTTAGCATCCAATACATCTTCATTATCAATAGCTTCCATTGCTGCTTCTTGCCAAAAACCAGAACGCGTCATTGGAATTCACTTTTTTAATCCAGCACCATTAATGCAATTAGTTGAGGTAATTCCAGCGGTTCAAACCAGCGAAGAAGTGCTTCAAAAATCAGTACAAATTATCTCCGATTGGAAAAAAGTAGTGGCAGTTGCCAAAGACACACCAGGATTTATAGTAAATCGTGTCGCAAGACCTTTTTACAGCGAAAGTTTACGAATTTACGATGAAGGTGTAGCCGATTTTGCAACAATCGATTGGGCTTTAAAAACCATCGGAGGATTCCGAATGGGACCATTCGAATTAATGGATATGATAGGTCACGATGTAAATTATATCGTAACCGAAACCGTATTCACAGCCTTTTATTTCGATCCAAAATTCAAACCATCATTCACGCAAAAACGCTTATTAGAAGCAGGATTTTTAGGAAGAAAATCAGGTCGCGGATTTTACAATTACAATCAAGAATTACCAAAACCAACAGAAGATTTGACATTAGCAAAAGCCATATTCGAAAGAGTAATAGTAATGCTAATCAACGAAGCAGCAGACACATTATTCTTAAACATAGCATCATCCAAAGACATCGATAACGCCATGACAAAAGGAGTAAATTATCCAAAAGGATTACTAGCATGGGCAGACGAACTCGGAATAAATTGGTGCGTAGAAAAACTAGACGAACTCTATAACGAATACCACGAAGACAGATACCGTTGCAGTCCAATTTTAAGAAGAATGGTTAGAGAAGGAAGTAGTTTTTTAAGGAAGTAGGTGTTAGGTAGTAGGTATTAGGAAAAGAATAAATTATGGAATCAAAATTTCATTTTACATTTGAAGATTTGTTAGTTTACCAAAAAGCAATGCAATTTGGTGAATTGATTAATATTCAAGCAAAAAGTTTCCCAAAAGAAGAAAGATATGAATTAACTTCACAATTTAAAAGAGCAAGTGATTCTATAGCTTTAAATATTGCAGAAGGTTCAGGAGGAACAGATAAACAGTTCTATAATTATCTTGGAAACGCTTGGCATAGTGCTCACGAATGTGTTTCATGTAGTTCAAAGGCCTATCTAAGAAATTATATTTCTGAAGAAACAAACGAATTAAATAGACAAGTTTTATCAGAAATCACAAAAATGATTAGCAGTTTAAGAAGTATAATCGGTAAACGAATAAATAGTTAGTATGTCAGACCTAAAACCTATCCCCAACCACCTAATACCTCATAAAATGTTAAGTCAAGACGCCTACAGCCAATGGCTCGGCATCGAAATTCTCGAATGCGAAATCGGTCGTTGCAAAGTCGCCATGACGGTTCGCAAAGAAATGCTCAACAGTATGTTCAAAGCCCACGGCGGAATCACCTATTCGTTGGCAGACACCGCTTTCGGATTCGCCGCCAACACACATGGTAAATTTGCCGTTTCCATCGAAACCTCAATAAATCACATCGAAGCCGTAAACGAAGGCGATTATCTAACCGCCGAATCAGTAATAGAAAAAGTAAATAATAAACTAGGATTCAATATAATAGAAGTAAAACGAGGCGAGGAATTAGTAGCGCTTTTCAAAGGCGTAGTTTATCGCACCCAAAAAGATTGGGAAGAATAGAATAGTCAGGAGCGAATGGCTTGGGCATTTTCAGTAATAGCAATTCCTGCTTTCCGTTCCAAGTCCCGAAAAAAAAATCGGGAGCTTTCCTCTCCAATCAGGGCTAAATAGTAAATGTATTGAATAGAAAATAGAATTTATGAAGAAACTAGTATTAATAGGATTTTTAATTTTTTGGATTAATGGTTTTAGTCAGAATTCATCAGAAAATTTAAAAAAAGATGTAGAAATACAAACTGAAATTGATAGTAATGTTTATGAAATTAAACAAGGAAATTCATATTATACTAAAGATGAAAAATCAGCTATACAAGCTAAATTGATTTCAATGTCTTTAAATAAAATGCAAGAGAATATGTTGAAAAATGCTCCAGATGTTGTGGATAAAGGAAATATTATCATCAATGGTATTAATATCTTGTTTGTTAAGAAAATTTCAGAAGATAAAGCAAATATGATTTTGATATATTGTAAAGAGAATGATGAAAACTCATCAATATCTTTTGTGAGTTTTTATCCATCGGAATCTGAAAATTATTACAAACCAATCATAGAGAAAGCATTCCTTTCTGCAAAAATTAAACAATAAATATAAGTTCAAAGTTGAGCAACCTACAACCTAGAACCCACAACCTAAAACCTAAAATGGAAACATACATCATAGACGGAGTAAGAACTCCAATCGGAAGTTACCAAGGAACACTAGCATCGGTTCGTCCAGATGATTTAGGAGCATTGGTAATCAAAACCGTAGTAGAAAATAATCCAAACATTCCAAAAGAAGCTTACGACGACGTAATCATAGGTTGCGCAAATCAAGCCGGAGAAGACAACCGTAATGTAGCTAGAATGTCTCTTTTATTAGCAGGATTGCCATACACAGTTCCAGGTGAAACTGTAAACCGACTTTGTAGTTCAGGATTATCTGCCATAATCCACGCCAATCGCGCAATCAAAGCAGGTGACGGACACATCTTCATAGCAGGCGGAATCGAAAATATGACTCGCGGACCATTAGTGGTTTCCAAACCATCATCAGCTTATGGAACCGATTCAAAAATGTACGACACTAGTTTCGGATGGCGTTTTATAAATCCAAAACTAAAAGCAATGTACGGCACAGATGCAATGGGTGAAACTGCCGAAAATCTAGTAGAAAAATACGATATCACTCGTGAAGACCAAGATGCATTTGCTTTAAATAGCCAACAAAAAGCAACCGCGGCACAAACTTCAGGAAGATTAGCCAAAGAAATAGTAACCGTTGAAATCCCACAACGAAAAGGCGATGCGATTCAATTTTCAAAAGACGAATTCATCAAACCAACCACATCAATGGAAGGTTTATCCAAATTACGTCCAGCCTTCAAAAAAGACGGAAGTGTAACCGCAGGAAACGCTTCAGGATTAAATGACGGAGCTTGCGCAACAATCATAGCGTCAGAAGAAGCAGTAAAAAAATACAATCTAAAACCATTAGCTCGAATAGTAAGTTCATCCGTAGTAGGAGTAGAACCAAGAATAATGGGAATTGGTCCAGTGGAAGCCACCAAAAAAGCACTAGAAAAAGCCAATTTAACATTAGATCAAATCGACATTATAGAATTAAACGAAGCCTTCGCAGCCCAAAGTATAGCGTGCATTCGTGAATTAGGATTAAAAGACAACGATCCAAGAATAAATCCAAATGGTGGCGCTATTGCAATTGGTCATCCACTAGGAGTAACAGGAGCAAGAATAGCTTATTCAGCCGCATTAGAATTACAACTAACAGGAAAACGATACGCATTAATCACAATGTGCATAGGCGTTGGTCAAGGCTACGCAGCAATTATCGAACGCGTAGCTGAATAGCCGTTGGCTTTAGCCAATGGAAAAAATGGAAAAAAATGAAAAAAAGATTTTTATTTTAATATAAAAGCTCCGTAGGAGCGACATATTGGTAATATGAACAAAACACAACATTACGTACAAGGAAAATGGACATCCGCAACCGGAGAAGGAAAACCTTCTTTTGATGCAGTTACAGGCGAATTCATTGCAGAAACTTCTGTTGAAGGACTAGATATTCCTGCCATTTTGCATTATGGAAGAACAAAAGGAGGCGAAAAACTCCGCAAAATGACCTTCCAAGAACGCGGCAATATGATAAAAAGTTTGGCGATGTATTTAACCAAACGCAAAGAAGCATTTTACGAAATTAGTTATAGAACCGGTGCAACTCGCGTCGATTCGTGGATTGACATAGAAGGTGGTTTCGGAAATTTATATGCCAATGCTTCCTTACGAAAATTATTCCCAAATCAAGCGTATCATGTAGAAGGCGATCCAATCGATTTGTCAAAAGGTGGCCGATTTATGGCGCATCATATTTTGGTTCCTAAAAAAGGAGTAGCGATTCACATCAACGCTTTTAACTTTCCAATTTGGGGAATGTTAGAAAAATGTGCGTGCAATTGGATGGCTGGAATGCCAGCTGTTGTACTACCTGCGCCAGTTACAGCTTATTTAACCGAAGCTGTGGTTCGTGAAATTATAGCATCAAATATATTACCAGAAGGCGCATTACAATTGATTTCAGGAACTGCTAGAAACATTTTTGATACCGTTGAAAGTCAAGACGTTATCACATTTACAGGTTCGGCTACAACAGGACGATTGTTAAAAGCACATCCAAGATTAATAGAAGAATCAGTTCCGTTTACAATGGAAGCTGACTCATTAAACGCATCAATTTTAGGAGAAGATGCTATTCCGGGAACACCCGAATTCGATTTATTCATCAACCAAGCTCGAAGTGAAATCACAGTAAAAGCAGGACAAAAATGTACGGCAATCCGTCGTATGATTGTCCCAGAAAAATTGATGGATGATGTGCAAGCTGCTCTTTCAAAATCATTAGATAAAGTTTCCATCGGTGACCCAAGATTAAAAGAAGTCCGAATGGGTGCTTTGGTAAGCAAAGACCAAGTCGATGTTCTAAAAGGAAGAGTTCAAGAATTATCAAAATCAGCCAAAATTGTTTACGGTGATTTAGAAAAAACCAACATAATCGGAGCCGATGAAAAAGGCGCTTTCATTAGCCCAATTTTACTTCGCGAAGACAATCCGTTCCAAAATATAGCCGTTCACGAAACCGAAGCTTTTGGTCCAGTTTCAACAATAATGCCTTATAAAAATATTGATGAAGCCATCGAATTAGCTCAAATGGGTAAAGGTTCATTAGTGTCTTCAATCGTTACAAATTCAGACGAAATTGCTAAAGAATATGTAGTAAACGCAGCATCACATCACGGAAGAATTTTAGTATTGAATCGTGAAAATGCCAAACAAAGTACAGGTCACGGTTCGCCATTACCATTATTGGTTCACGGTGGTCCAGGTCGCGCTGGTGGCGGAGAAGAAATGGGTGGCGTTCGCGGAATCAAACATTATATGCAACGTTGCGCAATACAAGGTTCACCAACAACTTTGACCGAAATCACTGGAATTTATCAAGCGAATTCGGCTTATAAAGAAATCACGCAACATCCGTTCCAATACCATTGGGAAGACATTCAACCCGGAATGTCATTGCGAACGCATAACAGAACAGTTACCGATACCGATATCATCAATTTTGCCAACATCACTTGGGATCATTTCTACGCACACACCGATATTACTTCGCTTGACGGAAGTATTTTCAAAAAAAGAACCGCTCACGGCTACTTCATTTTAGCAGCAGCAGCAGGTTTGTTCGTCTATCCAAATAAAGGTCCAGTTGCCGCAAATTATGGGTTGGAAGAATGTCGTTTCCTTCGTCCAATTTACCACAACGATACCGTTTATGTACGTTTAACCTGCAAACAAAAAGTCGATAGAGATGTAGCTTCTGCCGAACATCCAAGCGGAATTGTAAAATGGTTTGTAGAAGTTTTTGATACTAATGATGAGTTGGTAGCAGTAGCCACAATTCTAACAATGGTTCAGAAAAAACAAGAGGTTTTCGTTGAAATGACCGATGAAAAAATAACCGAATGCATCAATAAACTTACCGAAGATACCAAACCAAGTTGGGGAATTCTAACGCCACAACATTTGTTAGAACATTTGGAACAAGGTTACAGAATTATGTCGGGTGAAATTCAGGATTTCGAAATCGCAACTCCCGAAAAGATTTTGGATAAAGTTCATAATTCGTTATATAATTACGATAAATTTCCAATGGGAACCCGATTTCCAACGATGAAAAAAGACGAATTGGAAGATTTAATCCATCCCGATTTCGAGACAGCCAAAGCCAAATTTTTTGAAGCCAGAGAAAATTATAAAACCTTTTTCAAAGAAAATCCAGAAGCCATTTTAAAGAATATGGTTTTCGGAGAAATGAATAAATACGCCTCTTATCTATTAGAAAGAAAGCATTTGAATCACCACTTTGAACAATTTAATTTAATATAAAATAATAATTTGAAGCTTATCCTGCTATCCGCTATATCTTTTCCTTTTTAAAGAAAAAAGAAAAAGGATGCCGCTACTATCAGGGCTAGGAATATAGAATAAAAAAGAAAATCCGCGTAAATCAGTTTAATCTGTGTCATCCGCGTTCAAAAAATATAATTATGTCACAAGCATACGTAAAACAAGAAATAAAAAACAACATCGCCACAATCGAGTTTTTTCATCCAGAACAAAACTCATTGCCTAGCGATATATTAGCACAATTAGCCAACACAATAACAGAAGTTGGAAATAATTCAGAAGTAAAAGTAATCATCCTAAAAAGTGGTGGCGATAGAACATTCTGCGCCGGAGCCAGTTTTCAAGAACTAATTTCCATCAACGATGCAGCAACCGGAAAAGTATTTTTCTCAGGATTTGCAAACGTAATCAATGCAATGAGAAAATGTCCAAAATTCATAATCGGACGCATTCAAGGAAAAACCGTTGGTGGCGGAGTAGGAATAGCAGCATCAACCGATTATTGTATGGCAACAAAGTTTGCAGCAATAAAATTATCAGAATTAAACGTCGGAATCGGACCATTTGTAGTTTCACCAGCCATCGAAAGAAAAATGGGAGTTTCAGCAATGTCACAAATTGCTATTGACGCTAACTCTTTCTATGAAGCCAATTGGGCTAAAGAAAAAGGTTTGTTTGCACAAGTATTTGAAAATATAGAAGAAATGGACATTGCCGTTCAAAAATTCGCCGAACATTTATGCACGTATAATCCAGAAGCAATGCTCGAAATGAAGAAAGTTTTTTGGAGAGGAACAGAAGATTGGGACAATTTATTAGCCGAAAGAGCAGCAATAAGTGGAAGATTAGTGTTGTCTGATTTTACAAAAGAAACGTTGAAGAAGTTTAAATAAGGTGGTAGGATTTAGGTTGTAGGTCTTAGAAGGAAGCCTACAACCCACAACCTACAACCCACAACCTAAAGATATGGTATACGAATTCAAAGGGTTCATCCCAGTAATACACGAAAGTAGTTTCATCCATCCGCAAGCTGCGGTTACTGGCAATGTGATTATTGGAAAAAACGTTTACGTTGGTCCAGGCGCGGCTATTCGTGGCGATTGGGGCGAAATCATTATTGAAGACGGTTGTAATGTTCAAGAAAATTGCACGATTCATATGTTTCCAGGAAAGTCAATGGTATTGAAAGCCGGAGCACACATCGGTCACGGAGCGATTATTCACGGAGCAAATATTGGTGCGAATTGCCTTGTCGGAATGAACGCCGTAATTATGGATGACGTAAATGTTGGCGATGAATGTATCATTGGCGCATTAAGTTTCATAAAAGCTGGAATGCAAATCCCAAACCGAAAAATGGTAGTAGGAAATCCAGCAACAATTATAAAAGATGTTTCCGATGAAATGATTGATTGGAAAACCAAAGGAACCGCTTTGTATCAGCAATTGCCAAAAGAATGTTACGAAACATTAAAAGCCGTTGAACCATTGCGAGAAATTCCAGCCAATCGACCATCGCAAGAAGCGTTTTATAAAACATTAGAAGAATTTAAAAAATCGTAGAGACAACGCACTGCGTTGTCTGTACAACAAAATATAAAAATGGCAATATCAGAATTCAAAATGCCCAAAATGGGTGAAAGTATAACCGAGGCAACAATAATCATTTGGTTGAAAAACGTGGGTGATTTTGTGGAAGCCGAAGAAACCATTCTAGAAGTCGCTACCGATAAAGTCGATAGTGATGTGCATGCGCCAGTTTCGGGAGTAATCACGGAAATTCGTTTTCAAAAAGATGATGTCGTTGAGGTTGGAACCGTTTTGGCATTAATAGATTCAAGTCAGCAGATAGCAGATAGCAGTTTGCAGTCAGCAGAAAAAGATCAGAAATCGGAAGTTGTTTTACCAAATAAAGTTGAAGTATCTCAACCGAAAACTGAAAACCGAAAACTGACAACCAATCCAAACGCTTTCATATCACCATTAATAATTTCAATAGCACAAAAAGAAAATCTTTCAATAGAAGAATTACAAACCATTCCAGGTTCAGGAACCGATGGACGTTTGCAAAAAAGTGATGTTTTCAACTATTTGAAGAACCGTAAATATCCTTTGAAAAGTAACCCGAAACCCGAAACTCGAAACTCGGAACCTTCTTCCTTTCCAAAACCTAAAATCAATTTCGTAGAAGGAAAAGATCGCATTGTAGAAATGGACAGAATGCGCAAGATGATTGCTGATCATATGGTGTATTCTAAGCAAACGTCGCCTCACGTAACTTCTTACATTGAAGTAGATGTCACGAATTTGGTAAATTGGAGAAACGAAAACAAAGACAAATTCCAAGAAAAGCACAACGAAAAATTAACGTTTACGCCAGTATTCGTTCAAGCTGTAGCAAAAGCTGTAGCCGATTTTCCAATGATTAATGTTTCGGTAGATGAGAAAAATATTATAGTTCACAACGATATCAATATCGGAATGGCAACCGCATTACCATCAGGAAATTTAATCGTTCCGGTGGTAAAAAATGCCAATGAAAAAGATTTAGTCGCTTTAGCAAAAGATGTAAATACTTTGGCGGAAGCTTCTAGAAATAACAAACTAAAACCCGAACAAATTCAAGGAAGTACGTTTACGATTTCTAACGTAGGAACTTTTGGAAGTTTGATGGGAACACCAATTATCAACCAACCTGAAGTAGCCATTTTAGCATTGGGAATAATAAAAAAACGTCCCGAAGTTATCACAACAGAAAAAGGTGACGAAATCGCAATCAGAAGTATGATGTATCTTTCTTTATCCTTCGACCATAGAGTAGTGGACGGATTTTTAGGAGGTTCATTCTTACGAAAAGTAGGCGATTACTTAGAACAATTTGACGCAAACACAACAATATAACATTATGGAAACAGTAATGACACAAGCAATAAAAACAACTAAAGTTTCACAATCAAGAGTTTCAGAAGTAAATCTTGAAAACATCACAATGGGAACCAATTTCACTGATCACATGTTCATATGCGATTATGAAAATGGAGAATGGAGCAATCCAAGAATTGAACCTTTGGCATTGATTCCAACTCATCCTGCAGCGATGGCTTTACATTACGGACAAGCTATTTTTGAAGGAATGAAAGCGACTTTAGGAAAAGACGGGACTCCATTATTATTTCGCCCTTATGAAAATGCAAAGCGAATGAATTTTAGTGCTGATAGAATGGGAATGCCTTCATTTCCTGAAGATTTATTTGTGGAAGCATTAAAACAATTCACCGCTTTAGAAAAAAATTGGATTCCAACTTCTACAGGAAGCGCTTTGTATTTGCGTCCGTTTATGTATGCTGATGAAGCTTTCATCGGAATGCGCGCAGCAACGAGTTTCAAATTCATCGTAATGGCATCTCCAGCTGGACCATTTTTTAGTAGAAAAATCAAATTATACGCAGAAAAAAAATATGTTCGTGCCGTAAATGGCGGAACTGGAGAAGCTAAAGCAGCCGGAAATTATGCAGCAGCAATACGTCCAACAGAATATGCGAAAGCTAAAGGTTTTGATCAAGTATTATGGTTAGACGCACAAGATTTTGAATACATTCAAGAAGTTGGAACGATGAATATTTTCTTCAAAATTGATGGAAAATTTATCACGCCAAGTTTAACAGGTTCTATCTTATCTGGAATTACCCGTATGAGTGTAATCGATTTATTAAGAAGCAAAGGATTTGAAGTAACCGAAAGACCAATAACCATTTCAGAAATTATCGAAGCATCAAAAAACGGAACTTTAGAAGAAGCTTTCGGAACAGGAACAGCAGTTGGAATTGCAATGGTAGAAGAAATTGGGAACAACGATTTATCAATTAAATTTCCAGAAGAAAATCCAGTTTCTGTAATGGTAAATGACACTTTAAATGCGATAAAAGTTCAAGATATCAAAGACGAATTTGGGTGGATTGTAGAAGCGAAATAAATTCTAAACCACTAAGATACTAAGAAGGCACAATGAACACAAAGTTAATTAAATAGTGAGCTTCGCGCTTTCCTTGTGAGCTTTGTGGTTAAATTTCAAAATAAATGTTAGATAAAAAAGTACTAGAAAAAGCATTTTCAACAATGGCAACTGCCAAAGCCATGGCGACCTTGTATGAAGATAATTTCAAAATAGTTTCTAAATACGTGCATGCAACTTCACGCGGACACGAAGCGATTCAAATTGCGATGGCGATGCAACTTTTGCCACAAGATTATGCGTTTCCGTATTATCGTGATGACGCTATGATGCTGGGAATCGGAATGCAACCTTACGACTTGATGTTGCAATTGATGGCAAAAAAAGACGATCCGTTTTCAGGCGGAAGAACTTATTATTGTCATCCGAGTTTGAAAGATGTTGATAAACCTAAAATTCCACATCAATCATCAGCAACTGGAATGCAAGCTATTCCGGCTACTGGTGCAGCGATGGGTTTTTGGTACAAAGAAAATATAGGAATTCAAGAAACTAATCAAGAAAAACCATTCGTTGTTTGTTCTCTTGGCGATGCTTCCGTAACCGAAGGAGAAATCGCCGAAGCATTACAAATGGCAGCTTTAAAACAACTTCCGATTTTGTATTTAGTACAAGATAACGGTTGGGATATTTCTGCAAATGCTGCCGAAACTCGTGCTCAAAATGCGTTTGAATACGCCAAAGGATTCCACGGAATTGAAGCCATTTCGATTGACGGAGCCAATTTTACCGAAAGTTATTTAGCGGTTCAAAAAGTAGTGAAAACAATTCGTGATGAACGTCGTCCGTTTTTGGTTCACGCAAAAGTTCCTTTATTGAATCACCATACTTCGGGTGTTCGAATGGAATGGTATCGAGACGATTTGGAAGAAGCGCAATCGCGTGATCCTTTTCCTGTTTTGATAAAACAATTATTGGAAGCTGGATTTACAAATGAAGAGATTCAAACTATAGAAAACACGGCTGTAGCCAAAGTGCAAGCCGACTTTGATAAGGCAAAATTAGCAGAAGATCCAACGCCAGAAGATTTATTTACACACGATTTTGCTCCAACACCAATCACAGAAGAAGTAGGCGAACGAAATCCAGATCGTGAAGATAAAGTTGTAATGGTGGATTGTGCGCTGTTTGCAGTAGAAGAATTAATGAAAAAACACCAAGAATGTTTGCTTTACGGACAAGACGTTGGTGGACGATTAGGCGGTGTTTTTCGTGAAGCGGCAACCTTGGCTCAAAAATTTGGAGACGAACGCGTTTTTAATACGCCAATACAAGAAGCATTTATCGTCGGTTCTACGGTTGGAATGTCGGCTGTTGGATTGAAACCGATTGTTGAGGTTCAGTTTGCCGATTACATTTGGCCAGGATTGAACCAATTGTTTACCGAAGTCAGTCGCTCGTGTTATTTATCCAACGGAAAATGGCCAGTGAGTATGATTTTGCGTGTTCCAATTGGTGCTTATGGAAGTGGTGGACCTTATCATTCGTCGTCTGTAGAAAGTGTTCTGACTAATATTCGCGGAATAAAAATTGCCTATCCAAGCAATGGTGCCGACTTAAAAGGACTTTTGAAAGCAGCTTATTACGATCCAAATCCAGTGGTGATTTTGGAACATAAAGGTTTGTACTGGAGCAAAGTAAAAGGCACCGATGCCGCCAGAGTCAACGAACCAAGCGAAGATTATATATTACCTTTCGGAAAAGCGAATATTGTTCAAGAAATTTGGGAACAAGAAACCGATGAAACCATAACCGTTATCACATACGGAATGGGCGTTCATTGGGCTTTGAATGCTTCTGCAACAATGAAAAATCAAGTCGAAATTATTGATTTGCGAACCTTGTATCCGCTTGATGAAGAAACTATCTTTAAATCGGTTAAAAAAGCCAAGAAATGTCTTGTCGTAACTGAAGAACCAACCAACAATTCCTTTGCAAGAAGTTTGGCCGGATTGATTCAAGAAAATTGTTTCAAATATCTTGATGCTCCAGTAATGGTAATCGGTTCAGAAAATATGCCTGCGATTCCTTTAAACAGCACGTTGGAGTTTACCATGATTCCTAATGTGGATAAAGTGCGTTTGAAAATGGAAGAACTTTTGAATTATTAGTTTGCAGTCTCAGTCTCAGTATTCAGTAACTGCTAACTGATGACTTTTTTAAGGAGCTATTTCCTGCTTTCCATTGCAATCTTTTATTTTTTAAAGAAAAAAATAAAAGGATTTCCATTGCAATCAGGGCTAGGGCAGTTGTTTTCAAAAGAGCTTTTTTTGAAATTCTGACTTTATTCAATACAAAACCTAACTAACCCTGATAGGAGCAATCCGCCGCGGCGGAGCGGATAGCAGGAATAGGGATTGCTAAAATGCCCAAGCCATTCGTTTCTAGTTATGACAAAATAGCAGTTTTTTATTTTTGGCTGTATTTTTGACTATTTGTAAAAATGCACGAAAACTATTTTAAATATTCGCCTTCTGTTTGGATTGTTCCAACGCTGTTGATTTTGCTGATGTGGTCGGTTTTTTATATCGATGATTCTTTTAATTTGCATTTGACGCAACTTGGTATTTATCCGAGAACTTTTTCGGGTTTGATAGGTGTGGTTTGTAGTCCGTTTTTGCATGGTAACTTGAACCATTTGGCGAATAATACTATTTCGCTATTTATTTTTACTGCAGCTTTAATCTTTTTTTACAGAGAAGTTTCGTTGAAAGTGCTGTTTTACGGAGTGCTTCTTTCGGGAATTATCACTTGGTTGATTGGTCGCGAATCGTATCACATTGGAGCAAGCGGATTGATTTATGTGATTTTTAGCTTTATTTTCTTCAAAGGATTGATGAGCCAATATTACCGATTGGTGGCTTTGTCGCTAACGATTATTTCGGTTTATGGCGGTATGTTTTGGTATGTTTTTCCGGATATTGAAAACTCAATTTCGTGGGAAGGTCATTTGGCTGGACTCCTAACAGGATTTGTTTTTGCTGTACGTTTCAAAACACCTGATTATAAAAAAGCATTGCAATATGATTGGCAACAACCCAATTTTGATCCAGATGGTGATAAGTTTTTGGAACGATTTGACGAAAACGGAAATTTTGTCAATAAACCAATAGAAGTGGAAATTGAAGAAATGGAAGAGACGAACACTTCAAATTCTGAAGTGAAAATTATTTATACTTTTAAAGAAAAAGATTCTGAATAGATAACTAACTTCTTTGTCTTACAGCTTCATATAAAAACGCGCCACAAGCCACAGAAACATTTAATGAGCCGATTGTTCCAAACATAGGAAGTTTGGCTTTCTCATCGACTATTTTTAGCACTGATGGGTTTACACCTCTATCTTCGCTTCCCATAATGATAGCAACTGGCGAATTTAAGGCTACATCATAAATGTTGTGGTCTGTTTTTTCGGTAGCGGCAACAGTTTTGATTCCGCTTGCTTGCAATAAGTAAATTGCATCTTTGATATGCTCAACTTTGCAAATAGGCACATTGAAAACCGCACCAGCAGAAGTCTTTACAGTATCTCCATTAACAGGAGCAGAGCCTGACTTTTGGACAATAATTCCATTTACGCCTGTGCATTCAGCAGTTCTGATAATAGCGCCAAAGTTTCTTGCATCTGAAATTTGATCTAAGATTAAGAATAAAGGAACTTTATTAGCAGTTAGCGTATCATCAATTAAAGTTTCTAAGTCGAAGAAACCAATAGGAGAGACGGTTGCCACTGCACCTTGATGGTTATTTGGAGTAAGTCGATTTAGTTTTTCAACTGGTACATAGGAAAAGTTGATGTCATTTCGTTTCATGACTTTCATCAAATCTTTCATCAATTCGCCCGAAGCTTCTTTTTGAATATAAACTTTATCCACAGTTGCACCTGACTGAATTGCTTCAATAATCGCTCTAATACCAAATATTTGATTTTCTTTTTCCATGGCGCAAAGATATAAAAAAACCACCAGTTTTTGGCTGGTGGTTTTGTGAATAGAATTAAATTATTATTGTTTAATTAAATTAAATGTTTGATTTTGTGAAGATCCACTATAGCTAACTTTTAAATTTATATCTCCCGTACAAGAACCAACTGTTCCATTCCCAGTTGCGTTAACAATAAACCCACCACCGTAATTTAGAGGTTCATTAGAGACCAAAGAAACTGAGTTGTTTGTTGGGTTGATAGTTACAAGATAATATGAACTGGTATTTACTAAATATGGATTTGATGTATTTAAAATTCTAAACTTAAATGTTCCGTCTGAAGGAACATATGAAACGGGTACTGTATCTCCAGCTGCATAATCAGCCCATTGATCATCAACAACAGTATAGTTACCATTAAACAATGAAGCATCATTTAGTGGACAAGATACAATATATTCTTGAAAAACCTTAAACATTGCAGAATTTGATATATCAGCTCCGAAATTTCTATCTCCGTTATCTCTGTAAATTTTAACTACTGTTCCATTTTTTAAAGTAATTTCAGCAGTAATTAATAATTTATCTGTTAGACTAACATCACTTGCCGAATTAACACTTGTGAAAGCGTTATACAAATCAGCTTTAGTTATTACTATTTGAGAAGGGAAAGATGTAATTCCTGTTTTTAGAACACCTCTTTCTTTGGTAGTTCCTTTGGTATAAAAACCTATTATATCCATCGAAGCAACATCACCCATTCCGACGCCTACTGTTAAACCAATATTAAGATCACCTCCCGAATTAAGAGCCAATAAATTAATTCCTTGATCGGTACCAGCTGTTTTGGTTATATTTGGTGTTGCACCATTTTGAAACTCTATTGCAGAATCTCCACCGTCTTTTTCACAAGAGTAGAAAACTACAATTAAAGTTGCTATTAAAAATTTTATTTTTTTCATTTCTTTAAATTTTAAAATTAATTATCCCAAAAGATTTTATATGTTGCTGGATTTTTTTGACCAGGAGCACTTGCATTCGAGTTCAATTCTGATTGTGGCCAGAATAATGATACTTGATATGGGTTATTTAATACAGTTTGAGCATCGTTTAATGGAAACGCATCACCATTATTTAATTGATATTCTTGTGTTGTGCTAAGAGGATTTGCCAAAACTGGGAAACCAGTTCTTCTGTAATCTGAATATTGATCTGTTGGATCTCCAGCAGTTGCAACCCATTTTTGTGTCATAATCACTTCAAGTTTTTTTGGTCCAACGGCAGCATTGTATTCAGCAATAACATTCGCTATAAATGTATTAACTGCTGGTGTTCCTGATAAAACAGGTACTACTTGAGTAGTTCCACTATTTGCAACAACTTGGTCAACTTTTGCAAAACTTGCAACCATAGCAGCTTGTAATTTTGCAGATGCACTTCCTGTTAATTTACCTACTTCTATAAGTTCAGCTTGAATATATAAAAACTCATCATAAGTTAAAATTCTTTTTGGAGCAATGCCTTTACCTTGGAAGAATGTTGTTGAATTAAAAGTTGCGACAGAACCACCTAAACCATCATTATATCTTCCGCCACATTGGAAAATACCAGGATAAGTATATGAGTTTTCAGCGCTCTTATCTCTATCTGGTCCAGTGCTACCAAATCTGATACTGAAAAAACCAGTAGATTTATCCCAATAATCAGCTCCTGGGTTACCTGTTGCTGTTACTCCTTGGTCTGGGGGAAATTGATTTGGTTTTAACTGATTATAGAAATAATAATTTAATCTTGGATCAGCATTGCCATTATGAATATTTGGATTCATACCTTTCATTACTTCATAAAACCATGGACTTTGATAGGCACCAAATTGTGTACTCTCATATGAATCTCTAAATAAACGATTTCTTTCAGCAGTCGGAGCAACTACGTTAAAGTGTTTAAATTCAAAATCATCTGCATTACTTTGAAAAAAGTTATTTTCTGTAATTAATGCATCAAAACCAGCTTGATCAAAGTTTGTTGCCAGTCTTGTTTGATTATAAAGTTTCAATTTTAGAGTGTTAGCAAATCTTACCCATTTATCTTTGTTCCCTGCATAAAACAAATCGTCTGCAGCTGGTTTTTTTGTACCTGCATTTGTTAGAACATCTGCTTTACCAGCATCAATTAAATCAAAAACGGCATCATAAATATCTTCTTGATTGTCAAATTTAGGAGCTATTATTCCAGCCTCTAATTGTGTTGATTGTGAAAAAGGAACATCCCCCCATAAATCGACAGCTAAAGACATTAAATATGCTTTTTGTATTTTGCCAATACCAGCATATACTAAATCACCTGATTCAGTAGATTGCTTTATTAGTGATTCAATATCTGTTAATGTTAAATATACATTATCCCAATCATTATTCATTGAAATGTCATCAACTTTTGCACCATACTGATCTGGATCTTCTCTTGTGGTCATCTGATGAGTGTAAACCGCTAGTATTTGACCACCATTTACATTAAAATCTGTTACACTTGACAAACTTACTTGTGTGTTAGTTAAAAGTAAGTTTAGAGGAGCAGTAGTAGGGTAATCAGTATCCTTATCTACATCTAAATAGTCACTACACCCTGCAATCATAGCACTCGATAATGCTACTAATGCAAATGACTTTATCATGTTTATATTATTTTGTAATTTCATTTTTTTTATTTTTTAATTAAAAGGTTAAATTGATTTTAAAACCAAAACGTTTTGCAGTTGGTGCTGCAGAAGTTTCAATACCTTGTAAAAAAGTTCCTCCGTAACTTGTTGTATCTGGATCAAAATTCGTATATTTAGGAACATTAGGTGCAAAATACCAAAGATTATTTCCCATAACGCTTAAACTAACTTGACCAAAAGGAGATTTTTCTAAAAATTTAGCAGGTAAATCATAAGTAAGGCTTATCTCTCTTAATCTAAAAACTGTTCCGTCATATACTTCTGCCTCATCAACACTATTAATTCCAAATGTATTACCACCTGCAGGAGAGAAGTATAACTCGTTCATGCTCAATTGTGTTGTGTTAGGTATTTGATTGTTATTAGCATCCAAAATTGGTGTTCCGTCATTGTTACCATAAAATCCTGGGATAATAAATGTTTTTTCTCTATCTTCAGTATCTTTAGTAACTCCTCTTCCTAACAAGGTGCTTATAGTAGATGAACTTACATCACCACCTTGCTTCCAATCAAATTGAGATCTTAATGTAAATCCTTTGTATGCTAAAGCATTTGTGAAACTCACTTTGAAATCAGCATTTGGATCTCCAATTATACCAAGTTCTGGTGATTGAATAATTCCACCTCCAGAAGGATTTATTAAATAGTTTCCATTTGCATCTCTTGCGAATTTTGTACCATAAAATACACCAAAAGCTTCGCCAGGAATTGCATATGCTACTGCATTTGGGTCTAATTGTCTTCTTTCAACTCCATCTCCAACAGTTAAAACCTTATTCTTATTTTTGCTGAAAATTGTTGTAACAGTCCATTTTAAGTCTTTGGTTTTTATTGGAATAAGTGTTAATGCTAATTCAATACCTTTATTTTCCATTTCCCCTGCATTTGTGTTAAGGTTTTCAAACCCTGAGCTTGATGGTGTTGGTAATTCTGTAATTAAATTAGTAGTCTTTCTGTTGTAAAGAGTTAAATCAACTCCAATTCTTTTGTTAAAAAACTCAAGTTCTGTTCCAAACTCAGTTTCTGTTGAGAATTCAGGCTCAACATTTGGGTCAGCAAGAAAAGAACTGTTTCCAATAGTTGACTGATTATTGAAAGCTGTGCCTAAAATAAAACTTCTTCTTGTAAATTCAGATTCAGCATCTCTTCCAATCTTAGCATAGCTACCTCTGAATTTTGCATAAGTTAGTATATCACTGTTGGTTTTTAATGCTTCAGTTAATACAAAAGAAGCGCTAATTGCTGGGTAAAAGTATGAATTGTTAGATTTTGGCAGCGAAGAAGACCAGTCATTTCTTCCTGTAGCATTTAGAAATAAGAAGTTTTTGTATGCTAAAGTTGCATCAGCAAAAACTCCGACGTTTCTTTTCTGAAATCTTTCGTCTAATAAATTAACAACAGTTTTAGTATTGTTAAGAGTAAAAATTTCTGGTAAAACTATTTCTCTACCTTCATTTGTTACTTGCGAGTTATTATTTTGTAATATATTATTTCCTAAAATTGCTTCTAATCCAAATGATTCTGATAACTTGTAATTGAAATTAAACAATAATGTAGATTCAATATCCTCATTTATAAATACATCATTTCTAATATTTCCTAAACCATTTGATGCTCTTGAAACTTTATCTCTAATTTCATTTCTGCTAAGGTTGTATCTGTTTAAACCTAATCTATAAGTTGCAGAAATATTATCATTGAATAAATAGTTTAGATTCAATCCAGCAACAGTTCTGTTAGTGTTTGTAATAATTTGGTCATTTTCCCAAGACCATAAAGGATGGTCGAATTGCGTCCCGTTTGGGGTTACTGACCCTCCCGTTACAGGGTTTACATAAGGTAAGTTTAAATCCCAGTTACGAGCTAAAAATAATGTTCTTGCAAATGATGATGAAGAGCCATTGAATTGATTTTCACCAAAGAAACCACCGATTTGTTTTGTTCTTGAATAAGACATATTACCACCCATAGTTAACTTTTTATTTAATTTAAAGTTACCGCCAACTGACATAGAAGTTCTGTCATAAGTGTTAAATGGGATATATCCATCTTGTCTTAAATCAGACAAGGTTCCACTAAAATTACCATCTTGTCCTGAATAATTAAATCCTATAGTTTTATCAATAACGGTTCCTGTTCTGAAAAGGTCTTTTACGTTATTTGGTTTAGCTTCATATTTTACTCTAGGTCCAATTTCAGGGAATGCAGCTAAAATAGGAGCCCATGTTGGAATTGTACCATCTAAAGCCACTCCTAGTGTAGGATTTGGAGTATCAAATCTTGGTCCCCATGATCCATTTGCGTTAGCGTAGATAAAGTTTGATCCAGCTCCATATGTGTTTTGGAACTCTGGTAAATTAGCTATGTTTTCAAAATATACTCCTGATCCAACTGTAACATTCAGTTTCTGAGCTTTTTTAGATTTTCCTGAGCCTGACTTTGTTGTGATAACTATTACTCCATTTGCTGCTCTTGAGCCATAAAGAGCTGCAGATGCTGCACTTTTTAGGACGTTAACACTTTCAATATCATTAGGGTCTAATGTTGAAAGCGCAGATTCATAACCACCACCACCTGTAATTTGACTAGAAGTAGTAATTTCATTTGTGCTGTATGATATACCGTCAACAATTACAAGTGGTTGAGTGTTCCCAGTTAAAGAACTAACACCTCTAATTACTATTTGGTTTGCAGCACCAGCAACACCAGTTGAAAAGTTCACATTAACACCCGCTACTTTTCCAGATAAAGATCTTACTAAGTCTGGCTCAGTATTTTCGGTAATATCTGCAGCTTTAACAGAACTAACAGAGTAACCTAAATCACTTGGCTTTCTTTTGATTCCAAAAGCCGTTACTACAACACCTTCTAGTACAACAGAATCATCAGCCATCTTAACTTTCATTCCGTTAGATGCCTTAGCTTCGGTTGTTTTCATACCAGTAAAACTGAACACTAAAGTCTGACCTTGTGTTGCAGCTACTTTAAATTTACCATCAAAATCGGTTTGTGTACCATTTTGACTTCCTTTTACAAGGACATTAACTCCTGGCAACGGCAAACCACTCTGGTCTGTTACTGTTCCGCTAACCGATTTGTCTTGCGCGAACGTTAGTTGCGCCATTAGCAATAAGAACATTGCTAAGAATCCATTAAACTTTAGTTTCATATTCTATTATTTTGAATTAGTTTGCATCAAAAGTCTTAATTATTCGTTAACATTCCAAACTTTTATTAACTTAAATTTAATATTTAACACAAATTCTTTAAAAATTCGTTTTTAGACTTATGTGAATTACTGAATTTGAGAGTTTTATAGCTTGGTTGTCTGAACTTCCATTTGCGTAAAGCAGATTGAATAAGCCGTTTTTGGTCAATAATCCTATTCCAAAACCTAATCCGTACAGGTTTCCATTAGTTTTTGATGTTTTATCTTGGTAATAACCGTAGTCAATGACAGAATGAGTGTAAAGACTTTGGCTAATAGTATATCTATATTCTGTCAAAATTGAACTAAAAAAACTACCTTGAAGACTATTTTCATTAAACCCTCTAATTGAATTTACTCCGCCAAAACGATAAAGTTCGTTAATTATATAGTTATCGCTTTGCAAAAAGAAATTTTGGCTTTTTATGCTGATGCTGTTTCTCTCATTTAAATAAAAGTTGTTTTTCAAATTTATTTCGGTAAAAAATTGTTTTTCTGTGCTGTTTAGAGTTGCTCTATTCCCAAATCCAGTTTTTATCCAAATTTTAGTTTTTTCAGGAAATAGAAGTGCGTCGTAATTGTCTCTTGGTGTTGTTTTTGAAAAATCATAATTAGTTGTGAAAAACGAATTGTTAAAATCATTCAACAAACTCGAATTTGCATTCTGAATATCATTTGATTCAGATGATTGATAGCCCAAAAATAATTTTGAATTTGAAGAAAAGTAATAACCAAGATCAATAGCAGTTTTCGTGTTTTGAAATGTGCTGTCTTGTTTAAAGATATTCAATTGCCCTTTTATCCCTAATGGACTTTTAAAAATGTATGGAAGCTCTAGTGAAGCATTAAATGTCTTTTGGTTATTTCCATCACTTTTCCAATTTAACATAAAAGTTTCACCTGATTTTAATAGGTTCACTAAATTCAAATCTAGATAACCGTTAAATTTAATTTTATTTTCCTCATTGTTGCCAAATCCAATAAAACCATCAAAGGTATTTGAGTTGCTTTTATCTAAATAAACAAAAACTTTGGTTGAGTCTTTTGTAAACAATATTTCGGGATACTTCAATTGTTTGACAAATCTGATTTTGTCAAAATCACTATTTATCTTTTTTACATGTTCTTGGTTAAAAGCTTTCTTTTTGTAATTTCGTTCGATATTTTTTTTAAAACCAATCGGAAATTTTTCAAAACCTTTAATCACAATTTCATCAAGTTTTCTGACCTTGTCTGTTTTTGTTACCAAATCACAAATAAGGTTGGAGTCACTTTTTCTAAAATTAACCAACTGTAATTTAGCAAGCGAATAGCCTTTTTTTTCAAGTTTTGAAATTGATTCTTTTAAAAAAAGTTCTGTTTTAGTGAAAGGAATAATTATGGTGTCTTTTTCTTTTTCAAAAATAAGTTTTCTTAACGCATCATCTTTACCTATATATATGTGTATAAAATCTGTTCTTTTTCCAAGATTGTATTTTACAACATTTATCGAATCATTTAATTTGCTTTGGCTGCTAATTCTATTTTCAATAAAACCAATTTGTTGTAATTCTTTTGTTAGGTTTTCAAGCTCGTTTATAATTAATTTTTCTTCCTTAAGTTTCTTTTTGTAGCCAATCGAGTCAATAATTTTTGTTTCGTTTTTGTTATTTCCAGCTATTTCTAAATGAAAATTTTGCCCAAAACAACTTAGGTTAATTAACAAAAATAAATGCAAAAAGTGCTTCACTATTTTTAAAGTTAGGAGCTAATGGCTCGGGATTTTTCAGGTTATGTATTTCCTGCTATTCGTTGCAATCTTTTCTTTTTTAAAGAAAAAAAGAAAAGGATTTCCACTACTATCAGGGCTATTTAGGTTTTGAATTGGTTGTAAAAATAACGTAAAAATCACATTTTTCTTGTGTTTTTTTATTTGTTCACAAACTGTATTGAAATAGCCATTGTCTAGTAAGTGAATGTTAAAACAAAAAGTTGTGAATGGCTATTCTTTATTCCGCTAAAAAACAAATATTTAGTTCGTAAAAAAATTAATCAATTAACATTTTTTTTATTAAAAATAATTACTACATTTGCAACCCCGTAAAAAGCGGGAATTTTATAAACAAGTAATTTTTAGTATTTAATTATGCCAACTATTCAACAATTAGTAAGAACAGGAAGAACTCAAATCACTAAGAAGAGTAAATCGGTTGCTTTAGATTCTTGTCCTCAAAGAAGAGGGGTTTGTACTCGTGTTTACACTACAACACCAAAAAAACCAAACTCTGCAATGCGTAAAGTTGCGCGTGTACGTTTGACTAATGGTAACGAAGTAAACGCTTACATCCCAGGTGAAGGACACAATCTACAAGAGCACTCGATAGTATTAGTGAGAGGCGGAAGGGTAAAAGATTTACCAGGAGTTAGATATCACATTGTGCGTGGTGCGCTTGATACATCAGGTGTAGCAGGAAGAACACAAAGAAGATCTAAGTATGGTGCTAAACGCCCAAAAGAAGCAAAAAAGTAATTTAAAAACTTTTAAGAAAAAGACATGAGAAAAAGACAGGCCAAAAAAAGACCTCTTTTACCAGATCCTAAATTTAACGATCAGTTAGTTACACGTTTCGTGAACAACTTGATGTGGGATGGTAAAAAATCAACAGCTTTCAAAGTATTTTATGATGCAATGGATATCGTAGAAGCTAAAAAGCAAAATGACGAAAAATCATCTTTAGAAGTTTGGAAAGATGCTTTAACTAACGTTATGCCTCACGTAGAAGTACGTAGTCGTAGAGTGGGTGGAGCTACATTCCAAATTCCGATGCAAATCAGACCAGATAGAAAAATTTCTATGGCAATGAAGTGGATGCTTCTTTATGCTCGTAGAAGAAACGAGAAATCTATGGCTCAAAAACTAGCTTCTGAAATTTTAGCTGCTGCTAAAGAAGAAGGTGCTGCTGTTAAAAAGAGAATGGATACTCACAAAATGGCTGAAGCAAACAAAGCATTCTCACATTTTAGATTTTAATTAGGATAAGAAATGGCAAGAGAACTTAAATATACAAGAAATATCGGAATTGCTGCTCACATTGATGCTGGTAAAACAACAACGACTGAGCGTATATTATTCTACACTGGAAAATCACACAAAATTGGAGAAGTACACGATGGTGCTGCAACAATGGACTGGATGGCACAAGAGCAAGAAAGAGGTATTACAATTACTTCTGCAGCTACAACTTGTGAATGGAATTTCCCAACTAATCAAGGTAAACTTTTACCTGAAACGTTACCTTATCACTTTAATATTATTGATACTCCTGGACACGTTGACTTTACTGTAGAGGTAAACCGTTCGTTACGTGTACTTGATGGTTTGGTTTTCTTATTTAGTGCTGTTGATGGTGTTGAGCCTCAATCAGAAACTAACTGGAGACTAGCTGATCAATACCGTGTGCCTCGTATCGGTTTTGTTAATAAAATGGATAGACAAGGTTCAAACTTTTTGATGGTTTGTCAACAAGTTCGCGACATGTTAAAATCTAATGCTGTTGCTATCACTTTGCCAATTGGTGAAGAAAATGATTTCAAAGGTGTAGTTGATTTAGTAAAAAACCAAGCTATCGTTTGGGATGATGCTGGAATGGGTGCGACTTATGAAGTTGTTGATATTCCTGCAGATATGTTAGCAGAAGTAAAAGAATACAGAGATATACTTATTGAAGCTGTCGCAGATTATGACGAGAACTTATTAGATAAGTACATGGAAGATCCTGAGTCTATCACAGAAGAAGAAATCAATGTAGCATTGAGAGCAGCTGTTATGGATATGGCAATTATTCCAATGATTGCTGGTTCTTCTTTCAAAAATAAAGGGGTTCAATTCATGTTAGATGCAGTATGTAAATACTTGCCATCTCCAATGGATAAAGATGGTATCGAAGGTATTCATCCTGATGATGCTGAACTTTTAGAAGAAGATCAAACTAAAATATTACGTAAGCCAGATGTTAAAGAGCCATTCGCAGCTTTAGCATTTAAAATTGCTACTGACCCATTCGTAGGTCGTTTAGCTTTCTTCCGTGCTTATTCAGGTCGTTTAGATGCAGGTTCATATGTATTGAATACTCGTTCTGGAAGTAAAGAAAGAATTTCTCGTATCTACCAAATGCACGCTAACAAACAAAATCCAATCGAATATATCGAAGCTGGAGATATTGGAGCAGCAGTTGGATTTAAAGATATTAAAACAGGAGATACATTGTGTGATGAAAAACACCCAATTATCCTTGAATCTATGAAATTCCCAGCGCCAGTAATTGGTATCGCAATTGAGCCTAAAACTAAAGCAGATGTTGATAAAATGGGTATGGCTTTGGCTAAATTAGCTGAAGAAGATCCAACTTTTACAGTTAGAACTGATGAGGCTTCTGGTCAAACTATTATTTCAGGAATGGGTGAGCTTCACTTAGATATTCTTGTAGATAGAATGAAACGTGAATTCAAAGTTGAAGTAAACCAAGGTGAGCCTCAAGTTGAGTACAAAGAAGCTTTCACAAGAACTGCTACACACAGAGAAACTTACAAAAAACAATCTGGAGGTCGTGGTAAATTCGGTGATATCGTATTTACATTAGGACCAGCAGACGAAGTTGATGGTAAAGTTCCTGTAGGATTACAGTTTGTTAATGCTGTAAAAGGTGGTAACGTACCTAAAGAGTATATTCCTTCTGTAGAGAAAGGTTTCCGTGAAGCTATGAAAACTGGACCTTTAGCAGGTTACCAAGTTGATAGTTTGAAAGTAACTTTAACAGATGGATCTTTCCACCCTGTGGATTCTGATGCACTTTCTTTTGAACTTGCTGCAAGAATGGGGTATAAAGAAGTAGCAAAAGCTGCTGGTGCAATCGTTTTGGAACCTATCATGAAAATGGAAGTTATTACACCTGAAGAAAACATGGGAGATATCGTTGGTGATATTAACCGTCGTAGAGGTCAAGTTAATGACATGGGTGATAGAGCTGGAGCAAAAACCATTAAAGCTGATGTGCCTTTGTCAGAAATGTTTGGATATGTTACAACATTGAGAACATTGTCTTCTGGTAGAGCAACTTCAACTATGGAATTTTCTCACTATGCAGAAACTCCTTCTAATATCTCTGAAGAGGTAATCAAAAAAGCAAAAGGTAACGCTTAATTTTTAAGAAAATGAGTCAAAAAATCAGAATAAAATTAAAATCTTATGATCACATGTTGGTTGATAAATCAGCAGAAAAGATTGTAAAAACTGTAAAAAGCACTGGAGCAGTGGTAACAGGTCCAATTCCGTTGCCAACTCATAAAAAACTTTTTACTGTGCTACGTTCTCCTCACGTTAACAAAAAAGCGAGAGAACAATTTGAAGTAATGTCATACAAAAGATTGATTGACATTTACTCATCTTCTTCTAAAACCATTGATGCTCTAATGAAATTAGAGTTGCCAAGTGGTGTTGAAGTAGAAATCAAAGTATAATTTTCAGTAATTAAACAATAAGAATAGTGATTGGTTTCGGCTAATCACTATTTACTAATGTCTAATCACTATTTTTTAATAATTAATAATTAATATTTATGTCTGGGTTAATCGGAAGAAAAATTGGCATGACTAGCATCTTTGACGAAAACGGGAAAAACATTCCTTGTACTGTTATTGAAGCTGGGCCATGCGTTGTTACCCAAGTCAGAACCAATGAGGTCGACGGGTATGAAGCGTTGCAACTTGGTTTCGATGACAAAAACGAGAAACACTCCACTAAAGCGGCTGTTGGTCACTTTAAAAAAGCTGGAACTGTTGCTAAGAAAAAAGTCGTTGAATTTCAAGGTTTTGAAACGGAACAAAAATTAGGAGATGTTATCGATGTTTCTATTTTTGAAGAAGGAGAGTTTGTAGATGTACAAGGTGTGTCTAAAGGTAAAGGTTTTCAAGGTGTTGTAAAACGTCACGGTTTTGGTGGTGTTGGACAAGCTACACATGGTCAACATAACCGTTTAAGAGCGCCAGGATCTGTTGGAGCTTCTTCTTATCCATCTAGAGTATTCAAAGGAATGCGTATGGCTGGAAGAATGGGAGGAGATAATGTAAAAGTACAAAATCTTAGAGTTTTAAAAGTAGTTTCTGAAAAGAACTTACTTGTTATTAAAGGATGTGTTCCTGGGTGTAACAACTCTTATGTAATCATTCAGAAGTAATGGAAGTAAAAGTTTTAGATAAAAACGGAAAAGATACTGGAAGAAAAGTTCAACTTTCTGATTCAGTATTCGGTATAGAGCCAAATAATCACGCAGTATATCTTGATGTTAAACAATATTTAGCAAATCAAAGACAAGGTACTCACAAAGCTAAAGAAAGAGCTGAAGTTGCTGGAAGTACTCGTAAGATTAAAAAGCAAAAAGGAACTGGAACTGCTCGTGCAGGTAGTGCTAAAAACCCATTGTTCAAAGGTGGTGGTACTGTATTCGGACCTAGACCAAGAAGTTATTCATTCAAATTGAATAAAAACTTGAAACGTTTAGCAAGAAGATCAGCATTATCTTTAAAAGCAAAAGATTCAAATTTAATAGTGGTAGAAGATTTCAATTTTGAAACGCCAAACACTAAAAGTTTCATCTCAGTTTTAAAAGCTTTAGGTTTAGAAAATAAAAAATCTTTATTCGTGTTGGGTGATTCAAATAAAAATGTATATTTGTCCTCACGCAATTTAAAGGCGTCTAGCGTAGTAACTAATTCAGAATTAAGCACTTATGCTATATTAAACGCTAATAATTTAGTGTTATTAGAAGGTTCTTTAGACGGAATTGAAGAAAATTTAAGCAAATAATAGGATATGAGTATCATAATTAAACCTATAGTAACTGAAAAAGTAACCAAAGAAAGTGAAGTTTTGAATCGCTTTGGATTTGTGGTTAACAAAAAAGCTAATAAAGTACAAATTAAGAAAGCTGTTGAAGCTGCTTATGGAGTGACTATTCTTAGTGTTAATACCATGAATGTAAGACCAGATAGAACTACAAAATACACTAAAAGTGGTCTAATCAGTGGAAAGTCAAATGCTTACAAAAAAGCAATTGTACAAGTACAAGAAGGAGAAACAATAGATTTTTACAACAATATCTAATATAAAAAGATGTCAGTAAGAAAATTAAAACCTATTACCCCGGGTCAGCGATTTAGAGTTGTGAATAGTTTTGACGCTATTACAACTGATAAGCCGGAACGCTCTTTGTTAGCGCCGATAAAAAACTCAGGAGGTAGAAATAGTCAAGGAAAAATGACCATGCGTTATACAGGCGGTGGTCACAAGCAAAGATATCGTGTGATTGATTTCAAAAAAGCAAAAGATGGGATTCCAGCTACTGTGAAATCAATTGAATACGATCCAAATCGTACAGCTTTTATCGCTTTATTAGCTTATGCTGATGGTGAAAAAACATATGTAATTGCTCAAAATGGTATGCAAGTTGGTCAGAAATTAGTTTCTGGTGCAGATGCGCAACCTGAAATTGGTAATTCATTACCATTGAGTAAAATTCCATTAGGAACTGTAATTTCTTGTATTGAGTTACGTCCAGGTCAAGGAGCAGTTATTGCTCGTTCTGCTGGTACATTCGCTCAGTTAATGGCAAGAGATGGTAAATATGCAACAATCAAAATGCCTTCAGGTGAAACTAGATTAATCTTGTTAACTTGTTCTGCAACAATTGGAGCAGTATCTAACTCTGATCATCAATTAATTGTATCTGGTAAAGCAGGTAGAACTAGATGGTTGGGTAGAAGACCAAGAACTAGACCTGTGGCAATGAACCCTGTCGATCACCCAATGGGTGGTGGTGAAGGTCGTTCTTCTGGTGGACATCCACGTTCTAGAAACGGAATACCTGCTAAAGGTTATAGAACCCGTTCTAAGAAAAATCCGAGTAGTAAGTATATTATAGAACGTAGAAAGAAATAAGTAAGATATGGCACGTTCATTAAAAAAAGGACCTTTTGTACACTATAAATTAGATAAAAAAGTTCAAGAAAATATTGAGAAAGGTAATAAAGGAGTTGTTAAGACATGGTCGAGAGCTTCAATGATTACTCCAGATTTTGTTGGACAAACTATCGCAGTTCATAACGGTCGTCAGTTTGTACCAGTTTACGTAACAGAAAACATGGTAGGTCATAAATTAGGAGAGTTTTCACCAACTAGATCTTTTAGAGGTCATGCTGGAGCAAAAAATAAAGGTAAAAAATAAGAAGCAATGGGAGTTCGTAAAAGAGAAACAGCAGATGCGAGAAAAGAGGCTAATAAGTCTATTGCTTTCGCGAAATTGAATAACTGCCCTACTTCACCTAGAAAAATGCGCTTAGTAGCGGACTTGGTAAGAGGTCAGAAGGTTGAAAGAGCACTAAATATTTTAAGATTTAGTTCTAAAGAGGCTTCAAGAAAACTAGAAAAATTGGTTTTATCTGTTATTGCCAACTGGCAAGCAAAAAACCCAGATGCTAGTATGGAAGAAGCAGCTTTATTTATTAAAGAGATCCGTGTTGATGGTGGTATGATGTTGAAAAGACTTCGTCCAGCTCCACAAGGAAGAGCACACAGAATTAGAAAACGTTCTAATCACGTTACAATCGTGTTAGGACAATTAGATAACACACAAAGCAAACAATAAGATGGGACAAAAGACAAATCCAATTGGAAATAGACTTGGTATCATCAGAGGATGGGACTCTAACTGGTATGGTGGAAATGATTATGGCGACAAAATCGCTGAAGATTATAAAATCAGAAAGTATATTCATGCTCGTTTATCAAAAGCTAGTGTATCAAAAGTAATCATCGAGAGAACTTTGAAGCTTGTAACCGTTACTATCACTACTGCTAGACCTGGTATCATTATCGGGAAAGGTGGGCAAGAGGTAGACAAGTTAAAAGAAGAACTTAAGAAAATTACTGACAAAGAGGTTCAAATTAACATCTTTGAAATCAAAAGACCTGAGTTAGATGCTTATCTAGTTGCGACTAGCATCTGTCGTCAAATTGAAAGCCGTATCTCATACAGAAGAGCAATCAAAATGGCAATCGCTGCATCTATGAGAATGAATGCAGAAGGAATTAAAGTTTTAATTTCTGGTCGTTTGAATGGTGCTGAAATGGCACGTTCTGAAGGTTTCAAAGAAGGAAGAATTCCTCTATCAACTTTCAGAGCTGATATCGATTATGCTCTTGCTGAAGCTCACACTACTTACGGTAGAATGGGAATCAAAGTATGGATCATGAAAGGTGAAGTTTACGGAAAGAGAGATCTTTCTCCGCTTGTTGGAATGGATAAAAAACAATCTGGTACAGGTGGTGGTAAAGGTGGCGATTCTCCAAGAGGAGATAGAAAGCCTTTTAACAAAGGTGGTAAACCTGACGCTCGTAAAAGAAAGTAAATTTTTAAATTAAAGAAAAATGTTACAGCCTAAAAGAACAAAATACCGTAAGGTACAGAAAGGTAAAATGAAAGGAAACTCTCAAAGAGGGCATGAACTTTCTAATGGAATGTTTGGTATTAAATCTGTTCATGAAGATGGTATGTTCCTAACTTCTCGTCAAATCGAAGCTGCACGTATCGCTGCAACTCGTTACATGAAGAGAGAAGGTCAATTATGGATCAAAATTTTCCCAGATAAACCAATCACCAAGAAACCTCTTGAAGTACGTATGGGTAAAGGTAAAGGAGCAGTCGAATATTGGGCTGCTGTTGTTAAACCAGGAAGAATAATGTTTGAAGTTGGTGGAGTTCCATTGTCAGTTGCAAAAGAGGCTTTACGTCTTGCAGCTCAAAAACTTCCAGTAAAAACAAAGTTCGTCATTGCTAGAGATTTCGAAGCATAATCTATATTATATTATGAAACAATCAGAAATAAAAGATCTTTCTGCAGCGGAGTTGCAAGAAAAACTTAGCCAGACTAAGAAAACATATGCCGACCTAAAAATGGCTCACGCTATTTCACCAATTGCCAATCCACTTCAAATTAGAAGTGTTAGAAGAACAGTTGCAAGATTAGCTACAGAGCTAAGCAAAAGAGAGTTACAATAATTGTATTCTGCTGAAAAATGGAAGAAAAAAGAAATTTAAGAAAAGAAAGAATTGGTGTTGTAACCAGCGACAAAATGGATAAATCTATTGTTGTAGCTGAAGTGCGTAGAGTAAAACACCCATTATACGGTAAGTTCGTGTTGAAAACTAAGAAATATGTTGCACACGACGAAACAAACGACTGTAACGTTGGAGATACTGTAAAGATCATGGAAACAAGACCTTTATCTAAATCTAAATGTTGGAGACTAGTTGAAATCATTGAAAGAGCTAAGTAATTATGGTACAACAGGAATCAAGATTAAAAGTAGCAGATAACACAGGAGCAAAAGAAGTTTTGACTATCCGTGTTTTAGGAGGAACGAAACGTCGTTATGCCTCTGTTGGAGATAAAATTGTAGTATCTATTAAAGATGCAACTCCTAACGGTAACGTTAAAAAAGGAGCTGTTTCAACTGCAGTTGTTGTACGTACCAAAAAAGAAGTGAGAAGAGCCGATGGTTCATACATCAGATTTGACGATAACGCTTGCGTTTTGTTGAATGCTGCTGGTGAAATGAGAGGAACTCGTGTTTTTGGTCCAGTTGCAAGAGAACTTCGTGAAAAACAATTCATGAAAATTGTATCATTAGCACCAGAAGTGCTTTAATTAGTTGCAAGATGATAAAGTTAAAAATAAAATCAGGAGATATCGTAAGAGTTATTGCTGGAGACCATAAAGGTTCTGAAGGTAAAGTTCTAAAAGTAGATCGTGAAAAGAACAAAGCGATTGTTGAAGGTGTAAATATGGTTTCAAAACATACTAAACCAAGTGCAAAAAGCCCTCAAGGTGGAATCGTTAAGAAAGAAGCTCCAATACATATTTCAAATATTTCTCTAATTGATCCTAAAACAAAAGGAACTACTAGAGTTGGAATTAAAGTAGAAGGAGATAAGAAAGTAAGATTTTCAAAAAAATCTAATCAAGTACTATAGTGATGGCTTATATACCTAGACTTAAAGAAGAATATAAGAACAGAGTAATCTCTGCTCTTAAAGAAGAATTCGGTTATAAAAACGTAATGCAAGTTCCTAAATTGGAAAAAATCGTTTTAAGCCGTGGTGTTGGAGCAGCTGTATCAGATAAGAAATTAGTTGATTATGCTGTTGAAGAAATGACTAAGATTACTGGTCAAAAAGCAGTTTCTACAATCTCTAAAAAAGACGTTGCGTCTTTCAAATTGAGAAAAGGAATGCCAATTGGTGCAAAAGTTACTTTGAGAGGTGAAAGAATGTATGAGTTTTTAGATAGACTTATTACTTCAGCTTTACCACGTGTTAGAGATTTTAGTGGTATCAAAGCTACTGGTTTCGACGGAAGAGGAAACTACAATCTTGGAGTTTTAGAACAAATTATTTTCCCAGAAATTGATATTGATAAAGTAAATAAAATTTCAGGAATGGATATAACTTTTGTTACTACAGCTAAAACAGATAAAGAAGCAAAATCGTTATTGGCTGAATTAGGTTTACCTTTTAAAAAGAATTAAGATATGGCTAAAGAATCAATGAAAGCCCGTGAGGTTAAAAGAGAAAAAACGGTAGCAAGGTATGCTGAGAAAAGAAAAGCTTTGAAAGAAGCTGGAGATTTCGTAGGTTTGCAAAAATTACCGAAAAATGCTTCTCCTATTCGTATGCACAATCGTTGCAAACTTACAGGAAGACCAAGAGGGTATATGCGTCAATTCGGTATTTCTCGTGTAACATTCCGTGAAATGGCCAATAATGGATTGATTCCAGGGGTTAAAAAAGCTAGCTGGTAAAAACAAATTTAGAGTTTTAATTGATTAAAGGTTCGGTAAATGAGTGTTTATCGAAAACCATAATCGCAAATTGATACATATGTATACAGATCCAATTGCCGATTTTTTAACAAGAATCAGAAATGCTGTCGCTGCTAATCATAAAGTAGTTGAAATCCCAGCTTCTAATCTTAAAAAAGAAATCACCAAAATTTTATTCGATCAAGGTTATATCTTGAGTTACAAATTTGAGGACAACGCTGTTCAGGGTTCAATCAAAATCGCTTTGAAGTATGATAAAGATACTAAAGAGCCTGTAATCAAGGATATCCAAAGAATTAGTAAACCAGGTTTACGTAAGTACGCAGGTGCTTCTTCTATTCCTAGAATCCTTAATGGATTAGGAATTGCTATTGTTTCTACATCAAAAGGTTTGATGACTGGAAAACAAGCCAAACAGTTAAATGTTGGTGGTGAAGTTATTTGTTACGTATACTAATTAATAAGACTAGTTAAGATGTCAAGAATAGGAAAAAATCCAGTTGCAATTCCAGCAGGAGTAACTATAGAAGTTAGTGATGCTGTAATTACAGTAAAAGGAAAATTAGGTCAACTTACACAGAATTACTCTGATGTAACTGTAAAAGTTGAAGATGGTCAAGTTCTTGTTGAAAGATCATCTGATAGTAAAGATCAAAGAGCTAAACATGGTTTGTACAGATCTTTAATCAATAACATGTTTATTGGTGTGTCAGAAGGTTTTACTAAAGAATTAGAATTAGTTGGAGTAGGTTATAGAGCGTCAAACCAAGGTCAAAAATTGGATTTAGCTTTAGGATATTCTCACAATATAGTTTTGGAGGTTGCTCCAGAAGTAAAAGTGGAAACTATTTCAGAAAAAGGAAAGAACCCAATCGTAAAATTAACATCTTTTGACAAACAATTAGTTGGTCAAGTGGCTGCGAAAATCAGAGGTTTCCGTAAACCAGAACCTTACAAAGGAAAAGGTGTTAAATTCGTAGGTGAAGTATTAAGAAGAAAAGCAGGTAAATCAGCTTAAAAAATAAGATTATGTCATTAACAAAATCTGAAAGAAGACAGAGAATTAAATTCAGAATTAGAAAGATTGTAAGTGGTACTGCTACTAAACCAAGACTTTCTGTATTCAGAAGTAATAAAGAAATCTACGCACAACTTATTGATGATGTGAATGGAGTAACTTTATTAGCTGCATCTTCAAGAGAAAAAGAAGTAGGTAAAGGTACAAACGTTGAAGTTGCAACTGCAGTTGGAAAACTTGTTGCAGAAAAAGCGGTGAAAGCCGGTATAGAAAATGTTACCTTTGATAGAGGTGGATATTTATACCACGGTCGTATTAAATCATTAGCAGAAGGCGCAAGAGCTGCCGGACTTAAATTCTAATAGTATGTCTAATAAATACAAAAACGTAGAGTTAGTTAAACCAAGTGGTCTTGAATTAAAAGATCGTCTAGTTAGTGTGAATCGTGTTACTAAAGTTACAAAAGGTGGTAGAGCATTTGGTTTTTCTGCAATTGTAGTGGTAGGTGATGAAAATGGAGTTGTTGGACATGGTCTAGGAAAATCTAAAGATGTTTCTGAAGCAATCGCTAAAGCGGTAGAAGATGCAAAGAAAAATCTAGTTAGAATTCCTTTAAGTGGTCAATCTGTTCCTCACGAACAAAAAGGTAAATTTGGTGGAGCACGTGTATTCTTAATGCCTGCATCTCATGGTACAGGAGTTATTGCTGGTGGAGCTGTTCGTTCAGTTCTTGAATCAGTTGGTATTCACGATGTATTATCAAAATCACAAGGATCTTCAAATCCTCATAATGTTGTAAAAGCAACTTTTGATGCTTTATTACAAATGAGAAGCGCTTACACAGTTGCAAAACAAAGAGGTGTTTCTTTAGAAAAAGTTTTTAAAGGTTAATTCAAGGAAATTATGGCTAAATTAGTAGTAAAACAAGTACGAAGCAAAATCAATTGCCCTTTATCTCAAAAAAGAGGTTTGGAAGCTTTAGGTCTTCGTAAAATGGGACAAGTTGTAGAGCATGATTCAAATCCTGCTATCCTTGGAATGATAAATAAAGTTAAACACTTAGTTTCCGTAGAGGAAGTTAAATAACAATTATAGTTATGAATTTAAGTAACTTACAACCTGCTGAAGGTTCTACGCACAATCAAAATAAAAGACTAGGTAGAGGTGAAGGTTCTGGAAAAGGTGGTACTTCTGCAAGAGGTCACAAAGGAGCAAAATCTCGTTCTGGTTATTCTAAAAAGATTGGATTTGAAGGTGGACAAATGCCACTTCAAAGACGTGTGCCTAAGTTTGGTTTTACAAACATTAATCGTAAGGAGTATGAAGGTGTAAATCTTGATACATTACAGTTGTTAGTTGACAACGGAATGATTAAAGATACTGTTGATATGACAGATTATATCTCTAATCGTTTAGCAACTAAAAATGAAACGGTTAAAATTTTAGGAAGAGGAGAATTAAAAGCGAAATTAAAAGTTTCTGCTCACAAATTCACTGCTACTGCAAAAGCTGCTATCGAAGCTGCTGGTGGAGAAGCTGTAACATTATAATTTTTCAAGTAACATGAAGAAATTTTTTGAATCATTAGCCAATGTTTGGAAGATAGAAGAGTTAAAGAATAGAATTCTTTGGACTCTTGGATTATTGGTTGTTTACCGTTTCGGTGCTCACGTAACTCTTCCAGGTATTGATGCTACTCAATTATCAAATTTAGCAGGTCAAACCAAGGATGGTATTGGTTCAATTCTTGATATGTTTACAGGTGGTTCTTTCTCAAAAGCTTCTGTTTTTGCATTAGGAATTATGCCGTATATTTCTGCATCTATTGTAGTTCAATTAATGGGAATTGCTATTCCTTATTTACAAAAATTACAAAAAGATGGAGAAAGTGGTAGAAAGAAAATTAATCAAATTACACGTTGGTTAACTATCGGAATTACTTTAGTTCAAGGTCCTGGTTATATCTATAATCTTTATAGAACTTTACCAAGTAACGCTTTTATATTAGGCTTTGATTCATTCTCATTCTTATTTTCTTCAGTATTGATCCTTACAACAGGTACGATTTTCGCAATGTGGTTAGGAGAAAAAATTACAGATAAAGGAATTGGAAATGGTATCTCCTTGTTAATCATGGTTGGGATTTTAGCTAGACTTCCACAAGCATTTATTCAAGAATTTACATCAACAATCACTAATAATAATGGTGGTCCGATGATTCTAGTTCTTGAAGTAATAGGATGGTTATTAGTAATCATTGCTTGTGTGTTATTAGTTATGGCAATTAGAAGAATTCCAGTTCAGTACGCTAGAAGAACAGTTTCTGGAGAATTTGAACAAGATGGAAACAGACAATGGATTCCACTAAAATTGAATTCTGCTGGTGTTATGCCGATCATTTTTGCTCAAGCTATTATGTTTATTCCTGCTGCAGTTGCTGGTTTGTCAAAATCAGAAACATCTCAGTCAATAGCTGGTGCCTTTAGTAATATGTTTGGTTTTTGGTATAATTTTGTATTTGCATTATTAATTATTGTATTTACATTCTTTTACACAGCTATAACAGTTCCAACTAACAAAATGGCTGATGATTTAAAAAGAAGTAGTGGATTTATTCCAGGTGTAAAACCAGGTATCGAAACTTCTGATTTCTTAGATAAAATCATGTCTTTAATTACTTTCCCAGGTTCTCTTTTCTTAGCACTAATTGCTATATTACCAGCTATAGTTGTAGGTTTAGGGGTTCAACAATCTTGGGCAATGTTTTTTGGAGGAACATCATTAATCATTATGGTTGGTGTTGCTATTGATACAATTCAACAAATAAACTCATACATATTAAACAAACAATATGATGGTTTAATGAAGACGGGTAAAAATAGAAAAGCAGTAGCTTAACATATGGCTAAACAATCAGCAATAGAACAAGACGGATCAATTATTGAAGCATTATCAAATGCAATGTTCCGTGTAGAATTAGAAAATGGACATATTGTAATTGCCCATATTTCAGGAAAAATGCGTATGCATTACATCAAATTATTACCAGGTGATAAAGTGAAACTTGAAATGAGCCCTTATGATTTGTCAAAAGCAAGAATTACTTATAGATATTAAAGATATTCAAAATGAAAGTAAGAGCATCAGTAAAAAAGAGAAGTGCCGAGTGCATTATCGTTCGTAGAAAAGGTAGATTATACGTAATCAACAAAAAGAATCCTAGATTTAAACAAAGACAAGGATAATTATGGCAAGAATAGCAGGGGTAGATGTACCTAAAAACAAAAGAGGTGTTATAGCACTTACCTATATCTTCGGAATAGGAAAAAGTAGAGCTATTGAGATTTTAGATAAAGCTCAAGTTAGCCAAGATATTAAAGTTCAAGATTGGAATGATGACCAAATCGGAGCAATTCGTGACGCGGTTTCTTATTACAAAATTGAAGGAGAGTTACGTTCTGAAACGTCACTAAACATCAAACGTTTGATGGATATTGGTTGTTACAGAGGTATTCGTCACAGATCTGGTCTTCCATTAAGAGGACAAAGAACTAAGAATAACTCAAGAACGAGAAAAGGTAAAAGAAAAACTGTTGCTAACAAGAAAAAAGCAACTAAATAATAAGTAATATGGCTAAGGCAACAACAAAAAAACGTAAAGTTATCGTTGAATCTACAGGTGAAGCTCATATTAGTGCCACTTTTAACAACATTATTATTTCTTTAACAAATAAGAAAGGTGAAGTGATCTCTTGGTCGTCAGCTGGAAAAATGGGTTTTAGAGGTTCTAAAAAGAATACACCTTATGCAGCTCAAATGGCAGCAGAAGATTGTTCAAAAGTAGCGTTAGAAGCTGGACTGAAAAAAGTTAAAGTGTATGTAAAAGGACCAGGAAACGGACGTGAGTCTGCTATCCGTTCTCTTCATAACTCAGGAGTTGAAGTTACAGAAATCATTGACGTAACACCAATGCCTCACAATGGATGTAGACCTCCAAAAAGAAGAAGAGTCTAATTTTTATTTAATAGTATAACCTAGGTAGAATACAGATTATCGGAGGATATGACCTGAATTCATAATCTCTACCTTAAAATTTTTAAAATGGCAAGATATACTGGTCCAAAAACCAAAATCGCTCGTAAATTTGGCGAAGCAATCTTCGGAGATGACAAAGCCTTCGAAAAAAGAAATTATCCTCCTGGACAACACGGGATGGCTAAAAGAAGAGGAAAAAAATCTGAATATGCTGTCCAATTAATGGAAAAGCAAAAAGCTAAATATTCTTATGGAATTTTAGAAAAACAATTCAGAAATTTATTCGAAAAAGCAGCTGCATCTAAAGGTGTAACTGGTGAAATCTTACTTCAATTATGTGAAGCTAGACTTGACAACGTAGTATTCAGAATGGGTATTGCTCCTTCTAGAAGAGGTGCGCGTCAAATCGTTTCTCACAGACATATAACTGTAAATGGTGAGTTGGTAAATATTCCATCTTACCACTTAAAACCTGGCGATAAAGTAGCCGTTCGTGAAAAATCTAAATCATTAGAATCTATCGAGCGTTCATTAGCTAATTCTAGTCATGTTTACGAATGGATTACATGGAACAACGATACTAAAGAAGGTGTTTTTGTTTCTGTTCCTGCAAGATTGCAAATTCCAGAAAACATTAAAGAACAACTAATCGTCGAATTGTACAACAAATAATAATTGACTTAGTCGAAATTATGGCAATATTTAATTTTCAGAAGCCCGATAAAGTTATCATGATCGATTCAACCGATTTTGAAGGTAAATTTGAATTTAGACCTTTAGAACCTGGTTATGGATTGACTGTTGGTAATGCCCTTAGAAGAGTTTTGCTTTCTGCATTAGAAGGTTACGCAATCACATCGGTGCGTATCGAAGGTGTAGACCACGAATTTTCTACTATCTCAGGAGTTGTTGAAGATGTTACTGAAATCATTCTTAACTTGAAACAAGTTCGTTTCAAACGTCAGATTGAAGACATCGATAACGAATCTGTTACTATTTCTGTAACTGGTAAAGACCAACTTACTGCTGGTGATTTTCAAAAATTTATCTCAGGTTTCCAAGTTCTTAATCCAGAACTAGTAATCTGTAATTTAGATAGCAAAATCAAACTAAATTTCGAATTAACAATCGAAAAAGGTAGAGGTTATGTTCCTGCAGAAGAGAATAAAAAACAAAATGCAGCTATTGGTACCATTTTTACAGACTCAATTTTTACACCTGTCAAAAATGTAAAATATGCAATTGAAAACTTCCGTGTTGAACAAAAAACAGATTACGAAAAATTAGTTTTTGAAATCAAAACTGATGGTTCTATCAATCCTAAAGATGCTTTGACTGAAGCAGCTAAAGTTTTGATTCACCACTTCATGTTGTTCTCTGACGAAAGAATTACTCTTGAGGCTGACGAAATTGCTCAGACTGAATCGTATGATGAAGAATCATTACACATGAGACAATTGCTAAAAACTAAGTTAGTTGATATGGACTTATCAGTTAGAGCATTAAATTGCTTGAAAGCTGCTGAAGTTGATACACTTGGTGATTTAGTTTCATTCAATAAAAATGACTTAATGAAATTCCGTAATTTCGGTAAAAAATCTTTAACAGAATTAGACGAACTAGTAGCTGTTAAAAATTTAACCTTCGGAATGGATTTAGCAAAATACAAATTAGATAAAGAGTAAATTACTTCATATTTTGCTCTCCAAAGCGGATTGTAGCAAGATGAAGATTAAAAAAATACGTCATGAGACACGGAAAAAAATTCAACCACTTAAGCAGACAAACTGGACATAGAAAAGCTATGTTAGCTAATATGGCATGTTCTCTTATAGAGCACAAACGTATTAACACTACTGTTGCTAAAGCTAAAGCGTTAAAACAATTTGTTGAGCCGCTTATTACAAAATCAAAACAAGATACTACTCACAACCGTCGTATCGTTTTCGCTAACTTACGTAGCAAATATGCTGTAACAGATTTGTTCAGAGATGTTGCTACCAAAGTAGGAGATCGTCCAGGTGGTTACACTCGTATTATTAAAGTTGGAAATCGTCTAGGAGATAATGCTGATATGGCAATGATCGAATTAGTAGATTTCAACGAACTATACAACGGTGGTAAAAAAGAAGAGAAAAAAGCTAAAAGCCGTCGTGGTGGAAAAGCTAAAAAAGCTGAAACTACTGCACCAGTTGCAGAAGAAAAAGCCACAGAAACTTCTTCTGAAGAAACTACTGAAGAATAATGAATTCAATTTCATAAATATAAAAAGGATAAGCTTTCGAGTTTATCCTTTTTTTTGTTTTCTTTGCAATATAATTAAAATAATTTATGAGAAAATTAATAAACTTATTGTCGGTTTTTTTATGCTTTTCAGCTTTATATGCTCAAAACAACGAGATTGGTAATAATTCAAGCATTCAGAATATTCAAGATATTGTTTTAAAAAAAGGAAACAGGATTAGCTCAGAATCTTCTAAAACTGATTATCTAGGTTCGGTTTATTTGTTTCCAAGTTGGGATGGTCAATTTACTGTTATAGATAAGAATCAAGCTACTTTTAAGCTTTATAATCTTAATTTTAATCTTAAAAATTTGACTTTAGAAACAGCATTGTCAAAAGATTCAGTTTTTCAATATGATACAGAGAATATTGAATATGTTATACATGCCTCTAATAAATATAAGTTCTTTAAAGATGATTTAATGAATGGAATGTTTCTTGAGATTGTAAATAAGGGTAAAGTTAAAGTATACAAAGGTTATGAAGTCTATATAAAAAAAGGGGATTTCAATCCTCTTACGCAAGAACGAATGCAGAATGATTCATATTTACAAAAATATAATTATTATTTTTTTATTAATGGAAAATATGAAAAAGTCAAGCTAAATAAAAGTACAGTTTTAAATTATCTTAAAGATAAAAAGGAACTTGTTAAGGACTATGTTGCAAAATACGATATGTCTTTTTCAAATGATAATGATATTAAAAGTATTTTTAATTATTATCTAACACTAAAGTAAATTTAAAAAAGGATAAACTTTCGAGTTTATCCTTTTTTTATGCCTAAATTCTATGTAAAAATCAGAAGCGAATGGCTCGGGCTTTATTAGTAATGGCATTTCCCGCTTTCCGTTCCAATCTTTTCTTTTTAAAGAAAAAAGAAAAGGATTTGCACTCCAATCGGGGCTAGAAAGCAAACTATTTGATTGTTTATAAACTTTAATAAAACAACTTTAGTATTAAATACGAATATCATAAATTTGCAAAACACAACTAACTACGACGAATGTAACGAAGCAGAGCGAAGTTCCATGAGACCAATAACAAACAATAACTACAACGAATGAAATACACAACACGACCACAAGCCATATTGCTTCTAGCAGACGGAACCATTTTTTACGGAAAATCTATCGGTATTTCGGGAACTACTTTTGGAGAAGTTTGCTTCAATACTGGAATGACAGGTTACCAAGAAATCTTCACTGATCCATCTTATTTTGGACAAATAATGGTAGCAACCAATTCTCATATTGGAAATTATGGAGTAAATGCAAACGAAGTAGAATCTGAAAAAATTATGATTGCTGGTTTGGTTTGCAAAAACTTTAGCTTCAACCATTCACGACCAGATTCTGAAAGTAACCTTTACGATTATTTTGAAAAGCAAAATTTAGTTTGTATTTCCGATGTTGATACAAGAGCCTTAGTAAGTTATATTAGAGATAACGGAGCACAAAACGCTGTAATATCAACTGATGGAACATCAATAGATGAATTGAAAAAGCAATTAGCAAATGTTCCAGATATGAAAGGTTTGGAGTTGGCATCAAAAGTTTCAACAAAAGAACCTTATTTTTTTGGTAACGAAAATGCAACTTATAAAATCGCTACTTTAGATTTGGGTATCAAAAGAAATATCTTGAGAAACCTTGCCAAAAGAGATTGCTACATAAAAGTGTTTCCATACAACGCTTCCTTTGATGATTTAAAAGCGTTTAATCCTGATGGTTATTTCTTGTCTAATGGGCCAGGCGATCCAGAGCCATTGGAGCAGGTGCAAGAAACCGCCAAGCAAATGATAGCTTCAGACAAACCTATTTTTGGAATTTGTCTTGGACACCAAATTATTGGCCTTGCAAACGGAGTTTCTACATATAAAATGTTTAACGGTCATAGAGGAATCAATCATCCTGTTATGAATATATTGACAGGGAAAGGTGAAATTACTTCGCAAAATCATGGATTTGCAGTAAACAGAGAAGAATTAGAAAAACACCAAGATTTAGAAATTACACACTATCATATAAACGACAATACTGTGGCTGGTATGAAAATGAAATCTAAAGATTGTTTTTCTGTTCAGTATCATCCAGAAGCTAGCCCAGGTCCACATGATTCGTCTTATTTGTTTGATGAGTTTGTTGCTGCAATGCAAAAATCCAAAAGTTTACAAGAAGTATAAGGAAACTCTCTTAGCCCTGATTGAAGTGGAAATCCTTAGGTTGCGGTTTTCGCAAAACGAAAACCGCAACCTAAGATTGGAACGTACAGCAGGAATATGGATAACTAATAAATCCCAAGCCATCCGCTTCAAATTATACCATAATGACAATTACTAAAACGATTGCGTTTATAAGTTTTTTAATTGTAATGATTTAGAGTGTTTTAGATTGTTTAAATTTGTGGTATTGACAAAAAAGTGAATTAAAAATTAATAAAATCATAACTAATGAGTATTATAATCAAAGTACACGCAAGACAAATATTGGATTCAAGAGGAAATCCAACAATTGAAGTAGATGTAGTTACAGAAAATGGCGTTTTAGGACGTGCAGCTGTGCCAAGTGGAGCATCAACTGGAGAACACGAAGCAGTAGAATTACGTGATGGTGGAAAAGCTTACATGGGAAAAGGTGTTCTAAAAGCAGTTGACAATGTAAACACAAAAATCGCTCCTGAATTACTTGGAACTTCTGTTTTTGAGCAAAATCTTATCGATAAGATTATGATTGATTTAGACGGAACTGCTAACAAAGGAAACCTTGGAGCTAATGCTATCTTAGGCGTTTCTTTAGCTGCTGCAAAAGCTGCTGCAAATGAATTAGGGTTGCCATTATATCGTTACGTTGGTGGTGTTTCTGCTAATACTTTACCAGTTCCAATGATGAATATCATCAATGGTGGTTCGCACTCTGATGCTCCGATTGCTTTTCAAGAGTTTATGATTATGCCTGTAAAAGCAACTTCATTTACTCATGCAATGCAAATGGGAACTGAAATTTTCCACAACTTGAAAAAAGTTTTACACGATAGAGATTTATCAACAGCAGTTGGTGACGAAGGTGGTTTTGCGCCTAACTTAGCTGGTGGAACTGAAGACGCCTTAGATACTATCAAAAAAGCAGTTGAAAATGCGGGTTACAAATTTGGTGATGAAGTAATGATTGCTTTAGATTGCGCTGCTTCTGAATTTTATGTTGACGGAAAATACGACTACACAAAATTTGAAGGCCCATCTGGAAAAATCAGAACTTCAAAAGAGCAAGCTGAATATATGGCTGAATTAGCAGCGAAATATCCAATTATTTCTATTGAAGATGGAATGCAAGAAAACGATTGGGATGGTTGGAAATATTTAACCGAATTAATTGGCGATAAAGTACAATTAGTTGGTGATGATTTATTTGTAACAAACGTAGAGCGTTTAGCAACTGGAATTGAAAAAGGAATTGCCAATTCAATTTTAGTAAAAGTAAACCAAATAGGAACTTTAACCGAAACAATTGCGGCTGTAAATATGGCTAAAAATGCAGGTTACACATCTGTAATGTCACACCGTTCTGGAGAAACAGAAGATAATACTATTGCTGATTTAGCGGTAGCATTAAACTGTGGTCAAATCAAAACGGGTTCTGCTTCACGTTCTGATAGAATGGCGAAATACAATCAATTGTTAAGAATTGAAGAAGAATTGGGTGATACAGCTTATTTTCCTGGATTGAAGGCTTTTAAGCAATAGTATTTTGTTTAGTATATAAGAATTGTAAATTTATAAAATTGTCATTTCGGCTTAAAAAAATAACATTAGCTTAGTTGTTATGTATCTTTTTGCTGAAATGGCATTTTTTTGTTTATATCATTATGTATTTATATTGAAAATATAAGTATTTTCATATTTTATTATTAATAACATAATAAAAATTCTTTTGTTCTGATTAAATTTTTATTTTTTTTGTAATTTATTTGAATGTTTAATATTTATTTATGTTAATTATTTGTTAATAAACAATAAACAATAAACAATAGTATTGTAAGATAATTAACCAAATAAATTTAACCAAAATGAAAAAAATTATTTTATCTTTAGTGGTAGCTATCGCATCTTTAGCTGGAACACAACAATCTATGGCGCAATCAGAAAGCCGTCTTACCTGCCTTTCTGGAAACAAAGTTGCACCCTCTAAAATTGGGGAGTATTTGGATTATGAGTTAAAATTTGAAAATTCAGAGAATGACATAACCGTTAAGCTTTCTATTGATCAAAATCAGTTTGATATTTCAACTTTGGTTATTTTAAGTTCTTGTTATGATTCTGAAATTACTACCTCTAACAGTAATCCTTTAATACTTTTAAAACCGCATAGATGTTGCGCGAGAGGTTTGCCATGTTGTACTCAGCCCGGAGGTTCAGGAGGTATTTTATTCCGAGTAAAAACGAAAACTGATGTGGAAGTTGGCGATCTGTTACTTTTGAATGCCACTATCAAGATGGATAATTCGTTAGTAATAAAACAAACTAATATAGAGCAAACGGTTTTTACAAACGGTACTTCAGCTTTGGTTGATTCATCTATTACAGCCTATCCAATTCCTGCGGACTCAAACCTAACAGTTACTTGTAACTCAGTAATTAGATCGGTTGATTTACTTAATGAGCAAAACCAAATTATGGAAACTATTTTTGCCGATGAGCCTTCTAAATCTTTTGATATTTCTACTAAACTTGATGGAGTTTATTATGTTAGAGTAACGTCTGACAATGGACAGAAAGTAATTCGTATCGTTAAACAGTAAGTTGCTAATTTGTTATTCAGTTAGCAACGGCGAACAAGAATTTCAAACTCCATCAAAGTTTTAAACTTTGATGGAGTTTTTTTATTTTTTTGATGTTAAAAAATCGAATTCTCGACCAAACCTATCGAATTCTAATTTATATAGGCTTTTTTAAATGGAAAGTTTACTTTTGTTTTGAATAATAGCCTATGAAGTCAAAATTACTTTTAGTTTTTCTTTTTTCTTTTACTTTGCTTGTCACTGCACAAAACAAAGTCATTGATAGTTTGACTATTCAATTAAAAAACACTAAAAGTGATATTGTAAAAGCTAAAACGCTTAATGCAATCGCCGATGAATATAAAACAAGCAATGCAAAGTTGATGCTTGAATATGCTAAAAAAGCATTGCTGCTTTCCAAAAAGATTGGTTTTAAAATAGAAGAAGGAAATGCCTACCATCATATTGGAAATGCTAATATCATTTTAGGTAATTATGCTATAGCACTTGATAATTTTTCTAAAGAGCAGGCTGTTTTTGAAAATGAAATGCCAATTGGTTCTGATCAAAAGATAAATGAAATAAAAGATGGATTAGCACGTGCTTATGGTAGTATTGGTTTTGTATTTATGGAGCAAAGTAATTATGCAAAAGCATTAGAGTATTTTTTTAAAGCTCAAAAAATTTATGAGCAAACAAAAAATAATAAAAAACTTTTAATAGCTTATAATAATATAGGTGTTACTTATAAATCTCAAGGAGAATACTTTAAAGCATTGGTTTATTATGAAAAATGTTTAAGTATACAAGAAAAACTCAATGACAAAAATATTGGTATTACTACTAGCAATATTGGCTTAGTTTATTATAATCTAAAAAATCTAGTGAAAGCAATGGAATATTTTGATAAATCCAATGTTTTTTTTAAAAAGTATCCTGATACAAGAGGATTAGCGGAATTAAATTATAATATTGGACTATATTATAAAGAAAAAAAGATTATAGATAAAGCTATTGAGTTTAATAATAAAGCATTAATTGGGTTTACTAGTATTGGAAATAAATTTGGAGTTGCCAATGCTTATGCAAGTTTGGGAGCTTTGTTTCTCGAACAAAAGAAATACGATAAAGCTTTAGAGTTTACAAACAAAGGGTTGGATTTAGCTAAAGAAATTAAATCAATGGGTAAAATTTATGCATTTGAAAAAACATTGAGCGAAATATATGAAAAGCAAGGAAATACATATGAAGCATTAAAGCATTATAAATTGTATAGTGTTGCTAAAGATAGCGTTGCCAATGCCGAAACAGTTAAAAATACCATACGCGCCGAAATGAATTTTGAGTTTGATAGAAAAGAAATGCTTCAAAAAGAGCAAGAAGCAAAAAGAGAAATTGTTTTTAGAGAGCAAGCAAAATCAAATAAAATTAAAATAATTTTTTCTGTTTTATTAGCACTTTTTGCCTCTGGAATTGCTTTCTTGGTTTACAATAGAACACAACTTAAAAAGACATTAACGCTCGAAAAAGAATTAGCAATTTACGAACAAAAGGCATTACACTTGCAAATGAATCCGCACTTTATATTTAACTGTTTGGGTTCAATTTCAAGTTTTATTGTAAAAAATAGTACCGATGCTGCTATTAAATATTTGGCTAAATTTTCTAAGTTAATGCGATTAACACTCGAATATTCAAAAGAGTCTTTAATACCAATTGATAAGGAAATTGAAGGTTTGCAAAATTATCTTGAATTAGAACAGTTGCGTTTTAATAATTCTTTTCAATTCAAAATTAATAAATGCAAAGAAATTGAAGATGATGTTGCTTTGCCACCTTTGTTATTACAGCCGTTTGTAGAAAATGCAATTATTCACGGAATAAACCCCAAAGTAAATACTGGGCTTATAACGTTGGATTTTTATATTCAAAATAATAGCTTGATATGTATTATTACCGATAATGGTATGGGTATAAATCAATCTAAAGCAATGAAAGAAAATTTGGTTTCAATGCATAAATCAATGGCATTGGATATTACGAAGAAAAGATTGCAAATGGTAGAAGATTCAACCGATCAAGAGGCAAGAGTAACTATTGAAGAGATTGAAGAAAAAGGAGAAATAAAAGGAACAAAAGTAACGGTAGTTTTACCATTACAATATTTGTCAGTAATTTAAAAATATAAGAAAAAAAGATATGATAACAGCTGTACTCATAGATGATGATGTTAATCTTAGAGAAGGAATGAAAGGATTACTAGCATTATATGCTCCCGATATCAAAATTATTGGCGAAGCAGATAGTGTAGCAAGTGGTGTTAATACATTGACGAAAATAGATCCTCAAGTGGTTTTTTTAGATATTCAGATGAATGACGGAACTGGATTTGACATGCTTGAAAAACTTTCTGAAATAAATGGAAAAGTAACTTCACATATAGTTTTTATAACTGCTTACGAACATTATGCAATAAAAGCATTTCGATTTAGTGCTTTAGATTTTTTGCTTAAACCGGTTAGTCCTGACGATTTAGAAAAAGTAATTGATAAGATTAGAAATGTCTTAGAAAAAGATAATGACTATTCACACATCGATTTACTTTTAGAAAACATCAGAAAAAAAGCAGATAATTTCAAACGAATTGCATTGTCAAATTCTGACGGTATCCATCTTTTAGATATTAGCGATATTATAAGATGTGAAAGTGATGATAATTACACTAAGTTTTTTATAAAAAATAGAAAACCTATTCTGATTTCTAAAACATTAAAAGAATATGAAGAACTATTAACGGAACATGATTTTGTCAGAATTCATCAATCGCATTTGATTAATCTGGCTTATGTAAAGTCGTATGTAAAAAAAGATAATGGTTTTGTTCTTATGAATGATGATAGTCAACTACCTATTTCTCAGAGAAAAAGAGAACAATTACAAGATGTTTTATTAAGAAAATTAAATTAAAAAGTATATTTTTGCACCAATAAACAACCCCAAGTTTAACCAAACCTACAAGAAAATGAAAAATATTACCTTCCTACTACTGATTTTATTTTCAGGCATAGCCAGCAGTCAGACAATTCTATTTGACGGCAACAGTTTTAAAAACAAGTTGTTACAGTCAAGTGTGGGCAATTCTATTGCTAAAAATTCTTTAGACGAGAATATAAAAATTGATGCGAACAATGATTTTCAGATTTCGCAACAAGAAGCTATACTTGTTTACAAGCTTGATGTATCGCAATCGTCAATAACTAATTTAGTTGGTCTTGAATATTTTACTAATCTTAGAGAGTTAGAATGTGACCAAAATGATTTTGAAACAATTGATGTATCTACATTAATTCACTTGACATTATTAAAAGTTGAAAATAATAATAACTTACTTTCTATTTATGCCAAAAATGGTATTAATGAAGGATTGAATATTGGAGGTAATACTCCCAACTTGGTATATATATGTGCTGATGAAGGGGAAGTAGAGTCTTTAATCGACGAAGGACCAGGTAGTCCTAATTACATTGTGGATTCTTATTGTTCGTATGCGCCAGGAGGTTCTTTCAATAAAATTTCTGGAAAGATTCTTTTTGATGCGGCAAGCAATGGTATTGATGCAACAGATATTCCACAGGCCAACATAAAATTAGTGTGTACATTTGGAAGTGATAAATTGCAGACTGTTACCAATTCACTAGGAGAATTTATTTTAAATACTAAGGAAACGGGTGTTTTTAATTTTGAACCAGTTTTTGAACATTCAGAATGGTTTTCATTTACTGCGCCTACTTCAACTACTAGCTTCTTAAATACAAATGATAATGTTTTTAACTATGATTTTGTAGTAACTCCAATTGGTCAACATTTTGATGTAGAGGTAGTAATGTTGCCAATTGTGCTTCCGGCTGAAGGGTCATTAACACTTCCTACTTATGAAATAATGTACAGAAATAAAGGGAATCAAACACAGAGCGGTCAAGTTACGTTTTCGTATAATTCTTCATTGTTTAATTCTGTTAGCCCAGAGTTACCATCCAACACTGTTGTGTCTAACCAAAGTGCTGGTTTGTTAACACTTGGTTATACCGATTTGAAACCTTTTGAAAGTAGAGTAGTAAGAGTAAGTTTGCAACCAGCAGTATCTTTTACTAATGGACAGTCGCTACAATTTTCTACCACAATTAATCCTGATGGTGAAGAGCCAAGTACACAGATTGATAATAATTTTGTATTAAATCAAACAATTTCAAATACAAATGACGCTTGCTGGATAAAATGTATGGAAGGTGCGAGTTTACCATCTACAGATATTGGTGAGTACTTGAATTATGTTATAAATATAGAAAACGAAGCTACGGCAAATGCAAATTATGCTGTTGCAAAAATGGTTATTGATACAGCTAAGTTTGATATAAATTCGCTGCAAATTCTTAGCTCTTTTCTTAGCAATCCCTCAGCGCCGATTGAATATAACAAAGCATTAGTTCAAGTTCAAAACAACGTAGCTATGTTCCATTTAAGAAGTAGTATGCAAGGTGGAGAACCTGGTGGTTCAGGTGGAATTTTGTTTAAAATCAAAACACTTGATAATCTTCCTGTTGGGTCAACTGTGTCAAATAACACCAAAATATCATTTGATTATGATTATACCGTTGATACAATTCCATTAATCGTTACAACAAACACAGCTAATACAACCTTTCAAACCTTGAGTGTTTCAATAAATACGATTGATAAGTCAATTTCAATTTACCCTAATCCAGCCAATTCAATCGTTACTGTTGCTAGTGATGGTGTCATTCAATTAATTCAGTTGTATGATGTATATGGAAGATTATTAGAAACAAATATAACATCTGCCGAAAAAGCAAGTGTTGATGTTTCTCAAAGAGCTGCAGGAACTTATTTCTTAAAAATAACTTCTGATAAAGGACAAAAAGTGGAGAAAATTATAAAGAAATAAACTGGAAATGAATTAACTTTTTAACCACTAGTTTGCAATAAAATGTAAATTAGTGGTTTTTATTTTGTTAAAGCTTTTGTTATTAGGATCTTAGCGCGATTTTTAATTTATCAATTTCTAATGGTTTCAATAAAAAATCATTAAAGTAGCTGTTATAATCGTTATTGTCTTTAGCGGCAATATCAGCTGTTAAACCAAATATAGGAGTTTCTTTATTTAAGTTTTCGAGCGTTCTAATGTTTTTTGCAGCCTGATAACCATCCAAAATAGGCATGTGAATATCCATTAAAATATAGTCGTACTTGGTAGTTTGCGATTTTTCTGTGGCAATTAATCCGTTGATTGCATGATCGGTAATGATTTCCCATTTCGACAAAAGTTTTTTAGCAATCATAGCATTTATAGCATTGTCTTCAACAAGTAATACTTTTATGCCTTTAATCTCACTAAGAAAATTTATTTGACTATTGAGTTCAATGTTTTCTGATTTTTTTAATTTCAATTCAAAAGAAAAAATAGAACCTTTTCCAAATATACTTTGAATGTTTATTTCACTTTCATGAAGTTCAATCAATTTTTTTGTAATTGACAAACCCAATCCTGTGCCGTCTTTTTTACGGGTAATTCCATTTTTTAACTGAGAAAAACTTTCAAAAACTTGATTTATGTTTTCTTTTTCAATTCCAACTCCAGTATCTGAAACCTTAAACAATACAATGTCTTGGTCACTAGCTTGTTCCAAAACTTTCACTTCTAATTTAACACTACCAATATCAGTGAATTTTATTGAATTGCCAACTAGATTTCCTAAAATCTGAGTGATTTTTGTTTCGTCTATTAAATAATATTCAAAAAGAGTAGGATCAATTTTTAGTTTAAATTCTATTCCTTTTTCATTAGCTTGTATTTGGTATGTGTTCCAAAAACTTTCTAAAAATAATCTGATTTTACTTGATTGAATATCCAAACTCATTTTTCCTAAATCGAGTTTTGTAAAATCTAAAATGTCATTTATAATTTGCATTAAATGGTTGCAAGAAAATTTCAAAGAATCAATTAGAACTCTATCTTCATGATGCGGATTTTCACTAAGCATTGAAGCAATTGTTGTAACTGCATTCAAAGGCGTTCTAATCTCATGACTCATTGTTGACAAAAATTCTTGTCTAACTCTTGCAGCTTGTTCTGTTTTATTGCTTTTGGCTATGATTTTTGTTTTTTCTTGTTGAAACTCTGCCTCTTTTTGCATGGCTTGCATTCTAACAAGCAAATCGTAGTTTTCTATTATTTTGAAATTTTGAACATTAAGTACACTTTCTTTTTCCTTCAAATATAGTTCTAAATACTCTAGTGCTTTTGTATGGTCGTTTTCAATTTTGTAAATAGAATAAAATAGATGAAGAAATTTAATCTTTATAATTGAAATATTATATAAATCACAAATTTCTAGTCCGGTTTTCAAGTGTTCTTTAGCTAGATCAATTTGGTCTGTTTCAAAATATAATTTAGCTAATTTGTTATGAGTCATAGCTAATCCTAGCTTTTCTCCCATTTCATTATGAATGCTAATTGCTTGCTTGAAATTAGCTTCAGCTTCTGTATATTTTTTTTCTGCAAGATTCACTTTTCCTCTTCCGTATATGGCAAAAGCTAAACCTCTAATATCTTGCGTTTTTTGTTTGTAGGCTATTGATTTTTCAATTGTTTCTCTAGCTAAATCAATATTCCCATTTCTTATATAGATGCCAGATAGATTATTGTAGGCATTAGATTCAAGATTTAAATCATTTACTTTTTTAGCGGCTTTTATAGCATTTTTATAAGATTGAATTGACTTTTGTTCATCACCAGTAAAGTCATAAACAGTTCCTAATGATTTTTCGCATCTGGAAATATTATGAAAGTCATTTTCTTTTTTGTAAATTATAAGTGCATCTATTAGATAGACAACACCCATCTGAAAATTATTTGTTTTATAATAAAAGCCCGCTATGTTGTATTTTGCATCAGCAACTCCTTTTTCATCATTGAATTTCTCAAATAAATGAATGCTTTTTTGCGACAAATTATAGGACTCATCATATTTTCCTAAAATCATATAATAAAGAGATAGTTGCGAAAGTGCTCTTGCCTTTAAATGTTCAAAATTACCATCATTGCATAATACTAATGCTTCTTTAGTTAATTCAATACTAAAGTCAAGATTACTAATCCTGGCAGTGTATGATTTTTCTAAAAGGGTGTTAATTTGGGCTTTAATTTCCTGCATTAGTAGATTTGGGATAAATGCTTTTTTTTAATAAATTGTTAATAAAATACAATATTCATTCTTTTTCTTACAAGCTAAAGGTTGTTTTGTCAATTCAAAAGTAAGAAAAAAATAATTGCTTTCAAAATCAGTTACTTACTTTAGAGCAAATTATCTGTTTTTATTTTGTTTTTTCAATGTTAAATCAGGCTCTCGTTTTAATATTGTATATTAATTTTGCAATAATTATCAAATTATTAACGAAATGCTATCTGATTTTGTTTTTTAATTAAAATGTAATTTCATAGCTTTGTTAAATTATTAATTTATCAGATTTATTTCCAAATTTATATCATGTCAAAAACAGCAATATTAGAATACGACGGCAAAAAATATGAGTTTCCTGTTATTGTAGGAAGCGAAAACGAACCAGCAATAGATATCCAAAAATTACGTGACCTTACAGGCGCTATTACACTTGATCCAGGATACAAAAACTCAGGTTCATGTAAGAGTGATATCACTTTTCTAGATGGTGAAGAGGGAATTCTTCGTTATAGAGGGTATGCTATTGAAGATTTAGCTGAAAAAGCTGATTTTCTAGAAGTTTCTTATTTAGTGATTTTTGGTGAATTGCCAACAAAAGAGCAATTAATTCAATTTGAAACCGATATTAGAAAATACACTTTGGTAAACGAAGAAATGAAAAATATCATTGACGGTTTTCCAAAAACAGCGCATCCAATGGGTGTTTTGTCTTCGTTAACTTCTGCGTTAACAGCATTTAACCCAAAAGTTGTAAATGTTGAAAATGAAAAAGAAATGTATGAAGCCGTTTGTAAAACAATGGGTAAATTCCTTGTTATTGCTACTTGGACATACAGAAAAATCATGGGTTATCCTTTGAATTACTATGATAATACTAAAGGATATGTTGAAAATTTTATGCACTTAATGTTTGAATTGCCAACTGGACCTTATACTCAAAACCAAGTTGTAATTGATGCTTTGGATAAACTATTTATTCTTCATGCTGATCACGAGCAAAACTGCTCTACTTCAACAGTTAGAATAGTAGGGTCTTCTCATGCGGGATTATTTGCTTCAATTTCTGCTGGTGTTTCTGCTCTTTGGGGACCATTGCATGGTGGAGCTAACCAAGCTGTACTTGAAATGCTAGAAGAAATTCAAAAAGATGGTGGTGATGCTGACAAATTTATGGCTAAGGCTAAAGATAAAGATGATCCATTCCGTTTGATGGGATTTGGACATAGAGTATATAAAAACTTCGACCCAAGAGCAAAAATCATTAAAAAAGCAGCCGATGAAGTGTTAAGAACTTTGGGCGTTGATGATCCAATTCTTCAAATTGCTAAAAAATTAGAAGAAGCGGCTTTAGTAGATGAATACTTTGTATCAAGAAAATTATATCCAAATGTTGACTTCTATTCAGGTATCATCTACCGTGCATTAGGAATCCCAACAGATATGTTTACAGTTCTTTTCGCAATCGGACGTTTACCAGGATGGATAGCACAATGGAAAGAAATGCGTGTAAACAAAGAACCAATCGGAAGACCAAGACAAGTTTACACTGGTCATCCATTGAGAGATTTTGTTCCTGTGGATAAAAGATAAAATACTAATTTTCAGTATTTAAAATTAAAAAACTCTGCCGTTTGTCAGAGTTTTTTTGTTTTTAATCGGTTTTAATGTTAAAATTGATTTTTCTTACATTTTTTTTGTTAAATTTAAGCATCTAACTTAAAAAATAAAATTATGAGAACAAGAAAATTCTTTTTATTAATGTTGATTATGCTTTTTTGTTTAACAAACGATGTGTTTTCACAAAATAATGTTGTATATGGTCCAAATTTAAGTTCGCCAGGTGCTAGTAATGTTATACTAGGAGCTTCAACGAACACTACCGCTAACAATTTCGTTTTTCCTGGTCTAAATATTCGTGAGAATGTATTTATTGGGGCTCATTCAGGGGCTAGTACGACTATAAATGGTGGTGGTGGAAATTCAGCAGTGGGTAATTTATTTGCAGGAGCTCGTTCGGGTAATGGAAATACTTTAGGGAGTTGGAATGTATATTTGGGATATGGTGCTGGTGAAAATTCCTCAATCGGTATTAGTAATGTTACGGTTGGACAATATAGTGGTTATGCAAATCAAGGTAGTAACAATACCTTTATAGGAAATCAAAGCGGTAGAGGTTTGCAATTTCCAACGACTCCAACTACAGGAGATAATAATACTTTTTTGGGTAAAGGAACTGGTTCAAATTTAACTGGTGGAAGTGGTAATTTGTTTTTAGGAGTTGATTCAGGTCAGAGCATAACCACAGGCAGCAATAATATTTTAGTGGGATCATATACGAGTGCACCAACACCTACAACCAATAATTTTTTAAATATAGGTAATATTTTATATGGTAAAACTAATAGTGGGATGATTGGTATAGGTACAAATAATCCTAACAATACATTAGATGTTTCAGGAAGAGCAACTATTGGAGTTGGTTATACAGTATCAGTTGCACCTACAAATGGTTTACTTGTGCAAGGTAACATTGGTATTGGTACAACATTGCCAGGTAATAAAGTTGAGATTAATAGTGGAGTGACTGGGACTACTGCTGGAACTTCTGGCTTGCGTTTTTCTAATTTAAAAAGCACTAATACCAATTTGCAAGCAACAAATGGAAGAGTTTTAACAGTTAACTCAACTGGAGATGTTGTACTTACAACTGATGTAGGTTCAGGTGGATCAACATTAATAACTGGCGGAACTAATGTCACTGTTACAGGAACTGGAGTAACAGGAAATCCGTATATTATCAATTCAATAGCAACAGCATGTAATTTGTATACTTGTGATGGTTCAATTGTAACTATTCCAACTAATGTATCTAACCCAATTCCTGGTGTTAGAACAGTTAAATTGGGTAATAATAATTTAATTTTTAGTTCAAACGGCAGTATGTCAGGTAATGGAAGAGTTTATATTGGGGATACAGCTTTGTTCCCAGCTATAACTGCAACAAGTAATTATCGACTTCTTGTAGAAGGCGGAATTTTAACCGAAAAAGTTAAAGTTGCTTTGAGAAGTTCTACTAACTGGGCTGATTATGTTTTTGCTTCAGATTATGAATTGAAACCATTAAAAGAAGTAGAAACTTATATTAAAGAAAACAAACATTTACCTGGTATTTCTTCTGCTAATGAACTTGCAAAAGAAGGTTTAGACATAGCAGACATGCAAGCCAAGCAAATGGAAAAAATTGAAGAATTGACTTTATATGCTATTGAACAACAAAAACAATTGGATAAGCAAGTCAAAGAATTAGATGAGTTAAAGAAACAAGTGAAATTATTACTTGAAAAAAAATAATATAAGTTAAATTTTAAATTATGAAAAATTTATTTATAATTATCTTATTTCTTTTTTCTAAAGTTATATTTTCTCAAGATTTGCAGAATGCAAAATGGACTTTTCCAAATAATTACGGATTAGATTTCATGACACCAACTCCGCAAGGATTTATAACAAATCTTCCTAGTACTGGTTTTTATACCAATCCTGCATCTGTATCAGATCAACAAGGAAATTTATTGTTCTATACAGATGGAATTTCTGTTATTGACAAAAACAATAATATAATGTTAAATGGAAATGGTTTATTAGGCCATGGAAATATTTATTCCCAAAACGTTATTATCATTCCAAATCCTTCTGATATCAATAAATTTTTTATTGTTACTATTTCTTTAGATCAATTATTTATAATAAATGATGTTCCAACACAAAGACATGGACTAAGGTATTCCGAAGTTGATATGACAAATGGAACAGGAATTGTTATAGCAGCAACCAAAAACACTGCATTACCTGATAATAACAATGTTCTTATTAATGATAACTATCCTATTAATTATGGTAAAATTACATCTGCAAAACATAGTAATGGTATTGACTATTGGTTAATTGCGGAGATTGGTTCACAAATATTTACGTACCTAGTAACCGATAATGATATAATTTATAACGATACTTACAATTCGCCATTGCCCCCATTGCTATATTTAACATTTGATATAAACAATGCAAATGGACATTTTACTTCAAGTATACAAGGGCCTATTAAAATTTCTGAAAATAATGATAAGATATTGATTGGATACTCAAGTGTAAATACCGCATCACAAATTGGTGCCTTATATGTAGGTCTTTTTAATAATACCACTGGCGCATTATCTAATTTTGAAGAAGTTTATCAGCCCCAAACAATTGATGGTGAAGTATTTACACTAAATGGTGCTGAATTCTCATATGATGGGAATACAATCCATAGAGTGACGGATGAAGGATTATACTCATCATCCATTATCTTTGATGGATCTAAATGGGAAGAAGGGTCTTTATCATATCAGAATATGTTTTCACGTTGTTTACAAAGAGGAATTGATCATAAAATATATTTTCCTATTTCTAGTTATCTTAATCTTGGAGTTATAAACAATCCTGATTCTAGTCCTTATGATATATCATTATTTAATATTGGGGCATCAACACCACCAAAAACACTTCCTCCATGGGTTCAATGGCAGTCTTGCCACAGATATTTAATAACTTCTAATCCTATAACTACATCAATAAATGAAGAAAGAAATAATTGGATTAAAACTACTAATCTAATTAATACTTCAACTACAGTAATCTATCATGCAGGAGATTTTGTTGAGCTTAATCCTGGGTTTGAAACACAAAATGCATCTAAGTTTACTGCATATATTCAAGGTTGTACCGATAATACAGATTTTGTATATAAAAATCAAATTGACAAAAACCTTGGAGATAGTGAAAAAGTTATTGATAGAAGTTTAATAATATATCCTAATCCTTCATCAAAACTAATAGGGCTAGAGCTGAAAAACTCAACTTTCAATAAAGTACTTATTACTTCAATTGACGGCAAAACAGTATTGGATAAGAGCATTGAAAACAGCGAATCTTTCCAAGTTGATGTGAGTAATTATGCTAATGGAATTTACATTGTTAATGTAATTGATAAAGATGGTCAAGTTTATAATCAGAAACTCATCAAAAACTAATTTAATAAATACTTATAAACAAAAGCTTCGTTAATCAACGGAGCTTTTTTATATTTGTACAAATGCCAAAAGCAAATTATATGTTACAATTAAATGTAAAAAACGAAACTTCAAGATTAAGAGCCGTTGTATTAGGTTCCGCAATAAATAACGGACCAACGCCAACAGCAGACGAAGCTTACGATCCAAAATCATTAGAACACATTCTCGCAGGAACATATCCAGTTGAAGAAGATATGGTTAACGAAATGGAAGCGTTCAACAAAGTATTTCAAAAATATGATGTGAAAGTCTTTCGTCCTGAAATGATTGAAAATTATAATCAAATTTTTACTCGTGATATTGGTTTTGTAATCGACGATGTTTTTATAAAAGCAAACATTCTTCCTGACAGAAACCGTGAATTGGATGCAATTCAATATGTAATTGACCAAATGAATCCTGCTAAAGTCGTTCGTCCGCCCGATGATGTGCACATTGAAGGTGGTGATGTAATGCTTTGGAATGACTATATTTTTATAGGAACATACAAAGGTTCTGACTATAAAGATTATATCACCGCAAGGACTAATATGCAAGGAGTTCAATACATCAAAAATTTGTTTCCAAACAAAATTGTAAAAGAATTTGACTTGGTGAAATCTAAATTAGAAGCTCGAGATAATGCATTGCACCTTGACTGCTGCTTTCAACCAGTAGGAACAAACAAAGGAATCATCTATAAAAGCGGTTTCCGTGAAGAAGCAGATTACGTTTATTTAGTAAAATTATTCGGAAAAGAAAATCTGTTTCATATCACACGAGACGAAATGTATAATATGAATTCCAATGTGTTTTCAATTGCACCAGATGTTGTAGTTTCTGAGAAAAACTTCACAAGATTAAACAATTGGCTAAGAGAACAAGGTTTTACAGTAGAAGAAATTCCATATGCTGAAATAGCAAAACAAGAAGGACTATTAAGATGTTCGACATTGCCTTTAATAAGAGATTAAAAAAATTTGTTTCAAGTTTAATGTTTCAAGTTGGAAAACCTGAAACCTAAAACCTGAAACTTTAAACAAACTATAAAATGAAACAAACTACAAACTCCATATTAATGATTCGTCCAGTAGCGTTTAGAATGAACGAACAAACGGCGGTAAACAATTATTATCAAAAAGTCCTTGACGGATTAACTCCTGCGAATGTCAACGAAAAAGCGCAACAAGAGTTTGATACTTTCGTAAACAAATTAAGAATGGTCGGAATCGATGTTACTGTTGTTGACGATACTTTAGATCCAGACACGCCAGACAGTATTTTTCCAAATAATTGGATTTCTTTTCACGAAAATGGTGATGTGGTTTTATATCCAATGTTTGCCGAAAACCGTCGTGCCGAAAGACGTGAAGATATTTTAGATGTTTTGGAAGCCAAAGGTTATGAAATAAGCGACGGAATTATGGATTATACTTCTGCTGAGGAAGACGGATTTTACCTTGAAGGAACAGGAAGTATTGTGCTTGACAGAGAAAACGGAAAAGCATATTGTGCACTTTCTCCAAGAGCAGATGAAGAATTATTCATTGAATTTTGCGAAGATTTTGATCTAAATCCAATCATATTTGAAGCATTTCAAACCGTTGATGGCGAAAGAAAGCTAATCTATCATACAAATGTTATGATGTGCATTGGGGATACATTTGCCGTAATTTGTGCCGATTGTATAGATGATAAAAAAGAACGCAAAATGGTTCTTGACAGTCTTCGTTCTGACGAAAAAGAAATCATTCTAATTACCGAAGATCAAATGAACAATTTCGCAGGTAATATGTTAGAGTTACAAGGTTCAGACGAAAGAAGATACTTAATCATGAGTTCATCAGCTTACAATGCTTTAACCAAAAAGCAAATCGCCCAATTAGAAGAACACATCACAATTCTACATTCAAGCCTAGATACCATTGAAGCATGCGGTGGCGGAAGTGCAAGATGCATGATGGCAGAAGTTTTTCTTCCAAGAAAATAAATTTATAAATTCTAATATTATAAATTCCAATTTCCAACTGTAATCATATTGGAATTTGGAATTTTTTTATTGGAATTTCACTTATATTCCTCTAATAATACTCAAAACTGCACTAATAATATATTGAATACCAATTGCAACCGTCAAGAAACCAACGATTCTAGAAATTGCCACAATTCCTGATGCTCCCAAATATTTAGCCAAATAATGAGCACTTCTCAATACCAAAAATATTAGAATAGAAACCACGAAAATAGCAAGTGTAGAAGACAAAATTTCAGGAGTAGTTTTATGATCTTGATTAAATGCTATTAATAAGGAAATCGAACCAGGTCCAGCTAACATTGGCATGGCAAGCGGTGTTAAAGCAATAGAGGTTCTACTTTGTAAATCTTCTTCCACTTCTTTGCTAATCCCTTTTCTCTTCTTCGGATTGGCATTTAGTAAACCAAATCCTGAACTTGCAATCAAAATTCCACCAGCAATTCTAAGTGCCGAAATCGTAATTCCGAAAAAACTCAAAACATATTCACCAACAAAAAACGAAATTATCAATATAATACAAACGTTAATTGCCGCCATCAAAGAAACACGAGAACGTTCTACTTTAGTATAATCTTGTGTTAAACCCACAAAAAACGGAATCGCACCAATCGGATTCAATACCGAAAACAGCGCACCAAGCAAAACAAAAAAAGTGTTCAAGAAAATATCCATTCTTTGAAAAGTTTAAATTTTCGGCAAAGATAAATAAAGTATTAATGTCTAAAGTTAATATAAAAACAATTATCCGTAATTTTGCATTATGAAAAATAAGAAAACTTTAGTTCTTGGTGCTTCCACCAAACCCGAAAGATACGCTTTCAAAGCCATAACAATGCTAGTTGACAAAGGTCATTCGGTTATAGCCATCGGTCAAAATCAAGGCGAAGTTGCCGGAATTTCCATAAAAACTAAAAATATTCCGCTTGCCAATATCGATACTGTTACTTTGTACCTCAATCCGGTGCGCCAACGTGATTATTACAATTATATAATCGAAACCAAGCCTAAAAGAGTAGTCTTCAATCCAGGAACCGAAAACCCAGAGTTTTATCAGTTACTCAAAGCCAATTCAATCAAAGTAGAAGAAGCTTGTACATTGGTTTTATTGACAACTAATCAATATTAGGAGCAAGAGGCTCGGGATTTATCAGTGATGGTAATTCCCGCTTTTCGTTCCAATCTTTTATAACTCCGACAGAGTTCAAAACTCTGTCGGAGTTATAAAAGGATTTCCACTGCAATCGGGGCTAGAGAGGTTTCCATTTTAATTTTTGATTAGAAACTTATGAAAGTTCCATTCCTAAAACTTCGTCTGACTAGTAGCAGGTTTGCTAATAATCAATAATCCTATAAAAGTAATCAATCCGTTAACGATGATTAATTCGTTATCAATTACATAATCTCCAAAAAGTGCTGCTGAATTTTTTGCAATTAAAAAACAAACCAAAGGCGAAATCACACAAATAAAAGGAACCAATTTATCGTGAACCGTTTTCGATTTCATAAACAAACCAAAAGCATACAATCCTAAAAGTGGCCCATAAGTATAACTCGCTACTTTAAAAATCATCGTCACCACCGATTTGTCATTCAGCGAATTAAATATAATTATCACCAAAAACATCAATACCGAAAATCCAACATGAACCAAGTGTCTAGTTCTAACTAATTTTTTATTTCTAATTTCAATTTCTTCTTGACTTTTGATATTGCTATTGCTATTGACATTGCCATTTTCTTTATCCATTCCGAGAAAGTCAACGCAAAAAGAAGTTGTCAAAGCAGTCAAAGCCGAATCGGTTGTAGCAAAAGTCGCTGCGGTCAATCCTAATAAAAATACAACTGCAGGAACAATATTCAGGTAATTAAAAGCAATTTCAGGAAATAATAAATCAGTACGTTTTACACCATCAACCATTGGAACTGCAATTCCGTTTTTTTCTGCATATAAGTAAAGTAAAGCACCAACACTCAAAAAGAAAATATTAATCACGACAAAAATTCCTGTGAAAGTGAACATGTTTTTTTGAGCTTCGCCAATGTTTTTGCAACTCAAATTCTTTTGCATCAAATCTTGGTCTAATCCAACCATGGCAATAGTTACAAAGATTCCACCCAAAATTTGTTTCAAAACAAAGTTGCCTTTTAGATAATCTTCATAAAAGAAAATTTTAGAATAATTACTGTTTTTAATTGCTTCAAAAGCTTCTGTAAAATTATAATCCAAACTATTACAGATAAAAATAATCGTCAAGAAAACCGATGAAACTAAGAAAAAGGTTTGCAAAGAGTCAGTAATAATTATTGTTTTCAATCCGCCACGATAGGTGTAAGCAAAAATTAATGCTAATGAAATTAAAACCGTTACCGCAAAAGGAATATTGTAAACGTCAAAAACAAAACGTTGTAACACAATCACTACCAAATACAAGCGAAAAGCTGAACCAATAGTGCGACTTATCAAGAAAATTGTGGCAGCAGTTTTATAACTTACAACACCTAATCTTTGTTCGATATAACTATAAATCGAAGTCAAATTCATGCGATAATAGAGTGGAAGCAAGACCGTTGCAATTATGATAAAACCAATAGCATTTCCCAAAACAAATTGAAAATATTTGAACTGCAAATCAGGATTTCCAACTTCGCCAGGAACCGAAATAAAAGTCACGCCAGAAAGCGCCGTTCCAATCATTCCAAACGCTACTAAATACCATTTAGAATTTTTATTTGCCTTAAAAAAAGCATCGTTACTACTGTCTTTTTTACTAACAAGATTCGAAATAAGAATAAGAACACCGAAATAGATAATGATAATGGCTAAAATAGTTCCTGAAGACATAAATAGTTTTTTTGGTTGTGCTAAAATAGAAATAAAAGAGAATATAGAGTAAAGAAAATAGAAAAAAGACAAAATGAATGTTTAACAAACTTTCTATAATTCTATTCTCTTTTTTCTATTCTCTTTTTCAAAAATAACTACTTTTGCCAAATGGAATTTTCATCAAAACTTCTCGAAAAAGCGGTCAACGAAATGGCACAATTACCAGGAATTGGTAAACGAACTGCCTTACGATTGGTATTGCATTTATTGAAACAACCTAGCGAACAAACTCATTTTTTATCGCAAGCGTTAACTTCAATGCGCGATGAGATTAAATTCTGTAAAAATTGCCACAATATTTCCGATGTTGATGTGTGCGAAATTTGCTCAAATGCTTTAAGAAATCATAAAATAATTTGTGTTGTTGAAGACGTTAGAGATGTTATGGCTATTGAAAACACTAATCAATTTAAAGGAATTTATCATGTTCTTGGCGGGAAAATTTCGCCTATTGACGGTGTTGGTCCAAGTCAATTGAATATCAATTCGTTAGTTGAAAAAGTAAAATTAGGTTCGATAGAAGAAATTATTTTTGCTTTAAGTTCCACAATGGAAGGCGATACTACCAATTTTTATGTTTTCAAACAAATAAAAGATTATAATATTAAAACATCAACAATCGCAAGAGGAATTGCAGTTGGAGACGAATTAGAGTATGCCGATGAGGTAACTTTAGGAAGGAGCATTGTGCAACGAGTTCCATTTGAGAATTCTTTGAAAAATATTTAATTCAATAATATGCACAACTTTTTTGTATTTAGAATTGAAAAACTATCTTTGTTTGCTAAAATCCGTTAAGAATGAGTTTCAGAATTTTTATACTATTATTTTTTGCTGGTTATTTTTTTAATTCTTGTGTGCCTTCAAAAGATATTATCTATTTGCAAAACAAAGAAAATGCAGAGAATGCTCCAGTTGCACAGATTCCTTTTAAACCTTATCGATTACAAGTAAGTGATGTGTTAAGTGTTACAGTTTCTGCTATTGATCCAAAATTAGTTGAGATTTTTAATACTGGTTCTGGTAGTTCTTCTGATGTATCAAGTGATATTCTTTATTACAATGGATATTTAATTGATGATCATGGTAATATAAGGTTGCCGATTCTAGGGGAAGTTAATGTTATTGCACTAACCACAGATGAGGTAAGAGAAAAAATAGAAACTTTATTGTTAAAAGATCATTTTAAAAAAGAAGCTGGAATATTTGTAAGTGTTAAATTAGCAGGTTTTAGATATACCATAAATGGTGAAATTTCTCAACCAGGAACTAAAATTTTAAATCTGAATAAGGTTTCTGTTTTAGATGCTATAGCTAATGCTGGCGATATTACGGTTACAGGAAATAGAAAAGATGTTATGATAATAAGACAATTTCCGCAAGGTGTACAAACATTTTCGATCGATTTGACAAACTATAGTGCGTTACAATCTCCTAATTTTTATTTACAACCTAACGATTATGTTTATGTCAAGCCATTAAAGCAAAAGACTTGGGGAACAGGTACAACTGGAATTCAGTCTTTAAGCTCTATTATTACAATACTGTCTTTGGTTACAACAACTTTTTTACTATTACAAAAATAAACTAATTTAGATGTTAGATATAAAAGATTTTAATTTTCTTGAAAATCATAATAATTTTGACTTCAAAGGCTTTTTGATAAAAGTTACAGGTTATTGGAAATGGTTTATATTTTTTATTCTTTTTTGTATGTTTATAGCATATCAAGTTAATGTAAGAAAACAAAAAATATATGCATTAGAGACAACTATTGGAATAAATGAAGAAGATAATCCTCTTTTTACATCCAATACTAGTTTAGTTTTTAATTGGGGGGGTACTTCAGACAAGGTTGCAACAATTGCGTCAACTCTAAAATCTAGAAGTCATAATGAGATTGTAGTTGAAAAACTAAGTTATTATATTGATTATCTTCAAGATAGAAAGTATTTTGAAGAAAGTGTATATGGCAGCTGTCCTTTTGAAGTTCAAATAGATAAAAAGCTTCCTCAATTAGCAAATCAGCCAATTTCTATTAAATTTATTTCACCAACTCAATATCAAATTAGAGTAGATTTTGAATTAAATACAGTTAATACATATAGATATTCAGATTATTCCTCAAGTATGGTTGGCGTAACTGAGGGAGTTTTTTCAAAAAGTTATAAAATAGGAGAATATATAAATCTTCCTTTTTTAAGTTGGAAATTAGTTCTTAAGAAAAATTCTGAAAATTTTGTTGGTCAAGAATATAAGGTGAGGTTTGATGATTATAATGGTGTAGTTCAAAATTATAAAAATATTAAAGTTGATATTGACGATAAAGCACCCTCAATTTTGAAATTATCTTTGGAAGGTACTAATAAGGCTAGAATAGTTGATTATCTTAATGAAACTGTAAGGGTTTTGATTAAAAATCAGTTGGATAAAAAAAATCTATTTGCTGATAATACCATTAATTTTATTGATACGACTTTGGCATTAATGGAACTTAAATTAAGAGATGCCAATGATGATTTAAAAGAATTTAGTAAAAATAAAAATGTCATTGAGATAGAACAAGGAGGGTTTAATGTTCAAAATAAAATGCTTGAATTAGATTTAGAACGAGATTTAATAGCAAGAAAAATAAATTACTTCAATACATTATCAAATTATCTTAAAAATAGTAAAGATTACTCTAAATTGCCAGCGCCATCCGTTGCCGGTATTGATGACCCTAATATCATAATGAATGTTTCTAATTTAATTGAATTATCAGTTAGACGGTCTGAAATGATGTATAGCGTTAAGAGTGATGTTATGCTAAATAATATTGATAACGAGATAACTTCTGTTAAGAAAGTACTTTTGGAAAATATTGAAGCTGCAAAAAATGCTATACAATATTCTTATAATCAAGTTAATAATAAAATAAATTTAGCGGAAAATGACATAAGACAGATGCCAGATGATAAACAAGAACTTGTCAAGATTATGAGAAAATATAATCTGAGCGATAATATTTATCAAACGTATTTGCAAAAAAGAAGTGAGGCATCAATAGTTAAAGCAGCAAATCTTTCTGATATTCAATTTATAGATTCTGCCAAAGATATTGGTGGAGGATTAGTAGGTCCTAAAACTGGAGTTAATTATGTAATTGCTTTATTGTTAGGGTTTTTACTTCCTCTAATTATCATAATATTTATTTTTGCATTTAATAATTCTATTCAAAATTCTGATGATTTAGCTAGGTTGACAAGTATTCCACTAATCGGTGTAGTTGGAGTAAAAAAATCTAAATCATATTTAGCCGTTTTTGAAAAACCAAAATCGGTTTTGTCAGAATCGTTTAGAGCTATTAGATCATCGTTACAATTTTTATACAAAAAGCAAAACCTTCAAGGTTCAAAAACATTAATGCTGACATCAACGGTGAGTGGTGAAGGAAAAACTTTTTGTTCAATAAATATTGCTACCGTTTTCGCATTAAGTGAAAAAAAGACAGTAATTGTTGGGTTAGATTTAAGAAAGCCAAAGATTTTTGACGATTTTAAATTAACAAATGAAGTTGGAGCTGTTAATTACCTAATTGGTCAAAAGACATTAAAAGAGGTTACTAATGCTACTCAAATTCCATATCTTGATGTAATAACATCAGGACCAATTCCACCAAATCCGTCAGAATTGATAATGGGTGATACAATGCACGAGATGATGGAGGAACTAAAGGCTAAATACGATTATATTATTCTTGATACACCACCGCTAGGATTGGTTACAGATGCTTTAGAACTTTCTATTTATGCTGATGTAACAGTATATGTTATGAGACAAAATATAACCAAAAAAAATATGACTGGACTATTGAATAATGCAGTGAAAAGGGGTGAATTATCAAATGTAAGTATTATTTTAAATGGATTTGAGAACAAGGCAAAATATGGAGCTTCTTATGGTTATGATCATGGATACGGTTCATATACTGAAGATAATTTAGATGAAAGTTTTATAAATACATTTTTTAGAAAAATTAAAAACCGATTTAAAATGTAGGTTATGTCTAATAGTATATTAATTACTGGTGGTGCAGGTTTCATAGGGTCTAACTTATGCGAGTATTTCTTATCTAAAAGGAATAAAGTTATTTGTTTAGATAATTTTTCTACTGGTCATCGGCATAATATTGAGCATTTGTTGAAAAATCCTAATTTCTTTTTGATTGAAGGTGATATTACAGATATTATTGTTTGTAATAAAGCAATGGAAGGAGTTGATTATGTATTACACCAAGCAGCTTTGGGCTCGGTTCCACGTTCTATAAATGATCCAATTACAACTAATGAAGTTAATGTTTCAGGCTTCTTAAACATCTTGGTGGCAGCAAGAGATGCTAAAGTAAAAAGATTTATATATGCAGCAAGTTCCTCAACATATGGTGATTCTGAATCTTTGCCTAAAACAGAAAATATTATTGGGAAACCATTATCGCCTTACGCTATAACTAAATATGTAAATGAACTTTACGCTGAAATTTTCAGTAAAACTTACGGTTTAGAAACTATAGGATTGCGCTATTTTAATGTTTTTGGAAGAAAACAAGATCCGAATGGAGCTTATGCAGCAGTAATTCCTAAATTTGTCATGCAATTGATGAAGCATCAAAGTCCTATTATTAATGGAGATGGAAATTATTCAAGAGATTTTACTTATATTGATAATGTAATTCAAATGAATGAACTTGCAATTGAAACAACAAACCCAAATGCTATTAACACAATTTATAACACAGCTTTTGGTGATAGAAATACATTGAATGATTTAGTTGTATATTTAAAGCAATTTTTATCTGAATATGATGCTGAAATTGCTAATGTAAAAATAGAATATGGTCCAAATAGAATAGGAGATATTCCTCATTCTTTAGCTAGCATTGATAAGGCTAAGGAATTATTAGGTTATGAACCTAAATTTTCAATGAAAGAAGGATTAAAAGAAGCAGTAAATTGGTACTGGAATAATTTGTAAAAAAAGATTATATAAAATGAAAATTACTAAAATTTGTTGTATTGGTGCAGGTTACGTTGGTGGTCCAACAATGGCAATTATAGCGCAAAAATGCCCGGACATTACTGTTACAGTAGTTGATATTAATGAAGAAAGAATTGCAAGATGGAATGACAAAGATGTTGATAATATTCCAATTTATGAACCAGGATTAAGTGCTGTTGTTGGTGAAGCAAGAGGTAGAAATCTTTTCTTTTCAACTAATGTAGAAAAGGCTATTGATGAAGCACAATTAATATTTATCTCAGTAAATACGCCAACCAAAACCTATGGAACAGGTAAAGGTATGGCTGCCGATTTAAAGTATATAGAATTATGCGCAAGACAAATTGCAAAAGTTTCAAAAGATGATAAAATTATAGTTGAAAAATCAACTTTACCTGTTCGTACTGCTGAAGCAATTAAAAGCATTTTAGATAATACTGGAAATGGTGTTCAATTTCAAATTTTATCTAATCCAGAATTTCTTGCTGAAGGAACAGCTGTTGAAGATTTATTGAGTCCTGATAGGGTTTTAATTGGTGGCGATGAATCGGCTGAAGGACAAAAAGCAATTCAAGCTTTAGAAGATGTTTATGCAAGATGGGTGCCAAGAGAAAGAATACTAAGAACTAATGTTTGGTCTTCAGAATTATCAAAGTTGACAGCTAATGCGTATTTGGCTCAAAGAGTTTCATCTATAAATGCTTTGTCAGAACTTTGTGAAAAAACGGGTGCAAATGTTAATGAAGTAGCTAAAGCTATCGGAATGGATAGCCGAATTGGTTCAAAATTCCTAAAAGCATCTGTCGGATTTGGAGGTTCTTGTTTTCAAAAAGATATTTTAAACTTAGTATACATTTCTAAATCTTTCGGATTAGATGAAGTTGCCGATTATTGGGAACAAGTAATTATAATGAATGATCACCAAAAAAGAAGATTTGCCAATAATATTGTAAAAACATTATACAATACTGTTGCTGATAAAAAAATAACTTTTCTAGGTTGGGCTTTTAAGAAAGATACTAACGATACAAGAGAATCAGCAGCGATATATGTTGCAGATAATTTGATAAATGAAAACGCCAAAATTGCGGTTTACGATCCTAAAGTTTCTTTAAAACAAGTTTTAGGTGATTTAGATTATTTAGAAACTCGTTCTTCTGAGAAAAATAGTAAGCATGTTGCTTCATTTGATAATGCATACGATGCTTGTAAAGATTCACATGCCATAGCAGTTTTAACCGAATGGGATGAGTTTAAAACCTACGACTGGAATAAAATTTATGACCAAATGCTAAAACCTGCTTTTATTTTCGACGGTAGAAACTTATTAGATGGTGAAAAATTGAAAGAGATCGGATTTGTTTATCAATCAATTGGCTCATAAGAATTAATCAGAATAAAATATAAAAATGAATATCAAAATTGCAATTATTGGTTTGGGTTATGTTGGTTTGCCTCTAGCAAGACTTTTTGCCACTAAATATCCCGTAGTTGGGTTTGATATTAATCAAAAAAGAATTGAGGAATTAAACGCTGGTATTGATAAAACATTAGAAGTCAATGACGAAGATTTAAAAGCAGTTTTAGTTGCCAAACCTCTAGAATCAATTGGACTTTTTTGTAGTAATAACTTAGAAGATATTCAAAACTGTAATTATTACATTATTACGGTTCCGACACCTGTCGATAAAAATAATCGTCCAGATTTAACACCATTGTATAAGTCTAGTGAAACAGTTGGTAAAGTTCTCAAAAAAGGCGACATTGTTATATACGAATCAACAGTATATCCCGGTGTTACAGAAGATGAATGTGTGCCCGTTTTAGAAAAAATAAGCGGATTAAAATTCAATGAAGATTTTTTTGCAGGTTATTCGCCTGAACGAATAAATCCAGGTGATAAAGAACATACGGTTGAAAAAATTCTAAAAGTTACAGCTGGTTCAACTCCTGAAATTGGTGAAAAAGTGGATGCTCTTTATAAATCTGTAATTATTGCTGGAACACATTTGGCACCTACAATAAAAGTTGCTGAAGCTGCAAAAGTTATTGAAAATTCACAACGTGATATCAATATCGCTTTTGTAAATGAGCTAGCTAAAATCTTCAATATTATGGGGATAAATACTCACGATGTTTTAGCGGCTGCTGGTACGAAATGGAATTTTCTTCCTTTTAAACCTGGTTTGGTTGGTGGACATTGCATAGGTGTTGATCCTTATTATTTAGCTCAAAAAGCACAAGAAATGGGATATCATCCCGAAATTATATTAGCTGGAAGACGACTAAATGACAGTATGGGAGAATATGTAGCTTCTCAAATCATTAAATTAATGATTAGAAAAGGAATTACAATAAACAATGCTGATATATTGCTATTAGGAATAACTTTCAAAGAAAATTGTCCTGATGTTAGAAACACAAAAATTGTTGATGTTATAAACGCCCTTAAAGAATATCATGTAAATATTACGATATTTGATCCATGGGCTAATCCTGCAGATGTTTTGCATGAATATAATATTGTAACAACAACAAAATTGCCAGATGCTAAATATGATTCGGTTGTATTAGGTGTTTCGCACAAAGAATTTTTAGACTTAGATATAGAAAAAGTAAGAAAAGAAAACTCGGTTTTATATGATGTAAAAGGGGTTTTGAAAATTAATGTAGATGGAAATCTTTAATTAAATTGTTATGAAAAAAATTGTAATCACAGGTGGTGCAGGTTTTATAGGTTCTCACGTAGTGAGAAGATTTGTGAAAAGTTATCCTAATTATCATATATTCAACCTTGATGCATTGACCTATGCTGGTAATCTTGAAAATATTGCTGATATTCAAAATGAACCAAATTATACTTTCATAAAAGGTGATATTGTAGATGAAACATTTATAAATAATTTGTTTCAAGAGCATCAATTTGATGGAGTAGTGCATCTTGCTGCTGAATCTCACGTTGACCGTTCTATAACCGACCCGCTTTCGTTTGTAAAAACAAATGTAATTGGAACTATGAATCTTTTAAACGCTGCCAAAACAATCTGGAAAGATAATTGTGAAGGCAAAAGATTTTACCATATTTCTACCGATGAGGTTTATGGTTCGCTTGGTGCTGAAGGTTTATTTACTGAAACCACATCTTACGATCCAAATTCACCTTATTCTGCTTCTAAAGCAAGTTCTGACCACTTTGTTAGAGCTTATGGTGAAACGTATGGTTTGCCTTATGTAGTTACCAATTGTTCCAATAATTACGGTCCATTTCATTTTCCTGAAAAATTAATTCCTCTTTTTATAAATAATATTATCAATAACAAACCTTTGCCAGTTTATGGCGATGGTAAATATACTCGTGACTGGCTTTTTGTAGAAGATCATGCTAGAGCAATTGATTTGGTTTTTCATGAAGGAAAAAATCATGAAACCTACAATATTGGAGGTTTTAATGAATGGCAAAACATTGATTTGGTAAAATTATTATGCCAAATAATGGACAAAAAACTAAACAGACCAGAAGGAAAATCGGCAGAATTAATTACCTATGTAAAAGATAGGCCTGGACACGATTTACGTTACGCTATCGATGCAACCAAAATCAACAAAGAATTAGGCTGGAAACCATCTGTTACTTTTGAAGAAGGTCTTGAAAGAACTATCGACTGGTATTTAGCCAACGAAAAATGGTTAAATAATGTGACATCTGGCGAATATGCCAATTATTATAAGAAGCAGTATAATTAATTTGTTTTATAAATTAAACTCAAAATGAACCAAATAAAAATTGGTGTTATACTTTCCTATGTCAATATATTTCTGACTAATGTCATAGGATTAATATTGACTCCTTTTATAATCCGTTCTTTGGGTTCGTCAGAGTATGGGTTGTATACACTTATAGGTTCTTTTATTGCTTATTTAGCTTTAATGGATTTTGGGTTAACTAATACAATTATTCGATTTGTAGCAAAATATAGAGCTGAAAAAAATTCCGAAGGTGAGAAAAAATTTCTAGGCTCTATTTTTATTATTTATTTTGTCATTTCTGCAATTCTTGTGGCAATCGGAGTTTTTTTTTACTTCAAACTGGATGTTATTTTTCAAAAATCGCTTACGGTTGATGAAATTCGTAAAGCAAAAATAATGTTTCAATTTTTAATTTTTGATCTTGCTATTGCTTTGCCTGGCGGTGCTTTTACAGCAATTTGTAATGCTTATGAATATTTTGCAATACCTAGAATAGTTTCAATTATTAAATATCTTTTTAGAACTATAACAATTTTAGCTGTTTTAACTTTAGGTGGAAAAGCTATTTCACTAGTTATAATTGATACTATTTTAAACGTTCTAACAATTCTAACTGTTTCTTATTTTGTTTTCAAAAAATTAAATGTAAAAATCCATTTCAAAGGACTTGAAATTCCTTTAGTTAAGAACATTTTTAAATATTCCATTTGGATATTCATTTATGTAGTAATTCAAACTTTTCAATGGAATTTTGGTCAATTAGTTTTAGGAATTAATACCAATACTTTACAAGTTGCAATTTTCGGTATTGGTATAATGCTAGGCTCTTATTATGGTGCTTTTCCTGCTGCTATCAACAATGTTTTGTTACCAAGAGCAACTCAAATGATCGTGTCCAACAACAATGCGACTGAACTTTCTAAGGCAATGACACAAATAGCTAGAATAAATATAATGGTTCAGTATTTAATTTTGACTGGGTTTATATTATTTGGACAAGCTTTTATAAAGTTATGGGTTGGTGATGAGTACAAACAATCATGGATTATTGCTCTTATTGTAATGGTAGTTTTAACAATACCACTTACACAAAGTTTCGGAAACTCTATATTGGAAGCTAAAAATAAAGTTAAATTTAAAGCTATTCTAAATCTTATTACAATGACATTTGGAGTGTTTTTTGGATATTATTTTTCATTGCACTATGGAATGTTAGGTATCATTAGCTCAATTGCAGCAGCAATGCTGGTCAATAGTGTTATTACCAATGTGTATTTTGTCAAAATATTTGGTTTTGAAATCAATTATTTTTTCAAAGAGGTTTTTCTTAAACAAACATTGTATCTTGCCTTATTGACATTAGGAATGTACTATTTAATATCACTTTTTTCAATCTCAAAATGGATTGAATTATTAGTTTGCGGTTTTGGATTTGTTGTGATTTATTCTTTATTTTATTATTTTATTTTAATGAACGATTACGAAAAAGGATTGATATTAAAGGCGGTTAATAGAAAGCGTCAAAACAAATGATAAATTAATTTTAATTTTTTTAAGTTCTTAATTTTGAGAGAATTTAGAAAAAATATTTCAGTAATTTTGTCGCCGATAAAAGTGACAGATTATTTGAAATTTCTGTTTACAAGAATCAAAAAAAGTTAGCAATACTAATAATGAAAATTAATACCATAACCTGTCACGAAGTATACAACCATGGAGCAAGTCTTCAGGAATACGCTTTGTTATATTATTTGAATTCTAACGGTCACCAAGCGCAAACATTGCATTATAAACCACCTTATTTATCAGGGCATTTGAGTCTTACTGCTGTTTCAAATCCAAGATTTGATAAACCAATACTAAAGCAATTATATTTAGTAGCAAAATTACCAAGTAGAATAAAGGATTTAAAAAGAAAAAAAGCGTTTGATTTATTTTCTCAAAAGTATATTCCAACTGGTAACGAAGAATACACGTCTAATCAGGAATTAAAAAATAAATTACCTATTGCAGACGCTTATATATGTGGAAGTGATCAAATTTGGAACTCTTTTTTTCAAAATGGTAAAGATCCAGCTTTTTATTTAGATTTTGCTCCAGATGATAAACTAAAAATTAGCTACGCCGCCTCATTTGCCATTGATGCTATCGATGAAGATATAAAACCTTTTGTTAGGGAAAAAGTAGCTAGACTTAATGCTGTTGGGGTACGCGAAACTTCGGGTGTAAAAATATTAAATGAGTTAGGTTTAACAGATGTTGAGCAAGTTTTAGATCCAGTTTTTTTGTTAGAATCCGAACATTGGGAAACTAAATTTGTACATCCAATTTCTGAGAAATATGTCTTTATATATGATTTTGATAGCAATCCATTGATTATGGAAATTGCTTTGAAATTAAAAAAAGAAAAAGGATATAAAATATATACTGTCAATAACAATATTACTTATGCAGATAAGAATTTTTGGTTATATGGACCAGAAAAATTTCTTTCCCTAATTTATCATTCTCAATTTAATATTACCAATTCTTTCCATGCTCTTGCCTTTTCAATAATTTTCAAAAAGCAATTTTGTGTTGTCAATAGAACGGATAAAATAAACACTCGAATGAGAGATTTATTGGGGCTGTTTGGCATTGGAAAAAATTTAATTTCAAAATACTCCGAATTTGAAAAATTAGAAGATATTGACTATCTTTTAATACAACCAACTATTGATAAGTCAATTAGCAATTCAAAAAAATTCTTGTTAGAATCATTAAAAAAATAATCTATGAAAAATGTAGTTTTTATTATTGAATCATTACATCTTGGTGGTGCAGAAACTAGCCTTGTAACTTTTTTAAACAATATTAATCACACTAAATATAATGTTGATTTAATCTTGTTTTCAAAAGACAATTTTTTCATTAGTTATTTGCCTAAAGAAGTAAATGTAATATACATTGATCCTCCAAAATTAAGTCTAATAGAAAGAATAAAATACAAAGTATTAAAAAAACTACACGCGAATAAGTTTCATACAGCCCAAACTTTTTGGCCACTTGTTGAACCTAAATTTGAGGTATTCGAAAAAGAATATGATATTGCGCATGCATATAATCAAGGTTTCACTACCTACTATGCTTCTAAATTCATTAAAGCGACAAAAAAATTCGCGTGGATAAATATTGACTATCAAATGGTAAAGTACAATATACAGTTTGATTATCCCTACTATTCTAAGTATGATAAAGTTGTTGTTATTTCGAATGAAGTTGAAAGAGGATTTTTAGAAGAAGTTAGCAAAGTAAACGGGAAGATAGACACTGTTATCATTAAATTATTTGCTGATGATATTATCTTAGACAAAAGAGCTGATGAAAAAATGCCGATAGAATTCAATCCTAACAAAATTAACATAGTTACTACTTGTAGATTAGCTAAGCAAAAAGGATTGCATCTTGCCATAGAAAGTTGTAAAAAATTAATAGATAAAGGGCATCCAGTTCATTGGTATGTTGTTGGTGAAGGTACAGAAAGAGCTTTTCTTGAAGGTTTGATTTCTCAAAATGGAATCCAAGATCATTTTACTTTGGTAGGAAAAACTATAAATCCTTTTCCATTTATGAAAGCTTGCGATATTTATGTTCAAACTAGTTTATTTGAAGGTTGGGGATTGACTTTAATAGAAGCTGTTTTGTTAAAAAAATTAGTGGTAACTACCAATTTTCCAACAGCTTATGATATTGTGGAAAATAACAAAACAGGATTAATTTGTAATATGAATAGTGACGAAATTGTGGCTAACATCGAAAAATACATTAATGATAAAGACTTCACGAAAATGGTTGAAGCAAATTTATTAGAAAGAAAAAATATCGATAAACAAGAAGCTTTATCAATGTTGGAAGAAATATCAAATTAATTTTGAAAAAATTGTTATACATAACTAACGGAATTCACGGAGCTGCTGGACTTGAAAGAGTTTTATCAATCAAAGCAAGTCATCTAGCTGATACGTTTGGTTATAAGGTACATATTCTTACTCTGAACTCATTTGGGCAGCCTTTATTTTATGATTTTAGTAGCAAAATTCAATTGCATGATATTCAAGTTTCAGGTAATCCTATAAACTATATAAAGCAATATGTTTCGGGAGTTAAGAAAGTAATAAAAGAGGTTCAACCAGATATAATTTCAGTTTGTGATGATGGTTTGAAAGCTTTTTTTCTGCCAAAAATCAATCCTATAAATTGCCGCATTATTTACGAAAGACATGTTTCCAAAATCATTGAACTTGGTATAAATCCTTCGTTTATTCAAAAAGCCAAAGTTGCTATCAAATTCAAATTAATGAATCAACTAGCAAAAAGTTTTGACCGATTTGTGGTTTTAACCAATGATAATGTAGCTGAATGGAATTTAAAAAACATAGCGGTAATTTCTAATCCATTATCATTTAATCCTAAAGAATCTTCCTCGCTAGAAGCAAAAAAAGTCATTGCTGTAGGAAGGCAAAATTATCAAAAAGGATTCGACTTGCTTTTACAATCATGGCAAATTGTAAATCAAAAACATCCCGATTGGCAACTTGATATTTATGGAAAATTTGATAAATCACTAGGTTTAGATAAATTGGCAAAAGAATTAAATATAGATAAAAGTGTTTTTTTTCATGAACCAGTAAAAAATATCGAGCAACAGTATTTGGCATCTTCAATATATGCTCTTTCTTCTCGTTACGAAGGATTCGGAATGGTTTTGATTGAAGCAATGGTTTGTGGCGTTCCGTGCGTTTCGTTTGATTGTCCATGTGGGCCAAGTGATATTATCAAAAATAATGAAGACGGATTTTTGGTAAAAAATGGAGATTATAAAGATTTTGCTTCTAAAGTTAATAGATTAATAGAAGAAGATGCTTTGCGAAAAGAAATGGGAAACAAAGCCAAACAAAATGTATTGCGCTATTTGCCTGAAACAATTGTAAAACAATGGGTTAATTTATTTAATGATCTTCCAAAATGAGAATTCTTTTTACAACAGACCAGATTTATCTTCATGGAGGAATTGAAAAAGTAATGGCAGAAAAAGCCAATTATTTTGCCGATGTTTTAAATTATGAAGTCTATATTTTGACTACTGAACAAAAAGGTTATGAACCATGCTACTTTTTGTCGAATAAAATAAAAAGAGTTGATATTGGAGTTAATTATATTAGGTTCATAAGTTATTTTCATCCAAAAAATATTTCTAAAATTCCATTTCATTTTAAGCAATGGAAAAAGACAATTTCAGCTATAAAACCTGATGTAATTATTTCATGTAATTATGCTTTTGATTTTTATTGGACACCTTTTTTTCTTAGACAAATACCAAAACTAAAAGAATTTCATTCATCAAGATATTTTGAAGAAATTGATCGAAAAAATGCTTCTTTTTTGAAAAAGATGATTTTTTTGATTAATGATTTTATTGAATCAAAGTACACTAAATTAATTTTGTTAAATGATGATGAAGCACAATACTACAGAAGTAATAATCTTGAAATAATTCCAAATCCAATAACAATAAATGATGATTCTGTTGCAATTTTAAATAATCATAAGGCTATTGCAGCTGGAAGAATTGCACCAGTAAAAGGTTTTGAAAAAGCAATATTGGCATGGAAAATAGTAGTTGAACAAAATTCTGATTGGGAATTACATATATATGGGCAAGGAGAAAAGAAATATATTGAAAGTCTTCAAAACTTAATAAATGAAAACAATTTGCAAAAAAATGTGATAATAAAAAATGCTGTTTCTAACTTAGATTTGATCTTATTAGATTATTCAATCTATGTAATGACTTCATTAACAGAATGCTTTCCTATGATATTATTGGAATCATTGGCATCAGGCTTGCCAATAGTTTCTTTTGACTGTCCTCATGGGCCAAAAAATATAATAACTAACAATGAAGATGGATTTATTGTTAAAAACCAAGATATTATTGCTCTTTCCGAAAAAATAAATCTTCTAATTAATGATCATGAATTAAGAATTGCAATTGGTAAAAAAGGAAAGCAAAACAGTTATCGATTTTCAAAAGAAAATGTTATTTTAAAGTGGCAAAATTTATTTAATTCATTAATTTTAAAAAATTGAATACATTAATTCCTTTAGAATATTACACCAAAGTATATTACTATTTTTTATTGATAGTGATATTGCTGGTGTTTTTGCAATCAAAAAGATTTGAGATTCAAAATTTTAAGAATCTAGCTTTTACAAACTCTTTAGGAATTTTCTCTTTTTTTTTAATCCTTTTTTATATGGGACTTCGTCCTGTTAGTGGCGAATACTTTGTTGATATGGCGACCTATGCTCGTCAGTTTCAAGCCTATTCCAACGGTGAACCAATAAATGAAGAAAGAGATGTTTATTTTGAATATTTTACAAAATTCTGTACTACTATAATGTCGCTTGAAGTTTATTTTCAAGTTCTAGCAATTTTATATTTAGTTCCTCTTTATGTTGCGTCAAGAAGAATTTTCAAAGAATATTGGTATTATGCCTTTTTAATGATAATCTCATCCCTAATCTTTTGGAATGCAGGAGTTAACGGAATAAGGAATGGTGTTGCTACTTCTTTCTTTTTATTAGGAATATCTTATTCTAACAAAAAGATAGTAATGGCATGCTTTATGGCAGTTGCTTTTGCATTTCATAAATCTACTTTATTACTAATAGCTATTTATCTTTTTACAACATTTTATAAAAACACTAAATATATTCTAGCTTTTTGGTTTTTATCAATTCTACTTTCTTTAGCATTAGGTGGTTTTTGGGAAAGTTTTTTCCTCAATTTTGGTTTTGGAGAAGATGAACGATTAACTGGTTATTTATCTACAGATCAAGATGATTTAGATATGGCTGTAAAAGTAGGTTTTCGTTGGGATTTCTTGTTGTATAGTGCAACAGGTGTTTATACAGGGTGGTATTTTATTTTCAAAAAGAAATTTGAAGATATCTATTATAATCATCTTTTCAATATTTATTTATTAGCAAATGCAACTTGGATTTTGGTAATTAGAGCCAATTATTCCAATAGATTTGCTTATTTATCTTGGTTTATGTTGGGTGTAATTATTATTTATCCATTGCTTAAAATCAAATTTTTTACCAAGCAACACGAAATTGTGGGTAAAATTATATTGGGTTATTTTTTATTTACTTATCTATTAAATGTTATTTTAGCTAAATAATTTTTGCTTATGAAAACACTAACTATTTTTACACCAACATACAATAGAGCTTATTGTCTTCATTTGTGTTACGAAAGTTTACTTAGACAGACTTCCAATGATTTTGAATGGCTTATAGTTGATGATGGTTCTACCGATACTACTAAAGAGTTGGTGCAAGGTTGGATTAACGAAAATAAAATTCCTATTAGATATAGCTATAAAATAAATCAAGGAATGCATTCTGGACACAATGCGGCTTATAGCCAAATAAGTACAGAACTAAATGTTTGTGTTGATTCAGATGATTATATGCCAGATGATGCTGTTGAAAAAATAATTGCTCTTTGGCGCAAATACGGTAGCGATAAATACGCTGGACTAATAGGTCTTGACGAAACAATTAATAAAACTATAATTGGAACTAAGTTTCCTGATGATGTAAAAGAATGTACTTATGGTGAATTAAAGCCTAAATACGGTGTTGTTGGCGATAAAAAAATAATTTATAGAACAGAAGTTGTTAAACAATTAGAGCCTTATCCAATATTTGAAGGTGAAAAATTTGTGCCGTTGTATTTCCCAATTGTGATTGATAAAGAGTATAAGTTATTATCATTCAATGAAGTTTTTTGTACAGTAGATTATCAGTTAGATGGTTCAACCTTAAACATTTATAATCAATATTTCAAAAACCCTAAAGGATTTTCTTTTTCCCGAAAAATAGAAATGATTTATTTGCCGTTTACTTCCCAAAAAATTAAAAGTTGTATTCATTATGTTGCAACTAGCATTATGACTAAAAATTTTGGCTTTTTGAAAGAATCTCCTAAAAAGATTTTTACTTTTTTGGCAATACCTTTCGGAATAGCTTTTTATATTTACCTTTTAAAGAAAAAAAATAAGACAAGAGACATAACAAAATATGTAAGCTAATGAATGAAATACTAGGGTTAAATCAGGAAACAATTAATTATTACAAGGCATGTTTTGATAATAATGGCGTAGAGAAAGATTTGCCGTCATTAAAATGGCAATTTTTCGAAAATAATGCAGAAAATTTTGTTGATATTGAGTTTGATGCCAATGCTAAAAAAGCGGCAGCAATTTATGCCACATTTGGTGTCAAGTTTAAAATTGGAGACAAAGTTTATCTTGGCAGCCAGTCTCTAGACACAATGACCGATATTGATTATAGAGGTAAAGGATTGTTTATTAAGTTGGCTAAAGATGTTTATAAAAAAGCAAAAGATAATGAAGTTGCTTTAGTTTATGGTTTTCCAAATGGTAATTCAATTCATGGATTTATAACCAAATTAGAATGGAAGAAACTAGATCCGCTTCCTTTTTTAATAAAACCATTAAAAACAAAGTATTTTACCGAAAGGATTAAGTTTTTAAGCTTTTTACCAAATATTAATTTGTCTTTTTCTACACATAAAACCAATAAGAAATATAGTATTAAAGAAGAAAATCATTTTCCAGATAATGTAACTGCTTTATGGAATAAATTTTCAAAACAAATTCAGGTAGCTGTCAATAGGGATAAAGCGTATTTAGATTGGCGCTATATTCATAAACCTGGAGGCGATTACACAATAGCCAATTGTTATGATGCTCAAAATAATTATGTCGGATTTGTAATTTTTACTGTAAAAGAAAAGCATAATGGAAAAATAGGCTATCTAATGGAGTTAATGTATGATTTAGACAATCCTAAGGCTGGAAAATTGCTGCTTAATTATGCTATTAGTAAAATTAAAAACCAAAAAGCAGATTGTATTCTGAGTTGGAATTTAGAGCATTCTCCTAATAATGGTGTTTTTAAAAAGGCATTCTTTATAAATATGCCTGAAAAATTTAGACCAATAGAGCTACATTTTGGAGTAAGAGCTTTCAAAGATGATTTGGCAACTATTGTAGATAATAGAAATAATTGGTACATAAGTTATTCTGATTCTGATACAGTGTAAAATGGGAAACGGTAAGTTTATAATATCTTTAGATTTTGAATTGCATTGGGGCGGACCTGAAAATTGGGAATTGAATCTTTTTAAAGATTACTTCGATACCACTAGAAAATCCATTCCAACTGTCTTATCACTTTTTGAAAAGTATAATATTCATGCAACTTGGGCAACAGTTGGATTTCTATTTGCCAAAAACAAAGAACAATTACTAGCTTATTGTCCTAAAGATAGACCAACTTACAATAATAAAATCTTATCTTACTATAATTTAATAGATGCTAATCAAGTAGGTGAAAATGAGATTGATGATCCATATCACTATGCACCATCTTTAATTTCAAAAATTTTACAAACTCCCAATCAAGAGTTAGGAACGCACACTTTTGCTCATTATTATTGTAATGAAGAAGGTCAAAATAAATTTCAATTTGATCAAGACTTGAAAGCAGCCCAAGCTTTAGCCAAAGAAAATTTTAATGTTGAATTGAAATCTCTAGTATTTCCACGAAATCAATTTAATGAAGAGTATTTGGAAATTGCCAAACAAAATGGGATAAAGGTAGTAAGATCAAATCCTGATGTTTGGTTTTGGAAAAGCACCTCTAAGTTTATTCCTATTGCAAGAGCTTTTGATACACTGTTTCCAATTAGCAAAACAGTTACTTTTCATGAGGATAATATTAAAAAACAAGATGTAGTATTGTTACCAGCAAGCAGATTTTTAAGACCTTATACTGAAAGAGAAAAGCTTATTCAAAAAATAAAGATTAATAGAGTCAAGTCTGAAATGGAATATGCTGCCAAAAATAATAAAGTATACCATTTATGGTGGCATCCGCACAATTTTGGAAATTCTATAGACATGAATCTATTTTATCTTGAAGAGATTTTGAAACATTTTCAAAAGTTAAAAACTCAATTTAGTTTTCAATCTTGCTCAATGATAGAGATGTAGTATTCTTACAATATTTTCATTTTGAGACAATTATAAAAATGATGCCTAATTTTAAAGAGAAATGTCTATTTTTGCAACAATATTTGAGGCTGATATGAGAAAAAAAATATGCTTTATCGTTGCAACACCTATTACAGCAAACGCTTTCTTGTTAAAGCATTTTGAATATTTAGCTCAAGAATTTGATATATATCTTGTAGCCAATTTTGAAGATAATACTAAAATAAAATTTTCAAGCCCATTTGTAAAAGAGATTAAAAACGTAAATATTCACCGAGATATTTCAATATTAAAGGATTTTCAGGCTTTAATAAAGTTAAGAAAATATTTAAAAAACAATAACTTTGATGCTGTTCATACAGTAACTCCAAAAGCTGGTTTAATTGGTATTCTCGCTTCTAAATTAGCGGGTATTAAAACTAGGATTCATATTTTTACAGGTCAAGTTTGGCATACTAAAAATGGAATTTTCAAGACAATTCTTAAGAATATAGACAGATTCATAGTTTTTTGTGCAACCGATATTTTAGTCGATGGACATTCGCAAAGACAATTTTTAATTCAAAATAATATTATTAAGGAAAGTAATTCTGCTGTTCTTGGGAAAGGTTCTATAAGCGGTGTAGATACTAGTAAATTTATTCCTAATCCAGTAATTAAACAAAAATATAGAGATGAATTTAACTTTACTAACGAAGTCGTTTTTTTGTTTTTGGGTAGATTAAATATTGATAAAGGAGTTGTTGATTTAGCTAATGCATTTTTAATTTTAAATAAAGAATTTCCACAATCTAGACTAATTTTTGTTGGTCCAGATGAAGAAAATATTCAAGATAAAATAACAAAGTTGGGCGTCAATAATGCTACAATAATTTTTTACGGAGCAACTTCCAATCCTCAAGATGTATTACAAATGGCAGATGTTTTTTGTTTGCCAAGCTATCGAGAAGGTTTTGGGACTAGTGTTATTGAAGCATCACTTCTTAAGTTGCCAATTATCTGTAGTGATACATATGGTTTAACTGAAACAATACTCGAAAACAATACCGGATTACGTCACAAGGTTAAAGATGTTGATTCAATTTTAAGCCAAATGAGAAAAATGATGAATCCTGATTTAAGGAATAAATTGGGTACTAATGGGCGACAATATGTTTTAGATAATTTTTCGGCGGAAATGATTTCTAAAGAATGGCTAGAGTTTTACAAACAGAAATTATCCTAAATGATATATAAAAAGTACATTAAAAGAATACTAGATTTTATAGCATCTCTAATGGGATTGGTTGTTTTATCACCAGTTATATTGGCTGTGATAATTTTTCTGTTTATTGCAAATAATGGGAAACCATTTTTTTTTCAACTTAGACCTGGTTTAAATGGAAAAATTTTCAAAATCATTAAGTTTAAGACTATGAATGATAAAAAAGATGAAAATGGAAACTTGTTGCATGACTCCCAAAGAATGACAGTAATTGGAAATTTTGTTCGTAAAACATCCTTAGATGAAATACCTCAATTGTTTAATGTCTTAGTAGGTGATATGAGTTTAATAGGGCCAAGACCTTTACTTACAAATTATTTGCATTTATATAATGATTTTCAAAACAGAAGACATGAGATTAAACCCGGAATTACGGGTTGGGCTCAAGTAAATGGTAGAAACGCAATATCATGGGATAAAAAATTTGAATATGATGTTTGGTATGTTGATAATGTTTCTTTTCTGCTTGATTGTAAAATTATTTTTAAAACAATCTTAAAAGTAATAAAGAGTGATGGTATAAACGCTGCAGATGCAGTCACAATTGAGCCTTTTGATGGAAACTAAAGTGAATCTTTATGGAGCTAGCGGACATTGTAAAGTAATTATTGATATATTACACAACAATTCGTTAATAATTGAAAATATTTATGATGATAATTCAAGTAAAAAAGAAATATTATCTTATTCAATAACACATTCCAGTCTTAAGGGATTGAAAATTGATAATTTAATTTTATCGATTGGTAATAATGGTATTAGAAAAAAACTGGCGAGCAGTGTAATAGCAAATTTTGTAAGTGTTTCACATCCTAAAGCGATTGTATCAAAATTTTCCAAGATTGATGTTGGAACTGTAATAATGGCATCAGCAGTTATAAATTCTGATGTAGTAATAGGGAAGCATTGTATTATAAATACAGCTTCAATTGTAGAGCATGATTGTGTTATTGAAGATTTTGCACATATTTCGCCTAATGCTTCATTAGCAGGAGGAGTTTATGTTGGCGAAGGAACTCAGGTTGGAATAGGAGCAATTATAATTCAACAAATAAAAATAGGAAAGTGGGTAACTATTGGAGCAGGAGCTGTTGTTATAAATGACATTCCAGATTATGCTGTAGTAGTTGGTAATCCAGCAAGAATAATAAAATATAACCAAGCAGAAAATGAATAATTCAAAGATTTGGCTTTCTTCACCACATATGGGCGGAAACGAACAAAAATACATTCAAGAGGCTTTCGACGCTAATTGGGTAGCACCTTTGGGTCCAAATGTAACTGGTTTTGAACAAGATTTAGAAATGTATCTTGAAAAAGAAGTTTTTGTTGGAGCACTAAGTTCAGGAACAGCTGCATTACATCTTGGTTTGATACTTTTAGGTGTCAAAGCTGGTGATGAAGTTATTTGTCAGAGTATGACATTTTCAGCTTCGGCAAATCCAATAGTTTATCAAGGTGCTACTCCTGTTTTTATAGATAGCGAATCCGAAACTTGGAATATGTGTCCAAATGCTTTAGAAGAAGCTATAAAAGATAGAATTTCTAAAGGAAAAAAACCAAAAGCAATAATTGCTGTTCATTTGTATGGAATGCCTTTTAAAGTTGATGAAATTAGAAGTATTGCAGATAAATATGAAATCCCAATTCTTGAAGATAGTGCAGAAGCATTAGGAAGTACTTATAAAGGACATAAATGCGGAACATTTGGGGATATTAGTGTTTTATCTTTTAATGGAAATAAAATTATCACAACTTCTGGTGGTGGAGCAATAGTAACTAAAACTATCGAACAAAAAAACAAAGCCGTTTTTTTAGCAACACAAGCCAGAGATAACGCGCCACATTACCAACATAGCGAAATAGGTTATAATTACAGGATGAGTAACATTTGCGCTGGAATTGGTCGCGGTCAAATGGAAGTTCTAGATAAGCATGTAGGATTAAGAAGAAATATGCATGATTTTTATAAAGAAGCTTTTCAAAATAAAGAAGGAATAAAGTTATTTTCTGAACCAAATAGTGATTATTTTTCTAATCATTGGTTGTCAGCTATAACAATCGATTCTGTAAAGTGCAATGGAAAAACAAGAGAAGATTTGCGATTATTATTAGAATCTGAAAATATTGAAAGCCGTCCTTTATGGAAGCCAATGCATTTGCAACCAATTTTTAGAGAATCGCCTTACTATGGTGGAAATGTTTCAGAAAATTTATTTGAAAATGGTTTGTGCCTTCCATCAGGTTCGAGTACAAATGAAGCGGAAAAAGACAGAATAAAAAGATGTTTAAATATTTTTTAAGATTTTTTTAAGAAGTTATTTTTTTTTACTTTTACTTTTTTAATAAAAATATATATAATTGGATAAAAAATTACAAGATAAAGAGAAAACGGGTTTTTCAACTTTTTTTTCTGAAATAAATTTTGATTTTGCCCTTAAAAATTTAGCTTATCTGCCTAGGTGGATAATCTTATTTATTGATATTGCTATTATAGCTTTTTCAACTTTATTAACTTATGTTTTATTGAAAGGTCTTAAGCTTGATTATTTCCAGACAACACATATAGTTATAGCATTACTTTTTTTATTAGCAGTAAATACTATTTATTTTTGGTTCTTCAGAACCTATTCGGGTATTATTCGACATTCATCCAATATTGATGCGATTAAATTGTTGTTTTCTCAGTCTGCAACTTTTGGCACATTACTTTTCTTGAATTTTGTTTTTATATTGCTAAAAATTCAAAAGCCGTACCTCACTACCGGATTGATAATTAACCTTATCTTTTCTTTTAGTTTTTTGTTTCTATACAGAATGATGGTAAAATATATTTTTGAAAAGTATTTTACTGAAATGAGTAAAACAAAAAAAATGAAAGCATTAATTTATGGCTCAGATGCCAATGCTATTGCAGTTGCTAATGCTTTATCTTCTGAAAGTCCAGGAAAATTTAATTTAGTAGGGTTTGTAGATAAAAGCAATCAAAATAGTTCCAAAAGGATCCTAGGCCTACCAATTCTTAAAATTAGAAAAACAATTCCAGTTTTAATGCGATCAATGAATATTGAAGCGTTGATTTTTGCAGATAATAGCTTATCTAAAAATGACAAATCTGTAATTATTGAAGAATGTATTGAGTATAATTTTAAAGTGTTTACGGTTCCAACAATTTCTGACTGGGAAGATCAAAAGGAAATTACTAAAAGTATTAAGAATATTGAGATTCAAGACTTATTAGAACGTAAGCCAATTGTTTTAGATACTAATTCTATTTCGAGTAAGCTTAAAGGAAAATGTATTTTGGTAACTGGAGCAGCTGGTTCTATAGGTAGTGAAATTGTTAGGCAAGTTTTGAAATTCAATCCTGATACTTTAATAATTTTAGATCAAGCAGAAACACCGTTACATAGCTTATCTCTAGAAATTATCGGGCTTAAGGAAAACGTGAATATAAAAAATGTTATTGCAGACGTTAGAAACCTTGAATCTTTAGAAAAAATATTTAAAGAATATAAACCTGAAGTTGTTTACCATGCCGCGGCCTATAAGCATGTTCCAATGATGGAAGAAAATCCCGCTCAAGCTATTTTTACTAATGTATTAGGAACCAAAAATCTTGCGGATTTGTCACATAAATATAAAGTAGAACGTTTTGTTATGATATCTACTGATAAGGCTGTAAATCCAAGTAGTGTAATGGGAGCAAGCAAAAGAATAGCCGAAATGTATGTGCAGTCTAAACATTTCAAACACAAAAAACTTGGATCAGAACATCAAACAAAATTTATAACTACTCGCTTTGGAAATGTGTTAGGTTCAAATGGCTCTGTAGTTCCATTATTTACAAAACAAATTCAGGAAGGTGGACCAATTACCATAACGCACCCTGAAATTATTAGATATTTTATGACTATTCCTGAGGCGTGCCAGCTAGTTTTGGAAGCTTGCTCAATGGGCAATGGTGGAGAAATATTTATATTTGATATGGGAAAACCAGTTAAAATAATTGATCTCGCTAGAAAAATGATTCGTTTAGCTGGCTTTAAACCGGATACAGACATTGAAATAAAAATCGTTGGATTGCGCCCTGGTGAAAAACTTTATGAGGAATTACTAAATAATACCGCTAAAAACTTACCTACTCACCACGAAAAAATTATGATTGCTGAAGAAATATGTGATGAGTTTGTAGTCGTTAATAATGCCATTCAAGAACTTATTGTTGTTTCTAATGATTCAAATGGAGAATTGATTGTAGCCAAAATGAAAAACCTTGTTCCTGAGTTCAAAAGCTTGAATTCTGTTTTCGAATCATTAGATATTGAAGTGAAAGATTCTTATGTTTATACTAAATAATTTACATTAAAAAGACTTTCGTATATTTGCACCATAAAAAAACAGTATGAAATCAATATATAAATGTTTTACTTTTCTAGGGATTCTAGCTCTTTTGTATTCTTGTGCATCTAGAAAAAACATTGCATATCTTCAAGATGTTGATGCTAAAAATAGTAATGAAATAACAACTAGTTACGAAATCAAACTTCAACCAGACGATTTATTGAGTATCATAGTTTCTGCAGAAAACCCTGAAGTAACGGTGCCTTTCAATCTTCCACAAATTCAAGCAAATTATAGTATTGAAAATAATCAAACAGGAATCAAAACTTATTTAATTGATAAAGAAGGTTTTATAGACTTTCCTGTTGTCGGAAAGATAAATCTTGCTGGTTTGACTAGAATTGAAGCTAATAAAAAAATAGCCGATTTAGTAGCTATACATATCAAAAATCCTAGTATAAATTTAAAAATATTAAATTATAAAATTTCTGTTTTAGGAGAAGTAAATAGACCTGGTAGTTTTAACGTGGTTAGTGACAGAATTACTCTTTTAGAAGCGTTAAGTCTTTCAGGTGATTTAACTATTTACGGAAAAAGATCAAATGTGTTGATTATTAGAGAGTCTAATGGAAAAAAAACCTTCAATAGAATAGATCTAACAAATGCTAATTTTATTAATTCACCATTTTACTATCTTAATCAAAATGACATTTTAATTGTTGAGCCTAATAAAACTAAAATTAATTCTTCTACTTTTGGACCAAATGTTGCTGTAACTGTTTCAATACTTTCAATATTGACAACCATTGCAGTTTTAATTTTTAGAAACTAATGCAAGAACACGCTACTTTGGTAAAGGATTCAAAAGAAACTAATCTCAATATTAGGGAAGAGTTAGACAAATATTTAATTCACTGGAAATGGATAGCGTTAAGTGTTTTTGTAGCCTTAGTTCTCGCAATTATTTATCTTAGATATGCTGAACCTCAATATAAAGCAACTGCAACCATTTTGGTAAAAGATGAAAGAAAAGGAAATTTGCAATCTGAACTTTCTGCTTTTGCTGATTTAGGATTAACTTCGGGTATTAAAAATAATGTTGATAACGAAATTGAAATAATAAAATCTAGAACTGTTGTCGAAAAAGCAATAAAAAAATTAGGTTTTACCATTGATTATCTAGCAGATGCACGTGTTAAGCATATCGAGCTTTATAAGGATAAACCAATAGAATTTGTTTTTTTAAATGTTTCTGAAAAATTTTATGAGAAAGAAAAAACATTCAATTTTAAAGGAATAAACCAAAATTCTTTTGAGCTTTTTAAAGACAATAAAAGTTTAGGTAAGCACAATTATGGTGTAAAAATTAAGCTAGAAGATAGTGAATTAATAATATATAAAGTCCTTAGAAAAGGCGTAAAAACCGCATATGATATTTCATTAACGGTTAATGTATACAATTTAAAAAGTGTTGTTCAAAGTTATAAATCTAAATTAAATATTGCTCCAATAAGTAAAAATTCAAGTGTTGTTGAGTTAACAATTAATGATCCAATAAAAGAAAAAGCGGAAGATTTACTCAATACAATAATTGAAATTTATAATGAAGATGCTGTAGCTGATAAAAAATATATTTCTGAAAACACTCAAAATTTTATTCAAGATAGATTGAAAATAATATCAGTAGAACTTGGAGATGTTGAAAAAAATGCTGAGTTATTTAAAAAATACAATAATGTTACTGATATAGTTTCTGAAGCATCTTTATATGTTCAGAGTTCTTCTGAATTTGAAAAATCATTGATTGAAACAGAGACACAATTGCGTGTTATTCAGTCTATGGAAGATTTTATGAAAAAGAAAAAAGAAGGAGAATTAGTTCCAACTAATATATTACCAATTGACGCAAATTCAATTTCTTTAATTATTCAACATAACGAACTAGTCCTTCAAAGAAATAGAATAATAAAGGACGGAACTATAAACAATCCGATTGTTAAAAATTTAGACCAAAAGATTGAGGAAACCAACAACAATATTATTGAAGGAATTGCAAGATTAAAAACTTCTTTAGCAATAAAACGTTCTGATTTGCAAAAACAAGATAACTTGTTAAAAGGGAAAATTTCTCAAATCCCAACGCAAGAAAGAGAATTTAGAATTCTTGATAGGCAACAAAAAATAAAAGAATCTTTATATCTGTATTTATTACAAAAAAGAGAAGAAATAGCAATATCATTGGCAGTTACTGCTTCAAATTCCAAGCTAATAGATAGTGCAATGGCTTCAAATAGACCAGTTTCCCCAGTGCGAAATATGATTTATTTAATAGCTTTTGGGTTAGGATTATTTATTCCACTGGGTATTATTTACCTAATGGGATTATTAGACACTAAAATTAAAAGTCGTCAAGATATTGAAGGAAAAACAACAATTCCGTTTCTAGGAGATGTTCCAAAATCCGAATCTCATGAAGAAATTATTAATACTAACAGCCGATCAAGCTCAGCTGAAGCGATAAGAATTGTTAGAACAAATCTTGAATTCATGCTTAGTAATGTTGCGGTTGATAAAGCAAAAACAATATTTGTAACATCGACTTTGCCAAAAGAAGGAAAAACATTCTTAGCAATTAATTTAGCAAGTACAATAGCATTGTCTGGTAAAAAAGTTTTACTTATTGGGCTTGATATTAGAAATCCTAAAATAGATGAGTATGTAAAACTGCCATCAAAAGGATTAACTAATTATTTGTCAAAAAATGATTCAGATGTTAATGAATACATAATAAAGCAGGATGGTTTTGAAGCATTTTATATTTTGCCTTCTGGAGTAATTCCACCAAATCCAGTTGATTTATTAATGAACGATAAATTGACATTGCTTTTCGATTCTTTAAAACTCCAATACGATTATATAGTTGTTGATACTGCTCCTGTTAGTTTAGTTACTGATACCTTGTTGGTAGCGAAAAATGCAGATGTGTTTGTATATGTAATGAGAGCCAATTATCTAGACAAACGATTCCTTAAAACTGCCGAAACATTCCATCTTGAGAAGAAATTACCTAATATGGCAATTGTTTTAAATGATACATTTTGGGGGAAAACTTATGGGTATGGTTACGGTTATGGTTACGGCTATGGATACGGCTACGGTCAAGATGTTAAAAAAGAAACATGGTATAAAACTTGGTTAAATAAATTAACTAGAAAGTAAAAAACTGATTGTTAGATATTGCATCAGTTAACGCTTTTTCATCTTTTATTAGAATTTTGTTTTGAAAAGCTTTTACATGTTGTTCGTGATGAACATCAGAACCAACAAAGTCAATCATACCCTCTTTTAAAAGAAAATTGGCAGCTTTCATTACTTCACTACCATAGTAACCAACCGTTGAAAGAAGATTTAATTGAAATAAACAACCGTGCTTTTTTAATTTTTTGTATTCTTCTGTAGATTTGTGATAAAAAGCATAACGCTCAGGATGTGCCAAAATAGGTTTGTATCCAGCAACTTGAAGTTTGAAAAGTATATCATACAGTTGAATTGGCGGATTGATGTAAGACATTTCTACCAAAACATAGTTTTCTTTCAGAGTTAAAATCTCATTTTTATTTAATAATTCTACAAAATGATCATTTAACAAATATTCTGCAGCAACCTTTAGCTTAATATCAATTGATTTGTTCGAAAAGAAAGAAAGTGTTTCCTTATAATTTGAAATAATACTTTCTTTTGTGTTATCCCATACACCTCTATATATGTGTGGAGTAGTAATGAATTTTGAAAAACCAATTGACTTTAATTCAGAAACTAAAAACATTGAATTATCATTGTTTTTGGCACCATCATCTATACCTGGTAAAAGATGCGAATGAATGTCCACATAATTAGCAGGAATTAAATCTTTTAAAGTAGTTTTAGGTTTTAGAAAGGATAGCAATTTTTTTAATTTAGTTATTTTACAAATTTAGATTTTTTGTTGTTTAAAAAAGGAAATATTATTATATTTTATAAATTAAAAAATTCTCAAGAATGCTTAAATCATTATATTTGCAAATATTGAAAAATTTATAAATGATTTCCAAACCATATCTTATTGCTGAAATTGGTCAAGCTCATGAAGGTAGTTTGGGAATTTTGTATTCTTATATTGACGCTATTTCTACAACAGGTGTTGATGCGATAAAATTTCAAATGCACATTGCTGAAGCTGAAAGTAGTATTCACGAACCGTTTAGGGTAAAATTTTCTTTAGAAGATGCTACTCGATTTGATTATTGGAAGAGAATGAGTTTTACCAAAGAGCAATGGCTTGAAATTAAGCAACATTGCGAACAAGTTGGTCTTGATTTTGTTTGTTCCCCATTTTCAAATTTAGCTGTTGATTGGTTGGAAGAAATAGGAGTAAAAATATATAAAATTGGTTCTGGAGAAGTTTCTAATTTACTTTTATTAGATAAAATTTCAATGACAAATAAACCTATTATTTTGTCTTCTGGAATGAGTAGTTTTGAAGAATTAGATACAACAGTAACTTTTTTGAAAAACAGGAATGTTGATTTTTCAATTTTGCAATGCACAACTTCTTATCCAACATTGCCAAATCAATATGGATTAAATGTAATTCAACAATTAAAAGAGAGATATAATGTAAAAGTTGGTTATTCAGACCATTCGGCTAAAATTTCAACAGGAATTGCAGCGGTAGCTTTAGGTGCAGAAATCTTGGAGTTTCATGCTGTTTTTGACAGAAAAATGTTTGGGCCAGACAGTAAATCTTCTTTAACAATTGAAGAAATAAAAGATTTAGTAATAGCAACTAATGAGGTTTTTTCTGCCTTGCAAAATCCTATTGATAAAAGCGATAATTCAAAATTTACGGAGTTAAAACAAATTTTTGAAAAATCGTTAGCAATTAATAAAGATTTAAAAAATGGAGATATCATCAGAATAGATGATTTGGAATCAAAAAAACCAAAAGGATACGGAATTAATGCATGTGATTTTAGTACAATTGTTGGGAAAAAAATTAATAAAGATTTAAAAAAATGGAGTTTTTTAAATTTTGAAGATTTAGAATGAAATGTATCAAAAAAGAAAAATTTGTGTTGTTGTAACTGCTCGACCTAGTTATAGTCGTATAAAGACAGCTTTGCAAGCTATAAAAGATCATCCTGAACTTGAGCTACAGTTAGTTGTTGCGGCTTCTGCATTGCTTGATAGATATGGTAGCGCAGTAAATTATATCAATAATGATGGTTTTGAAATTAAAGCTAAGGTTTTTAATGTTCTTGAAGGAGAAAATTTAACTGCAGCAGCAAAGACTACTGGAATCGGAATTTTGGAGTTGTCAACCGTTTTTGATAATTTAAAACCTGATATGGTTATTACCATTGCGGATAGGTTTGAAACAATGGCTACGGCTATAGCAGCATCTTATATGAATATTCCTTTAGTGCATATTCAAGGTGGTGAAGTAACAGGGAATATTGATGAAAAGGTTAGACATTCAATAACTAAACTAGCAGATTATCATTTTGTTGCATCAGAAGGTGCTAGAGAAAGAGTACTAAAGTTGGGAGAAGAAGAAAAATCGATTTTTAATACTGGTTGCCCATCAATTGATTTAGCAAAAAATGTATTGATTAATCCGGAATTCAATTTTAATCCATATCAAAAATATGGTGGTGTTGGTGCTTGCCCAGATTTATCAGAAGGTTATGTAGTTGTAATGCAACATCCTGTTACTACAGAATATGCAGATAGTAGAAAGCATATTAAAGAAACTTTGCATGCTGTAAAAGATTTGTCGCATCCTGTTCTTTGGTTTTGGCCAAATGTTGACGCTGGCGCAGATGGAACTTCTACTGGAATTAGATCTTTTAGAGAAGAGCATAATCCAAAACATATTCATTTTTTTAAAAACATGGAAGGTGAGGATTTCTTGAGACTGTTAGTTAATTCTAAATGTCTTGTAGGTAATTCTAGTGTAGGAATTAGAGAATGTGCTTATTTAGGAGTTCCTGTTGTAAATATCGGGACAAGACAAAATAAGAGAGAAAGAGGCAATAATGTTATTGATGTAGATTATAATAGTGATGAAATTAAAGCTACTATTCTAAAATGGATTGGAAGCCCAAAGCCTGAACTATCAAACGTTTATGGTGGTGGTGATGCAGGAAAAAAAATAGCTGATTTATTGGTCAACTTACCATTAAAATTTCATAAAACAATTACTTATTAATGAAGATTCTGGCTATTATACCTGCTCGTGGAGGTAGTAAAGGTGTTCCAAGAAAAAATAGTAAAATTTTAAATGGGAAACCTTTATTGCAATATACTTTTGAAGCGGCTCAAAACTCAAAATTGTTGACAGATATTATTTTGAGTTCAGAGGATTCTGAAATTATTGAAGTGGCTGATATGATGGGATTAAAAGTTCCATTTATACGACCACAAGAATTAGCAACTGATACTGCTTCTTCTATTGATGTAGTTTTACATGCTATTGATTATATGGAAAACCAAGGTTTTTTTTATGATGCAGTTTGTTTATTACAACCTAGTTCTCCATTTCGGGAAAGTGGCTTTATAGATAAAGCTATTGAGAAATTTATTTCGCAAAAATCTGATTCGATGTTAAGTGTTCTAAAAGTCCCTCATGAATTTAATCCACATTGGGTCTTTGAGCAAGATAAAAATGGAAATCTAAAAATTGCAACGGGAGAAAAGGAAATAATTAAGAGAAGACAAGATCTTCCAAGTGCTTATTATAGAGATGGTAGTGTTTATATAACCAAAATAGACGTTCTGAAAAATCAAAAATCTTTTTACGGAAATAGTATTGGATATATTGAAAGTGATAGTAATTATTCATGTAATATTGATACAATGAGTGATTGGGAACTTGCTGAAAAGAAAGCATTAGAACTTAACAATAAATAACATGTGCGGTATAGTTGGTATAGTTGGAGTAGCTTCTGATAAAAAGCAAGTTATTCAAAAAATGCTTGATAAACAAGAACATCGTGGTCCAGATGCCAAAGACTTTTGGAGCAATGAAGATGTTTGTTTCGGACATAATCGCTTGTCTATTATTGATTTGAATAGTAATGCAAATCAACCAATGTTTTCTAATGATGGTAGATATGTTATTGTTTTCAATGGAGAAATTTATAATTACAAAGAACTAAAAGAAACAATTTGTAATTATTCTTTCAAAACACAATCCGATACAGAGGTTTTATTGGCGCTTTATATTCAGAAAGGGAAAGAAATGCTGAACGAACTGAATGGAATGTTTTCGTTTGCAATTTGGGATACTATTGAAAAAAAGCTTTTTGTCGCCAGAGATCGATTTGGTGTAAAGCCTTTTTATTATTCGTTTCACAACAATAATCTATATTTTGCAAGTGAAATAAAAACACTTTTTGAAGCTGGAATTGAAAAGAAAAAAAATAAAAAAGTTTGGGCAAATTATATAGCATTTGGAAGTTACGGCATGCCAAGTGAAACATTTTGGGAATCAATTAATCAACTTCCAGGCGGTCATTTTTTTGAATATCAAGTCAATCAAACCAAAATTAATCCAATAAAATGGTATCACTTTGTTGGCAATGTTTCTAAACTACCAAAACTAAATGAAGAAGAATTAAAAACTGAATATTTAAGATTATTAATTGATAGTGTTAAGTTACGATTCAGATCCGATGTTCCAGTTGGTTTTAATAGTAGTGGTGGATTAGATTCTTCAACATTATTAGCAATTGTAAATCAAATTTTTCCTGAAAACAAAACCATAGAAGCTTTTACTTTTTATACCAACGATGAGAGATATGACGAAGTACCGTGGGTTGAAATGATGGTTAACAAAACTCAAAATCCGTTAAATAAATGTCTGTTAGAGGTCAATCAAGTTGCCGATTTGATAACTAAGATTTCTTGTTTTCAAGATGAACCATTTGGTGGTTTCCCAACATTAGCCTACAGTAAGATATTTGAAGAGGCAAAAAATAGAGGAATTCTAGTTTTACTTGACGGACAAGGTATGGATGAAGCTTGGGCTGGATATGATTATTACCAAAACAATACGGGTTTTACTATTCAAGGAACAAAAAGCTCTCCAGTACATCCAGAAATACTCACAGAAGAGTTTAAGAATTATTGTGAGAAAGAAGAATATGAAAAACCATTTGATAATGAGTTGCAAAATCTTCAATATAGAGATTTGTTTTACACCAAAATTCCCCGTGCTTTGCGATTTAATGACAGAATAAGTATGATGTATAGTACAGAATTGCGTGAGCCTTTTTTAGATTATAGATTGGTTGAGTTAGCTTTTGCTCAACCCAAAGAAATGAAAATTAAAGATGGAAAAAGTAAATGGATGCTTAGAGAAATTGTAAAAGATTTATTAGGAAATGAAGTTGCTTTTGCACCAAAAAGACCTTTACAAACACCTCAAAGAGAATGGATTGCTGTGGAATTGCATCAGTATATGAATGATAAAATTAACGAATTTGCTAAAAATGAATTTGTTAAGCATGACGAAATAATTCGACTTTGGGATGAATATCAAAAGGGTAATCAAGAAAATAGTTTCTATCTTTGGCAGTGGATTAATTTGAATGAGATTTTAAAATGAAAAAGAACGAAGATTGGGATTTAATAATCGAAGGTAAAGCATCGCTTTTTGACTTAAAACTAGATGATGTTTGGCGTTATAGAGATTTGCTATTGATGTTTGTAAAACGTGATTTCATATCTTTTTATAAACAAACTATACTTGGGCCGCTTTGGTTTTTTATTCAACCAATTTTTACAACTATCGTTTTTACTTTTGTTTTTGGAAATCTAGCAGGAATAAGTACAGACGGTTTACCTAAATATTTATTTTATCTTTCTGGTATAACAACTTGGAATTACTTCTCAGATTGTATTACAAAAACGAGCACAGTTTTTAGGGATAATGCTAATATTTTCGGCAAAGTGTACTTCCCAAGATTGATAATGCCGTTAAGTATTGTTGTTAGTAATCTTGTTAGATTTGGAGTTCAGTTTTTACTATTTATTGCAATGATGTTGTATTTTGGAATAAAAGGAGCCAATTTTCATATGACAAATGCTGTTTTTTTATTTCCTGTTCTTATTTTGTTGATGGCATTGCTGGGCTTAGGCTTAGGTCTTATAATAACTGCTATGACCACTAAATATAAGGACTTAACTTTTTTAGTTACATTTGGAGTACAGCTTTTAATGTATGGTACAACCGTAATATATCCTTTAAGTGCTGCGCCAGAAAAATACAAATATTTAATAGAGTTAAACCCAATGACTTTTGTTATAGAAACTTTCAGATATGGATTTTTAGGAACAGGTCAATTTACCATCAACGGATTGATATATTCAAGTATAGTTACAATTACAATCTTCATTTCTGGAGTAGTGGTTTTTAATAAAACTGAACGAAATTTTGTTGATACAATTTAAAATATCTAAAGTTAATTTTAGCTAATGAGCACTGTAATAAAAGTCGAAAATCTTTCAAAAGCCTATCAATTAGGACAAATAGGAACGGGAACTATATCAAAAGATATTGAACGTTTTTTTGTGACTAAAGTGATGGGTAAAGAAGACCCATTTTTAAAAATTGGTCAAACAAATGACAGAACTATCAAAGGTGACTCGGATATTGTATGGAGTTTAAAAGATATAAATTTTGATATTCAACAAGGAGATGCAGTTGGAATTATAGGCAGAAATGGTGCAGGGAAAAGTACTTTATTGAAATTACTTAGTAGGGTTACTTCGCCAACTACAGGGAATATTAAGATTAAAGGCAGAATTGCAAGTTTACTAGAAGTAGGAACTGGCTTTCATCCTGAACTCTCTGGTAGAGAAAATATTTTTCTTAACGGTGCTATTCTAGGGATGAGAAAAAACGAAATTAAACGTAAGTTTGATGAAATAGTAGATTTTTCGGGTGTTGAAAGATACATTGATACACCAGTAAAACGCTATTCTTCAGGAATGTATGTTCGTTTGGCTTTTGCAGTAGCAGCTCACCTTGAAAGTGAAATTTTGATAGTAGACGAAGTATTAGCTGTTGGAGATGCCGAGTTTCAGAAAAAATGCCTAGGTAAAATGGGCGATATCAGTAAAGGAGAAGGTCGAACAGTGCTTTTTGTAAGCCACAATATGGCTGCAGTGCAAGGCTTATGTACTAGTGGTATTTTACTTAACAATGGATTGGTAGAGATTGCAGATAAAATTGATAATTGTTTAAAACATTACTTACAAAGTAATCTTGTGCCTTCAATTTATAAAACAGAAAAAGTTAATAAAATTAATTATTTTTCTGAAATATTTTTGTCTGATAATGAGGGCAATATAATAGATAGCAGTGTATACAAAGCGAAGGAAACTTTTTTAAATTTCAAAATTAATGTATCTGATAATGTAGGACTAAAATTTGGATGTACGTTACTCAATCATATGAATGATAATTTAATTTCTTTCCCTTACTCTGAAAATAATGGATTTAAAGAGAAAGGTAATTACCATTTGAAAATAAAATTGCCAATACAACTTTTTAAAGGAGGAAATTATCATATCGAAGCTGCTTTGTGGAAAAATGGTCAAATCTTTGATCAATGTGATGAATATATTTCTTTCGACATTATTGGCTCAACTATATTTGAACAAAATGGAGAAGGAATAAAGGGACTAATAATTAATAATGAACAATGGACAGTAAAGCAATTTTAGTTGTTGGATCAGGTTTTAGCGGATCAGTTATTTCTCGAAAGTTAGCTGAAAATGGTTTTAAAGTAGTATGTATAGATAAAAGAAATCATATTGCTGGAAATTGTTACACTGAAAGACATGAAAATGGAGTTATGGTTCATAAATATGGACCTCACATATTTAATACAAATGATAAATCTATTTGGGAATATGTAAATAATTTTGGAGAATTCATGCCTTATAAAAACAAAGTAATAGCAAATACTCCAAAAGGTATTTTTTCTATGCCAATGAATTTGCTTACAATAAATCAATTTTTTAATAAAAAGCTTACACCTTCTACTATTGTTGAATTTTTAAATGAATTGAGCATAAAAATTGAAAACCCTAAAAACTTTGAAGAACAAGCATTAATGTTTTTGGGTGAAGATTTATATAAAAATTTCTTTTATGGTTATACAAAAAAACAATGGGGATGTGAACCAAAAGAATTACCTGCTTCCATTTTAAAGCGAATACCAATTCGATTTAATTATGATGATAATTATTATAATTCTTTTTTTCAAGGTATTCCAAAAGAAGGTTATACAAAAGTTATTGAAGAAATATTAAATCATAAAAATATTCAAGTTCAATTAAGCACTGAGTACAATAAAAAAATGAATTCAAATTTTGAGCATGTTTTTTATACAGGAGCTTTAGATAAATATTATGATTATAAATTTGGAATGTTGGGATATAGAACAGTTTTTTTTGAAGAAAAAACCTATAAAGGTGATTATCAAGGAAATGCCGTAATAAATTATTGTGATGAAAAAGTTTCTTACACAAGGGTTCATGAACATAAACATTTCTCACCATGGGAAAATCATGAAAATTCTGTAATACTAACAGAGTATAGTAAAGAAACAACCAGAAACGACGAACCCTACTACCCAAAACGATTGGAAAAAGACATAGAAATTCTTGAATTATATAAAAAGCAAGTCTATATCGATGATGAAAATGTATCATTTGTTGGAAGACTTGCAACCTATCGGTATTTGGATATGGATAAAGTAATTAAAGAAGCTATAGATTATGCAAACTATTTTATAGAAAACATTAATAAAAAAGTCCAATACAAATTTTCAGATTTTCAAGAATGATTAGCAACAAAGTTTTATTTTTTTGTAATTACCCAATTGTCCAAAATGCAGGTGGACCTGTAGGTTATTATAATAAATGTATACAAGATAATTATCCTGAAAATGTTGAACTACTCAATAACGTTCCTTTACTCAAAAAAATATCTTTTTTTAAAAGAGTAAAGTTGCATTATGATAGATTTTTTGTAAATACCGATAAGAACAAATTTCCTCATGCTATTGTTTCGAACACTTTTATAAAAAAAGATATTCAAGAATATAAGTATCTTTATTTTCATGAGATTTTCTCATTATATAATGTGTTGCATCTTTTGAGTAAAGATCAAATAGTAATTCTACAAAGTCATACACCCGAATTGCCTTCGGTCGAAGCTTTAAATGAAGGAATATCTTTAGATAAATATAAAAAGATACAAGTAATAGAAAAAGAAGCATTTAAAAGAGCAAACTATATAGTTTTACCAACGTTAGAGTGTTTACCAATTTATCAGGCTTTAATTCAAAAGGATAGTAAAATAAAAACATTAATAACGGGAATAAAACCAATAAAGAATTTAGTTGAATATCCACTAAGTCAAAATTCTATAAATATTCTTTTTATTGGTAGAAGAAATGAAGTTAAGGGTTTTGATTTTTTAATAAATGCTTTTAAAGAAATTTCAGACTCAAGAAAAGACATCAATCTTTTTATTGCAGGAAAAGGCACAAAAATTATTCATGATAATATTTTTGATTTGGGTAGTACTGAAACGCCTTTTGATTGGATAAACTCGGTCGATTTTGTTTTGTCATTAAACAAAAATAGTTATTTTGATTTAAACGTTGTTGAAACAGTTTCAATTGGTACACCACTGATAATGACAACAACTGAAGGACATAATTTTTTTAAAAATAGACCAGGAATTGTCGATGTTACTTATGATAATTTCAAAGAATTTATATTGAATTCTTCTGATTTTTCTAAAGAATATAAAATTAAGAATAGAGAGCATCTATCAAAATTTTATGAAAAAGAATTGAATAATAGTGTTTATAGACAAAATCTAAAAGAATTATGTAATTCTATAATTTCTGAAAATTCATGAATAATTCAACGCCATTAATTTCAGTAATTCTTCCAGTATATAATGTTGCTAGTTATATTAATGAAGCTATAGATTCTATTTTAAAACAAACTATTCAAGATTATGAAATACTAGTAATAGATGACTGCTCTACAGATAATACTATTTCAATAATTGAAGCAATCAAAGATAGTCGAATAAAAATAATAAGAAAAGAGAAGAATAAAGGGTTAATTGATAGCTTAAATTTTGGTTTTAAAATTGCGCAAGGAAAATATATTGCAAGAATGGATGGAGATGATATTTGTTATCCAAATCGTTTTGAAGAGCAAATATCTTTTTTAGAAGATAATTCTCAATATATACTTTGTGGTAGTTGGGCAAAAGTTATTGGATTTGATAGTGTAATGAAAGTTAAAGAAAAACATGATGAAATCGTTACAGATTTTTTATTGACTAATTCAATTATTCATCCCACTGTTATGATTAGAAATAAATCATTAGAGAAATTTGAATTTGACCAATCAATGATTGCTGTAGAAGATTATGATTATTGGACAAAATTATGTTTTGAAGGTAAATTTTATAATATTCCAAAACCATTGTTATTATATAGGATTCATGATAATCAAGTTTCAACCAAATATAAAGACATTCAAATAAAAGGTGATATAAAAATCAGAATGAATTTATATAAAAAATTAATGTATGATGAAACAATTTATAAAGATTCAATTTTAATAAAAATTCTTTATTCAAACAACTACTTTAATAAAAATGAATTTGAATTACTCTTAAAATGGTTTAATGAATTGTCTATCAAAAATAAAAAAATAAAATTATTTAACGATTATTTTTTTGAGAAAACATCTAATAAAATTATTAGAAATTTAGTTTTCAATGTTTTTTTTACAAATCAAAAAAAAAATATAAATCAAAAAGATAGAATTCAAATATTCAAATTACTTCCTGTTAATGAGAAATTATTTGTATTGCGATTGAAAATAAAAGAAAAAATAAAATATCTAAGTAAATCGAAGGTCTGAATGAAATTACAAGAAAAAAGAGTTTTAATAGTTTTACACGAAGGAGCTTTAGGCGGAGCTGAGAGGCAAGCACTTGGTCTTGCAAAATATTTAACTACCGAAAAAAAATGTTATGTTGATTTGTTATTGACATTTTCAAAAGATACAACTGTTGAGTTTGATGATTTTATGAAAGAATGTGGGATATCAAATTTGATATATGTAGAAAATCCTTATTTATTTTTTAATTCTGAATTTACAATAAAAAATGTTAAAAGATTAAAATGGTCAATTGAATATTTGTATCAATTAAGAAAAAAGTTGAAGCCCAATAAATATGATATATTAATACCATATTTAAACAATACATCCAAAATCTCTTATTACATATATAAACTTTTGCCAACTGTTAAATTTACTTTTTGGCATCAACTCGGATTAGATGTTTTAGTCTATGATTATTTTGAAAAGCATGCAGCTTATAATATCCCATGTGTTATAGGAAATGCTTCTAATTGTTTTGATATATTTAAGAAAGATTATGTTTTGCCAGAATATAAGCTTAATTTACTTCCACAATATATAACTTTGAATAAAGTTCTAAAAGACAAAACACTACTCAAAAAACAATTTAATATTGATGAAAATAAAATAGTTATTGGCATGATTGCTCATTTTAGAGTTGATAAATATCAAGAATTATTAATTACCGTTTTTGCAAAATTAATAAAAAGTTTTCCTAATATTCATTTAGTAATTTTAGGAAATAGAAAAAATAGTGACGCATGCAATGATAAGTTTTTAAGTTTGCAAAAATTAATCAAAGAAAATAGTATTATTGATAATACAACACTATTAAGCAATGTTGATGTTACTGATGTATTAAATATTCTAGATATTGGTGTATTAGTATCAATGATTGAAGGTACTCCAAATTCGGTAATGGAATATATGCTCTATGGTATGCCGGTTGTTGCATCTGACCATCCTGGTTGTATAGGATTGCTTAGAGAATCTCCTTTTTTGGTAAAAAACGATGTTGACATTATTTACAATAAACTTTCCCTACTAATTGAGTCTGATGATTTAAGAATTCAGGAAGGAAATAAAAATTTGGAACGAATTAAAGAATATGATTTACCCGGATATGTTGAGAAACTGGAAAAAATAATTACAAAATATTCTAAACATGAATGAGAACCCTTTAATATCTATAATCATTCCTTGTTACAATGATGCTCAATATATTGAGCAGTCAGTACAATCTGCTTTAGATCAAACATATCATAATAAAGAAATAATAGTTGTTGACGATGGTTCTAACATAAAAACTAAAGCTGTTTTAAAAAAGCTAGAACCTAAAATCGCAAAATTAATAACTCAAGAAAATCAAGGTCAAAGTAAAGCAAGAAATGTTGGGATTAATGAAGCGAAAGGAAACTATATTTTAGTTTTAGATAGTGATGATTTTTTTGAACCTACATTTTGTGAAAAAGCCATTGCTTTTTTTTTAGAAAATAAAGATGTACAATTAGTAACCTGTGAAGCTAATTTATTACATATTGACGGTTCTGTAGAAATTTATAAGCCAAAAGGTGGAACAATTTCAAATTTTATGTATGCTAATGATGCTCTAGGAACATCCTTATTTGTAAAGGAGGATTGGCAAAAAATTGGTGGTTATGATGAAAGTATGAGAAAAGGATTTGAAGATTGGGAATTTTTTATTCGACTTTTGAAAAATGGAGGAAAGTGTTATGTCATTCCAGAAATTTTGTATAGTTACAGAAAAAGAGATGATTCAACAACAAGTAAAGCAAACAATAATAGATATACCTTACTGAATTATATTTATTTAAAACATAAAGAAATTTATATAGCAGATTTTGATAATTTTGTTGCTAAATTATTAGAATTATCTAGTCTGCAAGAGAAAAATAGATTAAAAATATTAAAAAAAATAGATTATAAATTGGGTAACATGATTTTAAAACCTGTACGTTTTATAAAATCACTTTTTTGATAAATTAAAGCTTATTATAATTTAAAATAAAACTATATCCATTACAAAACTTTAATGAAAAACTATATAATTGGATTAAATGGTATAAGAGCATTAGCAGTTTTTTTGGTCATTATATCCCATAGATTTCCAGAAAATCATATTTTACAATCATTCCCATTAGGAGCGTATGGTGTAGATGTTTTTTTTGTATTAAGTGGTTTTTTGATTTCAAGAGGGCTCTTTTTTCAATTAAACTCAAAGGAAATGATTTTCGCTCAAAAAGTAAAAATATTAAAGAACTTTTTCATAAATAGGTCTTTAAGAATATTTCCTATCTACTATTTACTATTATTGTTTTTGTTTTTAACAAAAGGAATTATTGGTAATGATTTTAGAGAAAATATATTGTGGTACCTTTTTTACGGAGCAAATTATCTAAATTATAATCAGAATAAATGGTTTGGTTCTCTAGGTCATTTGTGGTCTTTGTCAGTTGAGGAACAATTTTATATCCTATTTCCACTTTTGTTGGTTTTTGTTTTCAGAAGAAAGATTTTTATTTTTTTAATAATCTTAATCATTTCAGGAACTTTATATCCTTTTTTTATGGATGGTAAAAGTGGCATTCTGACCTTAAGTTGTATTAACGCATTTGGAATTGGAGGCTTATTTGCTTACCTAGAAGTGTATAAAAAAAATTATGTTTCTGGCTTTTACAAATGGACATTCTTTTTAAGTATTCCAATTTTGATTTTGTTAATTGTACATAACTTGTACAGTTCGATTCCGTTTTTCCCAGAGAGGTTGGCTATTTCAGTCTTAGCCATACATATTATTGCTTTATGTTACTTAAAACCAAATTCTTTTGTGGTAAATAAAATATTTAATAATAAATTTTTGAATTTTGTAGGTATCATTAGTTATGGTGTTTATTTGTATCACAATATTGTTCCAAAATATTGGAATTTTATACTATCAAAACTAAATGTTTTTTCAATCTTGAATTCAAATACTGAATTTTCATATATCGAGTTTTTATTGCAAACAGCTTTTATTATTATTCTTAGCTATTTTTCATGGATTGTTATAGAAAAACCAATTTTAAAATTTAAAAAACACACGCTTTAAAATGATTATAAACCCCACAGTAACTATCATAATGGCTACCTACAATAGAGCCCGTTATATTAAAGAAACACTTGTTTCTATACAAAATCAAACGTATGAGAATTGGGAATGTATCATTATCGACGATGGAGGAACTGATAATACTAAAGATGTTATTGCTCTGCTACTAGAAAAAGATACTCGATTTCAGTTTGTAAAACGTAAGGATTCTTATAAAAAAGGTTTGCCTGGCTGTAGAAATTACGGATTAGATTTAGCAAAAGGTGAGTATATCATCTTTTTTGATGATGATGATATTGTGCATCCACAAAACTTAGAGATAACTGTTTTGGAATTGTCTAAAAATGATGTTTCTTTTTGTAGATATATTAGAGAAGGTTTTTATGATAATTTTAATTACGATTTTGATTTTTCAAAAAATTACACCAGTTTTTTTATTGATAAACATGATGTTTTTAAACTCTTGAATCAAGAATTGCCTTTTAACTCTTGTCAAGTTTTATGGAAAAAAGAGTGTTTTAAAGATAACAAATACACGGAGTATTTATTACATGCTGAAGAATGGGAATTATATTCAAGAATTTTATCTACTGGAATAAGAGGTATTTCTATTGATAAAACTTTATTTTTTGCCCGTAGACATAGTGATTCAATGACAGGTCAATATTTTAGATTAGATACTAAAAGAACTAAATCAAATGTCGATGCTATATTATTGGTAATTCAAAATTTGCAACAAAAAAGTTTGATAACAAATAGCCTATTAAGATATTTTATTCAGATTTCTTTAGAATATAAAGAATATAAATTATTTGAAAAGATATTAGAGACCGCTAAGTTATCTTTTGTAAATCAAATTAGATTAAAAATATTTTATGTCTTTTTACCTTTAAGATTATATCTTTACCGTATTAAGAAAAAAATCGTTGCATGAAAATCCTACTGTGTTTTGGTACTAGACCCGAAGCTATAAAGATGGCTCCTTTATGTGTTGCTTTGAAAAAAACTAATTTCGATGTTAAAATTTGTATAACAGCTCAACATCGTAAAATGCTTGATCAAGTTCTCGACTTTTTTGAAATTCATCCAGATTATGACTTGGATTTAATGAAAGAAAATCAAACATTAAATCAACTTAGTTCCAAAATAATTTTTGAAATCGACAAGGTTTTAACTAAAGAAACTCCTGATTTGGTTATTGTTCATGGTGACACAACAACATCAAGTATGGTAGCTTTGGCATCTTTTCATAAAAGCATAAAAGTGGCTCATGTCGAAGCTGGATTAAGAACATACAATAAAAATGCTCCATTTCCTGAAGAAATTAATAGGCAATTAACAGGTAAAATTGCTGACTATCATTTTGCTCCAACTAGTTGGGCAGCTGAAAATCTTTACAAAGAAAATATTTCTAAAGATAATGTAGTAGTAACCGGAAACACCGTCATTGATGCTCTGTTTTTAGCTTTGCAAAAAATTAAAGATAATGAAAGTTTAATTAATGAAGATTTGCAAAAAATATTTTTAAACAACAAAAATGTTATTTTAACAACCATTCATAGAAGAGAAAATTTTGGTGCTGGCTTTGAAAACATTTGCAATGCTTTAAATACTTTAGCTTTAAATAATGATGTGAAAATTGTCATTCCTGTTCATTTAAACCCCAATGTACAAGAACCAGTAACCAGAATATTAGGAAAAAATAAAAATATTCTACTTATGGAGCCGCTTAACTATCCAAATTTTGTTTATGCTCTAAATAATGCTAAAATAATAATAACTGATTCAGGTGGAGTACAAGAGGAAGCTCCATCATTAGGAAAGCCTGTTTTAGTTGTTCGTGACACAACAGAAAGACCCGAAGCTGTAGAAGCAGGTACTGTAAAACTAGTTGGAACTGATTCTGAAAAAATAATTAGTGAGGCTCAAAAATTATTACTCAATAAAGAATATTACAATACATTTTCTAGCAAAAGTAATCCGTATGGAGATGGCAATTCTAGTGAGAAAATAATTGATTTTCTAAAAAGGATAATATGAAGTTAAAAAAAATAGTGTCTAGAATTGTTATGTGTTTGCCCACAAGCTCTCTAAGGGTTTTTTGTTATAAAAAAATGTTTGGATACCAAATTGGGAAAAATGTAAAAATTGGAAAAAGTTATATAAATTGTAACAAATTAATACTAGAAGACAATGTAATAATTGGTAGTAAAAATGTAATTTCTTGCAATGAATTTAGTATTGGAAAGAACAGTAAAATTTTTTCTCATAATATAATTACAGGATTATCTAATTTCTATTTAGGCAAAGATTCTAGGATTATTGACCATCATTTTTTTGATTTATGGAATCCAATAAAAATTGGAGACAGTACTTGGATTGCTGGTAGAAACAGCCAATTTTGGACACACGGTTCATTAAAAACAAAGCTAAATGAAGATCTTTCAATAGTTATAGGTAATGATGTATATGTGGGTTCTGGAGTTAAATTTTCTCCGGGAGTAAAGATTGCTTCAAATAACTTAGTTGGTTTAGGAAGTACTGTAAGTGGTGTTTTTAGTGAAGAAAATTCAATAATTGCAAGTAATAAATCAGTTGTAATAAAAAGCAATGTAAACTGGAAGCAAAATTGGTAGAAATGAAAATATTAGTAATTGCTGAGGATATAAGGGTCAATTCGACTTCTGCAGGTATTTGTAATTCAAATTTTATTGATGGGTTGTTGCAGTTAAATCAAAAAATAGATTTGGTTTATGATTTTTCCGAATCTGATGATTTGTCATGGTTTCAAAATCAAGAAAATCTTACTTCGTATTCTATTCACCCGATAAAAAAAGATACACTTACTAGCAAATTGGTTGATGTAGTTCCAAAAATGAATTCAGTTTTTGCCAAGATTACAGGTTTTGGTTACTCAGATTTATTGAAAATTAAAGCATGGACCAAAAAAATAAAATATTTAGTAAACAATCAGGATTATAAATGTGTAATTTTTTTAGGAGCAGGAAATTCAATGCTTAATTATTTTTCCATTTTGAAAATAAATTTTAACGTACCAATATTGGTGAATTTTCATGATCCATATCCAGATAATCAATACCCTTTTCCATATACCAAAAACAATAATGTAGCTAATAAGATTAAGTCAAAAAAAACGGATAAAATTATTACCAAAGCTACCTTTGTTAGTTTTCCGTCACAAAGATTATATGAATGGATGTCAAATTTCCATTCTCAGCTTATAAATAAAACAATAATTATTCCTCATATTAATGCTAAGTTAGTTGGATTACCATCATTAATCGAGGATGATTCTGTCAATCTAAAGCCAGATTCTTTTAATATTGTTCATGGAGGTTCTTTGTTAGGTCATAGAAATCCAGAGTTTTTAATAAAAGCATTTACAAAATTTATTGATGAAGATATTGAAAGAAAGGAAAAAGCATTTCTAAATATATTCGGAAGAATAGTTGAAGAAAATCACTTGAATAAAAAGTATATAGATAATTGTTCAAATATTGTAATTGTAAACAAACGAATTAGTTATAAAAAAAGTAAAGAGATTTTTTCTAAATCGGATGTCTTGTTGGTTTTGGAAACAGTTTCTAATGATAGTCCTTTTCTTCCAGGTAAATTTATTGACTATTTAGATGCAAATAAAAATATACTAGCACTTACTTCGCCAAATTCGGAAATTGCAAGGTTGCTAACACCTCAATATCCATATTTGTCAGAAATTGATAATATTGAAAAAATATATAATATTCTCGTAAATTTGTGGAATAATTGGAAAGAAAGTAAACTAGTTAACCAAGTGCCAAGTTATTTGAATGAATATGTTAGCATACAACAACTACAAAAATTTATAAAAAAAATCGACACTAAATGATAAAGAAATTCCTTTATGTGAAATGGATTGAATATAAAAGAAGGCAGTTTTTAAAAGAAATTGCCCAAAGAGGTTGCGTAGTATCCAATAAGTCTGCAGGTTATTGGAAGGTTAAATATGAAGGAAAAAATCTAATACCAGAAAGATGTCAGTTTCTTTCAGATGCTATTTCGATAGGTTATGCAACTACTCTTGGAGTTAATAATATTATAAGTGGAGAAGTTATAATTGGGAAATATTGCCAGTTAGGTGCTGATATTGCTATTCATGCTTCTAATCATCCAACTAGTTTTTTAACTACTTATATCAATCACAATTTATTTGAAGGAGAACTAAAAAAAAATGTGCAACATAACAAAATTATAATAGGTAACGATGTTTGGATTGGTCATGGAGCCATACTTCTTGGAAATATAAAAATTGGAAATGGAGCAATTATTGCAGCTGGCTCTGTAGTAACAAAAGATGTTGAAAATTATTCAATCGTAGCTGGCGTTCCTGCAAAAAAAATAAAAATGCGATTTTCTGAATCTGTTATTTCTGAAATTGAAAATTTAAAATGGTGGGACAAACCGTATTCTGAATTAATAGAGATGAAAGAACTTTTTTTTAAAAATTTAGAAGATAAAGAAAGTATTTACCAAGAATAAAATGAAGAAAAAAGTTTTAGTACTGTTACCAGATGGCGTTGGATTGAGGAATTTTGTTTACTCAAAGTTTCACGAATTAGGTTCGGAAGAATTTCATATTATTTATTGGAACGCAACTAATTTTAATCTTGATGAAATTGGATGTGAAGAAATAAAAATTAAAAATAAGAAGATAAATGTTTTTACTGATTTTTTTAAAAATGCCAAAACACATATCGAACTAAACTTAAATACCAAAAACGATTCTAACAAGGTCTATCAAAAATACAAGTTTCCATTTCCTAAAAATTCTTTAAAGTCTTTCCTTAAAAGTTTATTTAGTAAACTTCTAATTTTCTTATTCAATTCTGAAAAAGGATTAAAAATTATAAGAAAAATAATTAAAGCATTAGAAACTAAGACTGATTACTATAAAGACTGCATTGCAACATTAAAAAGTAGTAATCCAGATTTTGTATTTTGTACAAATCAGAGACCAGTTATTGCAATAGCTCCAATATTGGCAGCACAAAAGCTTGGTATTCCAACTGCTTGTTTCATTTATTCATGGGACAATCTTCCAAAAGCAACATTGTTATTAGAAACTGATTATTATTTTGTTTGGAGTAAGCACATGTTTAATGAGTTAAAAAAATATTATCCATTCATCAAAGAAAATCAAATCAAAATAACTGGAACACCTCAGTTTGAAAAACATACTGACTCAAATTTGATAATTGAAAAAGAAGTTTTTTTTAGAAATTATAATTTAGATGTTTCCAAAAAATACATTTGTTTTTCAGGTGATGATAGTACCACTTCTCCAAATGATCAGCTATATTTGAGAGATATTGCAAAAAATATAAAAAATCTTAACAATCTCGGAAATAATATTGGTGTAATTTTTAGAAAGTGTCCAGTAGATTTTTCCGATAGATATGATTCAGTTTTAAATGATTATAAAGATATAATAATTCCAATAGAACCAAAATGGAAAAAAATATCCGAAATGTGGGATACTGTTTTCCCTCAAAAAGAAGATTTGGAATTATTAGTAAATACAATTTACTACACCGAATATGTAGTCAATGTTGGTTCGTCAATGGTCTTTGACTACATAACTTATAACAAACCTTGTTTTTACCTAAATTATGAATTGCAGGATAAAATAGATAAAGAACATTATATAACTAAACTTTATGACTTTATTCATTTTGGTTCAATGCCAGATAAAGACAGTGTTATTTGGTTAAATTCTAGTGATGAACTCGAACAAAAATTGTTGAAAGGATTTGAGGAAAATTTGAATGTTATTAAAAATGCCTATGAATGGTTTAATGTTATTAACACGCATCCTATTGAAGACTCTTCTAAACGAATTGTTTCAACTATTAAAGATTTAATTAGATGAAGATAGCTTTTTTGACTTCAGAATATCCTCATCCAAAAACTAATTCGTCTGGAGGTATTGGAACTAGTATAAAAAATCTTGCTGAAACTCTAGTAAAACTTGATTGTAAAGTGATGGTGCTAGTTTATGGTCAAGATAAGGATGAACAGTTTACTGATAATGGAATTGTCATCAAGAAAATAAAAAATGTTAAATTCAAGGGATTGTCTTGGTGGCTGACTGCCAAAAAAATAGAAAAAACAATCAATGTTTTAGTAGACGAAAATAAAATTGATCTAGTTGAAGTACCAGATTGGACAGGTATAAGTTCATTTATAAATGTAAAATGTCCTTTGGTAATGAAGCTTCATGGTTCGGATACTTATTTTTGTCATCTTGACAAAAGACCTGTGAAATGGTGGAATAAGTTTCAAGAAAAAAGGGCCTATAAAAATGCAACTGCTATTGTTGCAGTAAGTGATTTTGTTGGAAAAATGAGCAACAAATTATTTGGCATAGAACGTAAATATGTGGTTATACCAAATGGGATTAATGTTGATAAATTTGTTTCCAAAAGCATAAAATCTGAAAATATTATTTTATATTTCGGAACAATTATTAGAAAAAAAGGTGTTCTTGAGTTGCCGCTAATTTTCAATAAAGTAGTCGAATCAAATCAAGAGGTTAAATTGGTAATTATTGGAAGAGATACATCTGACATTATTACTGGATCAAATTCTACATGGGAATTAGTACAGTCATTATTTTCTGAAAAGGCAAAAAAGAATGTTGAGTATAAAGGAAGCATTTCTTACGATAACATTAATGAAGAGATAGAAAAATCGGCTGTTTGTGTTTTTCCTTCTTTTGCAGAGGCTTTTCCAGTTTCATGGCTTGAAGCTATGGCTATGCAAAAACCAATAGTTGCTTCTAATATAGGTTGGGCAAATGAGATGATTGATAATAATCTTAATGGTGTTTTAGTAAGTCCAATAGATCATTTTGTTTTTGCACAAAAAATCATAAATCTATTAGAAAATAAAGAGTTGCAGGCAAAAATGGGATTAAATGCAAGAATGAAAGCTGAGCAAAATTTTAGTAATTTAGTTATAGCAAAAAGAAATATCGAATTTTATAAAAAGTTAACCGTTTAATGAATCTTTCTCTTGTCATTTGTACATATATGCGTCCAAAGCCTTTAGTAACGCTTTTGGATTCTATTGTTACGCAGACTAAAAAACCAAACGAAATTATCATAGTTGACGGGTCGATTAATGATGAAACTAAAAAGATACTAAATGATAGTAATTATAATCTATCAATAAAATATTTTTTGATCGAAAAAGAGCAAAGAGGACTTACAAAACAACGAAATTTTGGTGTTTCTAAAGTTAGTGAGGACATTGAAATCATTTCTTTTTTAGATGATGATATTATTTTAGAACCAAATTATTTTGAAGAGATTAGTAAATCATTTCAAGATAACAAAAATGCCATAGGTGTCGGTGGAATTGATTTAAAGGAAAATATCTATTTCGAAATTGAAGAAGATAAAAAATATAATGAAGCTGATTATTTTATATTCGACGGATGGGTTTGTAAAGAATCTGCTAGAAATAAAATAAGAAAAAAAATGGGATTAATGTCTAGTCTTCAGCCTGATTTAATTCCTGAATTCTCGCATGGACGGAGTGCATTGCCACCAAATGGTAAAACCTATAAAGTTGACCATTTTATGGGTGGAATAGCTACTTATAAAAAAGATATTTTCAATTCAATTACCTTTTCAACTTTTTTTGAAGGTTATGGTTTGTATGAAGATTTTGATTTTTGTGTTCGAGCTTCTCATTTTGGTGACTTATTAGTGAATACAAATGCTAAAGTTTGGCATTATCATGCTCCATCAGGAAGGCCAAATCAGTTTAAATATGGTAAAATGGTGGTGCGAAACGGATGGTATGTATGGCGTGTGAAGTATCCTAATCCTTCGTTTAAGGCAAAACTAAAATGGCATGCAATTACTTTACTACTAATTTTTATTCGTTTTTTTAATATCTTTACTACTTCAGAAAAAAAGTCAGCTTTGACCGAAAGTACGGGCAGATTTATTGCTTGGTTATTGCTATTTGTTATAAAGCCAAAAGAAAAAAAATGAATACTTTTAGACTTATCCAAAGTGATTATAAAAAATATATAAAATACGGAAATAACTTTTTCTCAACATTTTTTTTAACTCAAGGGTTTTGGGCTGTTTTTCATTACAGAATAGCACATTTTATCTCTACTTTAAAAGTGCCTATTGTAAAACAGTTTCTTCAACTATTATGTGTTTTTGGCCAAAAAATAATTGAAATCACAACTGGAATTTCAATACCAGCATCAGTCAAGATTGGTCATTCTTTTTACATAGGACATTTTGGAGGAATCATAATTAATTCAAATACAATAATTGGAAACAATTGTAATATTGCTCAAGGAGTCACTTTTGGAGTTTCTGGTGTAAATGAAAATAGAGGAACACCGGTTATTGGTGATAATGTTTATATTGGTGCAAATTCTGTTATAGTTGGAAAAATCAAAGTTGGAAATAATGTTCTAATTGGCGCATGTTCTCTTGTTAATTCAGATGTTGAGGATTGTTCTGTAATGTTGGGAGTGCCAGCAAAAAAGGTTTCAAACAAAGGTTCGGAAGGATATATATAAAGAGGATAAATGAAGTTATTAGTTATTTCTGCAGCACCATTAATTATTTCAGATTCGAAATGGAAGGCATATGATCCTTACATTAAAGAAATGTCAATTTGGGCTAAATATTCCGATTCTATTCAATTTTGTTGCCCGATATGGAAAGACGAAAAAAAACTTTTAGTTTCTCAAGTGCCTTTTAATTTTGAAAAACCAATTGAGTTATTTGAATTCAATATAAAATCTTTTCAAAATGCTATTCACTCTATTTGGTATTCGTTAAAAAACATAGTTATTATTTATAAAGCAATGAAAAGTGCTGATCATATTCATTTGAGATGCCCTGGAAACATTGGATTATTGGGTTGTTTTGTTCAAATATTATTTCCCCATAAAAAGAAAACAGCCAAATATGCTGGTAATTGGATTTCTCAAGATAAACAACCTTTTAGTTATAAACTTCAAAAAACAATTCTTGAGAATACTTTTTTGACCAAAAATATGAATGTTCTAGTATATGGAACGCCTAAAAATTATTCAAAAAACATAAAACCGTTTTTCACAGCTACCTATTTTGAATCTGATAAAATTGAGTTTATGTCAAAATCATTTTCTGATGGAATTAAGTTTTTATTTGTTGGAACTTTATCTGCGGGTAAAAGACCATTTTATGCAATTCAAATTGTCGAAAAGATACTGTGTCTTGGATATAAAGCTACTTTAGAGTTGTATGGTGAAGGAATGGAAAGAGACAAATTAACCAGTTATTTAAAGTCAAATAACTTAGAGAAAAATATTTTTCTAAAAGGAAATCAAACTGCCGAAATTATAAAGAAAGAATATCAAAAAGCTCATTTTATGATATTGCCTTCTAAAAGTGAAGGCTGGCCAAAAGCTGTAGCAGAAGCAATGTTCATGGGATGTTTGCCAATTGCTACAAAAATATCTTGTGTGCCGAATATGTTGAATGATGGTGAAAGAGGATTGCTGTTAGAAATGAATATAGATAAAGATGTAGATTCAATTGAAAAATTAATTAACAACGATACTAACTATAATGCTAAAGTAAGAAAAGCTCTTGAATGGTCGCAAAACTATACTATCGATAGATTTGAAGAAGAAATTAAGTTACTTTTACAGCCATGAAAATAATTCAATTGGTAGATTCTTTAGAAGTTGGTGGTGCTGAGCGCATGGCGGTCAATTATGCCAATATTTTAGCTAAAAAAATTGAAATTTCATCTTTAGTAGTTACAAGAAAAGAAGGTGATTTAAAAAAACAGCTTGAAAAAAATGTTGATTATTTGTTTTTAAACAAAAAAAATGTTTTCGATTTTAAGGCACTAATGCTTCTGAGAAATTATGTAAAGAAAAATAAAATTGATTGGATTCATGCTCATAGTAGTTCATTTTTTCTAGCAGTGTTACTAAAATTAGTTTGTCAAAATATTAAAATTATATGGCATGATCATAATGGGAATAGGTTAAAAAGTAAATCAAATATTTACTTAATTATTTTTTCTGTTTTTTTTAATAAGGTAATCACTGTTAGTGAAGAATTAAAGCAATGGTCCAAAAAGAAATTAATGACAAAAGATGTTGTTTTTTTTCCAAACTTTATTTTTGATAGCAATTCTGCCAACAAAACTTTACTTAAAGGAATTGACGGTAAGCGAATTATTTGTATTGCTAATTTAAGAAACCCTAAGAATCATTTTTTTTTATTAAAATCATTTTTTGAAAGTAAAATTTATAGACAAGATTGGACATTACATTTTGTTGGAAAAATGCATGATGATGAGTATTCAAATCAATTATTAGATTTTGTAAAAATTAATAATTTGCAACAAAATGTTTTTTTTTATAATATTTGTCAAGATGTTTTGAATGTATTAAAACAATCAGAAATAGCTGTTATAGCTTCTTATTATGAAGGATTGCCAGTTTCTTTGATAGAGTATGCAGCTTCTAAAAAAGCTGTTATATCTACTAAAGTAGGGCAAATACCAAATATAATTACGCACCAAGAAAATGGACTGCTTATAGATGTTAATGATGAATTACAGTTCAAAAGTGCTTTGCTAACATTATCCAATGATTTAGATTTAAGACAAAAATTAGGAAATAATTTATTTAAAACTTACAATCAACTATTTTCTGCAACAACAACTATTGAAAAATATATTAATTGGATAAAAAAATGAAAACCATAAATAAGGATTATTATTTTTTGCTTCTAATTATTCATGTATTAATTGGATTTGTTATTTTTCAGTTTCCTTTTACTGCAAAAATTTATAGCCTTTTAATAATTGCTATAGGATTATTTCATGTTTTTACGACTAAAGATAAAAACAATGAAGTATTGATAATCTGTTCTTATATAACTGGTGCAGAAATATTATTAAGAATGACTGAAGGTTCTGTTTTTGAGTTTGGTAAGTACTCAATTATATTGTTTTCTTCTATTGGAATTTTGTATCACAGAGTATCAAACAGATCAATAATTTATATTATTTATTTCTTTTTATTGATGCCTGGGGTTTTATTAGCTTATACCAATTTTGCTGAGAATACAGATGCTCGTTTAGCAATAGCATTCAATATTTCTGGACCAATTTGCCTAGCTTTTGCATCGGTTTATTGTATTGATATGAAAATTTCTCTTGAAAGAGTATTTGATGTTGTAAGAACTGTTTCCTATCCAATAGTCTCTACAGTTGTATATTTGTATCTATATACTCCAAGTATAAAAAACATTGTAACGAGCACTGGATCTAATTTTGAAGCTTCTGGAGGTTTTGGGCCTAACCAAGTTTCAACCATTTTAGGTTTAGGGATTTTTACTTTCTTTGTGCTTATTTTATTTAAGTCAAAAAATACACTTCTATTAATAACTAATCTCTTAATCCTTGTTTTTATTGCTTTTAGAGGTATAATCACTTTTTCGAGAGGCGGTATTTTTACAGCATTAGTAATGATTTTGATTATGTTAGTTGTTATATTTAATAGAGTTAATAAAATAACTAGAGTAAAGGTCGTTTTTCTTTTATTATTTGGTTTTATTATCGGTCTAGGTGTATGGACTTACAGTTCTTCGCAAACAAATGGATTAATTGAAAAAAGATATTCTAATCAAGATGCACGTGGAAGGGTAAAAGAGGATAGGCTAGGTGGAAGAGAAGTGTTGTTTGAGTCAGAAATTGATATGTTTCTTCAGAATCCTTTCTTAGGAGTTGGTGTTGGTAGAGCAAAAGAAGTTAGATTAGAAAATATTGGAATTGAAGCATCTTCTCATAATGAACTCTCAAGAGTTCCGGCTGAACACGGAATAGTGGGTATTATAATGTTAATATTGTTACTTGTTACACCACTCATTTTTTACATGAATAACAAGCAAAATATATTTCTTCTTTCATTTTATTTATTTTGGCTTTTAACTATCAATCACGCTGCCATGCGATTAGCCGCGCCAGCTTTTATTTACGCTTTATCATTATTAAAAGTTACTATTGCAGATGAAACCAAAACTCCTATACATAGGGAACAAACTCTCTAAGCACGGTTTCAATGTAACAACAATTGAAACTTTAGGAAAATCTTTTGAAGATGAAGGATTTTCTATGGTTTATACTTCTGATAAGAAAAATCAATTTATCAGATTAGTAAGTATGTTTTTATCTACGTTGGTTAATGCTAGAAAAGTTGATTATATAATCATTGACACCTATAGTACTTCAAGTTTTTGGTATGTTTTTTTTTGTAGCCAAATAGCAAGAGTTTTCAAAACAAAATACATCCCAATTCTACATGGTGGAAATTTACCCAATCGGCTTAAAAATAATACTGCCTTAAGTAAAATGATTTTTGCAAATTCCTACTCAAATGTCGCGCCATCAAAATACCTTCAAAGTGTTTTCTTAGAATATGGTTTTGATAATACAATTTATATTCCAAATGTTCTTGAAATTGCCAATTATAAATTTAAAGAAAGAAATTCTTTTGAACCCAAAATTTTATGGGTTAGAGCTTTTGCATCTATTTATAATCCCAAAATGGCAATTGATGTTTTTAATTTTATTAAATCTGATTATCCAAATGCAACTTTATGTATGGTCGGACCAGATAAAGACGGCTCTTTGGAAACCACAAAAAAATATGCTGAAGAGTTAGAGCTAAATGTAAATTTTACTGGTAGATTGTCCAAAGAAAAATGGTTAGAACTATCACATAACTACGATATCTTCATAAACACAACTAATATCGACAATACTCCAATAAGCGTAATGGAAGCAATGGCTATGGGATTACCAGTAATTTCAACAAATGTTGGTGGAATTCCTTATTTATTAGATGATAAAGTTGATAGTTTATTAGTGACAGATTGCGATAGCACTGCAATGGCAAATTCTATAAAATATATAATTAAAAACCCTGAAATTGCATCCAAAATCGCCTATAACGCTAGAACAAAAGTTGAATCTTTCGACTGGAATTCTGTAAAAAAGTTGTGGAATAATCTTTTAAAATAACCGTTAAAAATCTAAAAAAGCTGTTACTTTGCAAAATAAATTAGATTAGATAAATGCAAAGCAATAAAAAGATACACTTTGAAGTTTCTGAAAGAAAAATTCTTCTCAGAGTTTTTGATGTATTATCTGTTTTGTTTTTTCTGTATTTGATTTCTCAAGTGTTTGATTTTGAGTATTTCAATATTTCAAAAAGAAATTTTTATTGGACAATAGTTCTAGGGTTATATCTGAATGTTATTGGAACTGTATTTGAAATGTATAATTTGCAAGTTGCAAGTAATCAATTTCAAGTTATTAAAAGTATAATTCTAACAGCTTCAACTACTGTTCTAATTTACTTGTTAACCCCAATTTTAACGCCAACGTTACCAAGTAATCGTCTTCAAATTATTTATTTTTATCTTGCAGTTTTAATTGCACTCTTTCTTTGGAGACTTTTTTATGTAAAATTTCTGGCTTCTGATAGATTTGTCAAAAAAGTAATCCTGATTTGTGATAAAGAACAACTGGAAGAGTTAGTTCTTGGTCTAGAAAACGCTGATCCTCATTATAAAATTGTTGGCTACATAAATTCGGATGTTTCAAATGAAAAAATGAAATCTGAAAAGAGTTTTGTAGAAAATATAAAGATTGATAATTTAGAAGATTTCGTAAAAGAAAACTCTGTTTCTGAAGTTGTAATTGCGTCCCAAAAAACAGACGGAATTACTGTAAATTTATACAATCAACTAATACATCTTTTAGAAAATGGTTTCATAATTAGAGAATATACACAGGTTTATGAAAGCATCACCCAAAGAATTCCAGTACAATATGTAGCTAGAGATTTTTACAGGTATTTCCCTTTTAGCCGAAGTAATCAAAATCGATTGTATTTGTTAGGCGTTCGTATTTTTGAAATCATAATTTCATTGATTGGATTATCCGTAGGTTTGCTAATTCTTCCATTAATTCTATTAGGAAATCTTCTTGGTAATAGAGGAAAATTATTCTACACCCAAAAACGGGTTGGGAAAAACGGAAAAGTTTTTAAAATACTGAAATTCAGAACAATGATAAAAAATGCCGAAAAAAATGGAGCTGTTTTTAGCAAAAAAAATGATGCCAGAATTACAGCTTTCGGAAAGTTTCTTCGCAAATCTCGTTTGGATGAGTTTCCTCAGTTTATAAATATATTAAAAGGAGATATGGCAGTTATCGGTCCAAGACCAGAAAGACCAGTTTTTGTTAGAGAAATTGCCGAAATAATGCCTTTTTATGAAACACGCCATGTAATAAAACCTGGACTTACAGGTTGGGCTCAAGTCAATTATTCTTATGGAGCAACCATTGATGATAGTTTGATAAAATTGCAATACGATTTATATTACATCAAACACCGAAGCATTTTTATTGATATCAATATTATCGTTAAAACTTTAAGTACGGTCGTTTTTTACAGAGGTCAATAAACTCTTTTGTTGAATCCATTTTTTTACCAAAATATAAATGGCGGTTAGCATAAAAGGTAATACCAAATTCAAATGTGGTTTTGATAGCATCATCAACAAATAGACTAGCAACATTCCAAAACTTGCTAACAATAAACCTTTTAGAATTCTACCACCTTTTATAAATGGAATCAAGAGAAAAATAGGATTGAACAACAATGCATTGTAATTCAATAATAATTCTTTGTGAAGTGAATAACTTCCAACCCAAATAAAGAAAACTCCCAAAATCCCTAAAATAATCAAGTAGATATTAAATAAAAATCGCTTATTTATCAAGATGATTACTAGTAATATACTCGAAATAAAGTAGATGCTATTAAAGAAATTAAAAGTAAATTTTGGTTGCTCAGCTTGTACAACAGTTTCATTTGAAGCTACCAATGGTTTTCCATCAACACTAATTTTGTTCAAACTATTTAATAATTCTATCGGAAGAAAAAGTTGGGTAGCTCTATCATCAACTCGTTGTCCAAATATGATGTTGATTCCCAATTTATACCAAAAATAATTTTCAAAATAAGGATACAAAGTTTCTCGATAAGTCACATCTGTATTAGAGGATTTCTTAATTTGGTTAGTATCGCCCAAAACAGTGTTGAGTTTGTCAACAACCATTGTTGTACAGTTTTTATCAATAAATTTATAGGTATAATATTTCTCTTCCGAATAAAGTGAAGTAGTCAAGAGTTCTAATAAATTCTGCTTTTGCTGTTGCGAAAGATTCAGCTTTTGCTCAATAACTTCTCGTTTTTCTAATTGATATTCATATAAAAATTGATCGTAAGAACTTGCTGCAACATAATATTTTAAATCACCTTTGACAAATTTTAAATAAAAATTTCCTTCACTAAAATCAAACATTCCATAGTTGAAAACAACATCTAAACTATTGGAAACATCTTGAATTCTTATAGCTGTATGACCAAAAGTTGTGTATAATTCTTCTCCATTTCCGCATGTTAAAACACTTATTTTGGCATTTTCAGATAAAGGCGCCATTTGCGAAAAAGCAACAATCGAAAAAAGAAAGGAAAGGAATAAGAAGGTTTTTTTCAACATATAATTCTATCTAAAAATACTTAAATCAACTTTCAGCGAAAAAACATTCGAATACAAAGCGGCACTTTGGTTACCCAAATCAGTCAAAGCATAATCAATCTGAATACCTTTATACCTGAACCCTAAACCTATATTTGGCTGAAAACCAAGCTTTTTGCTTCCATCAATTTGAGTCAAATTTTGAAAATTACCAAATCCTGTTCGTAAAAAAACCATGTCTTGATAACCACCTTCAAAACCAATGGCCGGATCAATACTTACTAATTCACTCGAAATTATATCATTGGTTTGTGTAAATTGCATATTCAAATTGGCTGCAGCCAAAAGACTCATTTCGTTGTGAAACTCATATTTTTTTGACATTCCCAATTGTGCTTTTGGTGCGGTAATTTCGGTACTTTCAGGTAACTCTTGGTTTTCTCCTGGAATTGCATTTTTAATTTTGGCATATTCATCTTCGTCAATATTCCAAATATTATAGGTTGTAGTAATGTCTCTAACCATCAAACCAAAATACCAATTATTTCGTTCAAATTGAATTCCGGCATCAACACCAAATCCCCACGAATTGGCAAATTTTCCAATTATTCTTCGAATCACTTTGGCATTGGCACCATAATTCAAACCTTCTAAACGTGTTTTTCTGGCATACGAAAAGGTAAAACCATAATCGGCAGTTGAAAATTTGCTTATTCTGTTGTAATCAATATTTCCTTCACTATCAATAAGTTGTGTGGTGTTCAAAATATCATCAACACCAAATCGTATCATCGAAATTCCCCAAGCACTTCGGTCATCAATTGGTTTTGCATAAGCAGCATAATCATATTGTGCAATATTCGCAAAATAACTTGCGTGCATCAATCCAAGTTGACTGTCTTCCATGTCAACCAATCCAGCCGGATTCCAATAACCCGAATTTACATCGTGTGTGCTTGCTACCATTGTATTAGCCATACCAAGTGCTGCAGCATCAACCCCAATATTCATAAACTCGTTTGAATATTTACGAACGGATTGCGCATTTGAGGAGAAAAACGCCAATAAAAGCAATAAAAAGGTGTGTTTTTTCAAGTAATTTTATTTTTTACAAATATCATATAAAAATCTATAATAAAAAACGCACTTGTCTTCAAGTTATTGTATTAAATTTGTCAACTACAAATAATTTTAAATTTTTAAGATGAATATCAAAAAACATATTCCCAATATACTAACGCTTCTCAACTTATTTTGTGGTTGTGTAGCCATCGTTTTTATTGCTATTGGTCGCCCGGAAAATGCTTTTTTTATGGTAGCTTTGGGAATCTTTTTTGACTTTTTTGATGGTTTTTTTGCTCGAAAGTTTGGTGTTGCTGGACCATTAGGAGTGCAACTTGATTCTTTAGCTGATATGGTTACAAGTGGTGTAGCGCCAGGTTTTTTGATGTATAAAATGATTACAAGTTTAGCATATGATACGGATATATTTTCTCCTTTTGCTTCAATTGGATTTGTAATAACTCTTGGTGCTTGTTATCGTTTGGCTAATTTCAATATTGATACACGTCAATCGGATTCTTTTATTGGTTTGCCAACGCCTGCCAATACTTTGCTTATAATGAGTTTACCACTTATTGAAAACGAAATGATAACTGCTTTTTTATCCAATCAGTGGACTTTAGTCGTTATTTCATTTATTAGTGCTTATGTAATGAATGCTGAAATTCCGTTATTTTCTCTAAAAATTAAAAACTTTAGTTTCCAAAAATACAAACTTCAAATTGGTTTTTTACTAGCTTCTATAGTAATGCTTCTGACTTTACAGTTTCTTGCAATTCCTTTAATAATAATTACTTATGTGTTATTGTCGGTTGCTAATAATTTAATGGCTAAGAAATAAATTTTAGATAATTTAAAATTATTAATGGCAAAAACCACCAGAAAAACTCCAACACGTAGACGAACTTCTAAAAAGAAAAGTGGTTTTATATCTGCTAAAATCATTTTTATTTTAGTAGCATTTTTTGCATTTTCATTTGGAGTTTATCATTATCGCGAGGCTTTGTTGTTTTATTTTAGTTTCAAAACCAATAAAGTTTATAAAGAAGATAAAGTTGCTAAGGCTAGAATTTTTCAAATATTAAGCAATAACAAAGACAAAGTTGTCGGATTTGATGTATCTCAATTTCAAGGTGAAATCAATTGGTCAGAAATCGATTCGGTTGAAGGTTTTAAACTAGATTATGTTTTTATAAGAGCAACAGCTGGAAGCGATAAATTAGATTCAAGATTTGAAGAAAATTGGTCAAACGCCAGAAAGCATAAATTCATTCGTGGTGCTTATCATTATTATCGTCCAAACGAAAATTCACTTGAACAAGCTAAAAATTTTATCAATAATGTTAAACTTCGAAAAGGAGATTTTCCACCAGTTTTAGATATTGAAAAATTGCCCGAAAGCCAATCTGTCGATAGTTTAAAAGTTGGATTGAAAAGATGGCTCATTGCCGTTGAAAACCATTACAAAGTAAAACCTATAATATATTCAGGAGAAAAATATTATGAAGATTTTCTTAAAGAAGAATTTGAAGGTTATACGTTTTGGATTGCTAATTATAACTTTTGGGTGGAAGGAATTAAGGATGATTGGCAGTTTTGGCAGTTTACAGAAAAGGCTAGAATTAATGGTGTTTCTGAAAATGTTGATATAAATATTTATAATGGTTCGTTAAAAATGTTGTTTTATTTGACAGTTTCAAAATAAAGAATTACTTTTGTTTAACTTATTTTGAAAAAAGATGAACAATATAAAATCTGTTTTTAGTATCAAAGACCTCGAAAACCTTCCAGGAATCAAGGCTCACACTATTCGTATATGGGAAAAAAGATACGATGTATTAAAGCCAATGCGAACAGATACCAACATCCGTTTGTATGATACAGATAATCTTCAGAAACTTTTGAATATAACTTTACTTCATAATTATGGTTATAAAATTTCAACTATTTCAAAATATACTGATGAAAAAATTCCCGAGTTAGTCAGAGAAATTATCAATAAAAAAAGTGTAAAACATCATGCTATTAGCGAGTTTAAAATGGCAATGATGAACTTTGATCAGGTTCAATTTACCCTAACTTATGATAAATTATTGTCTGAAAAATCATTTACAGATGTTTTTTACGAAGTATTTATTCCTTTAATGACAGAATTAGGTTTGTTGTGGCAATCTGATACAATAACGCCTGCTCACGAACATTTTATTACCTATTTAATTAAACAAAAAATAATAGCTAATACCGAAAAAATTCAATACCTTGAACCAACGAAAACTAATAGGGTTTTTGTTCTTTATTTACCTGACAACGAAATCCATGAGCTAGGTTTGTTGTATTTGAATTACGAGATCATTTCTAATGGTTATAAATCTATATATTTGGGTGAGAGTGTTCCAATTGATAGTTTAAAAGAAGTTTGCAAGAATTTTGATAATATAACTTTTATTGCTTACACCACTGTAAAACCTGAACCTGATGAGATTAACGAGTATGTTACTCAAATTAAAAATGAAGTTTTAAACGAAGATGCTGAAGTTTGGTTTATTGGAAGAATGGTTGAAAATATTTCTCCCAATAAATTATCTAATAATGTGAGAAAATTTGAAACTATCAGCTCTTTAGTAAACGAATTATAAAAAAGTAAATGCAACAAGCAAAAAAAATAGCGATTATAGGTTCAGGTTTTTCTTCATTAGCAGCTTCATGTTATTTGGCTAAGGCTGGTTTTGATGTTACTGTTTATGAAAAAAATGCAACTGTTGGCGGAAGAGCACGTCAGCTAAAAGGAAACGGTTTTACTTTTGACATAGGACCAACATGGTATTGGATGCCAGATGTTTTTGAAAAATTCTTCAATGATTTTGACAAAAAACCTTCTGATTATTTTACTTTAGAAAAGCTTTCTCCTGCTTACAAAGTTTATTTTGGCGAAAATGATTCGATTGATATTGCTGATAATCTTAACGATATTGTAACCACTTTCGAATCTATTGAAAAAGGAAGCGGTAAAAAACTTGAAAAATTTATCGGTGAAGCCAAAACCAATTATGACATTGCTATAAAGGAATTGGTTTATCGTCCAGGTGATTCTATAATAGAGTTGGTCACTTTGGAAACTGCCAAACGAGTTACACAATTTTTCTCGACTATAAGTAAAACGGTAAAATCTAAATTCAAAGATTTTCGTTTGCAACAAATATTGGAATTTCCTGTTTTGTTTCTTGGTGCAAAACCATCGAACACACCTGGATTTTATAATTTTATGAATTATGCCGATTTTGGTTTGGGAACTTGGCATCCAAAAGGCGGAATGTACAAAGTGGTTGAAGCGATGGAAACTCTTGCTGTTGAGCTTGGAGTGAAATTTCAAATCAATGCAAATGTTGAAAAAATTACAACTTCCAATAATAAAACAACGGGTCTAATTGTAAATGGAAAAGCCATCGTTTCTGACGTAGTTTTGAGTGGTGCCGATTACCATTTTACCGAAACTTTGTTAGAAAGTTCGCAACGTCAATATTCTGAAAACTATTGGAGTAAAAAGACTTTTGCGCCTTCATCGTTACTTTTTTATGTTGGTTTTGATAAAAAAATTGAAAATGTAAATCATCATACTTTATTTTTTGATGCTGCTTTTGAGCAACATGCCAAAGAAATTTACGACACCAAAAAATGGCCTGAAAATCCACTTTTTTACGCAAGTTTTCCATCAAAAACGGATGATGCTTTTGCACCAAATGGAAGTGAAGCTGCTATTTTCCTAATTCCGTTAGCAACAGATTTGGAAGATACACCAGCACTTAGAGAAAAATATTTTAACATGATTATGGACCGATTTGAAAAATTAACCAAGCAATCTGTTAGAAAAAATATAATCTTTAAAGATTCATTTTGCGTAAATGATTTTAAAGAACAATACAATTCTTATGGTGGAAACGCCTACGGATTGGCAAATATATTAACCCAAACGGCTTTTTTAAGACCTAAAATTGAAAGTAAAAAAGTTGGAAATCTCTACTTTACTGGACAATTAACGGTTCCAGGTCCAGGAGTTCCGCCTGCATTAATTTCTGGAAAAATTGCTAGTGATAAAATAATTAAAGCGTACAAAATATGAAAAGTTTATTTGACAAATCATCATTAGATTGTAGCAAGAGAATTACTAAAAATTACAGTACTTCTTTTTCATTGGCCATAAAAATGCTTTCGCCAAAAATTCAAGATGATATTTATGCTATTTATGGTTTTGTGCGTTGTGCAGACGAAATTGTAGATAGTTTTGAAGGATATGATCAAGAAGAATTATTATCGGAGTTTGAAATTGAATTTCACAAAGCTTATGACAGAAAAATAAGTTTGAATCCTGTTTTGAATGCCTTTCAAGAAGTGGTGCATCGTTTTGATATGATGGATTTGGTAATTCCATTTCTTAAAAGTATGCGAATGGATTTGCACAAAACCGAATATTTAACAAAATCTGAATATGAAGAATATATTTATGGTTCGGCTGATGTTGTGGGTTTAATGTGTTTGCTAGTTTTCGTTGAAGGCGATAGAGTAAAGTATAACGAATTGAAAAGTAGCGCAATGAAATTGGGTTCGGCATTTCAAAAAGTAAATTTTTTACGTGATTTGAAACATGATAGCGAAACTTTGGGAAGAGTTTATTTTCCAAGTATTGATGTAAATAATTTGTCGCATGATTGCAAAAGAAAATTAGTTGCCGAAATTGATGCTGATTTTAAAGAAGCGTTAATTGGTATTAAAATGTTGCCAAAAAGTGCTAAATTTGGTGTTTATACAGCTTATAAATATTACAAAAGTTTGTTGAAAAAAATTGCAAAGACTGAACCTGAAGAAATTTTGAACAAAAGAATTCGTGTAGACGATTTTAGTAAATTATTTATAGTAAGTAAATCGTATGTTCGATACCAACTTAATATGACTTTATAATGGAAATTTTACTTTTTATTGCAATAACATTGCTTACTTTTTTAACAATGGAAGGTATCACTTGGTGTACACATAAGTTTGTTATGCATGGCTTTTTGTGGTATTTACATGCCGATCATCATCAACCAAAATACCAAGGGGTTTTCGAAAAAAACGATGCTTTTTTTGTCATTTTTGCTATACCAAGTATTTTATTGTTTTACAACGGTATCAATCCAGAACTTAACTTCAAGTTTTTTATCGGATTAGGAATTTTATTTTATGGGATTGCCTATTTTGTTGTACATGATATCATTATTCACCAACGTTTTAAGTTGTTTACAAGAACAAAAAACAAGTATATTGTTGGTTTGCGAAAAGCCCACAAAATTCATCACAAGCATTTAGGAAAAGAAGACGGTGAATGTTTCGGAATGCTAAATGTTCCTAAAAAATATTTTAAAATTTAATTACTTATTTTCAATCATATAAATAATAAATCCAAAAAATGCAATCATAGCCAGTAAAGCTAGATAACTTTTTGGATTGGCAAAATTTAGTGTAATTCCCATCCATTTAATCGCCTTTGGGACAAAAACTCTATCATCATCTTTATTATAATAAATGCCACCAAATTTCCAATTGTTTGAATCTTTATGCCATTTTTCAATAGTTTCTTGGGTTGGTTCTTGCATGGTTATAGAAGTTTGCTAAGTTCGTCAGGATTTTTTTGATTGTTCCAGAAAAGGTGTAAATCAACAATTTTTGCATTTTGATTGATTGAATAATAAAGTGTTGTTTGTTTTGAAATTACAAAAATATAGAGTTTCAAATTAGAGTTATATTTTCCAAGAAGTGGATTTATTGATAATCTATCCAAATTTTCAACTACTAATTCCTGAAATTTTTCAGCTTCTTTCTGATTCCATTTAAAACAAATATATTCAATCTCAGCAAGATATGTGATCTCAGAATTAAGTTGCCAGATTATTTTATAACTCATTTTAAAAAAGGATACTTTTCTCTTACTCTTTTCATTACTTCTTCAGTTGTCGATCCTTTTCCTTCTTTAGCTTCCTTTATTGATTTTTCAATTACTTTGACAAATAACGGATGATCTTCAATATTTGCGTACGTTTTCTCAGAATTATAAGCTACAGTAGGTTCTTCAACTTTAGAAATATTTGAATCTGGAGTTTTATATTTTTTATTTGAATTGTCCATTCAATTTTGATTTAAATATCAAATATACAAATTTTATTTTTTGGTATTTTGAAAAACTAAATAGAAATTTAATATAAAATATTGGTTATAAAAGTTTTTTGAGTTCGTTAGGATTTTTTTGATTGTTCCAGAAAAGATATAATTCGATTTTAATTATATCATTGTTAATACTGTAATATAAAGTTGTTTGTTTTGAAATAACAAGAGAATAAACTTGATAATTGCTATTATAAATACCTGTTCTTGGATTTTTGGATAAACGTTCTAAATTCTCTTCAACAATTATTTTAAACTTTTCAACTTCTATAATGTTCCATTTTAATAGTATAAATTCACATTCATCAATATATGAATCTATAGCTGTAATGTCCCAACTTAAAATGTAATTCATTTCAAAAAGGAAGTTTTGATTTAATTTTTTGCATAGCTTCTTCATGAGAAAAACTCAATCCTTGCTCATGTTGTTTTTTTGATTTTTCCAATAATTGTACTAACACTGGATGCAATTCAGAATCATCGGTTTTTTTCTCTAAAGAATATTCTGTAGCTGGTTCTTCAACTTTATTTAAGTCTAGCTTTTTATCTTTTTTATTTGAATCTTCGCTCATGGCAAATAGTTTTGAAAACCAAATATACAAATTTTATTTTTTGGTGTTTTGAAAAACAAAACAAAAGTTCAATACAAAAACTCCATAGCCCCGATTGCAGTGGCACGAAGTAGAACGGAAAGCGGGAAAAAGGTGAACTGATAAATCCCGAACCATTCGCTTCTAATAAACTTGAAACTTTAAACCTTTAAACTTGAAACAAAAGACTATTTTTGCAGAAAAAAATACAATTGTGAATTACCTTTCTGTAGAAAATATATCAAAATCTTTTGGCGAACGAACGTTGTTCAAAGACATTTCGTTTGGAATAAATAAAGATCAAAAAATTGCTTTTATTGCCAAAAATGGTTCGGGCAAAACGTGTATAATGAAGATTATTAACGGTGAAGACGAACCTGATTCTGGTCAAGTGGTGATTAGAAAGGAAATTAAAATGGCGTTTCTATCGCAAGTACCGCAATTGCAAGACGAATTGACGGTTGAAGAAAGCATTTTTGCATCTGATAATGAGATTTTGCACATTATAGAACGTTACGAAAAAGCGCTCGAAAATCCAGACGATACCGAAGCTTACCAAAAGGCTTTTGACGATATGGATAGACATAATGCTTGGGATTTTGAAACGCAGTTCAAGCAAATTTTGTTCAAACTGAAGTTGGAAGATTTCAAATTGAAAGTAAAAAACATGTCAGGCGGACAGAAAAAACGTCTTTCGTTAGCGATAATTTTGATTAATCGCCCCGATTTGTTGATTTTGGATGAGCCTACCAATCACCTTGATTTAGAGATGATTGAATGGCTGGAAAGTTATTTTGCCAAAGAAAATATTACGCTGTTTATGGTTACGCACGATCGTTTCTTTTTGGAGCGTGTTTGCAACGAAATCATAGAACTTGACAACGGGAAATTATACAGTTACAAAGGAAATTATTCGTATTATTTAGAGAAAAAAGAAGAACGATTAGCATCAGAAAGCGCTAGTATTGATAAAGCTCAAAATCTTTTTGTGAAAGAATTGGCGTGGATGCGAAGACAACCAAAAGCGCGAACAACGAAGTCAAAATCACGTCAAGATGATTTTTACAAAATAAAAGAAGTTGCCGAAAGTCGCCGAAAAGAAAACAAAGTCGAACTCGAAATCAATATGGAACGTCTTGGAAGCAAGATTATTGAGTTGCATAAAATTTCGAAAAAGTTTGGCGATAAAAAGATTTTAGAAAATTTTAGTTTCGATTTTCAACGTGGCGCTCGTATCGGAATTATTGGTAAAAACGGAACTGGTAAATCGACTTTCTTAAATTTACTAACTCAAACAATTCCAACTGATTCTGGAAAAGTGGTTACTGGCGATACCATAAAAATTGGTTATTACACTCAAAGCGGAATTAACCCAAAACCTGGACAACGCGTTATAGATATTATCAAAGAATACGGCGAGTATATTCCGTTGATGAAAGGGAAATTGATTTCGGCTTCGCAATTGTTAGAACGTTTTCTTTTCGATAATAAAAAACAATACGATTTTGTAGAAAAATTAAGTGGTGGCGAATTGAAACGTTTGTATTTGTGTACGGTTTTGATTCAGAATCCAAATTTCTTAATTCTCGATGAACCAACAAATGATTTGGATATTGTAACGTTGAATGTTTTAGAAAGCTTCTTGTTAGATTTTCCTGGTTGTTTGCTTGTAGTTTCTCACGACCGATATTTTATGGATAAAATTGTGGACGATTTATTCGTTTTTAGAGGCGACGGAATTGTAGAAAATTTTCCAGGAAATTATTCCGATTTTAGAGCCTATGAAGATTCAGCCGAACCAACAAACAAAGATGATAACAAAGAAAAAGTTAATTGGAAAACTAAAACCATTTCTTCTGGATTAGATTTTAACGAGCAAAAAGAATTCAATAAAATTGAAAAAGAAATAAAAGATTTAGAATTCCAAAAGAAACAAATAGAACAACTATTCTCAGACGGAAAAGTTGCTGATAACGAAATCGAAACAAAAGCAAACGAACTTCAAAAAGTGATTAAAACACTTGAGGAAAAAGAAGAACGTTGGTTTGAGTTGACTTCAAAAATGGAATAAAAATTAGTTTTCAGTCACAGTCGCAGTTTGCAGACTGAAAACTGTGACTGAAAACTGTGACTATATTAAAATCATACCTAAAATTCCTTTACAACTCCAAAAACGAACACGGAGTTCACTCGCCGTTTGTGTTTTCTTTGGTTAGTAAATGTTTTTATGATAAAAAAAAATATCCAGAATATTCCATTCTAAAGTATTACAGAAACTCACTTTTGCAAAACAAAAACACAATCGAAGTTACTGATTTTGGAGCAGGTTCAAGAGTTTTTAAAAGTAATACTAGAGCCATAAACCAAATAGCCAAAAACGCTGGAATTTCTCGAAAAAGAGCGGAATTATTATTTAGAATTGTAAATTATTTTCAGCCTGAAACTATTCTTGAAATTGGAACTTCGTTAGGTTTAGCAACTTCAGCAATGTCTTTAGGAAATAAAAAAGCAAAGATTATTTCTTTAGAAGGTTGTCCAAATACAATTAATCAATGTCAATGGCAATTGCAAAAATTCAATATCAATAATGTTGAATGTATAAATACCGAATTTTCAAGCCATCTAAAAACCTACAACCTACAACCTACAACCTATAACCTAATCTACTTCGACGGCAACCATTCCAAAAAAGCAACTTTAGAATATTTTGAACTTTTACTGCCAACAATAACCAACGATTCTGTGTGGATTTTCGACGATATTCATTGGTCAAAAGACATGGAAGAAGCTTGGGAAATAATTAAAAATCATTCAAAAGTTACTGTAACCATCGATACTTTCCAGTGGGGAATTGTGTTCTTTAGAAGTGAACAGAAAAAAGAACATTTTGTGATAAGAGCATAAAAAAAATGACAACCATTGCTGATTGCCATTTCCCTGAATTAACAATTATGTTTACTCTTTAGCTTCGGCAGTTTCTCTGCTTTTTGCTCCAATTCTATTAGTTTTAAACATTGGACCAAATTTGAATTTAATTGAAGCAATTTTGTTATTGTCTTCAGTTGTTAAACCTTCTTTTTCAACCGTGTTTTTTCTGTTATCTAACGCTTCATACATCAATTTGATTTCGTCATAATCTTCTCTTGAAAAATCTCCTTTATTGTCTTTGTAAGATTGAAAAAAGGTGTCGTAAACTTTTAAGATATTATCTTTATTTACCCACGCAAAACTCATGTCTTCACCAATTTTTCCAGCTCCAAATAATCTATCTCTTAATAATTGACTTGCACTTGGTTTTGCTGCTGCTTTTTTAACTTCTGCTTTTGCTGTTACACTGACTTTTAATTCGTCATATTTTGTAGTTGATGAATTAATTTTTTCTTGCGACGAAGTTTTAGTTTCATTGTCAAGATTTGTTATTGCATCAGATGCCTCTGAATTTTTTCTGTCAAAATCCATCTGAATTTTGTCCCAGTTTGCTTCCAATTCATCTGCATTGGCAGCTTTTAGTGAGTCAACATAAATTTCAAGCTCTGTAATTCTTTGATCAGCCAATTCTTTTTCTTTGTTTTTACAAGAAACTATTCCTAATAGTACCATCGAAAACAACCCAATTTTTAATACACTTTTTTTCATAATTAGTAAGTTTAAATATTTGATGTAAAACTAATTACAACTCTTGGCTAATATGTTATACATTTATGTCTTAAACTTATATAATTAACATTTTTGTTTGTAACAAATTCATTTTTTTACTACTAATTGGTTATCAAAGTAAATTTTAAAAATCATGGAAACACAAGGCTTTTTCAAATCAAAAACGTACAAGTTCCTAATTCCATTTACTGTAATTTTGGGGATTATTGTATTAATCAAATCTGGCTATCATTTTGGTCAATGGTTATTTCATGTTATTAATTAAACTTTCTTTCGTAATTTTATAAGCTAAAATCGTAATCAGCAATTTTCAATGGCAAATCCACTCATAAACATTACCAATATCAAAAGAGATTTCGTTTTAGGAAGCGAAACTATATACGTTCTCAAAGGAATCGATTTGCAAATCAACAAAGGTGAGTATGTAGCACTTATGGGACCATCAGGTTCAGGAAAATCAACTTTGATGAACATTTTAGGTTGTCTCGACACGCCAACTTCTGGAACATACATCTTAAACGGAAAAGATGTCAGCAAAATGCAAGACGACGATTTGGCCGAAATCCGTAACAAAGAAATCGGATTTGTTTTTCAAACATTCAATCTTTTGCCACGAACAACTGCGCTCGATAATGTTGCATTGCCTATGATTTATGCAGGTTTTTCCAAATCAGAAAGAAATATTCGCGCAACCGAAGTTCTAAAACAAGTCGGATTAGACGACCGTATGGATCACCAACCTAACCAACTTTCGGGCGGTCAACGCCAGCGAGTTGCAGTGGCAAGAGCTTTAGTCAACAAGCCATCCATCATTCTAGCCGACGAACCAACGGGAAATCTTGACAGTAAAACTTCAGTCGAAATCATGAAACTTTTCGGTGATATTCACGCCAACGGAAACACCGTAATCCTAGTAACTCACGAAGAAGACATCGCCAAATACGCCCACAGAGTAATCCGATTAAGAGACGGAATTATTGAAAGTGATAATCCAAACAAAGACCATTTATAGTCGTCATGCTGAGCACTGTCTAAGTAGGAGCGAATGGCTCGGGCTTTATCAGTAGTGGTAATTCCTGCCGCCGTTCCAATCTTTTCCAAACCTAAAAAAGGTTTAGAAAAGGATTTCCACTCTGTCAGGGCTAGAAGACAATCCATTTGAATTTTTGTTATATTTGAAAAAGATTTAAGAGCAAAAGAAACTCATAAACTTTTAACCTTTTAAACTTCTAAACTAAAAAAATGAAAGTATACACCAAAACTGGCGATACAGGAACAACCGCTCTTTTCGGAGGAACAAGAGTGCCAAAACATCATATAAGAATAGAAAGCTACGGCACTGTTGACGAACTAAACTCACATATCGGATTAATTCGCGACCAAGATATTAATTCCATCTATAAAAATGTTTTAATAGAAGTGCAAGATCGACTTTTTACAGTTGGAGCCATTTTAGCAACACCACCTGAAAAAGAAACGCTAAAAAGCGGCGAAAAACGTTTGCAAAACTTAGGAATTATAGAAACCGATATCGAATTTTTAGAAAACCAAATCGACTCAATGGAAGAATCACTTCCACCAATGACACATTTTGTACTTCCCGGCGGACATACAACTGTGTCATATTGTCATATTGCGCGTTGCGTATGCCGTCGTGCAGAGCGTTTAGCCGTGCATCTTAATGACATAGAACCTACAAATGAAATGGTAATTAAGTACCTAAACCGACTTTCTGACTACCTTTTTGTATTGGCACGAAAGTTGTCCTACGACCTAAAAGCTGATGAAGTTCAGTGGATACCAAGAAAGTAGTCAGTAGCAGTTTTAGCCAGCATTTACTGCTCGCTGAGACTGAAAACTGAAAACTAAAAAACACGTTCTTAACTTTAATCGTAAAATAAATCATTTTTTACTTGACTTTTTCAGTAATAAATTTATTTTTGCATAAATTATAAAATCGAAAGCAGATGTATTGGACATTAGAATTAGCATCTTATTTAAGTGATGCACCGTGGCCTGCAACCAAAGATGAACTTATAGACTACGCTATTAGAGCAGGTGCTCCTTTAGAAGTTGTTGAAAACCTTCAATCTATAGAAGACGAAGGCGAAATATATGAATCAATGGAAGAAATTTGGCCAGATTATCCAACTGACGAAGATTATCTTTGGAACGAGGATGAATATTAACAAAAAATAAACAAACACAACATTGAAAAGTCTCTCAAGAGGCTTTTTTTTTGTTTAAATTTGCATACCATTTAAAAAAATTAAATAACAAACCCAATTATGAGTTTCATAAATAGCATACTAAAGGTTTTTGTGGGCGATAAGTCACAAAAAGATGTAAAAGCACTACAAGGAAATATTACTAAAGTTAAATCGTTTGAAACGGCTTTAGCTGCTTTGTCTAACGATGAACTAAGAGCTAAAACGCAGTATTTCAAAGATAAAATCAAACAAGCACGTTCTGAAAAAGACAACAAAATTGACGCGCTTAAGCTTGAAGTCGAACAAATCGAAGACATCGACAAAAGAGAAGATATTTACGCAACAATCGATTCTTTAGAAAAAGAAGCTTACGAAATTTCAGAAAAAACTTTAAATGAAATTCTACCTGAAGCATTTGCTGTTGTAAAAGAAACCGCAAGACGTTTCAAAGAAAATACATCTGTTAGAGTTAAAGCAACTCCAAGAGATAGAGAATTTTCAGCAACCAAAAGCTATGTTGAATTGGAAGGAGACGATGCAATCTGGGCAAACACATGGAATGCTGCTGGAAAACAAATCACTTGGGACATGATTCACTATGATGTTCAGTTAATAGGTGGAATGGTTTTACACGGTGGAAAAATTTCCGAAATGCAAACAGGTGAAGGTAAAACCTTAGTGGCAACTTTACCTTTATACCTTAACGCTCTAACAGGAAATGGTGTGCACTTGGTAACTGTAAATGATTACCTAGCAAAACGTGATAGCGCTTGGAAAGCACCATTATTTGAATTCCACGGTTTAACAGTTGATTGTATCGATAATCATTCGCCAAATACTGCCGAACGTAAAAAAGCTTACGATTCAGATATCACTTACGGAACCAATAACGAGTTTGGTTTTGATTACCTAAGAGATAACATGGCACATTCACCATCAGAATTGGTGCAAAGAAAACACAATTTCGCTATTGTCGATGAGGTCGATTCGGTATTAATTGACGATGCAAGAACACCGTTGATTATTTCTGGACCAGTGCCACAAGGTGACCGTCACGAATTTAATGAATTAAAACCAAAAATCGAAAATTTAGTAAGTCTTCAAAAAAATATAGCCAACGGATTTTTAACAGAAGCCAAACGATTAATCAAAGAAGGAAATACCAAAGATGGTGGTTTCAATCTTTTGAGAGCTTACAGAAGTATGCCAAAAAATAAAGCTTTGATTAAATTTTTAAGTGAAGAAGGAATCAAGCAATTACTTCAAAAAACCGAGAATCAATATATGCAAGACAATAATCGCGATATGCACCTTATTGACGAAGCGTTGTATTTTGTTATAGAAGAAAAAAATAACCAAGTTGAATTAACAGATAATGGTATCAAATATCTTTCTGGCGATACCGATTCAACCTTTTTCTTGCTTCCAGATATTGGTTCTGAAATTGCTCGTATCGAAAAAATGAATCTTGAAAAAGATGCCGAAGCCGAAGAAAAAGAAAAATTATTCCAAGATTTCGCTGTTAAAAGTGAACGTATTCATACACTTACACAGTTGCTAAAAGCTTACACACTTTTTGAAAAAGATGTGGAGTATGTAATTATGGACGATAAAATTCTTATTGTAGATGAGCAAACAGGACGTATCATGGATGGGCGTCGTTATTCTGACGGTTTGCACCAAGCAATTGAAGCAAAAGAAAATGTAAAAATTGAAGCTGCAACACAAACATTTGCTACAATTACGCTTCAAAATTATTTCAGAATGTACTCTAAACTAGCTGGTATGACAGGTACTGCTGTAACCGAAGCTGGTGAGTTATGGGAAATCTATAAATTGGATGTGGTTGAAATTCCAACTAACAGACCAATGGCTCGTAAAGACAAAGAAGATTTAATCTATAAAACAACACGTGAAAAATTCAATGCTGTAATTGAAGATGTAACACAATTATCGCAAGCAGGAAGACCAGTATTGATTGGAACAACTTCGGTTGAAATCTCTGAATTATTGAGCCGAATGTTGAAAATGAGAGGTGTTGTTCACAACGTTTTGAATGCAAAAATGCACAAGCAAGAAGCACAAATCGTTGAAGAAGCTGGTAAAGCAGGTGTTGTAACGATTGCAACCAATATGGCGGGTCGTGGTACCGATATCAAACTTTCTCCAGAAGTAAAAGCAGCTGGTGGATTGGCAATTGTGGGTACAGAACGTCATGATTCTCGTCGTGTTGACCGTCAGTTACGTGGTCGAGCGGGTCGTCAAGGTGATCCTGGAAGTTCACAATTTTATGTGTCTTTAGAAGACAACTTGATGCGTCTTTTTGGTTCAGAAAGAGTGGCCAAAGTAATGGATAGAATGGGATTGAAAGAAGGTGAAGTAATTCAGCATTCAATGATGACCAAGTCTATCGAACGTGCTCAGAAAAAAGTAGAAGAAAACAATTTCGGTACTCGTAAAAGATTATTAGAATATGATGACGTAATGAACGCGCAACGTGAAGTGGTTTACAAACGTCGTCGTCACGCTTTACACGGTGAAAGATTGAAATTAGACATCGTAAACATGCTTTATGATACTTGCGAATTAATTGTAAGTGAAAACAAAGCTAAAAATGATTTCAAAAATTACGAATTTGAATTAATTCGCTATTTCTCAATAACTTCTCCAATAACTGAAAGTGATTTTGCTAAACTAAATGAACTTGAAATAACAGGAAAAGTTTATAAAGCAGCCTTGCAATATTATACTGAAAAAACAGAACGTTCAGCAAGAGAAGCGTTGCCAATTATTAGTAATGTTTACGAAAATCCAAACAACCAATTTGAAAGAATTATTGTTCCTTTTTCTGATGGTGCAAAAACATTAAATGTTGTTACCGATTTGAAAAAAGCATACGATTCTCAAGGAAAACAATTAGTAGCCGATTTCGAAAAAAATATCACATTAGCAATTGTTGACGAAGCTTGGAAAAAACATTTACGCAAAATGGACGAATTGAAACAATCGGTTCAATTAGCCGTTCATGAGCAAAAAGATCCTTTGCTTATCTACAAATTTGAAGCGTTTAATTTGTTTAGTTCTATGTTGAATGGTGTGAACAAAGAAGTGATTTCATTCTTGTTCAAAGGAGATTTGCCACAACAAGTAACTTCAAACATTCAAGAAGCTAGAGAAGAAGTTCGTAAAAAAGAAGAATATACAACTTCTAAAGACGAAATTCCAAACAGTGATGAAGCAGCGGCTCAAAACCGTGAAGCTGGACAAACACAACAACGTCAAGTTACTGAGACAATCGTTCGTGATGCACCAAAAATCAACAGAAATGATACAGTTACAATAAAACACGTTTTAAGTGGTAAAACAGAAACCATGAAGTACAAAAAAGCCGAAAGCATGCTAGCAAATGGCGAGTGGGTTGTAGTGAATGAATAAGTAAATTTTTAAAAATCCTAAAAGTAAAATTTTAGGATTTTTTTTATAAAAACGAATGATATGAAAACTAAACTAATTTCCAGCCTTATTATTGTATTTGTTTCATTACAAATGTATTCTCAAACTATTGAACCATTAAAAGTTGAGGTTGAAAAAATTTATCAATCAACTGTTGTTTTAGATTATGATGCAATATTAGATTCAACTTATCCAAGAGTTTTTGAAATATTTCCAAAGGAACAAATGAAAGAAGTTTTAATGTCAACTTTCAATGGAGCAGAAGGAATTAAAGTAAAACTTTTGCCAACGCCACCAGAATTTTCATTTGGAGAAATTTTCAAAATTGACAAACAATCTTTTTGCCTAGTTGATCATAATTTAGCAATGCAATTAACTTTGGATGAAGAAGTGGAAGATTCTGAAATGATGATTTCAATTTTCAAAAGTGCAATGGAAACTGAAAAAGTAACTTTTGACAAAGAAACTAATTCTTTTACAATTCATAAAAGATCTACCATGATTGGTATTTATGATGATTTTACTGCAAATTCTTGGAAGTTTTTAAATAAAGATAAAAACAATGTTCTTGCCAATAAATTATTAAGTGAAAAAGTTATAAAGCAACTTGGCTTATAGAAATTTGATCTTAGTTTAAATATTATACGAACTTCTTATGTAATCAACTATCTTTGTCGGCTTTTTAAAATTTAAGAATAATGTCAAAAAATAGTTTATTAAAAGGAGTTTTCCTTGTCGGTCTTGGAGCTACTAGTTATGGAATGTTAGCTACGTTTGTAAAATTAGCTTACGATGAAGGATTTACTACTGCTGAAGTTACTTCGTCTCAATTTATTTTGGGAATTTTAGGAGTTTTTATAATCAATGTTTTTCAGAAATATAGAACTGATCAAGTTGTAGAAAAAGCTTCATCAAAAAATATTTTTCATTTAATGCTTGCCGGAACATCACTTGGTATGACAAGTGTTTTTTATTACTTATGTGTAAAATATATTGATGTTTCTATAGCTATTGTTTTACTTATGCAAACCGTTTGGATGGGTGTTTTGCTCGAATGGTTTATTGAAAAAAGAAAGCCATCCAATCAAAAAATCATTTCCGTATTAATTGTTTTAGTTGGAACAATTTTAGCAACAAATCTAATTAATAATCAAATTACTATTGATTGGCGTGGTATTTTATGGGGAATGTTAGCTGCAGCTTCTTTTACAACTACTATGTTTACTGCTAATAAAGTTGCACTTGGAATTTCGTCTGCTCAGAGAAGTTTATATATGCTTCTTGGTGGTGCAATTATTGTTTTTGGATTTGGAATTTTTACACAAACCACTCCTTATGATTATTCCATATTTTTAAAATGGGGAATTTTTTTAGCGCTTTTTGGCACAATTATTCCGCCTTTATTGATGAATGCTGGTTTTCCAATAACAGGAATTGGCCTTGGAAGTATTGTTTCTGCTCTTGAACTACCTGTTTCGGTCTTAATGGCTTATCTTATTTTAAATGAAAATGTTGTTTTTTTACAATGGATTGGAATTATTCTTATTATTATAGCAATAGTAATTATGAATGTAAAATTTAAAAAATAATTCAATTTTTTTATTTTTCTTAAAATAATCACAATTTTTTTATAAGTTCGTATTTAATTAACTTAAATATTTAATTATGAAAAAACTTTTTGCAGAATTTTTCGGAACGTATTGGCTTGTACTTGGTGGTTGCGGAAGTGCCGTTTTTGCTGCCGGAATTCCAGATTTAGGAATCGGATTTGTTGGTGTTTCACTAGCTTTCGGACTTACTGTATTGACAATGGCTTATGCTGTTGGGCATCTATCAGGCGGACATTTTAATCCTGCCGTTTCTGTCGGACTTTGGGCTGGAGGAAAGTTTAAGGCTAAAGATTTGGCGCCTTATATTCTTTCGCAATGTGCTGGAGCTTTTTTAGCAGCAACAACTTTATTCTTTATTTTGTCAGGAAAAGCAGGTTTTGCTATTGATAATACAAAAGCTGGAGCATTTGCTTCAAACGGATTTGGTGCTTTTTCTCCAGAAGGTTATTCAATGGAAGCTTGTTTTGTTGCAGAATTTGTATTGACAATGATGTTTTTAATCATCATTTTAGGAGCAACAGATAAGTTTGCACATGGTAAATTTGCTGGAATAGCAATTGGTTTGGCATTGACTTTAATTCACCTTATAAGTATTCCAATAACGAATACATCAGTAAATCCTGCTCGTTCATTATCACAAGCATTGTATGTTGGTGGTGAACCTTTGTCACAAGTTTGGTTGTTTTGGGTTGCTCCAATAGCAGGTGCATTAGTTGGTGGATTTATTCATAAGTTTGTTCTTGAAGATAAAAATAAAGACTAAAAACTCAAAATATAATTCAGAACCGTTCGTTAATTCGAGCGGTTTTTTTATTTTTGGAATATGAATTTATTATTTCCTCAAGAAAAAATTGTTTTCGATTTACCAGATGCCGAAATTGAGTATCATCCTTCGTTATTCAATTCTGAAAAATCTAAGGAGCTATTCGAATTACTCAAAAATGAAATTCCTTGGCAACACGATGAAATAACGGTTTATGGGAAAAAGCATCTTCAACCAAGATTAACTTCGCTTTTTGGAAATGATGGAAAGCCTTATGGTTATTCTAATATTATAATGCAACCCAACCGCTGGAATCCTTTATTGATGTTCATCAAAAATGAAGTTGAAAGTATTTGCAATGAAAATTTCACAACTGTCTTACTAAATTATTATCGAGATGGAAAAGACAGTAATGGTTGGCATGCCGATAATGAGAAAGAATTAGGTAGAAACCCGATAATTGCATCGGTTAGTTTTGGTACTGAACGAGTTTTTCAGTTAAAACATAATACAACCAATCAAAGACAAAATATCAATCTTGAAAACGGAAGTTTATTAATAATGAAAGGAACAACACAGCATTTTTGGAAGCATCAAATTCCGAAAAGCTCTAAAGAAATAGGAGCAAGGATTAACCTTACTTTTAGAATTATAAAATAAATTTTTAAAAATTTCGACCAAAATTAAAAAGTAATTATTTTTTTTCTTAATATTGGTATATAAATTGATTATAGAATAAGAATTAACATTAAAATTGTGCTTTTCGACTAATGAAAAAAAGTAAAAGAGTAGAACTTGATAACGAACAGTTAGAACGAGTTATAAGTATGGCTCAAGAGGAAAAAAAGCCTTTTGAAGTTTTAAAAGCTGAGTTTGGTATTACCGAAAATGAAGTAACTGAACTATTGCGCAAAAGATTGTCTAAAGAAAATTTTGAGCTTTGGAAAAAAAAGGTTGCCGCAAGTAAACCCAAACCTAAGCCAGCAGTCGAAGATGATTTTGATGATTTAGATGGTAAATATTATATGAAAAATAAATTTGATTAAAAATTTAACTCTTGTTCAGCAAGAGTTTTTTTATGTAATAAAAATTGTCAAACTTTATATTTTTCATTTCTTTGCGACTTATTAAAATTATAAAATGAAAAAACAGTTAATCATTCTTGCAGTAGTATTTTCAATCTTTTCTTGTAGTAAAAATGAAGGCAATTTACACCTAACAGGAAACATTAAAGGGTTAAATAAAGGAACACTTTATATTCAAAAAATAGTTGATTCACTTTTGGTGCCAATTGACACTATAAAAATTGATGGGAAGTCTGATTTTGAAAGCCATTTAACAATTGATTCTCCCGAGATGTATTATCTTTTTTTAGATAGAGGCGTAACCAATTCGTTGGATAATAACATTCCATTTTTTGCAGAAGCAGGAGAGATTTCGATACAAACTTCTCTAGAAAATTATCTTTCGGATGCCAAAATTACAGGTTCTAAAAACCATGATAAATTTGAAGAATACAAATTAGTAAATTCAAGATATACTGATAAAAATTTAGATTTAGTTCAGATGCAATTTAAAGCTTATCAGGATAAAAAGTATGCACAAGCCGACAGTGTTGCCAAAGAACAAGATTTGGTAACTAAAAGACGTTATTTGTATGCTGTAAATTTTGCCTTGAATAATAAAGATTATGAAGTTGCTCCATTTATAGCGTTATCTGAAATTCCAGATGTTAATTTGAAGTATTTAGATACTATACAAAAAATGATGACACCTAAAGTTGCAAAATCTATGTATGGAAAAAAGTTGAAAGATTTTTATAACGAAAGAAGAAAAGTAGAGAAATAATAGAATATTCTTAAAGCAAAAAAACCATAAGTTATTATCTTATGGTTTTTTTGTATAAAAAAAAGAGAAAACTTTCGTTTTCTCTTTTTGAGCCGGCGGAGGGACTCGAACCCACGACCTGCTGATTACAAATCAGCTGCTCTAGCCAACTGAGCTACGCTGGCGACTCATTTCGAGTGCAAATATAAAGTTGAATTTTAAATATCCAAAATAAAATGCAACTTTTTTTATGCTTTTTTTTATTGTAAACTGTTGATTTTTTCAACCAATTGATTTGCAGCTTGTTCTAATTCTAAACCAATTTGTTTGAAATGTGCTTTTTTGTTTTCAACTTTTTTAGCATTTACTTTTAAGATTAAACTATCAAAAGTTGTGATTGCTTCATCAATTACAGCATTGCTCTCAGGAGTTGGTTTTCCAGTAGTAGCCATTTCATATAAGTAAACCGCTTCTATAATATCACCTAAAACAAAATTGATATCTTTTTTTAAATTTTTAACACTTGGCATTTTCTTCTATTTTTTAAAATTTGATGCAAAATTACACATAATCTTTCTAATAAAGGTTAAGAAATGTATATTTCTAACAAAGAGGCTTTTCCATCAATTTCAAATAAAGCCATTTCTGCTGGAATTAAAACCGTATCACCTGTTTTGTACTGATAACTTTCTCCTTTATATTCTAATTCAAAATTGCCTTCAACACACATATAAACTGTAAATGATTTTTTGTCTTTTTCAACTTCAATTTTTCCATCAAGTGGAATGAAATTGGTCGTAAAATAAGGACAATTTACCATTTCGTTAGAAGAATTTACAACTTTAGAATATTCTTTTTGAGCTTCAACTACATTATAGTTTATGGCATCTAAAGCTAAATCGACATGTAATTCGCGTGTATTTCCATGAGCGTCAACTCTATCAAAATCATATAATCTATAAGTAATGTCAGAAGTTTGTTGAATTTCGGCAATTACTGTTCCAGCTCCAATGGCATGAACAGTTCCAGTTTCGAGGAAAAAAACATCTCCTTTTTTTACTTTTTTAGTATCTAAAATATCAATTATTGTTTTGTTTTCAAGACTTTTTAAATATTCATTTGGTGAAGATTTTTCTTTGAAACCAACTATTAGTCGAGCATTTTCATCAGCTTGCATGACATACCACATTTCGGTTTTACCAAACGAATTATGACGTTTAGCTGCCAATTCATCATTAGGATGAACTTGAATTGATAAATCCTCACGAGCATCAAGATATTTGAAAAGTAATGGAAATTGTTTTCCAAATTGCTCATAAACTTTTGTTCCTAAAACTTCATTTGGAAATTCAGAAATGATTTCGTTTAATGATTTTCCTTTAAAAAAACCATTGGAAATAACACTAACATCGTTTTCTACAGTAGAAATTTCCCAACTTTCTCCAGTGATTTCAGAAGAAATAGGTTTGTTTAAATAGGTTTTTAGCTTGGTTCCGCCCCAAATTCTGTCTTTTAGAATAGGCTGGAATTGTAGTGGATATAAATTCATTTAATTTAATTTATTGCAAAAATGAAAAAAAAATATTTAAGATTTAATTAATTTCGGCGGATTAATTGATTAAATAAGTTTAATGACCGAAACATATAGATGAATAGTTGCTATATTTTTTAAGTATTGACAATGCTTTTTCTATATGGATTTCGGCAGACATACTATTGAAAATTAGTAGAATGGTTCCGTTTTTATCAGTCACAAAAGTTTCTCGTCCAGGAATTACAAGCAAATTATTTTGAACTCCAAAAAGTTTTCTTATTTTTTTATCATTATCAGAAAGTAATATGAAAGGCAAGTTGAATTTACTTTTAAACTGAATATGTGACCTAACACTATCTGAGCTTATTCCAATAACTTCTGCTCCTAAATCTTTAAAATCTTGATAATTATCTCTAAAACTGCAAGCTTGTGTTGTACAACCCGGCGTATTGTCTTTTGGGTAAAAGTAAATTACAAGTGGTTGTTTGCCTAGGTAATCTTGACTGTCAAAAAGATTTCCGTTGGTATCTTTTGCGGTAAAGTTTGGAATTTTATCACCAATTTTTAATGCCATTTTAGTTGCCTTTATAGGTTACAAAGTTACGAGGTGTTTCATAAAGAGTTATTTCTAGTTCTTTATTAGAATCAATATAAGTTCTTAATTTATTCCATATTACTACTGCAATGTTTTCGGCAGTTGGGTTTAAATCTGCAAAATCGGGAACATCAAGATTCAAATTTTTATGATCAAAAGCGTTTTCTATGTGTTCTTTAATTAAATCTGAAAGTATTTTCACGTCGATTACAAAACCAGTTTCTTGGTCAATTTCGCCAGTAACCGAAACGATTAATTCGTAATTGTGTCCGTGAAAGTTTGGATTGTTGCATTTTCCAAAAACGGCATCATTTCGTTCCATAGTCCAATCTTTTCGATACAATCGATGTGCTGCATTAAAGTGTGCTTTTCTTGAAACTGTTACTTTCATTTTTTGGATTTTGGAATTTAAAAATTGGAATTTATAACTTGTGTTCTTCTAAATAATGATAAAATTCGTCAAAGATAATTTTAAACCAAACTGTATAAATATCAGGATTTTGAATCATATCTTCTTTAATATCTTCAATCTTCATCCATTTCCAGCTTTCAACTTCTTCACAATTTATATTGGGTTCTTCGTTGGAATAACCAATCATAACATGGTCGAGTTCATGTTCGGTCAAACCGTTGTCAAAAGGTGCTTTGTAAATAAAATGAAACAACTCTTTCAATTCAGTTTTGAACCCCATTTCTTCATACAAACGACGTTTTCCAGCTTCAATATTGGTTTCGCCAGCACGCTGATGACTACAACAAGTATTGGTCCACAACAATGGCGAATGGTATTTGTGATGCGCACGTTGTTGTAGCATGACTTCGTTTTTATCGTTTAAAACAAAAACTGAAAACGCACGATGCAAAACCGCTTTTTCGTGCGCTTCGAGTTTATTCATCAAACCAATTGGTTCGTCTTTTTCGTTGACTAATATGACTTGTTCTTCCTTCATAAAATTTTTATACTTGTCAAAAATACGAAAAAATATATCCTTACATAATTATGACAATCAAACAACCGTTAAACTTTCCTTAATTGATGATAATTTGTAATCTGTATGACATTTTACATCGTATATCTAATGTAAATTTGCAGTATAATTTAAACTTATTATAATGAAAAAGCTTTTAAATTGTTTAATGATTGTACAATTGTTTATATTTAATGCTTGTGGCCAATCAACTAAAAAATCTGAATCAAAAAACATGGAAAACGTAATTAGCAAACCTGAAAATCCTTATTACTCTAATACAGACACAACCAAGTTGAATGTGTCAAACACTGAATGGAAAAAGATTTTGTCACCCAATTTATATGCAGTTGCACGTGAAGCCGATACCGAAAGAGCTTTTACTGGAACAATGTGGAATTCTGAAACCAAAGGAACCTATTATTGTGCAACTTGTGGAAATAAACTTTTTAAATCAGATCAAAAATTTACTAGCAGTTGTGGTTGGCCAAGTTTTTTTGAACAAGAAAATAAAAACAGTATCACTTTCAAAGATGATAATTCGTATGGAATGCGAAGAATTGAAGCCAATTGTGGCAGATGTGATTCACATTTAGGACATTTGTTTGATGATGGTCCGCAGCCAACAGGAAAAAGATATTGTATGAACGCCATTTCGTTAGATTTTGTTCCTGATGCAATTGCAACCAACAAATCAAATCTCGAGACCATAGTTTTAGGTGGCGGATGTTATTGGTGCGTGGAAGCAGTTTATGAAAACCTACAAGGTGTTGAGAAAGTTGTTTCAGGTTTTGCTGGCGGAAATGTTGAAAATCCTAGTTATGAACAAGTTTGTTCTGGTACAACTGGTGCTGCAGAAGTAGTTGAAATTACGTATGATAAAACCAAAACCAATTTGGATGAAATTTTCAAAGTGTTTTTTACCGTTCATGATCCAACAACTTTGAATAGACAAGGAGCAGATGTTGGAACGCAATATCGCTCGGTGATTTTTTATGAAAATGAAGAACAGAAAAAAGCAGCTCAAAGTATTATTGATGAATTGAATAATTCTAAAGTGTATGCTTCAAAAATAGTTACAACTTTGGAACCGTTCGTGAAATTTTATAAAGCAAAATCAGATCATCAAAACTATTATAACAACAATAAAAACCAGCCATATTGCCAAATGGTGATTCAACCAAAAATCGAAAAATTTGAAAAGGTTTTTAAAGATAGGTTGAAGAAATAATTCTATAATTTATCTATTTTAACATCAATAATTTGAGCCAGTTCTAAAATTCGGTTAACGTCTTTTATATTGGCTACAAAGAACAAATAGTTGTCACCTTGAGTATCAAAACTCAATAGCTCTAATTCTGATTTTGCTAATTCTTTTTGAATGTATGGAAATAAATCGTGACTGTAAGTTTCCTCAGGATATTCAAAGGTAAAATCTTGTTCAATCATTTCAGAAATAAAGTATGCTGCATCTTCTGGATCAAATTTCCAGTCGCTATTCCAGCAGTTTACATTTTCTAAAAATTCGTAATTATCTTCAAAGAAATTATCATCTTCTGATGGTTTTTTGTACAAGCCAAACATTTTTTTGGCTTGTTTTTTTATGATTTTTTCATCAATTTTATGTCGAGTAATCAAATTTAACAATTCTTCAAAATGATTCTGGGTTACTTCTTCAGGTAATAAATTTGTTGCAGAAATAGTTTCTGGTAATTCAATTTTCAAATGTTGGCAAACTCCAATCAAGACTGTTTCAAAATCTTTGAATGCTTTTTCTTCAATTTCATTTTCCGGAGTATTATTTTCGATAAATTTTGTATCGAGTAAATTTCTAATAAAAAAGGTAAAGTAGCGATTGTTTGAATACAAAAGTCTAAATCCATTTGTCTCTGAACTTCCTTCTTCACAACAAAAAAAGAGGATAAAATTTTGTAAAATATTTTTTGAAGTAGAGTTTACTCCGATTATATCACTGTAAAATTGAATATGGATAAAATCTATTGGATAATCTTCATCAATTAACTCCTGCGAAATGGGGTCGATATTTATTTTTGCATAAAGTTCATTCAAAACTTCATAAATAGTGGTAAAGCCACAACTTTTGACTTCACTTTTACTTTTTGGATTATCAAATGATTCTGGAAAATTATAGCGATTGATGTAAATTTTATCAAAAAAACCTTTTAGTTTAAAATTGACACTTGAGTTTTCATAATATAAATAAGAATATATCTCATTCAAAAATTCAAACGAAAGTACCGATTGATTTTCAGTTGATTTATTCTTGAATAATTTAGAAAAGAATTTTTTCATTATAAATAATTATTTTAAAACTTCTGCGATTTTTAGAGCACATTTTTCACCATCAATAGCTGCCGAAATAATTCCACCAGCATAACCTGCACCTTCTCCACAAGGATACAAACCTTTTATTTGAACGTGTTCTAGAGTTTCGTTATCTCTTGGAATTCTCACTGGCGACGAAGTTCTGCTTTCTGGCGCATGAAGAATGGCCTCGTTAGTCATATAACCACGCATCGATTTTCCAAATTCGATAAAACCTTCACGCATTATTTGAGTTAAAAATCCCGGAAAAACTTGTCCAATTTCTACAGAAGTTGTTCCAGGAACATAAGATGTTTTCGGAATTGATGTTGAAATTTTATTTTGTGTAAAATCGACCATTCGTTGTGCAGGCACTTTTTGGGTTTCTCCTGCCAAATGCCATGCTTTTTGCTCAATTGATTTTTGAAATTCCATTCCGGCAAGTGCTCCAAATTTGGCAAAAGGTTTGAAATCTTCCAATTTTAATTCGACTACAATTCCTGAATTTGCCGTGCTTTGGTCACGTTTAGATGGCGACCAACCATTGGTAACAACTTCGCCAGGACTAGTAGCACAAGGAGCAATTACGCCACCTGGGCACATGCAAAACGAATACATGCCACGACCATTAACTTGTTTTACAATCGAGTAGGGTGCAGGCGGTAAATAATCACCTCGAAAATCACACGAATATTGAATTTTGTCTATCAATTCCTGTGGATGCTCAGCTCGAACGCCTAATGCAAATGGTTTTGCTTCGATAAAAATTTTCTTTCTATCTAATAATTCAAAAATATCTCTAGCTGAATGTCCTGTGGCAAGAATGACTTTATTTGCAGAAATTATATCGCCTTTTTGAGTAGTAATTCCTTGAATTTCGTTGTTTTTTATAATAAAATCTGTTACACGAGTTTCAAACAAAACTTGTCCGCCACATTCTATAATTTTCTCACGAATATCTTGAATAATTTGAGGTAATTTGTTGGTTCCAATGTGAGGATGTGCTTCAATCAAAATATCTTCAGAAGCTCCAAAACCTACTAATAATTGTAGAATTCTATCAACATCGCCACGTTTTTTGGAACGAGTGTATAATTTTCCATCAGAATAAGTTCCTGCTCCGCCTTCGCCAAAACAATAATTGGAATCTTCGTTTACTATATGTTCAACATTTATGGCTTTTAAATCTCTACGGCGACCACGAACATCTTTTCCTCTTTCTAGTACAATTGGTTTTAAACCTAGTTCAATCAATTGCAATGCTGCAAAAAGCCCTGCTGGTCCAGCACCAACGATAATTACTTCTTGCGAATTGGAAACATTTTTATAATCTGGAAGTTCAATTTTTTGTTCAACAACAGTTTCATCTTTAAAGAAAACAGTTCCTTTTATGTTGAATTTTATAGCTTTTTGACGTGCATCAATTGAACGTTTTAAAACCACAACCTTTTGAATTTCTTTTACAGAAATATGAAACAACTTCGCAACATGTTCATTGAGTAATGATTCGTTGTGAGCAATTTCAGGAGTGACTTGAGTTTGAATTTCGCGAGGCATAAATTGATTTTTGGCAAAAGTAAGCATTTGAAATTATTTTTTTTCTTCAAATGCTCTTAAAGCAAATGAAGCTAACCAATGTTCGCCTTCATAATTTCCATCTACAATTGAAGGTAATGAAAAGTTTAAATGGTAATCGGCTACTTTTTTGAGATGTGAAAATTCTTTTGGGTATTGATTTAGTAAATAATAAAGATTCCAAGCTCTGCTAAAATTCAATCCATCAAGGTGTACAAGATGACCATCTGTTCTGTCAGAAACCTTAGCAACTTCTATATTGAAATTTTTATTAAATAGTTTTGGAGCAAACTTTTTTAGCCAAATAAAAAATTCTTTTTTAGATAAAACACGTTGCATTATGGCTATTTCTTCAAAACATGGAGAAAGAAAATCGGTTCCGCTTGGTTCCCAAGAGAAAGGGCAATTTTCATCTGTAAAATACATTCTTCTCGCGTTTATTTTTAGAGTATTTTGAAATTCAGTATTGTTAGAAAAAACTGCATAATCCCATGCATGAGTTAATCCGAAAGCTGAATTGGAATGTGTTCCTACTCGTATTGGATATAATAATTTGGGTAAAAATTCTGTATATCTTTTAATAATTAATGTTGTTAAAGGTTTTAAGTTTTGAGCTAGTTCTTTAGCAAATGGCTCATTATAGGTTTCTAGTTCCAATTGCAATTTTAGAATCCAGTTCCAACCATAAGTTCGTTCAAATGATTTTTCGTGTGGTTTATTTAGATAATCAATTTCAGATTGAATATTTTGTTTAGATAAATTTGTTTTTAGTTTCTGAATGATTTCTTCTCTTTTTTCTAACAAAGGAAATTTCTTTAGCAAAAAAACCAAACTCCAATGTCCATGAACAGAAGAGTGCCAATCAAAGCAGCCATAAAAAGTGGGATGAAGTGCTTTAGGCGATTTTATTTCTGTGCTATCAATCAGCATTTGACCTAACTTATTAGGATATTCTTGTTGTAAACATTTTAATGGTAATGAAGCAAGATGATTAGCTTGATTAATAGTTAATTCCTGAGAAAAAGTTTGTAAATTGAATAAAAGAGAAAGAATTATAACTATGTGTTTCATGATCTATTTTTTTTCAAATATAACTTTTATTCAATAAAAAAGGGCTTAGTGCGAACCAAACCCTTTGAAAATTTATGCTAAATTCTTTTAGTTTTTCACAAACTTATAATTCAATACATTTTTATTCATTTCAATTTTCACAAAATAAACACCATTTTGTAATTCAGAAACAGAAATTGAATTGGAAACAGATTTCAATTCTTTTATCAAATCACCTTTTACAGAATAAATTGAAATAGCAGTAATTTGTTCATTTGTTTTATTTTCAATATTTAAAATATTGGAAGCTGGATTTGGAAAAATTGAAATATTATTTTTCAATGCAAAATCTTGATTAGAAAGTGCACTGTTTTCTAAGAAATTTGGAATTCCATCACCATCAGCATCGTCATCCATTGGGTTGTAGTTTCCGTTTGCGTCTTCATTTATTGTTAAGATTCCATCACCATCATCGTCATTATCTAAGTAATTTGGAATTGAATCGCCATCACTATCTAACGAATTTGTATTTCTTGGGAAAACATATTCTTCTGAAGTTAAAACTAAATCACCATCATCGTCATTATCGGCAAAATTGTAAAGACCATCAGCATCTGTGTCGTCATTTGCAAGATTTGTATCTTGGTTTACATCTTCGTTAGCAGTTGGAACTCCATCAAAATCATAATCAAATTCACAACTTAATGCAGCAAGATTTACATTTATTGTTGCTGTAGTACCTAATATTCTGCCATATATAGTTTGGATATATGCCGTTGTATTGGTGAAGTTTAAAGGTAATGGATTTGTCATACTGTCCGCATCAGCTTGAGTAGCATAAAAATCTAAACCAGCATTCAAATCGTTTTGGACTACTGCAAGATTAAATTCTTCAAAACCGTCAACACCTGCGTCGCATTTTACAAAATTGTAAACGGAATTTAAAACGGTTTGTGGCTTAAAACGCCAGCCTTCATGAAAAGCTGACCATGAACTTGTATTTCTATTTGGAGCCGCAATTGCATCGTTACCAGCAAGATTTATTAATCCTGTGACACAGTTTCCGTTGTTCCACGCCGTACAAGCTTGTTTGTCTATTAATTGAACATCGATAATATTTGTAGTTTCATTCAAAATCATTTGAAATGAACTTTTGCTAGTGGAGCATGAACCAAAATGTGAATTGTTATTGTAAAAAACAACAAATTTTCTATAAGGTGCATTTCCTGAAACTCCGTAAGTTATTGATCCTTGCGCATTACTATTGTTCATGTCATGAAATGCTCCAAGAATAGAATTTTTTACAGGGAAATTAACGTTAGGAATTGTTTGATTAAAACTCCAAGGAGAACCAAGTCCAGCACTTGAGGCTCTAAAGTCGATATATCCATTTGTGCTGATTACAACTTGGTTATATGTTTCCTCATAAAATTCAAAATTAAATGGTAATGTAATTAATTGAGAATTTATATCATCAACAGTAGCTAAAACAGCTAAACTTCCAGAATATTGTTGAAAAGGAATTGGATTTACGGTGTAGCTTTGAGAAACTCCTTTAAAAGAAAAGAATGCAACTAACGCTAAAAGAATGTATTTTTGTTTCATAATTATGGTTTTTATAGTTTTAACAAAAATATAAAAATTAATTAAATAATTGATTTTTAGATTATTATTTATAAAAAATGTCAAGAAAAATAAAACTTATATGGGATTTTAGAGGTCAAGATGCAGCAAGAATTGCTGAACATCATGAAATTCATCTAAAAGAATTTATTGCAATAGAAAAATTTCCAATGGATATAACTGGTTTTGAAATTGTAAACGAACTGTATGCAATTGCTTATATGGTTGTAACTGATGAAAATATGATTCAAGTTCGGGATGCTCTAAAACCACATAGAGGTGAAGTTTATAGTTAATCTAAATCCATTTTGTAATCAGAGAATATATATGTGTCATCTTTTTTTCCTAAAAGCACCACACTTTTAAAGCTTACTACCATAGGATTATCTATTGTGTACTTGTAGATATCAATGTTTTTTGAACTTGTTGATTGTTCAAAAAATTCTCCATCTTTTGTCCACCATTTTCCTTTTTCAGTAAATGTTGTTATTTCACAATCTTGTTTTGATGTAAACATAATTACATATGTTCCATTTTCAAATCGTTGTTGAATCCAATGTTTTTCTAAACCTTCATATTGTTTATCTACTTCAAAGCCTTTCCAAATTCCGACTAAACGTTTATCATGTTCTTTTTCACCAATTGTTACAAAGCTCAGTAATGAAAACAATGAAACTATAATTGTTAAAGGAATAATTTTTCTCATTTTAATTTTTTTTAGGGATTTCTATAGTTTTTATGTAATCGTCAAGTAAGAAAAACATAAATGAATTTGTTTGTTTATCAATTTTATATTCTAATTCTTTTTGCTTTAAATATTTATTTTCTTTGGGTTTCTTTTTATTTTCTTTGGTGTCAAATAAATTTGTTTCTTCAAATGATTTTTCAGTTTCAAGCATCATTTGTCTAAATTCAAGTAGTTTAGTTTTGTATTCTTCTGTTGTTTTAAAATATTTATAATATTCAATTTTGAAGTTTTGAAATTCTTCTCCTGTAAATTTCTTAGAATTAATTTTTAACCCATTATTGATTTCAAATAATTCGTAATATTCATAAATTGAGGCGTAACCCATATGAACATATTCGATTAACTTACCAAATGGACATACAAGTAATCCAGAATAAAAATCACATTTGAAATTAGGAGAATCACCAAAAACTTCTTTGTAAATTGATATCAAAAAATATTGTTTAGAATCAGATCCATAATCTTCTTTATATATGTTTTCTACAACTAATTTATTATCTAAAAATTTAAAATAAGCAACATAACCTCTCCAATTTGCTGTTGACCTTGATTTTATTAAACTATTATCTAATGGATTGGTTTTAAAATAAGTTTCTAAAGGATTGCTGTGAATTCTTAAAGTATCCTTACCAATTATAAGATAATCTGGAACTTGTGCAGTTCCAAATAGATTAATAGAAAACATTAAAATTATAGAAGCAAAATGATATTTCATAAATAATTTTAATTCGCTACTTCGCTGATAAATTTAATTCGCATTAAGCGAAGTTCATCTATATCATAATCACCATCAAATTCTTTTAGAGCTTTTTCTATACTATCGGTTTCAGATTCCATAAAATAGTCTTGAATTTCTTCTTGCTGATCGTCGTCTAGCATTTCGTCAATCCAATATTTGATATTTAATTTTGTGCCTGAGTACACAATTTGTTCCATTTCTTTAATCAGATCATCCATTTTTAACCCTTTTCCAGAAGCAATATCGTCTAAAGATAATTTTCTGTCAATATTCTGAATAATATACAATTTGTTTGCAGAATTGGCTCCAGTAGATTTTACAACCAAATCATCTGGGCGAATAATATCGTTGTCTTCTACATAACGAGCAATTAATTCTATAAATGGTTTTCCGTATTTTTTTGCTTTTCCTTCACCAACACCATGAGTATTTATTAACTCATCCATGGTGATAGGATATTTCAAAGCCATATCTTCTAAAGAAGGATCTTGAAAAACCACAAACGGAGGAACACCAAGTTTTTTAGCTTCTTTTTTACGTAAATCACGCAACATTGCCATTAACGCTTCATCTGCAGTTCCAGATGATTTGGCGGCTGTAACTATAGCATCATCTTCACTTTCGTTATATTCATGGTCTTCAGACATCATAAAAGAAGTTGGTTTTTTGATAAAAGCCAATCCTTTTTCAGAAATTTTTATAATTCCGTATGTTTCAATATCTTTTGATAATAATCCGTCTACAAGAACTTGACGAATTAATGCCATCCAATAGCGTTCTTCAAATGCTGCTCCACAACCAAAAAACGATTGTGAATCAGTACGATGCGCCTTTATCATAGCATTCACTCTACCTATTAAGGTATAGATAACTTCTTTTGATTTATATAAATGTTTGGTATCTCTAACAACTTCAAGTAGCTTAACCACTTGATCTTTAGCTTCAACTTTGGTTTTTGGATTTCGAACATTGTCGTCCATATCAGCACCATCACCAGTTTCGCTATCAAATTCTTCACCAAAATAATGCAATAAAAATTTACGTCTAGACATTGAGGTTTCTGCATAAGCAACAACTTCTTGCAATAAAGCAAAACCAATTTCTTGTTCGGCTACTGGTTTTCCCGACATAAATTTTTCTAATTTTTCAACATCTTTATAGGAGTAATAAGCCAAACAATAACCTTCTCCACCATCACGACCTGCTCGACCTGTTTCTTGATAATAACTTTCTAACGATTTTGGAATATCATGGTGAATTACAAAACGCACATCTGGTTTGTCAATTCCCATTCCGAAAGCGATTGTTGCTACTACGACATCAACATCTTCCATCAAAAACATATCTTGATGTTTTGCTCTCGTTTTAGCATCTAAACCTGCATGATACGGAACAGCGCTAATTCCATTTACCTGTAAAACTTCGGCAATTGCTTCTACTTTTTTACGGCTTAAGCAATAAATAATTCCCGACTTTCCCTTGTGTTGCTTAATAAAACGAATAATATCGCCTTCTATATTTTTGGTTTTGGTACGAACTTCATAAAATAAATTAGGACGGTTGAATGATGCTTTAAAAGTTTTAGCATCAGACATATCTAAGTTTTTCAGAATATCTTCTTGTACTTTTGGTGTAGCAGTTGCGGTTAATCCAATAACAGGAACATTTCCTAAAAGTTTTATTATGTTTTTTAAATTTCTGTATTCAGGTCTAAAATCGTGTCCCCATTCTGATATACAGTGTGCTTCGTCAATTGCTACAAAAGAAATAGTTACGCTTTTCAAGAAATCAACATATTCTTCTTTAGCTAATGATTCTGGAGCTACGTATAATAATTTGGTAAGTCCACTTGTGATATCTTTTTTAACCTGATTAATTTCAGTTTTTGTCAAAGAAGAGTTTAAAACATGGGCAACACCATCATTAGAAGAAACACTTCTTATAGCGTCAACTTGATTTTTCATTAATGCTATTAAAGGAGAAACAACAATAGCAGTTCCTTCTTGAACTAAAGCAGGAAGTTGATAACAAAGTGACTTACCGCCACCAGTTGGCATAATCACAAATGTATTCGTTTTAGAAAGAATACTTTTAATAACTTGTTCCTGTAAACCTTTGAATTGGTTAAAGCCAAAATATTTCTTTAATTCTTTATGTATATCAATTTCGGATGAATTCATTCTTTAGTAATAGTATTTTATTAAATTTGCACATCATAAAGATACAACTTTCTTTTTTACATACAAATTTTTATAACATTCTGTTTTGAATAATAAAAAAAATATTTTAGAAATAGCTCAAAATTCAATTTTATCACAAAGTAAATCAATTGCTAAACTAGCTGATTTTCTTGATAATAATTTTATAAATGCAACCGAATCAATTTATAATTGCAAAGGAAGATTGGTTGTAACTGGAATTGGAAAAAGTGCGATAATTGCCCAAAAAATTGTTGCAACAATGAATTCTACTGGAACGCCATCCTTATTTTTGCATGCATCTGAAGCAATTCATGGCGATTTAGGAATGGTTCAAGCCGACGACATTATCATTTGTATCTCAAAAAGCGGTAATAGTCCAGAAATTAAAGTTTTGGTTCCATTGTTAAAAAGATTTGGAAATACATTAATTGCAATAACTGGCAATATGACTTCTTTTTTAGCAAAAGAATCACATTATGTTTTAAATACAACGGTTGATAGTGAAGCTTGTCCAAATAATTTAGCTCCAACTAATAGCACAACGGCACAGTTAGTAATAGGTGATGCCTTGGCGATTTGCCTTATGGAATTAAGAAATTTTTCAGCAGAAGATTTTGCAAAATACCATCCAGGCGGTGCTTTGGGTAAAAAATTATTACTTCGAGTTATAGATATGTTAGACACAACAAGAAAACCATTTGTAAATCCAGATTCGAGTATCAAAAATGTAATTGTGGAAATTTCAGAAAAAAGATTAGGAGTAACAGCTGTTTTAGAAAATGAAAAAGTAGTTGGAATAATTACAGATGGAGATATCAGAAGAATGTTAAATAAAACGGAAACTATTACCGGATTAACTGCAAAAGATATAATGACGGTAAATCCAAAAACAATCAAATCGACCGATATGGTTGTTGATGCATTAAATGTTTTAGAAGATTTTTCAATAACACAATTGGTTGTAGTTGACAACGGAGAATATAAAGGTGTAATTCATCTTCATGACATTTTAAAAGAAGGAATAGTATAATGGCAAAAGAAAAAAAAGAGATGTCATTTTTAGATCATCTTGAAGAATTAAGATGGTTATTGGTTAGAAGTTCATTTGCAATAGTAATTGTAGCAACGGTTGCTTTTTTCTTTAGCGACTTTATTTTTGAAACCATATTATTTGGACCAAAAGATCCAAGTTTTGTTACTTATACTTTTTTCTGTGAATTATCTAAGGCTATTGGTGTAGAAAGTTTTTGTGTAACCGAACTTCCTTTTGTAATTCAGAATACAGATGTTGAAGGTCAAGTTTCGCTATTGGTATGGACATGTATAACGGTTGGATTTATTCTAGCATTTCCCTATATATTATGGGAATTTTGGAAATTTATTAGTCCAGCATTATATGAAAACGAGCGTAAAAATGCTAAAACATTTATTTTTATTTCGTCTTTGTTATTTTTCATTGGTGTTTTGTTTGGTTATTATGTAATTGTGCCCATGTCTATTAACTTTTTTGCTACATTTTCTGTTAGCACTCAAATTAAAAATGAATTTAATATTCAATCTTACATCGGATTGATAAAAACATCAGTAATTGCTTGTGGATTATTTTTTGAATTACCTATAATAATATATTTCTTAACTAAATTAGGATTGGTAACACCGAAATTCCTTCGCGATTATAGACGATATGCAATAGTTATTGTGTTGATTCTTGCAGCAATTGTTACTCCTCCAGATGTTGTAAGTCAAATTATTGTAGCAATACCTTTATTATTATTATATGAAGTTAGTATTTTTATATCTAGTGTAGTTGTTAAAAACCAATTAAAAAATGAGCAATCAAGTAAAAGAATTCAATGAGTATCGTTCAAAAATGAACGAAAAACTATTAGCAGATAACAATAAAATTGTAAAACGTATTTTTAATTTAGATACCAATGCTTATGCAGAAGGTGCTTTAGATGTAAAAACCAAGGAATTGCTTGGATTAGTAGCTTCAGCTGTTTTACGTTGTGACGATTGTGTCAAATACCATTTGGAAACATCCTATAAAGAAGGAATAACCAAAGAAGAAATGATGGAAGCAATGGGAATCGCGACTTTAGTTGGTGGTACAATTGTAATTCCGCATTTGCGAAGAGCTTATGAATTCTGGGAAGAATTAGAAGAGAATAAATAATTGTTAAAACGTTAATTTGGTTATTTGTTTATTCGTTTATTTGTCAAAATATCTAACGGTCTAAAAGTCTAAGAATCTAAAATGAAATTAAGAGCCGAAAATTTAGTTAAAACCTATAAAAAGAGAAGTGTTGTAAAAGGAATTTCTGTTGAGGTAAATCAAGGAGAAATTGTTGGATTACTTGGGCCAAATGGTGCTGGAAAAACAACTTCTTTTTACATGATTGTAGGATTGGTAAAGCCAAATTCGGGAAATATTTATCTTGATGATTTGAATATTACCGATTTTCCTATGTACAAAAGAGCTCAAAACGGAATCGGATATTTAGCACAAGAAGCTTCAGTTTTTAGAAAGTTAAGTATTGAAGATAATATTTTAAGTGTACTTCAATTGACGAAACATACCAAAGAAGAACAAATTGCTAAAATGGAAAGTTTGATTGCCGAATTTAGTTTGGAACATATTCGAACCAATCGTGGCGATTTACTTTCTGGTGGTGAGCGCCGTCGTACCGAAATTGCACGTTGTCTTGCTACTGATCCAAAGTTTATTCTACTAGATGAACCATTTGCTGGTGTCGACCCAGTGGCGGTTGAAGATATTCAACGAATAGTAGCACAATTAAAAAACAAAAACATCGGAATTCTTATCACCGACCACAATGTTCAAGAAACGTTGGCTATTACCGATAAGACTTATCTAATGTTCGAAGGCGGAATACTAAAAGCTGGAAAGCCAGAAGAATTAGCTGCTGACGAAATGGTAAGAAAGGTTTATCTGGGACAAAATTTTGAACTGCGTAAAAAGAAATTAGAGTTTTAGTACAATTAATTCACTCAAAAGTAGTTATGTTAATTGTGCTTCAAGTTTACTCAATTGTGTAGTTTGTTTTTTATTGAAATCTGTAAGAACTACTCATTTATATTATCGATTTCAATTTATTTTTTTATGTTTGCAACATGCAATTATCTGTAATAATCCTGAACTATAATGTTCGCTATTTTTTAGAACTCTGTATAACAAGTGTTCAAAAAGCTACTCAAAATATTGACGCAGAGATAATTGTAGTCGATAATAATTCGTCTGATGAAAGCAGTCAGATGATGGAATCGATGTTTCCAAATATCAAATTCATTCAAAATTCTGAAAATACAGGTTTTCCCAAAGGAAATAATATAGGTGTTGCCGAAGCAAAAGGCGATTATATTTGTATTTTAAATCCTGATACCGTAGTGGCAGAAGATACTTTTGAAAAAGTATTGTTTTTTGCCAAAAAACATAATAATCTCGGGATTATCGGATGTAAATTGGTTGACGGAACTGGTAACTTTTTGCCAGAATGCAAACGAGGAATTCCAACTCCTTGGGTTGCACTTACCAAAGTTTTAGGATTATATATCATTTTTCCTAAATTATCTATTTTCAATAAATACTATTACCAACAGCTTCATAAAGATGAAACAGGAAAAGTTGAGATTTTAGTTGGAGCGTTTATGGTAATGAAGCGTGATTTATACAATGAAATTGGTGGTTTTGACGAAGATTGTTTCATGTATTCTGACGATATTGATTTGTCTTACATTTCTTTGTTGAACGGAAAATATAATTATTACTTTCACCAAACAACGGTAATTCATTATAAAGGCGAAAGTACTGTTAAAGATGGAGTTTACATGAAGAGATTCCAAGATGCGATGAAGTATTTTTATAAAAAACATTTCAATCATTCCTTGTTCTTTTTATTTTTTATGAAAATAGGAACACTGAGCTTTTCTCTTCTTAAGGTATTTCAAGGTAAACCAAAACCTCGTATTGTTCCAACCAATTATATTTTAATTTCTGATAAAGATACACTTGCTCAAAAATTAAAAAATAAATTAAAAAAAGAGGTTGAAAAAACATTGCTCAATACTGAAACGCTTGAATTAATTTCCAATATTCAAAATAAGAAAAATACAGAAGTTATTTTTGATACAAATTACATAAGTTACAAAGATATTATTGCTTTTATGGAGAACAATGTTGATCATAAATATACCTATAAAATGTATCTACCTGAAAATAATTTCTTAATTGGAAGTAATTCAAGTAATGACAGAGGCGAAACAATATTGTTAGTATAATTATTGAAAACTTATCCAAGCATAGTTATTGACTAGTTTGTAAAATCAGTATTTTTGCAAATAAGTATAACGAGTTTACTTAAAAAAAATATGGCAAAGTTTGAATTAAAGCTTCCTAAAATGGGAGAAAGCGTTGCAGAAGCAACAATCACCAATTGGCTAAAAGAAGTGGGCGACAAAATAGAAATGGATGAGGCCGTTCTAGAAATCGCAACCGATAAAGTTGATAGCGAAGTACCAAGTGAAGTTTCGGGTATTTTGGTCGAAAAACTTTTTGGTAAAGATGATTTAGTTCAAGTTGGGCAAACCATTGCAATTATAGAAACCGATGCTTCTGTAGGAGCAACACCAACTCCAGTTGCACAACCAGTTCAAGAGTCAGCACCAGCTGTTCAAGAAGTTATTAAAGCCGTTGAGGCAGCAAAAGAATTTGTGGCAGCACCCGTTTCGAACCAAAATTTTTCCGAATCCGATAAATTCTTTTCACCATTAGTAAGAAATATAGCTAAAGAGGAAGGAATTTCTATTGCTGAACTAGAAAGAATTCCTGGAACTGGAAATGAAGGACGTGTTACCAAAAATGATCTTTTAGATTATATAGCTACTAGAGGAAATGCTCCAGTAGCAGCTCAAAATACTCAAGCTGCTGTTCAAACTCCAGTAGTTTCTCCAGTTGTTGAAACAAAACCAGAAGTTCAAGTTGCAGCACCAGTATCTCAAAATGTGCAACCTACAATCCAACCAGCAGCAAGCAATCCACAACCAACGGTAGCACCAGTTTCTGTAAACGGGCAAGATGAAATTGTTGAAATGGACAGAATGCGTAAGTTGATTTCAAAATACATGGTTGATTCACTTCAAACTTCGGCTCACGTTCAGTCGTTTATAGAAGTTGACGTGACCAATATTTGGGATTGGAGAGAAAAAAATAAAAATGTTTTCGAGAAAAGAGAAGGCGAGAAGCTAACGTTTACACCAATATTCATGGAAATTGTAGCAAAAGCGCTAAAAGATTTTCCAATGATGAACATTTCGGTTGATGGCGATTATATCATCAAAAAGAAAAATATCAACCTAGGAATGGCGGCTGCATTACCAAACGGAAACCTTATCGTTCCAGTTATAAAAAATGCCGATCAGTTGAATTTATTAGGAATGGCAAAAGCTGTAAATGATTTAGGAAACAGAGCCAAAGCAGGAAAACTAAAACCAGACGACACACAAGGTGGAACATATACAGTAACCAACGTAGGTACGTTCGGAAGCGTTTTTGGAACGCCAATTATCAACCAACCGCAAGTGGGAATCTTAGCATTAGGAGCCATTAGAAAAGTTCCAGCAGTTATAGAAACTCCAGAAGGTGACTTTATTGGAATCCGCAAAAAAATGTTCTTATCACACAGCTACGATCACAGAGTTGTAGATGGTGCACTAGGAGGAAGCTTCGTAAAAAGAGTAGCCGACTACATGGAAGCTTTTGATTTGAATAGAAGTATATAATTTTAGAAGTTATTTTAAAATTTCAACCCTGTTAGAGTATTGAACTTTGACAGGGTTTTTTTAATAAAAAAAATAATTTTTTAAGTGTGTACTAAATTTAGTACATTTGATTTTTAATAATTTCTTAGCTATGAAAACAAAACTACTTTATTTACTATTTTTTGTTTCTTTTTTTCAGATAAGCATGGCTCAAAATGTAACTTTAGATACTAGTTTTGGGGTTGGTGGTATAACTGTAATTCCAATTTCTCAAACTAATGAAAATATACTTGGATTAGAATATCAATCAGACGGAAAGATAGTTTGTCTAACATCTTTTACTAATCAAAATAATAGTAATATTGTTTTGACTAGATATTCAAGCGAAGGAATTTTAGACTCATCATTTGGGATTGCTGGTTATGTTTCTACAGATATTAATTATGATTTTCCAATCAATTCAATTAAAATTCAAAATGATGATAAAATTTTAGTTTCTGGCAGAAATACTGATAACAATAACCAAATTTCAGTTTTTAGGTATGATAAAGATGGAATAATTGATACTTCATTTGGAAACTTTGGTGTGTCAAATAGTTTTGATAATTTTTATGAATGTTCAATCGATATTCAAAATGATTTAAAAATTGTATTAGCTGGAAGTTGTTTTAATAATGGTTCAGATTTTGGTATTTCAAGATTAAACAGTGATGGCTCTATAGATCAAAGTTTTGGCAATTTAGGTAAAATAAATTATAATATTGGTGGAAATTTATTGAATACAGATGATAGAGTTTGCAGTGTAAAGGTTTTATTAGATGATAAAATAGTAATTTCAGGTTATAGTTTTGCTACTTCAAATACAATTGATTTTGCAATGGTTAAACTAAATACCGATGGGACTTTAGATACATCTTTTGGAAATGAAGGAATAGTTGTTGATGATTACGGAGGTAGCGAGTATTTTGTATGTTTAAATTCTGACAGTAATAACAATTTATATGTTGGAGGTATTTCTGGTTTCAATTCTTCTTCAGGAGTAGCCATTGGTAAATATAATGCAAATGGTGTTTTAGATGCTACATTTGGTAATCAAGGAAAAGTAATAACAAACTCAACTGAGGGAACAAATTTTTCAATTTCTGACTTTTCAATTTCTGATGATGGAAAAATTACTTGTGTAGGTTATGATTATAATCAATCTACACAACTCTCAGATATGTTACTTTTAAAATATTCTAATTCAGGTATTTTGGATGTTTCATTTGATTCAGATGGGGTTTATATAAAAGATTTTAATAATTTAAGTGATGGATTATCTACTTTAAAACTAAAAACTGATGGTAAAATTTTATGTGGAGGCTCAATAAATTTTGGGACTTCAAGTAATTCGGATTCCGCACTTGTCCAATTCAATGTTACCAACCTCTCAACTTCCCTATTTTCAAAACCTCAATTTTCCGTTTCACCAAATCCATTTACAACTTCAATAAACCTTACTTTTTCACTTTCCAAAAATGAAATTTTAACTATTGATTTAGTTGATGCAAATGGTCGTCTAATTCAAAATTTGAGTAATGAAAAATCATTTTCATCAGGAAACAATTCTTTGTATCTTGATTTGCCTGAAACACTTTCTAAAGGAATCTATTTTTTAAAAATTAATGATGGTTTCGAGAATAATACAATCAAAATTATAAAATAGGTTTAAACATAAATTTAAACAAACCCGACAAATCAAAATTGTCGGGTTTTTTATTGATTTTTTAATTATAAAAAAATCCGTGTTAATCTGTGTAATCTGTGTTAAAATTTATCTTTTACCTATTTAAAATGCCTGTTTTTAAATTTTTTATAAATCTTTTTTATCAATTTTTTAAAACATCGTTAAACGGTAAATACAATATTTTATATTTGTTCCCATCAATTAATCAAAATGGAATTAAAACTCAATAAGCCTATCTGTTTTTTTGACCTCGAAACTACCGGAATCGACGTTGCCAAAGATAGAATTGTAGAAATAGCAGTATTCAAAGTATATCCAAACGGAAATAAGGAAAGTAAAACCTGGTTGGTAAACCCTACTATTCCAATACCGCCACAATCAACAGCCATTCACGGAATTTCTAACGAAAAAGTCGCCAACGAACCAACTTTCAAAGAGCTTGCATCTCAAGTCTATAACATGATTAAAGACAGTGATTTAGCAGGTTATAATTCCGATAGATTTGATATTCCATTACTAGCAGAAGAATTGCTTCGAGCTGGAGTAGATTTTGACATGAAAAACAGAGTTTCTGTCGATGTACAAACTATTTTTCACAAAAAAGAAGAACGAACATTAAGTGCCGCACTAAAATTTTATTGCAACCAAAGCCTAGAAAACGCTCATACTGCCGAAGCTGATACAATGGCAACATATGAAATCTTAAAAGCGCAATTAGACCGTTACGAAGATTTACCAAATGATATGAAAACGCTTTCCGAATTTACTTCGAGAAAAAAAGCAGTTGATTTTGCAGGATTCATAGCATTAAACGATAAAGGACAAGAAATATTTACTTTCGGAAAAAACAAAAACCAATTGGTAGAAGATGTACTCGAAAAAGAACCTGGCTATTACGGCTGGATTCAAGGAGCCGATTTTCCTCTATACACCAAGAAAGTTTTAACCGCAATCAAATTAAGAAAATTAAATACAAAATAAGTTGGTAGTCGCAGTTAGCAGTTGGCTTGAAAACTGAAAACTGAAAACTGAGACTGAAAACTGAGACTAAAAACTATGAAAATTATCTGTATAGGACGCAATTACGTTAAACATATAGAAGAGTTACAAAACGAACGACCAGACGAACCAGTGGTTTTTATGAAACCCGATTCGGCGGTTTTGCTAAAGCAACATCCTTTTGTAATTCCAGAATTTTCAGAAGATATTCATCACGAAATTGAACTAATTGTCAAAATAAATAAAGTAGGGAAGTATATCGAACCCAAATTTGCTCATAAATATTATGACGAAATAAGTGTCGGAATCGATTTTACAGCCCGCGATTTGCAGCAAAAACTCAAAGACAAAGGACTGCCATGGGAAAAAGCAAAAGCTTTCGACGGTTCAGCAGTTATTGGAGAATTTGTTTCGAAAGAAAAATTTCAATCGGTTGACAACTTAAATTTTGAATTAACCAACAACGGAAAAACCGTTCAATCAGGAAATTCAAGTTTAATGCTATGGAAAATTGATGAATTAATAGCAAATGTCTCACAATATTTTACCTTAAAAATTGGAGATATTATTTTCACAGGAACGCCCGAAGGTGTTGCGCAAGTAAAACCCAATGATATATTGGAAGGATTTTTAAACAAACAAAAACTATTTAAAATACAAGTAAAGTAATGGCCCTAAACTACAACTTAGCCAAAGTTTACGCGCTTTCAGACAATGATCCTGAATTTGTAAACTCCATTTTAGAACTTTTCGTAACCGAAGTTCCCGAAGATTTAACACTTATCAAATCTGGAATAAAAGAAAAAGATTACAAACAAGCGTACGCTTATGCACATAAAATCAAACCTTCTCTCGATTTGTTGGGAATGAACGTTGCGTACGAAGAAATTCTTCAGGTCGAAGCATGGACAAGAGCTGAAGGAAAAAGAAGCGAAATCAACGCTACTTTCGAAAGTATCGAAAATCAAATTGTAAACGCTGTCAAAGAAATCAAAAAAGATTTCGATATGTAAAATTAGGAGCGAATGGTTCGGGATTTATCAGTAATGGTAATTCCCGCTTTACGTTCCAATCTTTTTTAAACCTGACAGGTTTCTAAAACCTGTCAGGTTTAAAAAAGGATTTCCACTGCAATCGGGGCTAGATAGGTTTCCATTTTTTCTTTTGTTACCTTTGTAAAACAAATATTTATACTTAATGAAAGCCACTATTGTAACCATTGGCGACGAAATTCTTATAGGTCAAATCGTCGATACCAACTCCGGATTTATAGCCAAATCACTCGATAAAATAGGTGTCGATATTCACGAAATGATTTCCATTTCCGATAACAAACAACATATACTTGATACGTTTTCCAAACTCCAAAACCAAGTCGATTTAGTAATCATAACTGGCGGACTCGGACCAACAAAAGACGATATCACCAAAAAAACCTTTTGCGACTATTTTGAAGATACATTAGTCGAAAACAAAGAAGTTTTGGCGCACGTTACCCAATTAATAGAAAGTATTTTCAAGCGACCAATTACCCAAATGAATCGTGATCAAGCATTAGTTCCAACAAAATGCCACGTATTATTCAACAAAGTGGGAACGGCTCCAGGAATGTGGATGAAAAAAGAAAACACCGTTTTTATTTCATTGCCTGGTGTTCCTTATGAAATGAAATATTTGGTTGAAAACGAAATAATTCCCAAAGTGGTTCGAGAGTACAATCGTCCTTATATTATCCACAAAACTATTTTAACATACGGACAAGGAGAAAGTCTAGTTGCCGAAAGAATAGAAGATTGGGAAAATAATCTGCCCGAATTTATTAAACTTGCTTATCTGCCAGCGCCTGGAAGAGTACGTTTACGACTTTCTGCAAGAGGAACAGATAAAGAAATATTAGAAAAAGCAATCGAAGAAAATGTAAATTCGCTAACCAAAATAATTGGCGATATCATAGTAGGATTCGACGATAGCGAAACAATCGAAGTAGTAATAGGAAAACTTTTAGCACAAAAAAAGTTAACAATTGCAACAGCCGAAAGTTGCACAGGTGGTTCAATTGCATCCTTGTTAACATCAGTTGCAGGTTCATCAAGTTACTTCAAAGGAAGCGTAGTTTCTTATGCAACGGAAGCCAAAGAAGCTGTTTTGGGAATTCCGCACGAACTGATTGAAAAACATTCAGTTGTTAGCGCTCAAGTAGCCGAAAAAATGGCTTTGCAAGCACAAAAAATGTTCAAAACCGATTTTGCAATTGCTACAACAGGAAATGCCGGACCATCAAAAGGCGATTCTGACGCAACTGTTGGAACTGTATTTATTGCTTTGGCAACACCGCAAACAATTGTTGTAGAAGAATTTAACTTTGGTGAACCTCGAGAAAAAGTGATACTCAGAGCAGTAAATAAAAGTTTAGAAATGCTTCAAAAAGAAATTTTAAAAAATGTAGTATAATTTTTTTGCGTAATAGGTTTATTTTTCTTTTCTTTGCACCCTCGATTTGAATAACGATAAAAGATAAGCATAATGTCAAGAGTTTGTGACCTTACTGGTAAAAGAGCGATGACGGGAAACAATGTTTCTCACGCGATGAATAAAACTAAAAGAAAGTTTTCTGTAAACTTACTTAAAAAACGTTTTTATCTTCCTGAAGAAGATAGATGGATTACTCTTAGAGTAGCTGCATCTACAATAAAAACAATTAATAAAAATGGAATTTCTGCAGTTTTGAAAAAAGCACAAGCAGAAGGATTTATTAAATAATCTTTTCCAAAAATAAATAGATAGCAAAATGGCAAAGAAAGGTAATAGAATTCAGGTAATTTTAGAGTGTACAGAGCATAAAGCAACTGGTGTTGCCGGAACTTCTAGATACATTACAACTAAAAACAAAAAAAACACTCCAGATAGATTAGAGATTAAAAAATTTAATCCTATCTTGAAACGTGTTACAGTTCATAAAGAAATTAAATAATATAAGTCATGGCAAAGAAAACCGTAGCATCGTTACAAACATCTTCTAAGAGATTATCAAAAGCCATCAAAATGGTGAAATCTCCAAAAACAGGTGCATATACTTTCGTTGAAAGCATTATGACTCCAGAAGAAGTTGATGAATTCTTGAAAAAGAAATAATTAACGCAAACTTTATATAGAAAAGCTACTTTCATTCGCAAGTAGCTTTTTTTATTTTTATATTTGTGCATCATTTTATTAAGTAATAGAAAATAAATCTATTGTTTAATTGCTAATTCCCAAATTGAAATGAGTTTTTTTAAAAAATTATTCTCTTCCGATAAGAAAGAACCTGTTCTAAACGAGCAGGACAAACAGACCTTAGACAAAGGTTTGGAAAAATCTAAAACAAGTTTTTTTTCTAAGCTTACTAAAGCAGTTGCTGGAAAATCAAAAGTTGATGATGAGGTTTTAGATAATCTTGAAGAAATCCTTGTAGCTTCAGATGTTGGTGTTGATACTACTTTAAAAATCATAAAAAGAATTGAAAAAAGAGTAGCCGAAGATAAATATCTTGGAACGGATGAGCTTAATAAAATTCTACGTGAAGAAATTGCAGGTTTGCTTTCTGAAACTAATACTGGTGAAGAATCTGAGTTTGTAATTCCTATTAATACAAAACCTTATGTAATAATGGTGGTTGGTGTTAATGGTGTTGGAAAAACAACTACAATAGGTAAATTGGCAAGTCAATTCAAAAAGCAAGGTTACAAAGTTGTTCTTGGTGCTGCCGATACTTTTAGAGCAGCAGCAATCGATCAATTACAAATTTGGGCTGATAGAGTAGGTGTTCCAATTGTTCGTCAACAAATGGGAAGCGATCCAGCATCAGTTGCTTTCGACACCATTCAAAGTGCCGTTTCTCAAGAAGCTGATATTGTAATTATTGATACAGCTGGTCGTTTGCACAACAAAGTTGGTTTGATGGCCGAATTAACTAAAGTAAAACGAGTAATGCAAAAAGTTACTCCCGAAGCTCCACACGATGTATTATTAGTTTTAGATGGTTCAACAGGGCAAAATGCTTTTGAACAAGCAAAACAATTTACAGCCGCAACCGAAGTTACTTGTTTAGCAGTAACCAAATTAGACGGAACTGCAAAAGGTGGCGTTGTAATAGGTATTTCTGATCAATTTCAGATTCCAGTAAAATATATTGGTGTTGGTGAAGGAATTGACGATTTACAAGTATTTAACAAATATGAATTTGTAGATTCTTTCTTTAAATAAAATTTAAAAAAAATAGAATATTTAATAAGTGCGTTACTGATATAACGCACTTATTTTTTGCCATAATACTTCATCAAAATCTGATAGCGCAAAGTTTACGCCATCTGCAACTTCACCCATCCTGATGACTACCATTTTTTTACTTGGAATTACATATATTTTTTGATCATTTTTACCTAGCGCACAATACATGTCACTTGGAGCACTTGGAATTAGCATGTTTGGGAATTGAAATTGAGTTTGTGGTAAATGATAAGATGTTTTTCCATTCAACCACCATAAATAGCCATAAGCCTGATTTATAGTTTGCGAAGTATTGGTAGCATCGTTAAAATAAGTTTCATTCAAAACGGTAGTTCCGTTCCATGTTCCTTTGTTTAGAGCCAATAATCCAAAGCGAGCCATGCTTTTCGAGTTGCTTGTGTAGACGCTCAATCCATCTTGTTGTATCCAAGCTCCTCCAGTCATTCCTATTTTATCTCTTAATTTGGTGTTGAAATAATTTGTCCATGTTTGTCCACTAGCTTGCGCAACGACATCTTGAAGCTTTACATATACATTATGATAAGCCCAACGCTGACCTGCATCAGCCACATATTGAAGATTGGCAGGAGAAACATCATCACCCAAAGCATCATTCAATCCAGAATTCATGGATAACAAATTTTTGCAAGTAATCAGATTTTCTTTTGCAATTGGTGCACTTGTCCAACCCGTTCCTAAATAATCCGAAACTTTATTATTTATATTTAGAAGACCTTCTTGTTGCGCAATTCCGGTTACTGTGGATGTTAACGTTTTTCCAGCACTTGCCCAATACCATATTTTTGTTGCATCATGACCATTAAAATAATTTTCTAATACAATTCGTCCATTTACTAAAACTATGAACGATTTGGAATGCTTCAATTCTAAATAATCTAGTAAAGGTTGAACAGCAGCTTGATTCCAACCTAAGTCAGCTATTGATTTTGTTTCCCAAGTATCTCCAGTTAATGGTGGGAAATACATTTGCTCTGGAACATTTGGCGTTTCATCAGATGAGGAAGCGCAAGAAAGAAAGAAATTTGACATCAAAAATAAAATAAGTATCTTTTTCATAGTAGATTGGGTTTTCTATTTTGACTTTTAAAAACCAAAAAGGTTTAATCAAAAATAGTTTTATTCTTCAAATTTATATTGTAAATTTCAGTTTTATTTTGATTATGAAAAAAATTGCATCACTTCTGATTATAGGCAGTATGTTTGTTTCTTGTAAACAGGCAATTAGCGAAAAAGACATCGCTAAAATAAATGGTTATTGGGAAATTGAAAATGTTGTTCTTGCTGATGGAATCAAGAAAGATTACAAGGTTAATGAAACAATCGATTTTTTTGAAATTAAAGAAAATAAAGGCTTTCGCCAAAAAGTAATGCCTCAGTTAGATGGAACTTATCTGACTAATGACATTAAAGAAAAAATTTCGATTTCATCTGAAGGTTCTACTTTTGTTATCAATTATGAAACAGATTTAGCAAAGTGGAAAGAAGAAATTATTGAAATAAAAGATTCTACTTTTGTTGTAAAAAACAAGCAAGAATTAGAATATCATTATAAAAGAGCAAAACCTTTTTCATTAAAATAATGGCAAAAAGACTAAGTAACGAAGGTTCAATTTCAGATGTTTTAAAGCAGTTTATTGAAGTCAATAAGCTCGAATCGGGCATGGATAAAATTGACGTTGAGCAAGCTTGGAAAAACCTTATGGGAAATGGCGTAAACACTTATACAAAAGAAGTTGTTTTGAAAGGAACTATTCTTTATGTGTCATTAACTTCAGCTGTTTTGAGAGAAGAATTGAGTTACGGAAAAGACAAAATAATTAAAATGATAAATGAAGAAATGGGTAAAGAAGTTGTAAAATCAATTGTTTTGAGATAAATTTTTTGTTTCAAGTTTCAGGTTTCAAGTTTTTTTAAAATGAAAAATCCCGTCTTGTATAATAACGCGACGGGATTTTTTATTTTATTCACAATATACATAACTGCCAACTGCGACTGAATACTGAATACTAAAACTGTTCTCTACCAGCAAAGTGAAAAGCACCTTCGATAGCAGCATTCTCATCAGAATCTGAACCGTGAACAGCATTTTCTCCAATAGAAGTTGCGTATTTTTTACGGATTGTACCTTCGGCAGCATCAGCAGGATTTGTTGAACCAATTAAAGTTCTGAAGTCTTCTACAGCATTTTCTTTTTCTAATATAGCAGCAACAATTGGTCCGCGTGTCATAAATTCAACCAATTCGCCAAAGAATGGTCTTGCAGCGTGAACTGCGTAGAATTTTTGAGCATCCGCTACTGTTAATTGTGTTAATTTCATTGCTACAATTCTGAAACCACCTTCAGTAATCATATTTAAAATTCCACCGATGTGTCCGTTTTCTACACCATCAGGTTTAATCATTGTAAATGTTCTATTTGTTGCCATTTTTTGTTTGTGTATTATAATTCGGATGCAAAAGTAGTTAAAAGTTTAGGAGTTTAAAAGTTTAAGAGTTTAAAAGTTTTAAAAAGTTTAGGAGTTTAAAAGTTTAAAAGTTTAAAGGTTTAAGAGTTTAAAGGTTTAAGAGTTTGTAAGTTTAGAAGTTTAAAAGTTTGAAAAAGTTTAGGAGTTTAAAGGTTTGTTGTTTAATAAAAAACTCCCGATAAAAGTATTTATCAGGAGTTTTATATAATTAGGTTTACTAAGTATTAGTTTTTAACCACTTTAATAGTTTCAGTTGCAGTAGCTGTAGCCACTTTTGCAAAGTAAACTCCAGTTGTTAATGCAGAAGCATCAACAGTAGTAGAAGTTGAAGTTGCTACAACTTTACCTAACATATCAACTACTTGAATAGAAATAATTACATCTTTAGCAGAAGTAAAGTTCCAATTAGTATTAGATGGGTTAGGGTAAACTTTGAAGTTTGATTTAGCGAAGCTTGTAGTTGCTAATGAAGGTGTGAAGGTATACTCTTTAGTGCTTTTTTTGAAAGTAACATCGTAAGTGCCTTCTTCACCAGCTTCAATAATTATGTCATTATTAGTATCAGTTCCAGCTGGGAATTGATCACTTCCAAACGATGGAATGCTCCAATCATTATCTTGTCTAAATTTACAACCGCCAGCAACTACAGTAAGATTTGTTAAAGTATAATTTTCATCATCTGTTGTTGACATCATGTTAATATCGACTGGACCAGGATTTCCTGGAGAGTCTGGCCACCCGCCTACAGCATCACCTACAAGAGAAATACTACCTACTTTAACAAAGTTATAAGCTTTTGTGGTATAGTTGAAATATGAATTGTATGTTCCAGCTGCAGTTACAATTATATCATTATTATCACCTGCTATTGGACCATTTGGAAATGAAACTCCACCCCATGAGTTAGTCCATTCATTATTTTCTCTAAATTTTAATCCACCAGGATTACCATTACTTGTATTTACACTAAATAATTCTTGATTACTCAATTTATAATTAACTCCGTTTGAAGTTGTCATATCAATATCTTGTCCCCATCCAGCATCATTACCAGTTGTTCCACTACCAATTAATCCTATAAGTGGGTAGAGCGGAGCAGCTGTAAATACGTATTCACCTGTTTCAATGTTTACAGTTACACTTGTATAAGCACCTGCGACTACAGGAATAAATTGTGTGGCATCAACAAAAGTACCAGTTGGGAATCCAGTTCCTCCAGCAAGTTCACCATCAACTTCAAACTGAGCAGTACCATCTAAAAATGTTGTTAAAGGTAGTGTAAACGTTGTGAGTGTTTGTGCATTCATAGTTACAGTTCCACCAGTTACAGCTGTTCCTACTAATTTAACAACAGGAATTGGTGCACCTCCTGAAAAATTGTATTCACCAGTGACACTATTAAAAGTAACATCGTATGTACCAGCTAAGCACTGAATATTTGTGCCACCCTGTGTTCCTGTACCCGATGGAAATGAAGCTGACCCCCAATTAATAGCCCAAGCATTATCTTGTCTAAATTTTACTCCGCCGCAATTTGCACCTGAACAACCACTAACTTCACCAGCATTAGTAAGAACTAATCCAGTATATGTCCAGTTTATTCCATCCGTTGATGTCATTTGGTGTATATCTGTTGGGCCAGGGTTACCAGGATCTCCAGGCCATCCGCCAGCAGCTTCGCCTACAATAGCTATTGTTTGCGCATTTACACTAAAAGCAGTCATAACTACTGCCAGTAATAAAAGTAATTTTGTTTTCATAAGTGTTTAATTTTTTATTAAAAATTTAATTTTATGCTAATTTAAAGTTATTTTGAGTTAGTCAATCAAAACGTTTCTTAAAAAAAATAGCGAAAACGTTATAGTGTTGATAAAATTATCAAAAACGTAGTTTTGTCGAATAAAATTATGTAAACAAAATAAGAGAAACTCCTTTTTTACTAAATTTATAATTCTATAATTGAAAACTCATTATCTAAAGGTTTCAATTCTTTTATAATTTTCTCAAGAAACAAATCCCCAATTTCGATATAAAATTCAGAAAAATTTAATTGTCTTTCTTGCAAACTTTGGTTCGGAAATAATTCGTTTTGAAGTGAAGTAATTCTATTTAATTCTTCTGAAAGTTTTCTTTTTTGGGCTTTTAGCAATCTTTTTTCAAGATTCTCTAATCCTTTTAATTGTTTGGATTCTTGGGCTTTTACTGCTCCAATAAACGATTTGTCGGTTTGGGTTGCCAATTGATTTAAATATTCAAATTGCTTGCTTAATTGCTCTTTTTGAGAAGAAAAATCAATTTCAAAAGCTGTTTTTTTCTTGGTTTGGTTGTTGACTAACTCTTTTTGATTGGTAAATAAATCTTTCCATTTTAAGTCTAGTTTATCAGCTTTTGTAACTTGTTTTTCGGTTGCAAGTAAAACAGAATTACGAAGTAAAAGCATTGGAAAAGTTACGTTATTAGCTTCAAAATTAGCTTTCAATTCAAACCAATACGCTAGTTCACCGCCACCACCAATATAGCAAAGATTAGGCAAAACAACTTCTTCATATAAAGGTCTCAAAATAACATTTGGACTAAATTTTTCAGGATTCTTTTCTAATTCGGCTACAATTTCATTTTCAGAAAATTGTAAAGTTGTATTGTTAATTTTATAAATTCCATTTTCAAGAATTATTCGTTCGCGCAAATTATCTTCAATGTAAAATAAATTAATTTCACGAGGATTTACTTGAATAAAATAGTCTTTTAGAAGTTGATTAGTTTCCGTTACTTTTTGAAAAGAAGTTTGCTCCAAAAGCTCTTTTTTAGCATAAGGAATAAACAATTTTTTCAAATCTTTTGAATCGCCATCCAAAATCACTAACCCTTCATTTTTGAATAACTCGTTGGTTAAAAATCTTGTGGCATCTGCTAAATTATTGTTTTTTAGATAAGCATTTTCAAAAAGTTCTTTCAATTTTTTGGCATTTGAAGAATTTCCAATTTCTTTAGAAAAAACTTCCAAAACTTTATCCAAACCATCAGTAGATAATCTTCCAACTGGTCCAGAACTTTCTCGATTCCAACGAATTCTTTTTTCTTTAAAGTTGAAATAATTGATTTCGTCAAAATCATGATCTTCGGTTGCCATCCAATAAATCGGCACAAAATTGTACTCTGGATATTCCGATTTTAATTGTTTACAAAGATTAATAGTTGAAACAATTTTATAAATAAAATATAAATAGCCAGTAAATAAATTCAGTTGATGTCCAGTCGTAACTGTGAAAGTTTTAGAGTTGTTTAAAAGTTTAATATTGTTTAAAGTTGTTTCAGAAACTTCAAAATTTTGATATTGTTTTTCAAGTTCAGCAACTAAAATTTCTCTTTTGTTATTGCCATTGAAGTTGTCATTGTAATTGCTATTTTTCTCTTCAATCTGACTTTTAAAATTTTCAATTTTTGGAAAACGATTGTAAAGTGGTTGCAACGATTCTTTTTCCTCCAAATAATCTACAATTAATTGAGTGAAATAGCCCGAATTTTGATACGTTATACAGTCGTTTGGCATTTTTAAAATTTTTGTAAAAATAATGAATATTAGAGTTGATGAAGATTTGTTTTTAAATATTAATTAATTTTTAACGCTTCAATGTAAAATGGTTTCTATATTCTTTGCCGTTAGCTCTGGTAATTACAAACCAGTAATCATCTGCTGGAAGCGGCTTTTGGATATAAGTTCCATCCCAACTAATGTCATCATTATCTAACAATTTTATGAATTTTCCGAATCGATCAAAAATTTTAATGGTTAAACCAGGTTCAAGTTCGGATAATTTGATTTTCCAATAATCATTGTATCCATCGTTATTTGGCGTGAAAAAAGTTGGGTACATTAGTAAAAAAACTTCATCAGTTATTTCACCACAGTCATTTTTGTCATTTACATAAACTGTATAAAAACCACTCATTAAGTTATCAAATATTGGACTATCTTGATACTTTATACCATCTAACGAATATTCGTAATTACCAACACTTGATGGAGATAAGAAGACAGAAATTGTATTTTGATTATCTGTCCAATCTGAAGTTTCTATAGATGAAATACTTGCTGTATTTGAATTGACAACTGTGAAATTTTTTGTTTTAGAGCAAGTAATTGAACCATTATTTTTGGTGACTGTTAGTGAATAACTACCTGGTTGAGTAATCAAAATTGATTGTTGATTAGTTATACCAGTTGACCATGTATAACTATCAAATCCGTTTCCAGCATTGACATTAATGTCTTTGTTCTCACAAATTGGAATTATATCTTTCAGATTAATAACTGGATTAGAAAATAAGGTCAGATTTAATTCTACCACTTGATGGCATCCATTAGAAGAATCTATTCTAACAAATACAATATGATTTCCTGTTGTTAAAGTGTAATTAAGATTAATTTGATCTGATTGAATTTGATTTTCAGCACTTGAATTTGAGTTGTAGTAGGTGAAAATTTCATTTGTAACCGAAGGAAGTAAAAATGAATTATAATCAGAAAGCAGAATTGTTTCCAAACCATCATCTAAATCATCACAAAAGGATTTCGAATAATTATTGGCATTCAAAGTTGTTGTTAGCGTGATTGTAACCGCAATTCTATTTACACTTTCACAACCATTTATTGTTTGTGTTGCGTAGTAAGTTGAACCATTTACAAGTAAGGTTGTAGTTGGTAAAATTACTGTGCTTGATGGAGACGAATACCAGTTTATAGTATTTCCAGAAATTGCAATTTCATTTAGAGTTGCATTTTGAGTAGCGCAAAAACTTTGGTTTGCATTTCCAGTAGGAGCAGCTGTGTTTTGGATATTTATTGTTATTGGAACTCTTAAACTTTCACAACTATTTATAGTTTGCGATGCGTAATAAGTAGAGCCATTTATCAAAACAGTTGAACTAGGAAGTAAGTTACCAAGTGTTTGTGCATCATACCATTTGATGTTTTGGCCATTTATTGAAATAGAATTTAATGTTGGATTTTGTTGAATACAGAAAGATTGAGGAGAAGTTAGGGTTGGAAGAGCAACAGTTGTAATAACTATAGATTGTTGTTGCGTTTCTACGTTACCGTTTCCATCATCATATTTCCAATTTATGGTATAAGTTCCAGGTAAAGCATAGCTTAATGCATCTGTTGTTGTGCCGTTTATAATACCAGCACAGTTATCCGTAGCAGTTGGAATAGTTGAAATTGTTGTGTTGCAATCTCCTGTTATGGTTGGTAATGTTGTTTGGTTTGGGATTGGTTTAGTGTTGTCGCCCACAGTAACAGTTGTTGAAATTGTACCATCGCAGCCTCCAGTACCTGTTATTGTACACGTATACTGTCCTGAATTTATTGTTTGAGCGTTTGTTATTGTTGGATTTTGTGAAGATGAAGTAAAACCATTTGGACCTGTCCAAGAATAATTTGTACCGCCTGATGCGGTTAGGTTTAAAGTGTTGCCAATGCAAGGGTTGTTTATACTGACTTGAGGTGATGATAAACAATCTTGAAATTTAGCAATTAGACCATCTTCAAAATTACCTGAATAATTTGACTGTAAAGTACCTGATGTAGCTATGTCATTATAACTCAAAGTGTAACCCCCAACATAAAAAAAATTATTTATGTTATCACATTTAATTGAATATAAACCATCAATAGATTCCCCTCCGTAATACGTTCCCCAAATTTTTTGTCCGTTTGTATTAAATTTTTGAATAAAACCATCTGAAAAAGATCGAATACTTTGATATGAATTTGCAGTAGCGATGTTCAGATCTGATTGAGTTTGTCCAACAAAAAAGATGTTTTCATTATTGTCAATATCTAAATCATAGAGATCATCATAAAAATAAGTTGACCAAATTCTATTACCATTAAAATCAAATTTTAATAAAATCCCATCATAACCAGTATTACCAGTATGTGGAGCAATAGAAATAAATGCATTTGCAGATGAAATGTTAGAATTACTTGAAGTTTTACCTGCCAAATATATAGAGTTACTACCAATTACCAATTTATTTAAATGATCTTCGCTTTCTCCTCCAAAATATGTTCCCCATATTTGATTACCAGTGGATGAAAATTTTGAAACAAACCCATCCCAATTTGTATTTCTATTATATTGAAATGAACCTAATGTTGAAATTCCATTTGTACTGTAAGCATTTCCAGCTATATAAATATTATTTAAATTATCTGTTTTTACATCATTAATATTCTCTTGCATATCACCACCAAAATAAGTTCCCCAAATTCTATTGCCTAGCGTATCAAATTTTGCTATAAATCCATCATATTGGGTATTAAATGAATTAGAAAATGCAGTTTTATGACTTCCAGGTGTTGCAATGGCAGTTTCGCTAAAAGTAATTCCGCTAATTATTATTTCGTTTAATTCATTTACCGATAAGCAGTTAGATATATCATTAAAATTACCTCCATAAAAAGTCCCCCAAATTCGAGTTCCATTTTCATTAAATTTTACTAGAAAAGCATCTATATTATTAGCACTTCCCAAAAAGTTATAATTAAGATTTTGTTGATATGAACCTGTTGATGAAATACTATTTAGGTTACTATTTGAAAAACCTGTAATTATTAGATTATTTAGTTTATCAATAGCTAAATCTTTTAAATTATCTTGATCATTTCCTCCTAAATATGTACCCCATAATCTAGAGCCAGAACTATTCATTTTCACAATAAAACAATCGTAATCAAAAAAATTAGCACTAAATAAAGGCCAATGAGTTAATTGATGTGCACCTATTGTAGAAATATTATTGAAGGATGTAGTGATTCCTCCTGAATAAATATTTCCATTTAAATCTATAATAACTTTATTAGCTTTATCCCCACCATCTCCACCACAATAAGTTCCCCAAAGCCGAATAGGCACAGGATCAATTACCAAAGTTTTGCCATAACTTGAAGTGACACTAACAAAACTATAAACATTTTTTGCTAACTTTTTATAGTTAATGGCAACTTCTGTTTTAGATTTTCCGTTTTCAATCCAGCTCATGGGAAGTATCTCTTCCATAGCTCCAAAACGAACATTTAGTTTGATTTTATTATCTAAAAGTTCTGTTTTAGCACCATTGAATTTTAGTTGAATATCTGAAATTTTTCCATTTGGTTTAACAACAAAATTATATTCAACAGGTTTTAGACTATCATTTGGAATTGAAAAAACTACATCAATATTAGGGTAAATATTTTCATAAGTTATTTGTTTGTATTTATGAACTTTCAACACGCCTTCAGGTTTTCCAATCACATTATAGTAGTTATCATAGTCGGTTGACTTGTCTTCAGCTATAATTTTTGCATTTTTTCTGGAATTGAGAAAATCAATATCTATTCTATGGTAGATGTATTCTAGTTTATAGTCTGGAAGCTTGTTTTTTTCTCGTAATGCTTCAGGAAATGGATTCTGCTTTGCAATTTCTTTTTTGGATAATTTATGTTTTTTGGTTTCGTAAATATCATAACTAAAGCCATTTTCTCTAATTTGAACATTTAATCCATTTGTGTTCAATAGATATTTGACTTTTTTATTAGGCTTACCATTTTGATCAATAATTTGCCCTTTGTTTTCAATAAAACCAATAGAAGAGTTTTTATTTTGAGAAAATAAGGTTATTGAAAATAGTAGGATATATGAAAGTATTCTAGTTTTCATAAAGTGTATATATAAAATGTAAAGATAAAAATTTCTTACAAATCACAACAAACAAAAGTATTATAAAAACAATTACTTTTGCAAAAACCATTTCCATTGAAAGACCTTCTTCTTATAACACCACCTTTTACCCAACTGAATACACCGTATCCAGCGACAGCTTATATAAAAGGGTTTTTGAATACAAAAGGAATTTCAGCATTCCAAATGGATTTAGGAATTGAAGTGATTTTAGAATTGTTTTCAAAAGATGGCTTGTCTACAATGTTTTCAACCTACAACCTACAACCTACAACCCACAACCTTGAAAGAATCTTTTCTTTAAAAGACGATTACATCAAAACAATAGACTCTGTAATCACGTTTCTTCAAGGGAAAAATCCATCATTAGCTCGTCAAATTTGTAGTGGTAATTTTCTACCAGAAGCATCACGTTTTGCACAATTAGATGATATGGAATGGGCGTTTGGAACTATGGGAATGCAGGACAAAGCCAAACATTTAGCTACTTTATATCTCGAAGATTTATCCGATTTTATTGTAGAATGTGTTGATGAAAATTTCGGGTTCAGTCGCTATGCAGAGCGTTTGGGTAGAAGTGCCAATTCGTTTGATGATTTGTATAAACATTTGCAAAATGAACCAACATATATTGACAAAATAACACTCAAAATCCTGAAAGAAAGAATTGAAGACGTACAACCAAAATTGGTTTGTTTTTCAGTTCCTTTTCCAGGTAATTTATATAGTGCTTTTCGCTGTGCACAGTTTATAAAAGATAATTTCCCATCTATTAAAATAGCTATGGGCGGCGGTTTTCCAAATACTGAACTAAGAGAATTAAAAGATAAACGAGTTTTTGAATTTTTCGATTTTATAACTTTAGATGATGGCGAATTGCCAATTGAGTTACTAAATTCTAATGTTCAAATTCCAAATTCCAAAGAGTTTAAAAGAACTTTTCTTCTTCAAGAAGATGAAGTAGTTTACATAAACAATTCAACTCGTAACGACTACAAACAAAGCGAAGTAGGAACTCCTGATTATTCTGATTTGTTGTTGAATAAATATATTTCGGTTATCGAAATTGCCAATCCGATGCACAGTTTATGGAGCGATGGTCGATGGAACAAACTCACTATGGCGCACGGTTGCTATTGGGGAAAATGCACGTTTTGCGATATTTCATTAGATTATATCAAGTTATACGAACCCATTGCGGCCAAAATTCTAGTTGATAGAATGGAGGAATTAATTGCGCAAACAGGTGAAAACGGATTCCATTTTGTAGATGAAGCGGCACCACCAGCATTGATGCGTGAAGTTGCTTTGGAAATCATCAAACGAAACTTGGTTGTGACTTGGTGGACAAATATTCGTTTTGAAAAAAGTTTTACAGCCGATTTATGCGTTTTACTAAAGACTTCTGGTTGCATAGCTGTTTCGGGTGGATTGGAAGTGGCTTCTGACCGACTTTTAGATTTAATAAAAAAAGGTGTAACGGTTGAACAAGTGGCACAAGTAACTCGAAATTTTACCGAAAGCGGCATCATGGTTCATGCATACTTGATGTATGGTTATCCTACGCAAACGGTACAAGAAACGGTTGATAGCTTGGAAATGGTTCGACAACTATTTGAAGTAGGAATTTTACAAAGTGGTTTTTGGCATCAATTTGCTATGACAGCACATTCGCCAGTCGGAATGTTTCCTGATGAATTTGGTGTGATTCCTGAACAAAACGAAATTACTTTTGCTAATAACGACATCAATTTTAAAGACAAAACCGGAATCAATCACGATAAATTTAGTTTCGGATTAAAGAAATCGTTGTTTAATTATATGCACGGAATTTGTTTTGATTATGACTTGCAAGATTGGTTTGATTTCAAAATTCCTAAGACTAAAATTCCTTCAGATTATATTGTTTCTTGTCTTGAAAAAGAAATTGATTTTGCCATAAAACCTTCTGCAAAAATAATTTGGATAGGCGGAAAGCCGCTTGTTGAAACTTTCACCAAATCAAAAAAAGGTAGTTCATGGGAAATGATGCAATTAACTTTTCATGATAAAGTTGAAACATTCCAAGTTTCATTAGAAAAAGAAAAGGCAATTTGGTTGATAGCAACTTTAGAAACCATTTCAATTTATAACCAAAAGACAACTACTTTTTCACAATTAAAAGATGATTTTGAAGCAAATTTTGAAGATTTTGAATTGTTTTGGTATTCAAAACCAATTGCTACTCTGCGTGAATTTGCGCTTTTGATTTTATAGCAAAAAAAGCGCAAACCTTATGAGAATTTGCGCCTTTAATCTAATTAATCAAACTACTTATTACTCTTTAACCAATTTTTCTACTTTACTACCTTTTTCAGTAGTTATTTTTAAGAAATAAATTCCGTTAGTTTTATCTGAAATATCCATCGATTTAGAACTTCCAATTTGAGTAACTAAAACTCTTCCTTGAACATCATATAATTCAACTGATTTGATATTGAAATTACTATTGATATTGATTTTTGAAGAAGTTGGATTTGGATAAATTGAAACCGAATTGTCAAATTCAAAAATCGAATTGCTTAAGTTTTCAAAGGTAGTAATTGCTGAATCTGTATTTACAGGAGCATTATAATCAAAGAAAATTGAAACTGATTTGCTTACAAAATCACCAGAAACCAAGTCGTTTTTAGATTTAATTTTGAATAAAACATTTCCATGACCGCCAACTGGTGGATTGCCTTGAGCAGGAGCGAGATTAATGTTTTCAAAAATAAATTCAACTATGTTACCCGTAACTCTTGTTGTAACTGAATTTGTAGAGTTAAGTAGTTGAATTGAAGATACATCATATTGTGTTTCATCTATTTCATCTTTTATAACAACATTATCGACACTTGAATTTCCGGTGTTTTCAAAGTTAACCAAATAATGTAAATATTTCCCGATTTCATTTTCTGAAAGGCTTTCTCCTTCAATACACTCTATGCTGTTTACTACTTCTGAGTTGTTTACTGTTTGGTTATAGGTAAATATATTATCCTGTGGTGTTTCATCAGTTATGCTTGGAGAAATTATTACATTATAATTCAATATGTCTCCCATATTTAGTGGTGGCGTTTCTGTTTGAGAATTTAAGTTCATAGTTACATCAAAACTTCTGCTTTCAAATGGTAATATATTGGTATAATTCCATGTTAATTCGCCTGTTGTTTGATTTGATATTACTTCAGTAGAACTCACAAAATCAATTATAGTATCATCAAAATTTAGTTTTATGTTACCTGAAAGTGTTTGGTTTCCTTTGTTTTTATATATAACTCTATAATCTGAGTTGAAACCAGGAACAGCACTAGTAATAGAGTAAAATATTATTTCTAAATCGTTATGCATACCATTTGCTGTTATGCAAAAATCTTGATTTGTACTATTATTATTTGAATCAGGAAAGTTTACTAATCCAGTGGTTGGTGAAAAGGTAAACCATGTTGGATTCTCTATTTCAGGAGTTAATACAAAACTACCATCAAGTGTATAAAAAGTATAATCACCATTTTGATTTGTAAAAGTGCTACCCTGATTTTGTCCATCATTGATAGAAATTTTTATGTTTGGTCGAGGCAAATCATTTAAATCACATCCATTATTTTCTGAATCGAATGCTATTTTTCCATTAATTGTATTGTAATTACCACCAGGTGTAAATGTGCAATATGAATTAACTTGGGCATTAAAAGTTTCCGAGTAAGCTAGGGCGTCTTTAACAATATATAAATTTTCATCATCCACGCATACATAACTTAATTGTGGACAATCATAAGCACTTAAATTAAAAAAAGAACTAAAATCCTTCCCGTTTTTTAAATTTACATAACTTAAATTAGGTGAATTTGAAAAATCATAATAATTATAAATATTTTCTAAGCTAACGGTGCAATTGCTTAAGTCTAATGATGTAAAGAGGTTTTGACCAACACCTATACTTGATAATTTTGGTGAATTGGTTAGATCCAATTCAATTAATTGATTATCTGTACACCCCAAAGTCTCTAAGTTTATTAAGTTTGAAATATTCAAAGTTTCTAGTTGATTACTACCACATGACAAACTTTCTAAATTTACTAAGTTTGATACTTCCAATTGAGTTAATGAATTTCCATTACAAGACAAACTTTTCAGATTAACAAGATTAGACACATCAATTGAGCTCATTCCTACATTTGAGCAGTCTAAATATTCTAAGTTATTAAGAGTGCTAAAACTAATATTCCCTACTAGATTATTTTTATAATCTAAATAAGTCAAATTAGTTAAATTGTTGATGTTTAGGCTAGTTAATAAATTAAATGGACAATATAGATGTTTTAAACTTGTGAGAGTATTAATTGATAAACTATTCATTGAATTCATTGAACATGAAAGAATTTCTAGATTTGGTAAACCTGAAATAGATAATTCACTAAAATTGTTATCATCACAAATTATTGATTTTAAGCTTGTTAAGCCTATAAAATCTATAGTTGAAATACCAATTCCGCCGTAATCTTTTTGACTAGCACAGTTAAGAATCTCTAGATTTATTAAACCATTTAGGTTCAAGTTAGTTAAATTGTTGCCTTTGCAGTATAATTCTTTTAGGTTTGTTAGTCCATTTAAGTTAAGAGAACTTATTTGGTTATTTAGACAATTGAAAACTTCTAATTGATTTAAATTTGTTAAATCGATACTTGTTAATAAATTTGCGAAACAATTTAATTTTTTTAAGTTAGGGTAATCAGATAATGTTAATGTTGTAAAATTTCCGCTATTACAATCTAGTTCTTTTAAATTTGTTAAACCGCTTGATGCCATTGACGATAAATATTGACAATGATTTATGTATATTGTTTCAATACTATTTAAAGATGAAAAATTAACACTTAGTAAATTATTATTGTTTGATAGATCGAGAAGTGTCAGATTGTTTAATCCAGATATTGAAGCACTAGTTATATTTGTACTATAGCATGTCAAAATCTGTAAATTTGAAAAACTATTTACGCCAGTGATATCATTTATCTCATAGTAGGAAATAAATATTTTGTAAACATTTAGTGCTTCGGTTATTTGTATATTTCCGTCATCATTTGCATCAATTTTTATGTTTTCATCAAGAGCATTTTTTGCAATTTCATTATTTACACTTGATTGTAGTAAATATTGTTTGAAGTTTGTATCAGGAAAATTTATAATTTGAGCGTTTACCATTCCAGTGAACGACATCAAAAGGATGATTATTTTTTTCATTGGGTTTGTTTTTATTAATACTTTCATAATTTTTCTAGTTTAAAGTGATTTAATCAATTCTTGCAATTTTTCTCTTTTGCTTTGCGCTAATGGAATATTGGTATTGTCTGCCATAATCACATAACCACCATCTGATTTGATATATGATTTTAGATAGGAAAGGTTTATCAAATGGGATTGGTGTATTCTTTCAAATCCATGTTCGGTAAGCATTTCTTCAAACTCTTTTAAGGTGCGCGATATTAAAAGTGGTTTGTGGTTTTTTATAAAAAACTCGGTGTAATTTCCTTTAGCTTCACATCGAATAATATCTGAAACTTCAAACAAATGAATGCCATCACTTGTAGAAAGGGCAATTCTTTTAAAATTGTCAACTTTTTTGCGAATATTTTCGAGCAATAAATCAATATGTTCAAACGAGTTGCTTTTGCCAACTGCTTCTTTAATTTTCACAATGGTGTTTTGCAACTCTTCAGGATCAACAGGTTTCAAAATAAAATCTAATGCACTAAACTTGAAAGCTTTCAACGCATATTGCTCGTGTGCTGTAATAAATACAATATGAGCTGATGTTTTGCCTTTGGTTTTTGCCAATTGTTCCAAAATATCAAATCCAGTTCCATCAGATAAATGGATATCTAGGAAAATAACTTGTGGTTGCAATTGCTCTAAAGTCGCCACGCCAGTTTTCACACTTTCTGCTTCACCAATAATCGAAATTTCTTTAGTATAGCGTTCCAAAAGGGCTTTTAATCCTGTTCGTAAATGTTTGTCGTCGTCTATTAATACAGCTGTAATCATATTTTTAGTTTTCAGTCTCAGTTTTCAGTCTCAGTTAAGCGTAATCTACATTATGCCAACTGCAACTGAATACTGTAAACTATTTTATGTATTGTATTGGTAATCTCAATGTAACTGTTGTTCCGTTGTTTTCAATAATTTCAATTTCTGCCGATTTTGCTATGGTTGCTTCCATAATTTCCAATCGTTTTTTGGTAATTTCTAATGCCATCGATTGATGTGCTTGAACCGAATTCTCTTTTATTTCTTTTGATTTTGAAATCCCAATTCCATCATCCAAAATTGAACAAATTAGTTGCCCATTTTTTACATCAAAATTTACTTCAATTTTTCCATTTCCTTCTTTTGGAACCATTCCGTGAAGAATCGCATTTTCAACAAATGGCTGAATTAAAAGCGGTGGCAATCCCATATTAAATTCGACTTTATCACTTGATTTTATTGCGAAATCAAATTTGTTGTGAAAACGTAATTGTTCGAGTTCAAGATAGTTTTTCAGGCTTTCAATTTCTTTGTCAATTGGAATTAATGAACCTTTCGAATATTCAAGTGTCAATCGCATTAATTTTGAAAATTTTGATAAATATTTCAGTGCAGAATCAGTACCATTTTGAACAATAAAACTAGAAATAGAACCTAAACAATTAAATACAAAATGCGGATTCATTTGCAAATGCAATGCTTTTTGCTCGTATTCTGCCACTTCTTTTTGCAAGGTCAATCTTTTTTTGATTTGCCTACGATTGTAAATAACAAATATTAATCCTGCTAGGAGTAAAAGTCCGATGATAGAAAATATAGTTAGCTGGGTTAGTCTTTTGCTTTTTTCATGTAATAAAGCTTCCTTTTTTTGGTATTCAAAATCCATTTCTGCACGAACGAACTTTTTGCTGTTTTCCATGTTAGTTAGACTATCACGGGCAATAATGTATTGTTTAAAATGTTCCAACGATTTTGCTTGATTATTTTGCGCTTCATATAATTCACTCATCAATTTTTCTGAATGAAATGTTTGATCTAGCACACCAATTTCTTTTGCATAAGTCAATGATTTTTCAGCGAACTTCATCGATTCGGTGAAGTTTTTTTGATCAAAATATAATTGACCTAAATTGTATAATGCCAATGAAGCACCGTGTTTGTTCTGCAACTCGTCATATATTTTTACGGCAGAATTATAATATGAAATAGCTTTGGTGTTGTCTTTTGTTTTTTTATAATAATCACCTAAATAATTGTTTAATAAAGCAAATCCACGTGTATTGTCTATTTTTTTAAACAAATTTTCTGCTTTCGAGTAATGCTTTAGTGCTTCTGAAAGATTGTTTTGTTCAAAATAAATCACACCAATATTGGTAAGCGTAACAGGAACTGTTTGCTCCCCAATTTCAGTTTGAATTTTTAATGCTTTTTTGAGATATTCAAGAGCTTTGGTGTTGTTTCTCTGCGATTTATATGCAATTCCAATGTTGTTGTAAATTTTTGAAATGTTGTTTTTTTGACCAACCTCTAAATATAATTTTAATGCTTTATGATAATTTTCAAGCGATACATAGTAATTTCCTTGTTCAGAATAAATAACACCTAAACTAGCAAAAGCTCTAGCAAGCCCATTTTTGTATTGAAAATTTTCATCATCTGATTTTAGTAATACCTGAAATTGTTCAGCAGCTTTATTGAAACAAACAGTTGCCGTTTCATAATTTCCCAGTATAATATTTGAATTTCCAAGATTGATGTATGAGTTTCCTAATCCAAAACCATATTTGATTTGTTTAGAGTACAATGCTGCTTTTTGAGCATAAAAAGCTGTTGAATCTGGATTGATTTCTTTGTATTTATTAGCAATATGATTGTATATATTCGCTTTTGAAGTATCTACTTTAGTTACTTGTAATACTCTTTTCAAACTATCAATTTCGCTTTTTTGCGAAAAAAGTTGGTTGGAAGATGTAAGTCCAAAAAATAGAATGATTATGTGAATTTTATTTTTCAAAATAGTGCTGTTTTAACTTATCTTAGACAAAGATAGGGGAAGTTTTCATTTGTCATTTGGTGAATTAGTATTTGCGGGTTTTGAGTTAGTATTTGCCAGTTTTAATTTTTTTATAAAATAACATTGAAAAAAAACTATATCAAATGAGCAAATTATTTGACTTTTATCATATCGCAATCGATTTCGTTTTTATAAATTTACAACAAATTAAATTTATGTCTTATGAGTACTTATTATAAGCTTTCGGTAAACAATACAATAAATTTTGATTTAAACGAGAGTGACCTTAAAAATCTGGATGCCGTGAGTGTGGAAAACAACAAGTTCCATGTGCTGAAAGACAACAAACCCTTTAAAGCAGAAATAATAGCTGCTGATTTTATTGCAAAAAAATATACTGTAAAAGTCAACAACAACACCTACGAAGTAGCTATTGCAGATGCTTTGGATCTTTTAATTAAAGAAATGGGAATTGAGCGTGGCAGAACAAAAGTTGTAAACGCAATTAAAGCACCAATGCCTGGTTTAATTCTAGAAATCAGTGTTGAAGTTGGTCAGACTGTAAAAGAAAATGATCCGTTATTAATTCTTGAAGCAATGAAAATGGAAAATAGTTTCCTTTCTCCGCGCGATGGAGTTATTAAATCTATTGCTGTTCAAAAAGGAAATGCTGTAGACAAAGGACAATTGTTAATAGAGTTTGAATAGAGTATTAAGATAAAAGTATTAAGTATTTAGACTTTGTACGAAGTTGAGATACTGAAATAAATTCAATATAAATGAAAAAAATAACCAAAATATTAGTTGCCAATCGTGGTGAAATTGCCATTAGAGTAATGAAAACGGCAAAGAAAATGGGCATAAAAACGGTAGCTGTATTTTCAACTGCCGATAGAAATGCACTACACGTAAAATATGCAGACGAAGCAGTTTGTATTGGAGAAGCAGCTTCAAGTCAATCATATTTACGTGGTGATAAAATCATCGAAGTCTGTAAAGAATTAGGCGTTGATGCGGTTCATCCAGGATACGGATTTTTAAGTGAAAATTCTGCTTTCGCTGAAGAATGTGAAAAAAATAGCATCATTTTCATCGGACCAAAATCGAAAGCCATCGAAATGATGGGAAGTAAATTAGCAGCAAAAGAAGCGGTGATGAAATATGATATTCCAATGGTTCCAGGGGTTGATCACGCCATTACCGATTTGGAAGAAGCTAAAAAAACGGCTAAAGAAGTTGGTTTTCCAATTTTGATTAAAGCCTCTGCTGGTGGTGGTGGAAAAGGAATGCGTATTGTAGAAAGAGAAGAAGATTTCGAATCACAAATGAATCGAGCAATTAGTGAAGCTACTTCAGCTTTTGGTGATGGTTCTGTTTTTATTGAAAAATATGTAACTAAACCGCGTCATATTGAAATTCAAATTATGGCAGACAGTCACGGTAATGTTTTGTATGTATTTGAAAGAGAATGTAGCATACAACGTCGTCATCAAAAAGTAGTTGAAGAAGCTCCATCATCTATTTTAACTCCAGAAATGCGTAAAAAGATGGGTGAAGCTGCTGTAAAAGTAGCTCGTGCTTGCGATTATCTTGGTGCTGGAACAGTTGAGTTCTTGATGGACGACAAACACAATTTCTATTTCTTGGAAATGAATACACGTTTGCAAGTAGAACATCCTGTAACCGAAATGATTTCTGGTTTGGATTTAGTTGAATTGCAAATTAAAGTTGCTCGTGGAGAAGCTTTAGAAATTAAACAAGAAGATTTAATAATTCATGGTCATGCAATGGAACTTCGTGTTTATGCAGAAGATTCTATGAATGATTTCTTGCCGAATGTTGGTTTTTTAAGTACTTATAAATTACCTGAAGGCGAAGGAATCAGAGTAGATAATGGTATCGAAGAAGGAATGGATGTGCCAATTTATTATGATCCAATGTTATCTAAATTGGTAACATATGGAAAAACTCGTGAAGAATCTATTGAGTTAATGATTAAAGCTATTGATAACTATCATGTAGAAGGTGTTGCGACAACTTTACCTTTCGGAAAATTTGTGATGGAACACGAAGCATTCCGTTCAGGTGATTTTGATACAGGATTTGTAAAAGCGTATTACAATCCTGAAAAAATGAAAGCTAGCCTTGATACTGAAGCAAAAATTGCAGCCATGATAGCTTTAAAACAGTATGTTGCTGATAAAAAAATCTTAAGATTACCAATTATTTAATTGTATACTGTAAATTGTATACTGTATAAATGAAACTTAAAATATACAATATACAATTTACAATAATACATTATACAAAAAGAAATGGAAGATAAAATCAAAATATTAAACGATAAAATAGCTTTAGCCAAATTAGGTGGAGGCGAAAAAAGAATTGCGTCGCATCATGCCAAAAAGAAATTAACGGCTCGTGAACGCGTGGAATATCTTATGGATGAAGGTTCTTTTGAAGAAATTGGAATGTTGGTAACACACAGAACTACCGATTTCGGAATGGAAAAAGAAATCGTCTATGGCGATGGAGTTGTTACAGGTTACGGAACAATTAATGGTAGAGTAGTGTATGTTTTTGCACAAGATTTTACTGTTTTTGGAGGTTCATTATCTGAAACTCATGCTGAGAAAATCTGCAAAGTAATGGACATGGCTCTAAAAAGTGGTGCGCCAATGATTGGATTAAACGATTCTGGAGGAGCAAGAATTCAAGAAGGTGTTCGTTCGCTTGGTGGTTATGCCGATATTTTTTACAGAAATGTGCAATCTAGTGGTGTAATTCCACAGATTTCTGCTATTATGGGACCATGTGCTGGTGGAGCAGTTTATTCGCCTGCTATGACCGATTTTACTATGATGGTAGAAGGAAATAGCTACATGTTTGTTACTGGACCAAACGTTGTTAAAACGGTAACAAATGAAGAAGTGACATCAGAAGAATTAGGTGGTGCAAGTACACATTCAACTAAATCAGGTGTAGCACATATTACTTCTCCAAACGGAATTGAATGTTTGGAAGACATCAAAAAACTATTGAGTTATTTGCCACAAAACAACAGAGAAACTACGCCAAAATTACCTTACGTAACCAATGAAGAAGTTCGCGAGAAATTAGATACTATCGTTCCTGATAATGCTAACAAACCTTATGATATGCATGATGTAATTGAAAACATCATCGACGAAGATTCTTTCTTTGAAGTTCATAAAGATTTCGCAGAAAATATCATTGTTGGTTTTGCAAGATTAGGTGGAAGAAGCATAGGAATTGTAGCAAACAATCCTAAATTTTTAGCAGGTTGTTTGGATGTAAAATCTTCAATTAAAGCAGCAAGATTTGTTCGTTTCTGCGATTGTTTCAATATTCCATTATTAGTTTTAGAAGATGTTCCTGGATTCTTACCTGGAACCGATCAAGAATGGAATGGAATTATCGTTCATGGAGCAAAATTATTATATGCATTCAGTGAAGCAACTGTTCCAAGAGTTACCGTAATTACTCGTAAAGCTTATGGTGGAGCGTATGATGTAATGAATTCAAAACACATTGGTGCTGACATGAATTTTGCATGGCCAAGTGCTGAAATTGCTGTAATGGGAGCAAAGGGAGCATCAGAAATTATCTTCAAAAAAGAAATTAGTGAAGCTGCCGATCCTGCTGCGAAATTATTAGAAAAAGAAGCAGAGTATGCAGAATTATTTGCTAATCCATATACAGCAGCGCAACGTGGTTTTATTGATGAGGTTATTTTGCCAAAAGATACTCGAAGAAAACTACTAAAAGCTTTCAGTATGCTTGAAAATAAAGTGGTAGACACACCAAAACGTAAACACGGGAACATTCCATTGTAATTATTTTTATATTAGGTCAAGCCTCATTTTGTTTAATTACAGGTGAGGCTTTTTTATTGAAATTGAATTAAAAATAGCTTCAATCAAAGATTAATCGCATTTAACTTAACTTTAATTCATTTTATATTTTAATTAGTATTTCTTAGTTTGTTAAATAAATTATCTTTGCAAACCCTTTTGGGAAAATTAATGACAGATAGAAAAAGTATATGAAGTTCGATTTAGTACAGAATGATCCAAACTCCAAAGCCAGAGCAGGAAAAATCACAACCGATCACGGTGTTATAGAAACCCCAATTTTTATGCCAGTTGGAACGGTAGCATCGGTAAAAGGTGTTCACCAACGAGAACTGAAAGAAGAAATTAATCCAGATATTATTTTAGGAAATACCTATCATTTATACTTGCGTCCGCAAACTGAAATTCTAGAAAAAGCGGGTGGTTTGCACAAATTCATGAATTGGGATAGAAATATCTTGACTGATTCGGGCGGATATCAAGTGTATTCGCTTTCGGCTAATAGAAAAATAAAAGAAGAAGGTGTAAAGTTCAAATCGCATATAGATGGTTCTTATCACTTTTTTACACCCGAAAATGTAATGGAAATTCAGCGTACCATTGGTGCCGATATTATCATGGCTTTTGATGAATGTACGCCTTATCCATGTGATTTTCGTTACGCACAACGTTCTATGCACATGACGCATCGTTGGTTGGATAGATGTATCAATCATTTGGAGAAAGTTCCTGTAAAATATGGTTATGACCAAACTTTTTTCCCAATTGTACAAGGAAGCACCTATAAAGATTTAAGAATCCAATCGGCAGAATATATAGCAAACGCTGGTCAACAAGGAAACGCAATTGGTGGATTATCAGTTGGTGAACCAGCCGAAGAAATGTACGCCATGACAGAAGTAGTATGCGATATACTACCAAAAGATAAACCACGTTATCTTATGGGTGTTGGAACTCCAATTAATATTTTGGAAAATATTGCATTAGGAGTAGATATGTTCGATTGTGTAATGCCAACTCGTAATGCTCGTAACGGAATGTTATTCACAGCAAACGGTACCATAAATATCAAAAACAAAAAATGGGAAGCCGATTTTTCACCAGTTGACGAAATGGGAATCACTTTTGTAGATACCGAATATACAAAGGCTTACTTAAGACATCTTTTTGCAGCCAACGAATATTTGGGAAAACAAATTGCAACCATTCATAACCTTGGTTTTTATATGTGGTTGGTTCGTGAAGCAAGAAAACATATCTTAGCAGGCGATTTCAGAACATGGAAAGAAATGATGGTTAAAAATATGAGTCAAAGGTTGTAAAAAAGTTTAGAAGTTTAAAAGAAGAAAAAAGGTTTATAGATTAAAAATAGTTTAGTAATTTAATATCTTCCTAAACTCTTAAACTCTTAAACTCTTAAACTTTTAAACTCTTAAACTTCGAGACTCCTAAACTAGAACTATGCTAACAATATTAGATAAATATATTCTTAAAAGATATTTAGCAACATTTTCAGTAATGATATTGTTGTTTATTCCTATTGGGATAACAATTGATATTTCTGAAAAAGTAAATAAAATGCTCGAAAACAAAGTTCCGTTTAGCGCAATTGCTTCTTACTATGTTGATTTTACCATTTATTTTGCCAATATTCTTTTTCCAATATTTTTATTTTTATCTATAATTTGGTTTACCTCAAAACTAGCTAATAATACCGAAATTATTGCCATGTTGAGTTCGGGAATTTCTTTCACAAGATTCTTAAGACCTTACATCATTGGAGCTACCATAATATCAATTTTCGCCTTGTTAATGGGACTTTTCTTGGTTCCAAAAGCTAGTGCTGGTTTCAAAAATTTTAGGTATATGTATCTAATTGGTGGTGGTCAAAGTGAAATGCGTGAAAACTCAGATGTGTACAGACAAATTAGTGATAATGAGTATATTTATGTAAGTAACTTTAACGCCGAATCTAAAATGGCATTTAATTTTTCGCTCGAAAAGTTCAAAGGTGACCAATTAGAATACAAGATTTCGGCAGATAGAATAAAATGGAATCCCAAAGACAGCACTTACACTATGTACAATTACATAAAGCGAACAGTCGGACTATTAGAGGATAATCTTGAAAAAGTTGACGAAAAAAATGCAAAGTTTAGCTTCGACTTGGAAGATTTAACTCCATTAGTTTATGTTGCTGAAACGCTTAGTTTATTTGATTTAATAAAATTTATTGATAAAGAAAGAGAACGTGGCTCTGCAAATATTAATGTTTATTTGGTTGTTCTTTATAAAAAATATAGTGTTCCAGTTTCAGCTTTTATTTTAACAATTATAGCCGTAGCAGTTTCTTCCATGAAGCGTCGTGGCGGAATGGGAATTAATCTTGCCATCGGAATTTTACTTGCGTTTGCTTTCATATTTTTTGATAAAATTTTTGGGGTTTTAGCCGAAGAATCTGCTATTCCACCACTAATTGCTGTATGGATTCCAAATTTTGTTTTCGGAATTTTAGCCATTTACCTTTTACGAAATGCAAAGCGATAATCTTAAAAGTTATTTGCATCTTCATTTGATAGTTTTCATTTGGGGATTTACTGCCGTTTTGGGCAAACTTATTTCTTTGCAAGCTGTTGATTTAGTTTGGTTCAGAATGGCTTTTGCTCTCGGATTTATGTTGCTGTATTTCCTTTTTTCAAGAGAATCGTTAAAAATTTCAATTCATACTTTTTTTAGTTTTTTATTTTCAGGAATTGTAATTGCCGCTCACTGGTTTACTTTTTATGAAGCTATCAAAGTGTCGAATATTTCAATAACATTGGCATGTTTGTCAACGGGTGCTTTTTTTGCATCACTTTTAGAACCAATAATTTACCGACAAAAAATAAACTGGATTAATGTTTTTTTAGGGCTTTTTGTTATCTTAGGATTGTATTTTGTGGCTTTCGCCGAAATTATTGATAAATACGGTTTTGTAAATAGTTTCAAAAATGTTTTTAGCGATCCTAACGTAAAAATAGCAGGCGTATTGTTAGCCTTAACAAGTGCCTTATTATCTGCTTTGTTTTCAGTAATTAATGGAAAATTAGCCAAAGAACATAACCCAAATGTAATTTCGTTTTATGAATTGTTAGGTGGCTTATGCTTCTTTTCAATTTATATGTTTTTTACTGATAGTTTTTCTGAAAATTTCTTTTCCATTTCAAAATCTGATATACTTTGGTTATTTATTTTGGCTTCTGTTTGTACAGCCTATGCTTTTTCTGCCTCAATAAAAGTTATGAAATTTTTATCACCTTATACCGTAATGCTAACTATAAATATGGAACCAATTTACGGAATCGTATTAGCATTACTAATCTTCACAGAATCAGAGCAAATGAATTCTTTGTTCTATGTTGGAGCCATTATCATAATCACTTCGGTAGTTATCAACGGAATTCTTAATCTCAAAAAAGTGAATAACTAATATAGTAAAATAGCATTTGTAAAACATAAAATTTTATATTTGTAAATCAAACTAGAGCGACTAAATCAAAACTATTATGGAATATTTAGACTTCGAATTGCCAATAAAAGAGCTTGAAGATCAATTAGATAAGTGTCAAGTTATTGGGCTTGAATCAAATGTAGATGTTACCAATACCTGCAAACAAATTGAGAAAAAACTAGAAGAAACCAAACGTAAAATATATAAAAACTTAACCGCTTGGCAACGAGTACAACTATCTCGTCATCCTAATCGTCCTTATACTTTAGAACATATCACTACTTTAACAAAAGGTACTTTCTTAGAACTTTTTGGTGATAGAGGTTTTAAAGATGACAAAGCGATGATTGGTGGATTGGGTAAAATTGACGGTCAATCATTCATGTTAATTGGTCAACAAAAAGGGATTAACACCAAAATGCGTCAATACCGTAACTTCGGAATGGCAAATCCTGAAGGATATCGTAAAGCATTACGACTGATGAAAATGGCCGAAAAATTCGGAATTCCTGTAGTAACTTTCATCGATACACCAGGTGCTTATCCAGGATTGGAAGCAGAAGAAAGAGGACAAGGTGAAGCAATTGCTAGAAATATTCTAGAAATGTGCCGTCTTAAAGTGCCTATTATCTGTGTTATCGTTGGCGAAGGTGCTTCTGGTGGAGCATTAGGAATAGGTGTTGGAGATAGAGTTTTAATGATGGAAAACACTTGGTATTCTGTAATTTCTCCAGAATCTTGTTCGTCTATTCTATGGAAAAGTTGGGAATATAAAGAACAAGCAGCTGAAGCATTAAAACTAACTTCTGCCGATATGAAAAAACAAAAGTTAGTCGATGATATCATTCCTGAACCACTTGGAGGAGCTCATTATGATAAGCCTACAACTTTCAAAACCGTTGAACAATATATTATGAAAGCTTTTAATGAATTAAAAGACTTATCAACAACAGAATTAGTCACGCAAAGAATGGATAAATACAGCAAAATGGGCGAATATAAAGAGTAAAATCTTATAATTGAGATACTTAATCCGAAGCCTTATCGCTTCGGATTTTTTTTGTCTTGTTAACATGTTTTAAGTTTTTATTAACATGTTTTTCTCACAAGTCATTTTCATTTTTTTCATTTTTTGAACTACTTTAGCAACATGGAAAGTTTTAAAAATATCAACCCAATTAAAGTAGATAAAACTACAATTATCAACCTAGAAAAAGGAAAATTACCACCACAAGCATTAGATCTTGAGGAAGCTGTTTTGGGTGCTATGATGATTGATAAAAAAGGGGTAGATGAGGTGATTGATATTTTGCAACCAGATGCATTTTACAAAGAAGCTCACAAACATATTTTTGAAGCAATTGTTCAGTTATTTACCGATACGCAACCAATCGACTTATTAACCGTTTCGGCTCAACTTAAAAAAAATGCAAAACTTGATTTGGCTGGTGGCGATTTTTATTTAATTCAGCTTACGCAAAAAATATCGTCTTCGGCGCATATCGAATTTCACTCTCGAATTATTCTTCAAAAATATATTCAACGTAGTTTAATCAAAATTTCATCTGAAATTATTGAAGAGTCGTATGATGAAACTACCGATGTATTTGATTTATTGGATAAAGCCGAATCTAAATTATATGAAGTTACGCAAGGAAATATTAAACGAAGTTCTGAAACAGCACAAAGTTTAGTAATTCAAGCTAAAAAGCGAATTGAAGAAATTGCAAGCAAAGAAGGATTAAGTGGTGTGGCAACAGGTTTTGAAAAATTAGATAAAGTAACTTCTGGTTGGCAACCTTCCGATTTGATTATTATTGCTGCTCGTCCAGGTATGGGTAAATGTCTTGGCAAAGGAACTAAAGTTTTGATGTACGATGGTTCTTTAAAAAATGTTGAAGATGTCGTTGAAGGAGAATTACTTATGGGTGATGATTCAACTTCTCGCAAAGTGCTTTCTATAGCTCGAGGTCAAGAAAAAATGTTTTGGATTCACCAAAACAAAGCAATGTCTTACCGTGTTAATGAAAGCCATATTCTGTCTCTTAAAAGAAGTAGAAATGAAGGAAAACATAAAAAAGGCGAAGTTCTAAACATTACTGTAAAAGAGTATTTAGAAAAATCTGATAAATTCAAGTCTAATTATAAAGGGTATAAAGTCGCCGTCGAATTTGAAGAAAAAGAATTGCCTTTAGAGCCGTATTACTTAGGATTATGGCTTGGTGATGGGCATTCATATTCACAAAGAATCACTAATATTGATGAAGAAATTATTAAGTATTTAAATCAATATGCCGAAAAATTAGAATCTGAACTAGTTGAATACCATCAAGAAAACAAAACAACAAATTATTCAATTGTTAATAGAAATAAATTCACTTCAGAAGAGTTTACTACGTGTATTCAATCGGAATTGAGAACTTTAAATTTACTCAAAAACAAGCATATTCCGAGTAAATACCTTGTGAACTCATCAGCAAACAGGCTTCAATTATTAGCAGGAATTATTGATTCGGATGGGTATTATACTAATGAATTTAATTGTTTTGAGATTGTTCAAAAAAATGAAGAGTTGGCAAATCAAATTAAATTTCTTTGTGATTCATTAGGCTTTAGAACTTCTTTAAAAAAGAAAAAAACTTCTATAAAATCAACAGGGTTTGAAGGTGAAGCTTTTAGAATAAGAATTTTTGGAAACCTAAACGATATTCCAACAAAAGTTGAAAGAAAAAAAGCAAGAGAATGGAGTTCTAATGTTGATTGGAAAGTAACTGGAATCAAAGTAGAGTTTGACAAAGTTGATGATTATTATGGATTTGAAATAGATGGGAATCGCTTGTTTTTACTTGAAGATTGTACAGTAACGCACAACACCGCATTTGTACTTTCAATGGCAAGAAATATTGCTATCGATTTTGGACATCCTGTTGCTTTGTTCTCGCTTGAGATGTCTTCGGTTCAGTTGATTACTCGTTTAATTTCCTCTGAAACTGGTTTGTCTTCCGAAAAATTAAGAACTGGAAAACTTGAAAAACACGAATGGGAACAACTTTCTATCAAAGTTAAGAACTTAGAAAAAGCACCTTTATATATTGATGATACACCATCACTTTCTATTTTTGATTTAAGAGCAAAAGCAAGACGTTTGGCTTCGCAATACGGAATCAAATTGATAGTAGTCGATTACCTTCAATTAATGACAGCTGGCGGAAGCAACGGAAAAGGTGGCGGAAATCGTGAACAAGAAATCTCAACAATTTCCCGAAACTTAAAAGCTTTAGCAAAAGAGTTGAGTGTGCCAGTAATTGCATTATCACAGTTATCACGTGCGGTTGAAACACGTGGCTCGAGCAAACGACCATTACTTTCAGACTTACGTGAATCGGGTGCGATTGAGCAAGATGCCGATATCGTTTCATTTATTTACCGTCCAGAATATTATAAAATTGATGAATGGGATGACGAAGAACAATCACCAACGCAAGGTCAAGCCGAATTTATCATCGCAAAACACCGTAATGGTTCACTAGAAAATATCCGATTGAAGTTTATTGGAAACTTAGGTAAATTCGATAATCTTGACGAATATAGCGGTGATGACTACTTGCCATCTACAATGAATTTAGGACAAGACGACAATCCTTTTATTACTAAAAATCTTCCTTCTGCCAATGAAGCTTTCGGAAGCAATTTGAATAGTAACGATGAAGATAGTGATGTTCCGTTTTAAAAAAATAAATTTCCCGATTCGTCGGGATTTTTTATGTTTTTCTTCACATTAAATCTAGTATCTTTGACACATCCGTTTTAAATAAAAAGAATAGAATGGCATTTCAAAAATCAATACTAGCAATCCTTTTACTAATTTCCTTTTCTGTAAAGGCAAATTTTATTTTGTTGCCTATGGATGATGTTTCTCAAAAAAACCATCTAAAAGCATACGGAATTACGTATTGGTGTTTGGATAAACAATACAAAGCCAGTTGGTTGTTGAACTATCGTGGTGGTTCTTTCTTATTGCCAGATGCACCCGAAATTAGAAAAGAATGCCAAATTAGAGGTGTAAGTTTTGAAATACTTTCTGATAGTGAAGCCAACGTAATTCTCGAAGATATTTCGTCACCATCGCAAAATATGGAAACAGTTGTGTTAGAAAAAGCACCAAAAGTTGCTGTCTACACTCCAAAAGGAAAACAACCTTGGGATGATGCTGTAACGATGGTTTTGACGTATGCCGAAATTCCATTCACGCCAATATATGACGAAGAAGTATTGTCGGATCAATTGCTTTTATACGATTGGTTGCACTTGCACCACGAAGATTTTACTGGTCAATACGGAAAGTTTTTTGGTGCTTATAGAAATGCACCTTGGTATATCGAACAGAAAAGAGATGCAGAAGCTTTAGCAGCAAAACTTGGTTATTCCAAAGTTTCAGAGGAAAAACTGGCTGTTGCCAAAAAAATTCGTGATTTTGTAATTGGTGGCGGTTTTATGTTTGCCATGTGCTCGGCAACCGATAGTTTTGATATTGCGCTTTCTGCCGAAGGTGTTGATATTTGCGAACCTATGTTTGACGGCGATCCAAGTGAAGCCAGTTACCAATCCAAAATTGACTATTCTAGAACATTTGCTTTCAAGGATTATATTTTGGATAGAAAACCCGAACATTATGAGTTTTCAGATATTGATATGACCGAAAAAAGAAAACTTCCTATGGAGAAAGATTATTTCACTTTGATGGATTTTTCAGCTAAATGGGATGTGATTCCGAGTATGTTGTGTCAAAATCATACTTCTTTGGTAAAAGGATTTATGGGACAAAGTACCGCTTTTGAAAGAGAATTAATCAAATCGAATGTGTTGGTTTTGGGTGAAAACGAGTTGAATGGTGAAGCTCGCTATATTCATGGTCAAAAAGGAAAAGGGTTCTTTACTTTTTTTGGTGGTCATGATCCTGAAGATTACCAGCATAGAGTAGGTGATGAGCCAACTGTTTTAGACTTGCATCCAACTTCGCCAGGATTTCGTTTGATTTTGAATAATGTTTTATTTCCTGCTGCTAAAAAGAAAAAGCAGAAAACGTAGAATATTTTAGATAATTTCTAATAGTTCTACTGAAATTTGAATGTTTCGCCGCTTCTCGTCAGTTGTAAACTTCGGAACTGATTTTTTTCTGTTAAAGATAATATTTCTTGCGAAACGTAAACGTGAATTTACCACAAAATACGCAATCTTGCCGAACACCTGTTAGCGGTAGTTAATATTGGTATTGAGTTACTATCATTTTTTTGTTTATTTGGTAAATTAAAATATTGAAATCTACGAAATAAATAGAATTCAAGTCTCTATTTAAAATTTCCTTAGCCTTTCCAGTAACTAAATCAAACAATATTATATCGGAATTTCTCACTATGCACAGAACTGTATCAGTTAAATAATGAGTGAAAAGTTCATTATATTCCCAATATCCAAAATCAGTTTTGAATATTATATTCGGTTTTTTGTTGTTATCAATTGAATATTCACAGATAGAAATGTAATCATTTAAATTCTTATCTCTTTCATAGAGAAGCAAAATAAACTTTTCACCTTTTGAATTAAAAGTCAAATTATGGAAAGCTCCATCAAAGTCTAAATCATCCATATCATATAATAAGTCCAAATTTGATAAGGAATTGATTTGATATATTTTTACACCTTGTACCCCATAATTAGCATGAACAGTAATAAAAGAAAATTGATTTGATACATTTGTGCTTTTTAAACATTCTATATATTCATATCCATACCAGTCTTTTTCTATTTTTTCCAACTCATCATGTAAATCACTACTTAAAATTTCTTTATTGTCTTTATAAAATTTACAATTAGCATCATAGCTATGATGTTCATCTGTAAAAAAAACTTCAATAAAATTGTCATTGTTTAAATTCAACAATATTTCTTTTCTATTATTTGATAATGTTTTCTGTAAAATATTATGACCATTTATGTCAAAGAGAAAACATTGTATATTATGATAATCTCTGCAAATTATTTCAAATGAATTATTTACTATTATATATTTGAAATGAGTAATTTTTTCGATTCCAGAAAAATTAATATTTAGTTTAATTTCATTTATAAACTTCATATCAATTGTAAAAACCGATATAATCCAATTTTCAAAAAAGTAAATTTTATTTGTTTCTTTATTATAATCTATTGATTGCATTTGATTCTTGATTTTCGTTATAATTATCGCTAACTCATTTATACAAACCATAAATTATATGATTTTCTAGTATTTACAAGTCAGTCAATAACAAATATAAGTAAAAATGTTTATTGAGTTTAAATTAAAAACCCCAAATTCCACTATAGTTGTATTGGAATTTGGGGTTCATTAGCCCTGATTACCTCACTGAGGCTTTTATTTTTTATTGGTGTTCGGTGAACACTTCGTGTTTGGAGCGGCATCCTTTTCTTTTTTTCTTTAAAAAAGAAAAGATAGAGCGGATAGTAGGATTAGCTTCTAAAAAAACTATTTATTATTATCAATTATATAGTTCAAAACTTTGGTCATCAAGTGTACTCTGTCTTTTCCAGTCACATTGTGTTTGTGCATTGGGTAAGGGAAAAAATCGACTTGTTTGCCAGCTTCTACGAATTTTTTAACCAATGCTAAATTGTGTTGTTCCACCACAACATCATCGCTAGTTCCGTGAATGAGGAGCAGTTTTCCTTTCAAATCTTTTACATAATTTAGAACGCTTGCTTCGTCAAAACCTTTTTGGTTTTCAGCTGGCGTGTCCATATATCTTTCGCCGTACATTACTTCGTACCATTTCCAGTCAACCACTGGTCCGCCGGCAACACCCACTTTGAAAGCATCTGGTTTTCTAAGCATTAACGAACTCGTCATGAATCCGCCATAACTCCAACCGTGGACAGCTAAACGATTTCCATCAACATAAGGCAATGATTTTAAATAGTCTACACCTTTTATTTGGTCTTCAATTTCGTTAGTTCCACATTTTCCATGAATCACACTTTCAAAAGCAAATCCGCGATTGTCAGAACCGCGATTGTCAACTGTAAATACTAAATAACCTTGTTCTGCCATCCAATACATCCACAAATTGGCGCCATCCAAATAGGAATTGGTAATCATTTGCGCATGTGGTCCGCCATAAACATACACCATAACTGGGTATTTTTTGTTAGGATCAAAATTGCTTGGTTTAATTAATCTTGTGTATAAATCGGTTGTTCCATCGGCTGCTTTTATTGTTTTGATTTCGGCTGTTCCCATTTCGTAACCGTCGTATTTGTTTTTGCTTTCTAACAATGTGGTAGCTTTTAAACTTTTGTTATACAACAATGATTTTGAAGGTGTTGAATGATTAGAAAATTCATCAAAAATCCAATTATAATCAGAAGAAATGGCTACATTATGAACGCCTTCGTCTTTGGTAATCAGGGTTTGTTTTCCTTTTAAATCAACTTTGTAAACCAACATATTGGTAGGATTAGCACCAGTTGCTTTAAAATAAATTTCGGTTCCAGCTGTATTTGCACTAATGATTTCTCTTGCTGGAAATTTGTTATTTGTCAATTTTTTAATCAATTTTCCATCGATAGAGTAGTAGTATAAATTTTGAAAACCATCTTTTTCGCTATGCCAAACGAAGTTGTTTGATTTTTCATTTGGAAAAAAGGCATCGTGTTCTGGTTCAACCCATTTGTCGCTAGTTTCGTTTAAAATAGTTCTAACAAATGCTCCCGAATTGGCATCGTAAACATTCAAACACATATCATTTTGACCACGGTTTAATTCGGCAATCAAAACATATTTTTCGTCTGGCGTCCAAGAAAGATTGGTTAAATAATCATCAGCATTGTTTTTTGGTTTAATGAAAACCGTTTTTCCAGTTGAAAGATTGTAAATTCCAACTCTAGGTTTTTCCGATTTTTGACCAATCATAGGATATTTTATTGAAACTAATTTTCCTGGTGTTTCATTAATGTCTAATAATGGATAATCGGCAACTTCTGTCTCGTCTTTTTGGTAAAAAGCTAAATAAGAATATTTTGGCGACCAAAATATTCCACCTGAAATTCCAAATTCGTTTCTAGAAATAGTTTGTCCCGAAACAATTCCTTTGTTACTTTCATTAGTTACAGTAATCTTTTCTTTGTTTTTATTGAAGAAAAATAAATTGTTTCCTTCAGTAAATGCTAAGTTTTGTTTTGCTTTATCAAATGTTTGATTTTCGGCAGTTTCAGCAGTTTCTTGAATACTTTTTCCCGATTTTGAAGTCAAAGAATAAGTATAATATTTTCCATTTTCTGAAACTAAAATAGTTGAAGCATCTATCCATTCAACACCAGAGAAATTTCTCAATTTAGTTCCTAAAGCTGAATTGATTTCGGATAAAGTTGCTAATTCAGAAGCTTTTGAATCGGTTGTTGTAGCCGACATCATTTTGGTCCAAGCATCTGTGTAATAAACATATTTGTTAGTGTTCGGAATCCATTGAAAACCAGTTAATTTATCAGCTCCAAATTTTCTTCCTTGTTGTAAAACGCCGTCTTCTAGAGTGATTTTTTTCAATTGCGCTTGAGAAGTAAACGCAATAAATAAACTAAAGAATAGTATAATTTTTTTGTTCATAATGTATTTTGTTTGTTGTGGTAAAGTTATAAAAAAAGGATAATGTTAGTTAGACTAAAACCATTATCCTTTGTTACAATTTGTTAATCTTCTTCGATTTCAAATTCAGCATCTTTTTCCCAAATTTCCATTTCGCATGGTTTACAATTGAATTTTAGTTTGTATTCCAACTCACCTTGTTTCAAAACTAATGGTTCTTTTAGCTTGGTTTCCATAGTATCTTTATGGTATTTTGGACATTTTTCTAGTTCGTATTTGATGCAATATTTGGTAGTCATTACACGAGATTTTCCAGGATCCCATTGCAATTCGAATGCTTTTTCAATTTCGGTTACACCATGACGTTCGTAGAATTTTCTAGCTAATTTATTGGCAACATTATACATAAAATCCAATTTGGTTTCTGGATAAGGATGTGATGTTTTTACCAATTGATGTTCCTCTCTATGGTAATTTGCTAATCTAATTTCGGATAATTGTTCGAATACTGTTCTTCGCATTTCATTGATTTTTGAAATAGGAAGGAACCAATTTTGAGAGAAAACAACACTTATTTCATCGGCAACATAAGGCGTAAAACCAGTTTTCGCTAAGTTTATTTTGAAATTTTCTTCTATCGATTCGTTATTTTTAGTAGTTTCTTTTGGATGAACTAAGGTTACTGAACTTACATTTCCGTCTTCATCAGTTGCAGTTAATTCGAAACCATTTTCGTTCTCAAATAATAATAAAGAAGTACTAATTTTTCTAACGGCACTGTCTTCCCGTTCTACAATTTTGATAAAAGCAGCATCGTTATTTCTATAAATGAAAGTTCCGTCTTTAATTTCTTTTAGAACATTTGGATAGACAAATCCATTTTCAGCACGATTTACATAAATTCCGTCGGCTTCGTTGTTTTCGTTTATGAAACAAAGTCCATCGCCATTATTTAATAAATGTCCGTTTTCAATTTCATAAGAATTCCCAACCGTTTTAATTAGTTTTCCAATGTATTGACCTTTTGATTTTGGACTTTCCCAAGAACCAATGGCTTGATGTCTTTCGTTTACAAAATAGTCAGTATAACCACGATTGAAACTTTTATCTAATGAAGATTCAAAAGTGTAAGTACATTTTCCAGATGAAGCTTTTTGATATTTATCGCCATTTTGTTCTAGAAAAGCATCTAATCTCTGACGTAAATAAGACACATTATTTTTGACATAAACGATATCTTTCAATCGTCCTTCAATTTTAAATGAAATAACTCCAGCTTCAATAAGATTCGGAATTTGATCGGAAACATCAAAATCTTTTATAGATAGTAAATGACTATTCTTGATTAAAGTATCGCCGTGACCATCAATTAAATTATAAGGCAAACGACAGTTTTGCGCACACGAGCCACGATTGGCAGAACGTTCACCATTGGCAACACTCATATAACAGTTTCCGCTGAAAGAAACGCACAATGCACCAGTTACGAAGAATTCTAATTCAACATCGCTTGCTTCACTAATTTCTTTTATTTGATGCAAATTCAATTCACGAGCCAAAACCACACGTTTCATTCCAGCATCTTTTAGGAACTTTATTTTATCTGCGTCACGATTATTAGCTTGTGTACTCGCGTGAAGAACTATTGGAGGCAAATCCATTTCCATGATTGCCATATCTTGAACGATAAGTGCGTCAACACCAATATCATACAATTCGAAAATCATTTTTCTACAAGTTTCTAATTCGTTGTCGTATAATATAGTATTGATTACAACAAAAACTTGAGCATTGAATAAATGGGCATATTTAACTAATTCTGCTACATCTTCAATAGAATTGGTAGCGTTAGAACGAGCTCCAAACTGTGGCGCGCCAATATAAACTGCATCGGCACCGGCATTTATAGCAGCCATTCCGTGAATTAAATCTTTTGCAGGAGCAAGAATTTCTATTTTCTTCTTCATGTATTAAGTCCTTAAATAAAAGTGTGCAAAGGTCTTACATTTATCTGAGAAATCTAATGCTAAATTAAATTTTTATAAAAACTATTACTATGAACTATCGATGGATTAAAATTTAATTAACTACTAAAAATAAATTTGTTGAATTTCCATCGGCTGAACCTTTATTGGTGGTTTTAAATTGAGGTTCAATCCAATATTGTTCATCAATTACAAATTTGAAATAACCTTTGTAGTCTTTTGCGCCAATTTTACTTTTTGGAATTGTAATTTGATAAGAATTATTACTGGTTTTAGTAAGTTTGAATTCTGGATTTTTGAAATCCCACTTGTTGAAATCTCCAGCGACATTTATTGATTTAATAGTTTCAAGTTCTTCTTTTGTGAAAATTTTAGAACCATTATTTCCATTACCAACAATTTTATTCGATAAATCGAAAATGAAAGTTACAGTTTCTTTGTTTTGAGTAAATCCTTCAATTGTTTTTTTATTGTTTGGCTTAAATCCAATTGATTTCAAATGTTTTTCATAGCCTGATTTTCTTAAAAAATCAGCTACAACATTAGCATTTTCGTAATCTAATTCAATGATTTCTTTAACGGCTAGTTTTTTATCTTTTGCATTATTGTAATAATATTTACAAATGGTATAACCAACAGCATAGCCCAAATCTGAACATGGCAAGAGTGGATTTCCACCTGTTCCAATCCAATTTGATTTTGCTTTTCCGTTCATTTCATTGTAAAATACAGACCAAATTTCTAATTCATTTTTTTGATAAAAAGGAATGTAATTTGTTGGATAACTTCCGCAGACTATTTCTGCAACGAAATCGCATGTGCCTTCTAATATTGCATTTCCTAGTAAATTAGTTTTATTCTCGTTTTCTAATTTTTGTTGTGTGTGCACATATTCATGAATATTTAAACTTACCAATCTAGTATCATCGGATGCGTCAAAAATTTCTCGCAACCAATTGTCCTCAAAATCTGATGTACTAACGGATTTATCGCCAAGTGCAATTTCGGTACCAATTAAAACTTTGTCTTTTTGAGTTGTTCCACCTGAATTAATTCTTCCAATTAGGAAATAGATTTTAGAATCTTTTAAATCAGGATATATTTTTTTGAAGTTTAAAATTTGAGTTTCAAGCTCTTGTTTTTTAAGTTTTAAAAGTCTCATTCTTGGGCGAAGTGTTTCCCAATAGCTAGGCAATTTCTCAATTAATTCTACTAAAATTTCTGGTGAGGCATGACGTTCTTCAACAAATGCTTTTAAACCTTCGGAACCTTTATCAAAGTAAAGGCGTTTCATAATGGCTATTTTTTTCTCTTTACTAGTTTGTGCTTTAACGCTATCAAATGCAATCCAAAATCGGTCAACATCATCCATTACTATTTTTTGCGATTGGCTAAATCCAAATAAAAAAGATAAAGAAGAGACGATTAATAAAAAATATTTTTTCATGATTAGTTGTATTTATCTGAAAGACAATTTTTTTTACTATTTGTTACATATATCATTTACAATTTTCAAATGATGATTGGTATGTAATTTTAAAAACCATTCCGTTGATTTTTTATTCAAATTTCCAAAATAAGGATGCGGAAAATAACAATTTTTATCAAACGAATCCCATTCTTGAAGTACTGATTTTACTTTTTGTAAACTTGATAATAGTGATTCTTTGGTTATATTTTCATCAGGTAGAACTACTTTTGGAGCTTTGGCTTTGCCTCTTGGAATAAAACCTAAAATTGAAATAAACAATTTACTTTTATTTAATTTCCATCGATACTCTTGCGGATTAGAGTTTTTAACAGCTAAAACAATTTGATAAATAGTTTTCAAACTATGTTCAATTTGCCAACCAACTGTGGAATTCGAAATTGAAGAATTTGCCTTTTCGTAAAAAGGAATTTTAGATTCTAGCTGGGAAATGAGGTTTTGTAAATTTTGCATGGAATAAAATTATAAAAAAAATCCCAAAAACCGATTGGAATTTGGGATTTATGTATTGAAATTTAGGTTTAAACATTTCCTTCTTCTTGTTCTTTGTCTAAATATTCTTGAACAATATTGATGGCATTGGTAACCACATCGCTTAATGCTGTGATGTAACTTCCGTCTTCAGCATGGTCAATAGCGTGTTTAATTGCTTCGGTTTCTAACGGAATTACTTCGTGTGTAACTTTTCTGCCAGATTCTTTTATTCCTGAAAGAATTATATCGATAATTTCTTGTTCGGTTCTACCACGTAAATATTTTTCTTGACGAATAATAATATGGTCAAACATTCTACCAGCAATCATTCCACATTCTTTAATATCTTCGTCACGTCTATCACCAACACCTGCAATAATTCCGATTTTTTTGGTAGCTTCAACACTGCTTAAATATTCTTCAACACCTTTATATCCTGCAGGATTGTGAGCAAAATCAATTAATACTTTGAATTTTTTGAATTCGAAAATATTCATTCTTCCAGGCGTTTGCGCCGCACTTGGAATGAATGTTTGCAATGACAAACTAATATCTTCTGTTTTGAATCCTTGTAAATAAGCTGCTAAAGTGGCTGCCAAAACATTGGCAATCATAAATTTAGCTTTTCCACCCATTGTTAACGGAACGTGGGTTGCTCTTTCCACACGAATTTTCCATTCGCCTTTTTTGATGGTGATGAATCCGTTTTCGTAAACCGCTACAATTTTTCCTTCTTTAGCAAATTGTTTCACTTTTGGATTGTTTTCATCCATTGCGAAATACGCTACGTTGCAATTTAATTCGTTTGCAATTTTCAAACATTGATCATCTTCAGCATTTAAAATGGCCCAACCATCTTTTTTGATGCTGCGAACAACAGTTGCTTTTACACGAGCTAAATCGTCTAAAGTATGAATATCAGATAATCCTAAATGGTCTTCTTGAATGTTGGTAATAATTCCGATATCGCAGCGGCTGAAACCTAAACCGGCACGAAGAATTCCACCACGAGCTGTTTCAAGAACTGCAAATTCAACCGTTGGATCTTTTAAAATATATTCGGCAGAAATTGGTCCTGTAGTGTCGCCTTTTTCCATCAAATGGTTTTGAATATAAATCCCATCAGATGTTGTGAAACCTACACGATAGCCATTATTTTTTACAATATGCGCCATTAAACGTGTAGTGGTAGTTTTTCCATTAGTTCCTGTAACGGCGATTATTGGTATACGACTTGGTTTTCCTGGAGGATAAAGCATATCAATTACTGGAGCTGCTACGTTTCTAGGTAAACCTTCGCTTGGCGCTAAGTGCATACGGAAACCTGGTGCAGCATTTACTTCAAGAATACATCCACCTGTTTCTTTTAGTGGTTGAGTCAAGTTTTCCGCCATAATATCAACTCCACAAATATCCAATCCGATAACACGAGAAATTCTTTCGCAAAGGAAAATATTTTCTGGATGCATCATATCTGTTACGTCAACAGAAGTTCCACCAGTACTTAAATTAGCAGTTGATTTTAGATAAACCACTTCATCTTTTCTTGGTACGGTTTCTAGAGTATATCCTAATTTTTCTAATAAATCGGTTGTATCTCTATCAACATCAATTTGTGTAAGTACATTTTCGTGACCATAACCACGTTTTGGATCAAGATTAGTTTCGTCTATTAATTGTTGGATGTTTTGTTTTCCGTCACCTTTTACGTGTGCTGGTTCTCTTTTTGCGGCTGCAACTAATTTATTGTCAATAATTAAAACTCTAAAATCGTAACCTGTAATAAATTTTTCTACAATAATTCGATGACTGTATTTTTTTGCATAAGCAAGACCAGAAACTGCATCTTCCCAAGTTTTTACATTGATTGACGCACCTTTTCCATGATTTCCATCTAATGGTTTTAAAACGATTGGATAACCAATTTTCTTTACAACTGCTTCTAAATCTTCTTCGTCAACACAAATTCCACCACTTGCGACTGGAATGGATGCTGCATCTAACATTTTTTTAGTTTGCTCTTTATTACAGGCAATATCTACAGCAATGCTACTCGTTTTACAAGTAATTGTTGCCTGAAAACGCATTTGATTAACACCATATCCTAATTGTACTAATGAATTCGTTCCCAAACGAATCCATGGAATATCTCTTGCAACCGCTTCTTCAACAATACTTCCTGTTGAAGGTCCAAGTCTAACTCGTTCACGAATTTCACGCATTTTTTGAATATCAACTTCTGGATTATAGTCAGTTCCTGCAATTAATGCTTCGGCGATTCTTACTGATGCTTCTGCTGCATACAAACCAACATTTTCTTCGGTGTAACTAAAAACTACGTTATAAATTCCGGGAGTTTTGGTTTCACGAGTTCTTCCAAAACCGGTTTCCATTCCGGCAAGGGTTTGAATTTCTAAAGCGATGTGCTCAATAACGTGTCCCATCCAAGTTCCTCTATCAACACGAGAAAAGAATCCACCACGACAACCTTCGGAACAACGATGTTCAATCATTGTAGGAAACATTGCTTCAATACGCTCACGGAAACCTTCAATTTTGTTGGTTGGACGTTCTTCTAAATCTTCTAAATCTAATCGCATTTGGATTAGCTTTTTTCTTTGTACACTCCAAATATTTGGTCCACGTAACGCTTGAATTTTATCAATCTTCATATTCTAAAGGTATTTCGTTTTGTAATGATTGTAATGAATTTGTTAAAAATAGAAAATATTTATTATTCTGAAACATTTTTTATGAGAAAAAATACTTTTTTTATTCATTTCATTATAGTTATATTGATTTTCAAGGGATTGATTACAATTCTATAGTTTGCAAAAAAAAAGAGACCGTTATAAAACGACCTCTCTTCACAAACAAAAAACTATTACCTATATTTTTATTCACACCAAGTAACCAAATTAATTTCTACAATTCCATTACTATTTACAAGACTGTTAGACAATGTTACTGTCAGACTTCCTGTTCCACATAAACTTCCTTGAGATGGATAAGAGAAAAATTCATAAGTCCCAACTGGTAAATTAACAAAACAGTTTCCATAACCATAATCCTGTGCATTCGGGTCGCCTGGATAAAAAATTTCACCAGTTACAGTATTTTGAGCTCCAAAACCTCCATCAATAGCTTGATTTCCTTGAGAATCAACAAGTTTTAAACACACATTATATGTTTTTAATAATACTTGCAACTGTTGAATATTTGTAATGATACTATTTGAAAAATTTACTTGTTTAGTAAGTGCAGATCTTAAAGGTGAAACCAAGTTTAAAGCTAAAGTATTATTTCCTGAAGTAATTGCAGCAACAATTTGGTTAGTCAAAGAGTAAATTACATCATTTTGTTGAAGAATTTTTACTGTCAAAACATTAATTGGAGCTGTAGAGAAAGCTATTGAAGAATTTGATTGTGCAGTAGCAACGTAAGAGTCAACATCATTAGCATTTGCTTCTTTAGAATCATTGGTTTCTGTCATAACATTTGCAAAGTACACTGCGTTTGGATTTCCAATAACTTTTAATTGTTTTACCAATTGATTTATTGCAACTCTAGCAGTCGCAATGTCTTGCTTAACATTTTCAGCAGATTGAACAGCTAATGTTAAATTTTGCTCAGCAACTGTTTGAGCAAATGCTTGTCCGAAAACAAATACGCTTAGTGTTAAAGCGTAAAAAATAATTTTTTTCATAATTAAGATTGTTTAAATTAATAATGACACAAAGTTATTCTCATTATGATTTCAACTTCTATTTTTTAAATTATGATATTATTAATTGTTTGTAATACAACTATATAAATAATAGTTGTTAGAAAATAGTTACATAATATTGAGTTAATGTAGCTTCTCTAATTTTGAAAAATTTATGGAGCTTCTTTTAGCAATATTTTAGAAAAAAAGTATTTTCAATATACTATCTTTGCCTTTCAATTTTTTTAAAATGGAAACCGTTACTGAAAATACACTTCCGATTGGAAAACCAAAATGGCTGAAAGTAAAATTGCCTATTGGTCAAAAATACACTGAACTTCGCGGATTGGTTGACAAATACCAACTGAACACCATTTGTACATCGGGAAGTTGTCCAAATATGGGAGAATGTTGGGGCGAAGGAACTGCAACGTTTATGATTTTGGGCAATATCTGCACACGTTCATGTGGATTTTGTGGCGTAAAAACAGGTCGTCCTGAAGATGTTGATTGGGCAGAACCTGAAAAAGTTGCTCGCTCTATAAAGCTAATGAAAATAAAACATGCTGTAATTACAAGTGTTGACCGAGACGACCTAAAAGATATGGGATCTATTATTTGGTTAGAAACAGTAAATGCTATTAGAAGAATGAATCCTTCTACAACACTTGAAACACTAATTCCAGATTTTCAAGGAAATACTAGAAATATTGATCGTATTATAAAAGCAAATCCCGAAGTTGTTTCTCATAACATAGAAACCGTTCGCAGATTAACTCGTGAAGTAAGAATTCAAGCTAAATATGATAAAAGTTTGGAAGTTTTACGCTATTTGAAAGCACAAGGAATCCGTAGAACCAAATCGGGAATCATGTTAGGTTTGGGAGAAACTGAAGCCGAAGTTATCGAAACCATGCAAGATATTCGCAATCAAAATGTTGACATTATTACTATTGGTCAGTATTTGCAACCAAGTAAAAAACATTTGCCAGTAAAAGAATTCATAACGCCAGAGCAATTTGAAAAATACGAAAAACTAGGAAAAGAAATGGGATTCCGTCATGTAGAAAGTGGCGCTTTGGTGCGTTCGAGTTATCATGCTGAAAAACACATTCTTTAAAAAATTCCAAAAAACAAAAAACAAATTCCAAAATAAGTTTATGAGTTTATAAGACTTCTCTAACTTTTAAACTTTTAAACCTCTAAACTTTTAAACTTGAAGATAAAAATTGCTATTAATGGTTTTGGGCGCATTGGACGAAATCTTTTCAGATTGCTTCTCAATCATCCGACTATTGAAGTTGTGGCGATAAATGATATTGCTGACAATCGCACGATGGCACATCTTATAAAATACGATAGCATTCACGGTGTTTTACCTTACGATGTCACTTTTGATGACAATCATATTATTGTAGATGGTAAAAAGTATTTGTTTTTTCATCAAAAAGAGATTTCAAATCTGAATTGGGAAAATATCGATATTGTTATTGAATCAACTGGAAAGTTTAAAACTTTTGAAGAAATCAATCAGCATATTATTTCGGGTGCTAAAAAAGTAATCCTATCTGCGCCATCCGAAGTGGAAGAAATCAAAACAGTGGTTTTGGGCGTAAACGAACACATTCTCGATGGTAGCGAAACAATTGTTTCCAACGCGAGTTGTACGACCAATAACGCTGCTCCGATGATAAAAGTGATTAACGAACTTTGCGGTATCGAACAAGCGTATATTACAACCGTTCACTCGTACACAACCGATCAAAGTTTGCACGATCAACCGCATAAAGATTTGCGAAGAGCACGTGGCGCAAGTCAATCAATTGTGCCAACAACAACTGGTGCTGCTAAAGCATTGACCAAAATATTTCCAGAAATGGAAGGAAAAATAGGTGGTTGTGGCATTCGTGTTCCCGTTCCAGATGGTTCGTTGACCGATATTACTTTCAACGTTAAACGCGCCGTGACAATTGAAGAAATTAATACTGCTTTCCAAAAAGCATCGCAAACCAACTTAAAAGGAATTCTAGATTACACCGAAGACCCAATAGTTTCGGTAGATATTATAGGAAATAAAAACTCATGCCTTTTTGATGCACAACTCACATCGGTTATTGACAAAATGGTAAAAGTAGTTGGCTGGTACGACAACGAAATAGGTTATTCGAGCCGAATTATTGATTTGATTCAATACATAAATAAGTAGGAGCGAATGGCTTGGGCTTTTTTAAAATCCATTTTCCCGCTTTCCGCTCTACTTCGTGCCACTCCAATCGGGGCTATTTAGGTTTTGTATCGCTACTAAATTAGTAGTTTTTAATCAACTCTCTAATAAGCAATCGAACATGAGGTTCGGCTTTTTGAGCAGCTTTTAAAACTTCGGCATGGTTTACTTCTTCAATGTTTTCTTCGTCGCCCATATCAGTAATTACAGAAAGTCCGAAGCATTCCATTTCCATATGTCGAGCCACAATAACTTCGGGAACTGTTGACATTCCAACACAATCGGCTCCTAAAATTTTCACCATTTTGTATTCGGCTAAGGTTTCAAAAGTTGGACCTTGCAAACCAAGGTAAATACCGTCGTGAACAGTTACATTATTTTCTGCAGCCAGACTTTTGGCTTTAGCCATCATAGCTTTGCTATAAGGTTCGCTCATATTGACAAATCTTGGTCCAAAACGTTCGTCGTTTTTCCCATGCAAAGGATGTTCTGGCATCATATTGATATGATCTTTAATAATCACAATCGAACCTACTTTATAACTCGGATTCACACCACCAGAAGCATTTGATACTACCAATTTGGTCACACCAAGATATTTCATCACTCTAACCGGAAAAGTAACTTGTTTCATGTCGTAGCCTTCATAAAAATGAAAACGACCTTGCATAGCCACCACTTTTTTATCGCCAATAGTTCCAAAAACCAACGCACCTTTATGACCTTGCACAGTCGAAACAGGAAAATTTGGAATTTCGGTATAAGGCAATGTATGTTCAATCTTGATATCATCAGTAAAACTGCCCAATCCTGAACCTAAAATCACACCGTATTCTGGTGTAAAACCTGTTTTTTCTTTGATATAATTAACGGTTTCTTGTACTTGTTCCCACATAATTTGTTATGTTTTTGTCAAAATTATCACTGCTTGCAACAAAACTACTTTTGATTGGTAAATAGAAAAGTGATTTTAAATGGCTGTTTTTTAACCTAACATAATCCTTTTCAGTAGTGATAATCAACTTGTTATTTGCTTTATTTTGTATTTCTATTAAATCTTTTTCTGTAAAAAAATGATGATCAGGATAAACCAACGTTTCGTCTTTTTCAGTCTGCAAATATCCGAAAAACGGTTCAGGTTTTGCAATTCCAGCCAAAAGTAATTTAGCATCACGCTTTATTTCTTCAACCTTTTTACTTTCTAGTTCATTATAAACTTTATCATCATAATCTATATAACTGAAAAATAACCTTTCAACATTGTCATTCTGACGAAGGAAGAACCTCAATTTTCTTCTTATATTTTCTTGTGCAATTTCCGATAAATCTTTGGGACATTTCGTGACAATTATCACATCGGCACGATTGGCGCCATTTCTGCTTTCGCGAAGATTTCCTGTTGGCAACATATAGTCATCGCAAAACAAATCATCATAAGCCGTTAACAAAATATAAAACCCAGCTTTCACTTTTCGGTGCTGAAACGCATCGTCTAGCAAAATCACATCGGGTTTGTCTTCCAAATTCAATAATTGTTCAATGCCATTTTTTCTATTGGCGTCGACCGCTACTTTTATTTCAGGGAATTTTTGATGTATTTGAAACGGTTCATCGCCCAAAATTTCTGCAGTCGAAGTTGAATTTGCTATAACAAAACCTTCAGATTTTCGTTTGTAACCACGACTTAACGTTGCCATTTTATAATTTGGCGAAAGCAATCGGATTAAATATTCAATTTGAGGTGTTTTTCCAGTGCCACCAACGCTAAGATTTCCAACTGCAATAATTGGTATATCAAACGAATACGATTTTAGAATTCCTTTATCAAAAAGAAAATTCCTGATAGCAGTTATCAATCCGTATAAAATGGAAAATGGGAAAAGGATTTTTCGTAGGAACTTCATCTTATTTATCTGAGTAATGTCCCATTGCAGAGATAACAAAAACGGTTACTATATCTTCATCAATTCTATATATCAATCTATCTTTCTGATTAATTTTTCTAGACCAATAACCAGAATATTCATATTTCAATGCCTCAGGATTTCCATAACCTTCATAAGGGTTTTCTAAAAGATCTTCCAGAATTTTATCAATTGCTCTAATGGAAACTTTATTTCCTGATTTTAAATGCTTTTCAATATCTTTTTGAGCAATTTTAGTTACTTTAACCCTAAACTTCCCCATACATCGTTAGGATCAATAGTTATGCAATTACCGTTTTTGATATTTTCTTCAGCTTTTTTAATTTTTTTAATAAAAGCTTCACTATATATACTTTTTTCTTTTTTTACAGCTTTTGAATCAGATTCAATTATTTCAACATCTTTTCCTTCATCAAAAAATGTCTTGGCAAACTCAAGAAAAGCTTTGCCTTTTTTGGAACGCTCGTTTATTTTTATAGTTAAAGTAGTCATATCCTAATAATTTTGAATTACAAATATACAAAAATCGTGCAATATTAATTCCTTTTCAATTTGAATTGATAATCCAACATTTTACTATCTTTGAAAAGTAATTAAATTTGAAAAATGAAGCTTTGTTTTAAATTAATAGTTTTTCTTCTTCTTAGCTCTCAAGTTGTATTTTCACAAGAAAAAAATGATGCTGCAATACTAAAAGTGATTTTAGCTAAATACTATTCTAAAGAAAAAGTAATTGTTAAAGAGCGATTACAACTCTTAAGTTTTTATTGTGAAAAAGCACAAAACAACGAGGAGTTTTTTGAAGTAATTACTAAAAATGAAATTCTAAAAAAGAATTCAGTTGAAATTAAAAAACAGATTAGCATTAAAAAAGCCGAGAATTGGTCAAATGATTTGGCAACCCTTTTTGCAACAGAAAATCAGTATTTGAAGAGCAAAGTCAATAATTGTTTGTCGCTAGAAGAATTCCAAAAAGTATCAAAACGATTTAATGATAACAATCAGCGTCTATTAATTGCCAATAAACCAATTTATTTTGAAAAAAAATATTGCTTAGTAAAAATCACTCTTTATCGAAATATTGAACATAATTATGGTTGTTTTTTAGTATTGGAAAACATCAATTCTAAATGGGAAATAAAAGAGATTTTGAATGAATGGGCAACTTAAAAGATTATAAAAAATGAAAATAAAACAAATACTCACAATCCTAGAAGAAATGGCACCTTTGGCTTATGCTGAAGATTTTGACAACGTAGGTTTATTGGTTGGAAATCAAGAAAACGAAGCAACTGGCGTTTTGGTTTGTCACGATGCATTAGAAAGTGTGATTGATGAAGCCATTACTAAAAATTGCAACTTGGTAGTTTGTTTTCACCCAATTTTATTTTCTGGAATCAAAAAAATTACGGGAAAAAATTACGTTGAACGCTCCATTCTTAAAGCCATTAAAAATGATATCGCCATTTACGCCGTTCATACCGCTTTAGACAATCATAAAAATGGTGTAAACAAAATTTTCTGTGATGCTTTGGGTATAAAAAACACTAAAGTTCTTGTCCCTAAAAGCAACTTCATTCAAAAATTAGTCACTTACACAATTCCAGAAAATGTTGAAAAATTGCGAAATGCTTTGTTTGATGCTGGTGCTGGAAAAATTGGCAATTATGAAGATTGTAGTTTCACTTCGCAAGGAATTGGAACCTATATGGGAAATGAAAACAGCAATCCCGAAATTGGCGAACGATTTGAATTTGTCGAAGCTCAAGAAATAAAAATCGAAGTCACTTTTGAAAAATATTTACAATCTAAAATATTGAAAGCCCTTTTTTCAAATCATGTTTACGAAGAAGTAGCTTACGAAATTTACGATTTGCAAAATTCGCATCAAAATATAGGATTGGGAATGATGGGCGAGCTAGAAAAACCAATGGATGAACTCGAGTTTTTAGCTTTTGTAAAAGACAAAATGCAGTGTGGTGGCATTCGACATTCGGCATTATTGGGTAAAAAGATTCAGAAAGTTGCCGTTCTCGGTGGTTCGGGAAGTTTTGCTATCAAAAATGCAATTCAGGCAAATGTTGACGTTTTTTTAACAGCCGATTTAAAATACCACGACTTTTATCAAGTTGAAAATCAACTAGTTTTAGCCGATATTGGTCACTTTGAAAGCGAAAGATATACAAAAAATTATATTGTTGATTTTCTTAAAGAAAAAATTACTAATTTTGCACCTGATTTGTCGCAAGACAGAATTGTTTTATCAGAAGAAAATACAAATCCAGTTAAGTACTTATAAAATATGGCTACTACAAAAGAATTAAGCGTTGAAGAAAAGTTAAGAGCGCTTTACGATTTACAATTAATCGACACTAGAATTGACGAAATTAGAAACGTAAGAGGTGAATTGCCTTTAGAAGTAGAAGATCTTGAAGATGAAGTAGCTGGTTTGACTACACGTAACGAAAAACTAAAAGCAGATCTTGAAAGCATCGAAGAGCAAATCAAAGCCAAAAAAAGCGCTATTGAAGAACACCAAGAAGCTATCAAAAAATACACTAAACAACAAGATTCTGTTCGTAACAACAGAGAATTTAATTCGTTGACTAAAGAAGTTGAGTTTCAAGAATTAGAAATTCAATTGGCAGAAAAACAAATCAAAGAATTAAGAGCTTCTATGGAGCACAAAAAAGAAGTGATTGGTAGTTCTAAAGAAAAATTGGAGCAAAAATCAACACACTTAAAACATAAAAAAGCAGAATTAAGCGATATTATGGCAGAAACTGAAAAAGAAGAAACCTTCTTAATTCAAAAATCTGCTGAGTATGAAGGACTAATCGAAGAAAGATTGTTAGCTGCTTACAAAAGAATTCGTTCTAGCGTAAGAAACGGTTTAGCAGTAGTTTCTATCGAGCGTGGTGCTTCGGCTGGTTCATTCTTTACAATTCCTCCGCAAACACAAGTTGAAATTGCTGGTCGCAAAAAAATCATTACCGACGAGCATTCAGGAAGAATTTTAGTTGACGCTTCTCTAGCAGAAGAAGAAAGAGAAAAAATGGAAAAATTGTTCGCAACAATATAATTTAAAGTCCCGATTCGTCGGGATTTTTTTTGACTAATTCTGTAATCTTTTGCTTTTTTGAAACTCAAAAAAATTCAATATTATCTTCTAACCAAATCCATTGGATCGTATCTTAATGGACTTAGTTATGTTGCTCCCAACAAAGCAACTCAAAAGGCTTACCAACTTTTTAGTCAGCCACGAAAAGGCAGATTGAGGCATGAAGAATTACCCGAAATTTTGAAAGATGCAACCAAAGCAACTTTAGAATTTCAACATCACAAAATCCAAACTTATCACTGGAAAGGAAACGAAAAAGTAATTCTGCTAGTCCACGGTTGGGAAAGCAATGCGTCACGCTGGAAAAAACTGTTAGAGCATTTAAAACAAACACCTTACACCATCATTGCAGTCGATGCACCTGCTCACGGCTTGTCGTCTGGCAACGAATTCAATGCGATTTTGTACTCTGAATTTATAAATATTGTCGCTCAAAAATACAATCCAAATGCCATTATCGGACATTCGGTTGGCGGCATGGCGAGTTTATATTATCAGTCAAAATTTCAAAATCAAAACCTGGAAAAGCTGGTTTTATTAGGCGCACCATCCGACTTGGAAGTGATTTTCAACAATTTCATAAAAATGCTAAGCCTAAATTCACGCATGCAGAAAAATCTCGAAAAGCATTTTATCCAAAAGTTCAATCTGCAACTTAAAGACTTTTCGGGCATCAATTTTGGTAAAAAAATCTACAGCAAAGGCATTATTGCACACGACAAAAACGACAAAGTTGTTCTGATTTCTGAAAGCGAAAAAATTGCAAGTTCATGGCAACAAGCTAAGTTTATTAAAACCAAAGGTTACGGACATAGCTTGCATAAAACGGCTCTTTATCAAGAAATTATTGCTTTTTTAGGAGCGTAAAGGCTTGGACATTTTAGGAATCCATTTTCCTGCCGCCGTTCCAATCTTTTTTAAGAAAAAAGGATTTCCACTCTGTCAGGGCTAGTTAGCCAATGTATTTTTGCAAAAATCATTTTTCAAAATAAAAAATAGTGTAAATTTACAGTTCAATTACCATCAAAAATGCAACAAAATCTTCATCCCGAAATCATAAAAGAATTAGAAAAAATTGTTGGTGCTGACTACCTTTTTTTAGACGAAGAAACACGTAATCATTATGGTCATGACGAAACCGAAGACTATGTTTTTCCACCAAACGTGGTTTTGAAACCAGCCAATTCCAAAGAAGTTTCCCAAATTATTAAAGTAGCCAATACACATAAAATTCCGGTAACGCCAATTGGTGCACGAACAGGTTTGAGTGGTGGTGCATTGAGTATCCATCAAGGAATTGGTTTAGCAATGGACAGATTCAACAAAATCTTAGAAATTGATGAACTCAATCTTCAAGTTACTGTTGAGCCAGCCGTGATTACACAAGTGCTAAGAGAAGCCGTTGCCGAAAAAGGATTGTTCTATCCACCAGATCCAAGTAGTCAAGGAAGTTGCTGGATTGGTGGCAATGTTGCCGAAAACGCTGGCGGTGCAAGAGCTGTAAAATATGGTGTAACCAAAGATTATGTGCTAAACCTCGAAATCGTTTTGCCAACAGGCGAAATCATTTGGACAGGTGCAAACACGCTAAAAAATTCTACAGGATATAATTTCACACAACTGTTAGTTGGAAGCGAAGGAACACTCGGCGTAATTACCAAAATTGTTTTAAAGTTGATTCCAACAGTTTCTCATAATGTCTTGCTTTTGGTGCCATTTTACAAAGCTAGTCAAGCTTGCGAAGCTGTTTCAGCTATTTTCAGAGCGGGAATTGTTCCAAGTGCATTAGAGTTTATGGAACGCGATGCCATCGATTGGAGTTTGAAATTCATTGAAGGATTAAACATTCAAATAAAAGACGAAGTTCAAGCACATTTATTAATAGAAGTTGACGGAAATTATCCTGATATTTTATTTCAAGAAGCTGAAAAAATTACAAGTGTTTTAGAACAATATGAAATTGACGAAATTTTATTTGCCGATACCGAAGACCAAAAAAATGCACTTTGGAAAATGAGAAGAAATGTGGCTGAAGCGGTAAAATCAAATTCTATTTACAAAGAAGAAGACACGGTTGTACCAAGATATGAATTGCCAAAATTACTAGAAGGCATCAAAACTATTGGAAAAAAATATGGTTTTCAATCGGTTTGTTATGGTCATGCAGGCGACGGAAATTTGCACGTAAACATCATAAAAGGCAATATGTCTGACGAAAATTGGAACACCGAAGTTACCAAAGGAATAAGAGAAATATTTGAATTAACTGTTTCTTTAAAAGGAACTTTATCAGGCGAACACGGCATTGGTTATGTTCAAAAAAACTATATGAACATTGCTTTTACTAAAACGCATTTAGAGTTAATGGAACGCATAAAATCTATTTTCGATCCAAATAATATTCTAAATCCAGGAAAAATATTTCCTGATGTGGAATAACTAAAATTTAAAAGCTCACTAAATTTATATCTAGTGAGCTTTTTTTTAATCTCTTTTTGGACTATTTTTCTTTTCTCTTTTTTCCTCTTTCTTTTCCTTTGCGGTTTTAAGAGGTTCTTTTTTAACTGTTTTTTTTGCGTCTTGACTTTTTGCCATGGTATTTTTATTTAGGATTTCTTCTTAGTTATATGTAAATATACTATTTTATTTTCTACAAAAACAGAAATCTCTTAAAATGTAAATAGTTACTTTTGTAACAAATAAGACTAAAATGAAGATAAATCTAAAAAACGGAATAGACGAATTGCTATTCGGAATGAAACAGACCGATGTTACTGAAATTTACGGATTGCCCAACAAACAATTCAAAGATGACGATGACAATGTAATTTATGTGTACAATGCTAAAAGAGTTCGCTTAACTTTTTACGAAGATGAAGATTTCAAATTAGGATACATTATTTGTTCTAACCCAGATTTGACTTTGTTTGATAAAAAGTTAATCAATCGAAATGTTGAAGAAGTAAAAAATGAACTTTTAGAAAAAGGTTTGAAAACTTGGGAAAATGAAGATTTTGATTTGGCTGAAAATCATTTCAACGAAAGTAATTGGTTTATTCTACAAACAGAATTTGGTGTAATTGCCAATGTAGAAATGGGAGCCATTATAAATGACAACGACGAATTTGAATGGAAATTCAAAAAATAGTTTTAGATTCTGAAACAAGTTCAGAATGACAAATAAAATAAAAAAAGGCACAAAACTCATTGAATTTTGTGCCTTTTGCATTATGTCTTAATCTTATTTTTTTTCAGCTTGTTTTATTGCAGGTGCTGCAACTGGAGCTGGTGGAGTTTCTAACATCTCAACTTCAAAAACAATATTAGAATTTGGTGGAATAACACTTCCTGCACCTCTTTCGCCATAAGCCAAATTGGATGGAATAAACAAAACCGCTTTGTCACCAAAAGACATACTGTTCAAACCTTCAGCAAAACCTGGAATAAAGTTATATTTCCCAGCTTGAGCTGTCATTGGTTGGTAACCATTTGCGTCAGCTCTACGTTGGTCAAATTTTCCGTATTCTTTTGCAACTGATTCAATACAGCTGTCAAATAAAGTTCCGTCTTCTAAATAGCCAGCATAATTGATGTAAACGTTTGTTCCTTCAGCAGGTTTTTTCCCTGAACCAACTTTGGTAACTTTAGTTTCTAATCCTGTTGTAGATTTGGTTGCAGTTGCTCTTAATTCAGCTAACTGTTTAACTTTTGCCGCTTTTACTGGCGCATATTGTTCGTTGTAAGCTCTATTTTTTTCTGCTTCAAGTTCAGCTTGTTTTTTTTGAGCTTCTGCTTTTATGGCTGCTTGTTTTTTATCGTCTTCAGCTTTGTTTGCATAATAATCTGAAAATATTTTTACAGCATCAAACTTTTTAGCGTCTGTACCTTTTCTTGTAATTGTTACTTTATTCATAACATCATCTTGAGCGATAGCATTTACAACGTCCATTCCAGTAACAACATGTCCGAAAACAGAGTGCTTGTTATTTAACCAAGGAGTTTCTTTATGAGTAATGAAAAATTGTGATCCATTAGTTCCAGGTCCAGAATTTGCCATAGAAAGAATTCCACCTTTGTCGTGAACCAAACTTGGGTCGAACTCATCTTTGAAACTATAACCTGGACCGCCAGAACCATTTCCAGCAGGATCACCACCTTGAATCATGAAATCTTTGATAACTCTGTGAAATTTCAATCCATCGTAAAAAGGTTTGTTTTTGAATTTCTCATCAGTTACATATGATTGTTTTCCTTCTACCAATGCAACAAAGTTGGCTACAGTAATTGGCACTTTTTTGTATTCTAATTGTACAACTATTTTACCTTTTGTAGTTTCAAATTCAGCAAAAATTCCTTCGTTAGAATTGGCAGTTGGTTTTGCTACAACTTTAGTGCTTACTGCTTTTTTTGTTACGGTAGCTTTCTTTTTTACTTGAGCAAAACTGCTCATCATTCCTAAAAATAAAAGAACAACAATTTTTAATTTCATTTTCATCATTTTTAATTAATTCAATTTTATATATAATTCTGTAAAATTTACATTTTTTCTAATAATTCAACTTCAAAAATAATGTTCGCATTTGGAGGAATCACTCCGCCAGCACCAGCTTCACCATAACCTAAATTTGAAGGAATAAATAGAATTGCTTTATCGCCAAAAGACATTTTTTCGATACCTTCAATAAAGCCTGGAATCATTCCTTGTTTGTTTCCAAATTGGAATGGAATTGGGCTATAACCATTTTGATTGGCTCTATTCTCATCATACTTTCCAAATTCTTTTGAAACACTTGCGATACTTGTATCAAAAAGTTCGCCATTTTCTAAAAATCCAGCATAATGGATAAAAACATTTTGTCCTATAGTTGGTTTTTTACCCGTTCCTTTTTTAACAACTTGAAATTGTAAACCGCTTGCTGTTTTAGTTGCGCCAGTTTTCAATTTGTTCATTTGAGATACTTTTGCATCAATTACAGCTTTGTATTTTTCTTCGTAAAGCCTTTTATTTTCAGCATTAATAGCAGCTTGTTTTTTTTGCAGTTCAGATTCTTTTGCAAAGAAATCAGAAAAAACTTTTACTGCGTCAAATTTTTTAACAGCTTCACCTTTTCTAATGATGGTAATAGCCACAATATCATCGTTTTGTTCTATTTTGTTTACCACATCCATTCCTTCAACAACATGTCCAAAAATAGTGTGCAAGCCGTCTAACCAAGGAGTTGGGACATGTGTAATAAAAAATTGACTACTATTTGTGCCAGGTCCTGAATTTGCCATTGCTAACAAACCGCCTTTGTCAAATCTTAAATCAGTAATTTCATCTTTGAACTTGTAACCGGTATCGCCAGAACCATTTCCAAGCGGATCTCCACCTTGAATCATAAATTCTTTAATAACTCTATGAAATTTTAGTTTGTCAAAAAATGGTTTTCCTTTAAAATCAGGGTTTACAAAAGTATTTTTTCCTTCTGCTAATGTTACAAAATTGGCTACCGTTACAGGTGTTTTTTCGTATTCTAGTTGTGCAATAATTACACCTTTAGAAGTTTCTATTTTGGCATATAAACCATCTTTTAGATTGCTGTTTTCATCTTTACAAGAAACAAATGTTGCAAGAATAAGAGCAACTAGTAAAATTCTTTTCATTTTTTGGATTAAATATTAATTAGTTTGTGATTTTGGATTAGGATCTTCTTTAAAATCATTTAATGTTACCGTGTACATCAATGGTTCGTTATGACCAATTCGGTTGTTGTCGCCATGGTAGCCAAATCCCATGTGTGATGGGAATAGGAATATAACTTTTTCTTTTTTGCGCATTAATTTGATACCGTGACGTAAACCAATAATGATTTTTTGTTCTTTATCAACATAATAAGTCTGCGGTTTTAGTTCGGCTTCGGAATATATGATGGCTCCGTTTAAGTCTTTTACTTCGTAATTGTAGTAAGCAATATCACCTTTTTTTGGAGAAATTGTATCGTTCAAATTTCTGTTTTCGTAAGCATACCAATAACCTTTGCTAGAAGCTATAAATTTTTTATCAGGATTACTTTTGATAATTGAATCAATTTTGTCTTCTTCGGTAGCAACCAATTTTTTATTTCTCTCAATAGACTCTTTCATAAAAGTTCCAGAAGATTGCGAAATAGGTTTTCTAGCTTGTTGCTGAGAACAACTTACTATAAAAACAGTTAAAATTAGTAGTGTACTTTTAATTACTCTCATGTTATAGAATAGTTGTTTGTGTCAATATTTGTTCAAATTTAGCAACTGTTTCTTTCATACTCAATTGCGATTTTCCACCAGCAGCGTTAATATGTCCACCACCGTTGAAATGTTGTCTAGCAAACTGATTTACATCAAAATTTCCTTGTGAACGAAACGAAATCTTAATGATTTTTTCATCAATATGCTCTATAAATATTGCAGCAAATATAATACCTTTTATTGTAAGTCCGTAATTCACAATTCCTTCTGTGTCGCCTTTTACATAATTATAGTGGTCGAGTTCTTTTTGTGAAAGCGTAATAAATGCCGTTTTATATTGTGGCAGAACTTTCATATTCTGTAACGCTTGACCTAATAACTGCAGTCTTTCGTACGAATTATTATCAAAAAGTAAAGTTGGAATTTCAGTGTTTTCAACGCCCAAATCAATTAATTCAGCAATAATTCTGTGAGTTGTTCCTGTGGTTTTTGGAAATCTGAAAGAACCTGAATCAGTTAAAATTCCTGTGTAAATGCAAGTTGCAATAGTTTTGTCGATAAGTTCTTTTTTGCCGAGAAATGAAATGAAATTATAAATCATCTCACAAGTCGAACCAAATTTTGTATCAGAATAAGTGTAAGTTGCAAATCCATCTGGTTCTTGATGATGGTCAATCATAACAAATGGAACTTGAAGTTTGTTTAGAATATTTTCCATTTCACCAGTACGATGAAGTGCATTAAAATCTAAAACAAAAACCAATTCTGCTTCTTTTAGAACTTTTGTTGTTCCTTCTCTTTCGTTTTCATAAATCAAAACTGATTCAGAAGCTGGCATCCAAGCTAAAAATTCAGGAAAATCATTTGGAGCAATAACCGTTGGCTGATGATTTAATTTGAGTAAAAAATGATACAATGCCAATGTCGACCCCATAGCGTCACCATCTGGGCTTCGGTGCGGAATTATTGCAATTTTCTTAGGAGTGGCGAGCAATAATTGAATTGCTTGAATGTCTTTTTCGTTCATAGACTGCGAAGTTACATTTTTTTCGCAAAAAGAAAAGAAATTAACATCGTCTTAATACTCTAGTTTGGTCAAAAACAAGCCTAACCAAACGGCAAACAATCCGACAATAACACTTAGTGCTATATAAATGAAAGCTGTTGCCGAATTTTGATTCTCAAAAAGCAAACTGTTTTCGTAACCAAAAGTTGAAAAAGTGGTGAAGCCACCGCAAAAACCTGTCACCAAAAGCCATTTGAAATTTGAATTTGCCAACTGATTTTTTTCTAAAAAACCTATGATTAATCCAATCAAAAGACAACCCAAAATATTGGTTATAAAGGTGGCTAATGGAAATGTATTCGAATAATATTTTTGAACAAAAAGAGTTGTCAAATAGCGTAATATACTACCTAAACCGCCTCCAATTGCTATCAAAAATAGGGTTTTTAACATGATGTTATTTTGTTGTTGCAATAACAAAATTTAGTTTTAGTTTAACGCCCATTTGCATTAAATCTACTAAGTCTTGAACTTTGTTATCTGCAGGAACTCTTACCACAACCGTTTTATCGTTGTTAGCAGTCGTTTTTTCATATAAAACCTTTTCCAATTGATCAAATGGTACTTGTTCTTTATTTATATAATACAACTTATCATCAGTAACCGAAAGTGAAATATGATCTTTATTCGTTGATTCGTTAGATTTTGCTTTTGGAAGCGTTAATTTAATTACATTCGGATTTGCTAAAGTCGATATAATCAAGAAAAACAAAAACAAAAAGAACATAATGTCACTTAATGACGAAGTTGGGATTTCGGGGTGAAATCGTCTGTTTTTTCTAATTGCCATCTGGTTCGTGAATTACGTTAATAATTTCTAAAGTTTGTTTTTCAACTTTAAGTGCAAAACTATCAATCATCATGTTAAATAAATGGTATGCAGAGTAGGCAATAACACCGACAACAAGACCAGCACCACTACTAATCATTTTTTCATATAAACCTCCAGAAATGGTTTGAATGTTCAAATTTCCTGTGTTTGAAATGGTATGGAAAATTTTGATAACTCCAGAAATTGTTCCAATAAAACCAAGAATTGGAGCAATACCCGAAATTAATCCCAAATGTCCTAATCCTTTTTCCATTTGAGCAATTTCAACATTTGCAGTTCTTTCCATTACCGATTCTATTTCGCTAATTGGTCTTCCTATGATTGCAATTCCACTTTTAAGAATGTTTCCTGAAGCAGTGTTTTCTCTGCTACAAAGCATCACCGCATTGTCTATTTTGCCAGATTTTAGCTGCGCTTTTACATCAGAAAGTAAATTTGCATCTTGTTTGGTTGCTTTTTTAATTGACAAATAGCGCTCAATAATTACATAAACACAGAAAAACAATAGTAGAATAATAGGAATAATCATTATTCCACCTTTCATTACGAATTCTAAATAAGATATGTTTTCTGTTATGCTAACATCTGTTGTTGCTGGTGTATTTGCAGTATTAGCCAATGAATCTACAACAGTAGTGGCTTGTAAAAAGATGGTTGAAATCATCATATGAAATAATTAGGTTATGTATTTTTACAAAAGTGCATAATTTTTTAAAAACTCTTACATAATATAGCAAGCTTTTTTTAACACATTGTTTAACAATTAAAATTGATAACGAAAAAAAATCGTTTAAAGTATACTTTTAGCATACTTCGGATTAATTTAGGGTATAAAAAAAACTGCAACATTATCAGTTACAGTTTTTCATTCATAAAATTTGTTTTGTTAGTATGTTTTAAAAAATTATCTTCTGTTAGGTTTTTTAGGTGTTTTTTTTACTGCGTTTTCATTTCCGTTTTTCCCTAATTCTCTAATATAATTTACCAATTGCCATCTTTGCTCATCAGATAAAAGTTCGCTATAACCTGCCATGGGAGCTTTACCATTTGTTACTTTCCAAAAAATAGCACCATCTGTTTCATTTGCTACTTCTAATGAAAGAAAATTTGCTGGTTTTTTCTCGAGTGTTAAACCGGCTTCTCCATTTCCTTTTCCATATAAACCATGACATAACACACACATTTCGTTAAATATTGCTTTACCAACTTCAGTAGCTTTTTGGTTATTTAGAAATGGATTATTTAGACTATTTGCACTTTCTGGAGCAATCCAATCGTTAACCTGAGCAAAACTTTTATTACTTGCAATTATGGATGTAAATAATACAAAAAACAAAAAAATATTTTTCATGATTAAAATTGTTTTAAATTATATGTAAAGTTAGTTTAGATGCCTAAAACAGTATATGATAATTATCATCGTAATTAATGTTAGTTAGTCATTTAATAACTGTTGTTTCTTGAGATTTGAATGGAAATAGGTAGTTTTTTTAACTAAATTCATCAAAAAGCTATTAAAATATTGAAGTTTGAATTTTTATTTTCAATCTAGAATACTACTTTTGCACATGCAACACAACGTACTTATCTTAGATTTCGGATCGCAATACACACAACTTATTGCCCGACGCGTTCGCGAATTGAATATTTTTTGCGAAATTTTTCCTTATAATCATTTTCCAGACGATTTAACAAGTTATAAAGCAGTTATTCTCTCAGGAAGCCCATTTTCAGTAAGAGCCGATGATGCTCCACATCCAGATTTGTCTCAAATAAGAGGTAAATTGCCAATGTTAGCTGTTTGTTATGGTGCACAGTATTTGGCGCACTTTAGCGGTGGTGAAGTAGCATCTTCCAATACAAGAGAGTATGGAAGAGCCAATTTGAACTATATCAAAGAAAATGAACTGTTTTTTGAGGGAATTTCTCAGAATTCTCAAGTTTGGATGAGTCATAGCGATACTATCAAAAAACTTCCAACTAACGGAATAAAGTTAGCAAGTACGCATGATGTAGAAAACGCTGCTTATAAAATTGAAGGCGAAACTACTTATGCTATTCAGTTTCATCCAGAAGTTTATCACTCAACTGATGGATTGAAGTTATTGGAGAATTTCTTAGTTAAAATTGCTGAAGTTCCTCAAAATTTTGCACCTAATGCTTTTGTTGAAGAAATGGTCGGTGAACTTAAGGAAAAGCTGCAAAATGACAAGGTTGTTTTAGGACTTTCTGGTGGTGTAGATTCGACAGTAGCTGCTGTTTTATTGCATCAAGCTATTGGAAAAAATTTATTTTGTATTTTTGTCAATAATGGATTGCTTCGTAAGAATGAATTTGAAAATGTTTTAGAGCAATACAAAGGAATGGGCTTGAATGTAAAAGGCGTTGATGCTTCGGCACGTTTTTTGAACGAGCTTTCTGGGATTTCTGATCCAGAAACTAAAAGAAAGACTATAGGAAGAGTTTTTATTGAAGTTTTTGATGATGAATCTAAAATAATTGAAGATGTAAAATGGTTGGCACAAGGAACTATTTATCCAGATGTAATTGAATCTGTTTCGGTAAAAGGACCAAGTGCTACTATAAAATCGCATCATAATGTTGGTGGATTGCCAGATTATATGAAGTTGAGCATCGTAGAACCTTTGAGAATGTTATTCAAAGATGAAGTGAGAAGAGTTGGTAGAACACTTGGAATTGATGATGAACTTTTAGGAAGACATCCATTTCCAGGTCCTGGACTTTCAATTAGAATCTTAGGTGCTATCGATAATGAAAAAGTTCGTATATTGCAAGAGGTTGACGCAGTCTTTATTGATGGTTTGAAGTCATGGGGATTGTATGATAAAGTGTGGCAAGCAGGTGCAATTTTACTACCAATAAATAGTGTTGGAGTAATGGGAGACGAACGTACTTATGAAAAGGTAGTTGCGTTGCGAGCTGTTGAATCTACTGATGGTATGACAGCTGATTGGGTACATTTGCCGTATGATTTTTTAATGAAAATATCTAACGATATAATAAATAAAGTGAGAGGTGTAAACAGAGTTGTGTATGATATTAGCTCAAAACCACCAGCAACAATAGAATGGGAATAATTTAAAAAAAGTTAGTGTATGAAAAGAATTTTTAGTTTTTTACTTGTGGTTTTTTTATTACAAAACTCAAATGCACAGAAAAATAAAAATCAAGAATATGAGTTAATTAATCATACAGTTCAATTTGGTGAAACTGTAAAGTTGATTTCTCAAAAGTATTTAGTTGATCCAGGTGAAATTTATCAGCTAAATAAATTTGCAGTTAATGGTATTTCAAAAGGGATGATTTTGCAGGTTCCAGTGCCAGTAAAAGATCCTGTTGCGGTTGTAGAAAAAGAAGCAAATCCAGTTAAAAAAGTGATTGTAACAAAAGATACTGAAAAACCAGCTGAAACTAAAGTTGCAACAACTACAAAAGTAGTAGCAAAACAACCTGAAAAGCAAGTGGCTGTTATAGATAGAAGTTCAGAAATTGAACATAAAGTGGAGCCAAAAGAAACCTTATATAGTTTGTCAAAAAAATATGGTGTTTCTGTTGATGAATTAAAACTAAGTAATGAAGAATTAGCTCAGTCTGGATTGCAAATTGGAATGATATTAAAAATTCCTTCAACTAGAGCTTTGGGAGCAAATGAGTCATCAATAGGTTCTTCTAAAACTCCTGTCGCTGAAGCAAAGCCTAAAACGACAGAAAAACCAGTTGCTTCTGAAGCAAAATCAATTACACATGTTGTTGAACCTAAAGAAACTTTGTATAGTTTATCTAAAAAATATGGAGTAACAGTTGACGAAATTAGAGTTCAAAATCAAGCAATTTTGGCAGAGGGTTTAAAAATTGGTCAAAGTTTAACCATTACTAAAAAGTAATTTAGTACTTTTATTTTTTCAAAAAATTAATTCGCTATGCACAAAATATTTCTTTGTTTTTTATTTTTAGTAACAAGTGTTGTTTTTGCTCAAGATAAAGTAGTCAAACACACAGTAGAAAAAGGAGAAACAATATTCAAAATAGCTGGAATATACAAGGTTACTGTAGCCGAAATATTTAGGTTAAACCCTGCTGCTGAAAAAGGTATTAAGGAGAACGATATTCTATTAATTTCAGGCTCTGTTACTGAATCTGATGGTAATTCCAGTACTAAAACGCATTTAGTCAAAGCCAAAGAAACATTATATAGTATAGCAAGAGATTATAAAGTTGCATTTGCCGATTTAAAAACCTTAAATGAAGCAACCTTAGTTGATGGTTTAAAAATTGGACAAATAATAAGAATTCCCGAAGATGGTTTAACAACTGTAACACCAACAAAAGAAGTTCAAAAAACTACAGAAATAGTAGAAAAGCCAAAAGAAACTGTTGCTGAAAAACCTAAAAACGACAAAACTAGCAATTTTCATATTGTAGAAGCTAAAGAAACAAAGTTTGGGATAGCCAAAAAATACGGAATGACCGTTGCAGAATTAGAAGAACTAAATCCAGAAATTGTAGCAAATCTTCCAATTGGTTTCAAATTAAATGTTAAAGGAAATGCAGTTTCATCTGAAGTTTCTTCTAACAAAGTTGAAAAACCAAAACCAGTTGTTATAGATTATGAAATAAAGAAGGCGGATAAATCGGAAACGACATCAACTATAAAAAAAACCGGTTATGCTAATTACGAAGTAAAACAAAAAGAAACTTTATATAGTTTAACGCAAACACTTGGAATAACTCAAGATGAGTTAATTGAGCTAAATCCATCACTAAAAGAGGGTGTTAAGGAAGGTATGATTCTACTTGTGCCAGGAAAAGGTTCTATTACAATTATTGGGAATTCTAAATACAAGGATTTAACCAAAACGATTCAATCTCAAAATAAAAAGCAATTAGTATTACTTTTACCATTTAACGCTACAAAAGTTCAAAGCGATACTATCAACAAAATAGCTACTAGACTTAAAAAAGATAGTTTCTTGAATATGACATTAGATTTTTATTCAGGAGCACTAATGGCAATTGAATACGGTAAATCATTAGGGTTAAACATTGACGTTAAAATTTTAGATTCTGAAGAAAGTAAATTAACTTCTAATGTTGAAAAAGTAGTTAAAGAAAATAATTTACAAAATGCGGATGTTATTATTGGTCCGTTTTACCAACAACATGCTGAAAAAGTAGCTGAATTAGTAGCCGAAAAAAATGTTCCAGTAATTTCACCTTTGTCAAAAGAAATTGGAAAACCATTGCCAAATTTGTATCAATCTATGCCGCCAGCAGATTTTGCTAAAAGTGCAATTTTTGATTATATGTTAGCAAAAAAAGGAAATATTATTGTTGTTAGTGATGTAAAGAGACAAGCTAACAAAGATTTTATAACCAAAAATTATCCGTCTGCATCATTTGCAATTGTTTCACCTACAGGCTCATTGGATATAGCAAGTTTTAAATCATTATTCAAAGAAGACGGAATGAATTATGTTGTGCTAGACACAGAAAAAACGGGAATGATACTTTCTACAACTAATTTGATGTTGAATGATATGAAAAATTATGAAATTCAATTAGTTATTATGGAACCAAACGAAACCTTAAATTTTGAAGAAATTTCAATGAAACGATTAACGATTTTAAAATTATTATATCCTTCATTAACAAGAGAAAATGCTTCACCTGAATCTGTTTTGTTTGAAACTGATTATAAAAAGAAAAATAAAATTCTACCAAATCAATTTGCTACAAGAGGATTTGATATAACTTTCGATACAATGCTTCGTTTATCTCAAGGAAAAACATTTGCAGAATCTGTAAATGAAGACAAAACGGAACAATTGGAAAGCAAGTTTGAATATGCTAAAAAAGATTCTGAAGGTTACATAAATAAAGGTGTTTATATATTAGAATACCAAGAAGATTTAACCGTTAAGCCAGTAAATTAATGACTTCAAAAATAACTTATGTAGGCGATTTAAGAACAGTTTGCATTCACTTACAATCGGGAACCGAAATTCTAACCGATGCACCAACCGATAATCACGGAAAAGGAGAAGCTTTTTCTCCAACCGATTTAGTTGCTACTGCATTAGGAAGTTGTATGGTTTCAATAATGGCAATAAAGTCAAAAGATTTGGAAGTTGACCTTAAAGATTCAACTATTTCAATAACCAAAATCATGCAGGCAGAGCCAAGAAAAATTGCCAAAATTGTGGTTGTCCTTGATATAGCAATCGAAACTTCAGAAAAAAACAGAACTATCCTAGAAAGAAGCGCGATGACTTGCCCAGTTTTACTAAGTCTTCATCCAGATATTGAAAAAGAAGTAACTTTTAATTGGAAATAAACATAAAATGGAAAAATCAGAACAAAATTATAATATGCTAGATTGGTGGAAAAAAGTGCATTTGCAGAATTACGCAAACTTTAATGGCAGAGCAAGAAGAGCAGAATATTGGTATGCTTATTTGTTAAATATTATTTTTTTCTTACCTATTTATATATTATTTATAATCGCTGCTGTTAACGAGTCTGAGGTAATGATGATGATAACTGGAGGAATTATGTTGATTTTAGGTCTGCTACTAATTATTCCATACTTAGCTGTTGCAGTTAGAAGACTTCATGATACTAATAAAAGTGGTTGGTTCTTACTATTATCATTAGTTCCAATTGCTTCATTAGTAATTTTTGTTTTTACTGTGCTTGAAGGCGATAAAGGCGAAAATAATTACGGTAGTGACCCAAAAGATTTTACTAATCATGATGAAATTAATCAAATAGGAATCGAATAATTGAATTCACAACAACAAGAACTCATAAAATTAGCACATACCAAAATGCCCTTCGGAAAATACGAGGGGCGTTTTCTTATTGACTTACCCGAATATTATCTTGTATGGATAAAAAATAACCATCTTCCAAAAGGAAAACTAGGCGAACAATTGCAATTAGTTTATGAACTAAGATTAAATGGGTTAGAAGAACTCGTTCGCAACATAAAAAAGCAATATCCAAAACCTCTTTAAATAAGTTTATATTCTTTTAAAATTCTCATTTTCTAATTGGCACATTCACCAATTAAATCGTATTTTTGCATCGTTTTTTACAACAACACAACAACACAACAACAAAAACAATGAATCAAACAAAATACATTTTTGTTACTGGCGGTGTGACTTCTTCTTTAGGAAAAGGAATCATTGCAGCTTCTTTAGCAAAATTGCTACAAGCCAGAGGTTATCGAACAACTATTCAAAAGTTCGATCCGTATATCAATGTCGATCCTGGAACATTAAATCCTTATGAACACGGAGAATGTTTTGTAACCGATGATGGTGCCGAAACCGATTTAGATTTAGGTCATTACGAAAGATTTCTAAACGTTCCAACTTCGCAAGCCAACAATGTTACAACTGGTAGAGTTTATCTTTCGGTTATCGAAAAAGAACGTCGTGGCGAGTTTTTAGGCAAAACCGTTCAAGTCGTTCCTCATATTACCAACGAAATCAAAGAACGCATGCAGTTGCTAGGTAAATCTGGCGATTTCGACATAGTAATTACTGAAATCGGCGGAACTGTCGGCGATATCGAGTCGCTACCTTATATAGAATCTGTTCGTCAACTAGTTTGGGAATTAGGTGAAAATAACGGAATCGTAATTCATTTAACATTGGTTCCTTATCTTTCTGCAGCTGGCGAATTAAAAACTAAGCCAACGCAACACTCGGTAAAAACATTAATGGAAAGCGGAATCAAAGCTGATATTTTGGTTTGTCGTACCGAATATGATTTGTCAGAAGAATTGCGTCAAAAATTAGCACTTTTTTGCAATGTAAAACGCGAAGCGGTAATTCAATCAATCGATGCTAAAACGATATATGAAGTGCCAAATTTAATGCTAGAAGAAGGTCTTGATGTAGTGGCATTAAAAAAATTAAATCTTCCAGAAAAATCAACTCCAGACTTAACGCAATGGAACGATTTTCTCAATAGATTACAAAATCCAAAACACACTGTAAACGTTGGTCTTATTGGTAAATATGTCGAATTGCAAGATTCGTACAAATCTATTTTAGAAGCTTTCATTCATGCAGGTGCGGCTAATGAAACCAAAGTAAACGTAATAAGTATTCACTCTGAATCTATCGATACCAAAACGGCAGAAGAAAGTCTAAAAGGTCTCGATGGCATACTTGTTGCTCCAGGTTTTGGCGAAAGAGGAATTGAAGGTAAAATCGAAGCGGTTCGTTACGCACGTGAAAATAATTTGCCGTTTTTCGGAATTTGTCTAGGTATGCAAATGGCAGTTATTGAGTACGCAAGAACAGTTTTAGGATACAAAGATGCCAACTCAACCGAAATGAATCCTGATACAACCAATCCAGTTATCGACCTAATGGAAGAACAAAAAACCATTACCGATAAAGGCGGAACAATGCGTTTAGGTTCATGGAAATGCGATTTGAAAGAAGGAAGTTTGGCAAAACAAATTTACGGAAAATCCCAAATTGCCGAACGTCATCGTCATCGTTATGAGTACAATAATAAATATGCTACTGAGTTGCAAAACGCAGGTTTAATAAGCTCCGGAATCAACCCAGACACAGGTTTGGTCGAAATTGTGGAGTTGCCAAACCATCCGTTTTTCATAGGCGTACAGTACCATCCCGAATATAAAAGCACCGTTGCAAATCCTCAGCCAATTTTTGTTAGCTTTGTGGCCGCAATGGTAAAGAATAAAAAATAGTTATCGACTTATCAAAGTTAGGAGCGAAACAGTAGTAATGGCAGTAAACCATTTTCCTGCTTTCCGCTCTACAAGGTGCCGCTCCAATCAGGGCTAGTTAGCAAACTATTGGTTACTAAATAATCGTTTTTTAAAAACATTTTTTTAAAAGACATGAAACAATACAGTCTATCAAACGACTGATGTATAAATTATAAAACAATAATGGAAGAAAAGAAGTTAGACAAGAATTCAATTATCGGATTTATTTTAATCTTTGGTATATTACTTTGGATAATGTATCAAAACCAACCTAAACCCGAAGAAATTGCTGCCGAAAAAGCTAAAAAAGAACAAATTCAAAAAGCGCAAAAAGCCAAAGAAGCAATTGCTAAACAAGCAGCAGTTGTAATTGCAGATACAACAGCAACAAGCACCGAAAAACTTCAAAAACTACAAGGAACATTAGGAAGTTTTGCTTATTCAGCTTCATTGCCAACAGCTAAAGAAGGTACAACAACCATCGAAAATGATTTGGTAAAATTGACAATTTCTAACAAAGGTGGTTTCATTTCTGAAGCAACTTTGAAAAAATTTGATAAAATCAAAAAGAATTCAGGAGAATTGGTTTCGTTAATCAAAAATAACAACGCCAATTTCAATCTTGAATTGCAAACCAAAGACAACCGCGTTCTAAATACAAAAGACTTGTTTTTTGAACCAACTTTAACCAAAGTAGGCGAAAATCAAGTGCTTTCGATGAAATTAAAAACAGGAGCAAATGAATTCTTAGAATACAAATACGTACTAAAACCAAACGATTACATGGTCGATTTTGACCTACGTTCTCAAGGTTTGAATACAGCTCTAAATACCACAAAACCCGCCGACTTGCAATGGGATTTAAAATCGTATCGCAATGAAAAAAGTGTTTCTTACGAAAATCGTTATGCCGAAATCTATTATGAGCACGATGGTGGAAAAGTAGATTACGCTGGTCTAGGAAAACAAGAAGATGAGGTTTTAGAGAAAGCTTCTTTCATAGCTTTCAAGCAACATTTGTTCACTTCTATTTTACTTACACAATCACCAATTGATAATGTAAAAGTAAGTTCAACTGACTTGGTAAATGACGATAAAAAAGATACTATTTATACCAAACAGTTCAAATCAACTTTGCCTTTGGCTTTTAAAAATGGTGAGCTAGATTATAAAATGAATTGGTATTATGGACCAACAGATTACAAATTATTAAGCAAATACGAAAAAAATATTGAAGACATTGTTCCATTAGGTTGGGGAATCTTCGGTTGGATTAACAAATTGATATTTATTCCACTATTTGGTTTCTTAAGTTCATTTATGGGATTAGGGATTGCTATTATATTATTCACAATAATTATAAAAGTTGCAATGTCTCCAATTACTTTCAAATCATTCTTGTCTCAAGCAAAAATGAAAGTATTGCGACCAGAAATCACAGAGTTGGGCGAAAAGTACGCTAAAGATCCAATGAAAAAACAACAAGAAACCATGAAGTTATACAGCAAAGCTGGAGTAAATCCGATGGCAGGTTGTGTTCCTGCGTTGATTCAGCTTCCGTTCATGTATGCATCTTTTCAGTTTTTCCCTTCTGCAATGGAGTTACGTCAAAAAGGATTTTTATGGGCAGATGATTTATCTTCATTCGATTCTATTTTAAAATTACCTTTCAATATTCCGTTATATGGAGATCACGTAAGTTTGTTTGCATTATTGGCAGCTATCGCAATTTTCTTTTACATGAAAATGACTTCTGGCGACCAAGTAATGGCGCAACCACAACAAGAAGGAATGCCAGATATGGGTAAAATCATGAAAATTATGATTTATCTTTCTCCTATAATGATGTTAATTTTCTTCAATAATTACGGATCTGGATTGAGTTTGTATAACTTAATTTCTAACTTAATCACAATAGGAATTATGATTGTTATCAAAAAGTATTTTATTGATAGCGATAAAATTCATGCTCAAATTCAGGAAAATAAAACCAAACCTGTAAAAGAAGGTAAATTCCAAAAGCGACTTAGAGAAGCTATGGAACAAGCCGAAGCACAAAAAGCAAAAGGTAAAAAATAAAAAAAGAGCTCCAATTTCGGAGCTCTTTTAGTTTATGAAGATTTATAGGAAATTAAAAATTAGGTAATAATACACCATCTACTGCATGAACTATGCCATTTGAACATTGTACATCCGTAACAACTATATTTTTATTTGCTGTTGAGCCAGCATCGTCAATAGCAGTTCCAGTTATTGAAAATGATTTACCAGTAAATAATGTATTAATTTGTCCAGTTGGTATTGCTGTCGATAATACATTCACACCACCAACCACATGATACAATAGTAAGTTTGTTTTATTTTCATTTGACAAACCAGTATATACTCCCAAAACTGCAGTGCTAAAAGCACTATTTACAGGAGCAAAAACTGTAAAAGGAGATCCAGCAGTTCCATCTAATGTAGCAGCAAGATTTTGTTCAACTAATAAACTAACTAATGTACTAAAGTTTGGATTCGCAACTGCATGGTCTTTAATGGTAGGCAATTGTATGACTCTATTTACAATATGAATAACACCGTTTGAAGCCATTATATCAGCAGTCGTGACTACTGCGCCTTTATTGTTAATACCGCCATTTAGAGTTACTGTACTTCCGCTTTTTTGAACAAACATACTCAAAGTTGGTGCATTTGCTGCTGTTGTTCTTGGAGACAAAGTTTTAACATATGTGCTTGCAGGAATGTCCGCGCTTTTAATACTACTTGCTATTACATGATTTAGTAATATACTCTTTAGTACAGCAACATCAACATTTTCAACATTTATGTTTGGTCCTAAAGCAGTAAAAAGTGTATTAAATGCATCGTTTGTTGGTGCAAAAACAGTAAATGGTCCGGCTCCTTTTAGAGTGTTTGCTAAATCAGTTCTGGTTAGCGCTCTCACCAATGTAGAAAGATTTGGAGTGTTTACTGCTAATGTTGTAATCGTTGTATCAGGTGGTGTTACAACTGGTGCATCTTCATCATCATTACATGATGTGAAACCTAAAGCCATAAATGCTACTAAAGCAAATGTTCTGAATTTTGTTAATTTTTTCATTGTTTTTGTTTATTTATTGTTAGTAATACTTTTTGCTAAATTAATTTCATTTTGTTTAATCTTTGTTAATAAAAACTAAACAAAATGAATTTTAACTAAAAATTTAACTTATGTTTTATTTTTTAACTATCTGTTTTTTAGTGTTTTATTTTGTTTTAATGATTTTTTTGAATCCAGAATCGGTTTTAATGCTAAACAGATTATAAATTTTATTTAAATACATTCTGTCAAGAATCATTATAACTAGCAAAACAGGCATACTTTTTGACTAAGAAAGTTGTATTATTGCATACTAAAATTTACAAAATTGTGTTTTATTAATTATAGCCAAATGAGTTTTAATATGAAATTCTTAAAAATTATTTTATTGTTTTTAGTAACTACAAATGTTAGTTTTTCTCAAAATGATTTTAACAAACTAGACGAAAAAGGCTTAAAAAACGGTGTTTGGAAAGGTTTTTACGAAGAATCAAAAAGACCTCGTTACGAAGGAACTTTTGAGCACGGAAAAGAAATCGGAACTTTCAAGTTTTTTGATGATACCAAAGCGGGAACCGTAATAGCAACTAGAGAATTTAATAAAAAAGATAATTCTTGTTACACCATTTTTTATAATCAAAAAAATAATAAAGTTAGCGAAGGTAAAGTCGTAAACAAAGTCTATGAAGGCGAATGGCTTTATTATCATGAAGATTTGCCTTCAATCATGGCAAGAGAATTCTATAAAAATGGCAAGTTAAACGGAAAAAGAACTGTTTATTTCAAAAATAATAAAGTTGCAGAAGAAGTAAATTATGTAAATGGATTAAAAGAAGGAACCTACAAGCATTATACCGAAAACGGGATTTTATTGGAAGAATCTAATTATGTAAAAGGGGAATTCCACGGTGATGCCATTTTTAGAGATCCTGAAGGAAATGTTGTTGCTAAAGGGAAATTCAAAAACGGAAAAAAAGTTGGAATGTGGCAATTCTATGAGCAAGGAAAGTTAGTGAGCGAAGAAAACATGAGCTATCCAAAAAAAGTTAAAAAAGAGAAAAAATAGTTGTTTTTTAGAATCATTTTTCCCTATTTTTGAAAAAAAAAAACTATTATTTATGAAGAAAGCAGTACTATTAATTGTTTTGTTTTTTGGAATTTGCCAAAAGAACATTGCGCAAACCACTATTTTTTCTGAAGATTTTCAGGAATTGACTAATCTTAGTGCTATGGGTTGGTGGCAATATAATGATACCAATACGCCATTTGGAAGTTATCAAGCGACTTTTCTTAATGAAGCATGGGGAATTATAGAATGGGCTGCCGAATCACCAAATTATGTAGCTTCTTCAACTTCTTGGTTTACAGGAACTACACCAACGCCAGCAGACCGTTGGATGATTACTCCAATTATTGACTTAACAGGGTATTTGGGTGCTCCAGTCTCGCTTTCTTTCAATGCCAGAGCACATGATGTTCCACCTTATGCAGATAATTTCGATTTGAAAATATCAACTACTGATTACGAAAAAACTAGTTTTACTAATCTTTATACTTCAACTTCAAATCCTAATGTTTTAATTTCTCAAACTACTCCAACTGTGATAGATTTGTCAAATTATGGTGGAGAAATGATCTATTTGGCTTGGGTAAATAATTATACTAACGGGAATTTGTTAAGTATTGATAATATTGAAGTTGTAGGGACAGCATTAAGCACAAGTTCATTTACAACAAATAACATATCAGTTTCTCCAAATCCAGTAAAAGATATTCTTTCAATCTCAAATAAAAACAATGTAAAATTGTCAAATTATACTCTAATTGACAATAATGGAAGAATTATAAAAGAAAGTTCTTTAAATGTTGATTCAAACTTTATAATAGATGTTTCTGATTTATCAAATGGAATTTATTTCTTAAAGTTAGTTTCTGAAAATGAAACTTTGACCAAAAAAATTATCAAAAATTAGAATATAATCATCCAAATATATAAAAGACTGTTAATAGCAGTCTTTTTTTATTTAATTAATATCAAGTTTTTTACCTTTGCTTACATAAAATTAGAATTATGAAACGAGTTATCGTTGGACTTTCGGGCGGAGTAGATTCGAGTGTGGCTGCTTATCTTTTAAAAGAGCAAGGTTATGAAGTAATTGGGCTTTTTATGAAGAATTGGCATGATGATTCTGTGACAATTTCTAACGAATGCCCGTGGCTTGAAGATAGTAATGACGCACTTTTAGTGGCCGAAAAACTCGGAATTCCATTTCAAACAGTTGATTTAAGCGAGCAATACAAAGAAAAAATTGTAGATTATATGTTCTCCGAATATGAAAAAGGAAGAACTCCAAATCCTGATGTATTGTGCAACCGCGAAATCAAATTTGATGTTTTTATGAAAATAGCTTTAAGTCTTGGTGCAGATTATGTAGCAACAGGACACTATTGCCGAAAAGGAATCATTGAAAAAGACGGAAAACAAATATTTCAGTTACTAGCCGGAAAAGATGGAAACAAAGATCAATCGTATTTTCTTTGTCAATTATCGCAAGAACAATTAAGTAAATCACTATTTCCAATTGGTGAGCTAACTAAACCTGAAGTTCGTGAAATTGCGGCTAAACTTGATTTGGTCACAGCCGAAAAGAAAGATTCTCAGGGATTATGTTTTATTGGAAAAGTGCGTTTGCCCGAATTTTTGCAACAACAATTACAACCAAAAGAAGGAATTATAATTGAAATTGACACTAATGTTGCAATGTATTCGCTAGAAAAACCAACTTTCAATTCGTTAGAAGAGCAAATAGTTTTTGAGTCAACGCCAATAAAATACAATCCGCAAATGGGAAAAGTTGTGGGCAAACATCAAGGTGCTCATTATTTCACAATCGGTCAACGAAAAGGTTTGAATGTTGGTGGAACAAAAGAAGCGTTATTTATTATCGCTACCGATGTTCAAACGAATACAATTTATACGGGTCAAGGTCATAATCATCCTGGGTTATTTAGAAAAGTATTGCGAGTACAACCATCAGAAATTCATTGGATTCGTGAAGATTTAGCATTGAAAAATGGAGAAAAAATGGAAGTTATGGCTCGAATTCGCTATCGTCAAGAATTGCAAAAAGCGACTTTATACCAATTTGAATCAGGACTTTATGTTTCATTTGATGAACCGCAATCAGCCATTACTGAAGGACAATTTGTTGCATGGAATATTGAAGATGAATTAGTTGGTTCGGGAGTAATTTCATAAATTTACAAACCAAAAACAGAAAATATGAAAAAATATATACTTTTTAGTCTATTAATAATAAGTTTTACAGCAATTGCTCAAGAAGATGCTTGGGTTTATTTTAATGGAAAACCAAATGCACAAACTTTTTTAGATAATCCGCTAACAATGCTAACACAGCGTTCTTTAGATAGAAGAACTGCTCAAGGAATTGCATTAGATATTATGGACGTGCCTGTACATCAACCCTATATTAATCAAGTGGAAGCTGCAACTGGAATTACTGTTTTAGCTAAGTCAAAATGGATGAATTGTGTACACATAAGAGGCAATACATTGCAAAATATTCAGGCTCTTTCAAGTTTGACATTTGTAAGTTCTATTGATTATGCTAATACAAATTTGAATAGACCTGGAGCTAATTCAACTCAAGTTGAAAAAAGAAAGATAAATAAAACTATGGAGACATTAGTCAATTTTAACTATGGAAATTCGGCTAATCAAATTCAAATGTTGAATGGACATTTATTGCATCAACAAAATTTTACCGGTCAAGGAAAAATAATTGCTGTTATGGATGGCGGTTTTCCTGGTGTTGACACAGCTGCTCCTTTTGCTAGATTGAGAGATAATAATAAAATTCTTGGAGGTTATGACTATGTAAACCGTGATCCAAATTTTTATACTGGAATTTCACACGGAACACTGGTTTTATCAACAATGGGCGGTTATGTTGATGGGCAATTGGTAGGAACTGCTCCAGATGCAGCCTATTATTTGTTTATAACCGAAGATGGTGCTAATGAAGAGCCACTTGAAGAATCATTATGGGTTGAAGCTGCCGAAGAAGCTGATAGATTAGGGGTAGATATTCTCAACACTTCATTAGGATATACTGAGTTTGATAATCCGGCATACAATCATACATATGCTGATATGAATGGAGTTACAAATTTTAGTACTCGTGGCGTAAATGCGGCCTTTTCAAGAGGAATTATAAGTGTAAATTCTGCAGGAAATTCTGGAAACAGTGCTTGGTTTTATGTTTCTTCTCCTGCTGATGCTATTAATGCACTTACAGTTGGTGCCGTTAATGCTTCTGGAAATATTGCTAGTTTTAGTTCACGTGGTTTTGAGACCAGTAGTTATATAAAACCAGATGTTGCTGCTCAAGGTGTTGCAAGTGTTTTGTCTAATACAAATGGAACTATTGCAACTGCAAATGGAACTTCTTTTTCTAGCCCAATTACTGCTGGAATGGTAGCGAGTTTATGGCAAGCTTTACCTGCCAAAACAAATGCAGAATTAATTCAATTGATAAAAGAATCTTCAAGTCAATACACTAATCCTGACTATGAAAAAGGATATGGAATTCCTAATTTTAATCAAGCGCTTATAAATGGGACTTTGGGTTTTGTTTCAAATGAATCAAAAGATTTTAATATTTATCCAAATCCTGTAACTAATTATTTTTCAGTTCAATTACCTAATTCTATCGAAAATGTTTCGATTTCTGTTTATAATTCTTTAGGACAAAATGTTTTAGAAAATAAACTTTCAAATAGCAACTCAAAAATTTCATTAGAAGGCTTTGAATCAGGTGTTTATGTTTACAAAATTGAAGCCAATAATTTTTCTAAAACAGGAAAAATAAGTAAGAATTAGGTATGAATAAAATCACGCAACTTTTTAATATACAATATCCAATTATTCAAGGTGGAATGATTTGGAATAGTGGTTACAAATTAGCAAGTGCTGTCAGTAATGCTGGCGGTTTGGGTTTAATAGGAGCAGGGTCAATGTATCCTGATGTTTTGCGTGAACATATTCAAAAATGTAAAAAAGCAACCGACAAACCTTTTGGAGTAAATATCCCAATGTTGTATCCTAATGTTGAGGAAATTATTCAAATTTGTATAGATGAAGGTGTTAAAATTATTTTCACTTCAGCAGGAAATCCAAAAACTTGGACAACGCACCTTAAAGAAAAAGGCATAATAGTTGTACATGTTGTAAGTAGTTCGAAATTTGCTTTAAAAGCGCAAGAAGCAGGTGTAGATGCTGTCGTAGCAGAAGGATTTGAAGCTGGCGGACATAATGGAAGAGAAGAAACAACAACGCTGACTTTAATTCCGATGGTTAAAGAAAAAATTTCAATTCCATTGATTGCAGCTGGCGGAATTGCAACTGGTAAAGGAATGTTAGCAGCTATGGTTTTAGGAGCAGATGGTGTCCAAGTAGGAAGTCGATTTGCTGCTTCGGTTGAATCATCAGCGCATGATAATTTTAAAAAAACAATAGTTGTAGTTCAAGAAGGCGATACATTGGTAACTTTGAAAGAATTAGCACCAGTTCGATTAATCAAAAATAAATTCTTCAATGACTTACAAGAGCTTTATGCAAAATGCCCAACAACAGAAGAATTAAAAACATTGCTTGGAAGAGCAAGAGCTAAAAAAGGAATGTTTGAAGGTGATTTGATAGAAGGCGAACTAGAAATTGGACAAATAGCAGGATTGATAAATGAAATCAAACCAGTAAAAGAAATAATCGACCAAATGATAGCAGAATTTAATTGGGCAAAAAATAATTTTCCTAAAATTTAAACATATAAAAATGAAGTTTAAGCAAATAGTATTTACCGTTTTTTTTCTATTTATAATTCAACTTGGAAAAGCTCAAACGTATAAGTTTATAACAACAGGTTTTAGCGTTTTAGAGAAAAATGAAAAAGGGAGTTGGGGTAAATGGTCTGACTTAGAAAAAGCATCAATTATGATTTCTTTAGATACTGATAAAAATAGAATTATTGTTTATTCACAAGAAATTCAGTTGTATAACATACTTAGTTATGGTGAAAAAGAAGAAAACGACAATGACTTGATTTATAGTTTTGAATGTGAAGATTCGGATAAAATTCCTTTTACAATTTCGATAATAACTAGAAAAAAACAAAGTAATAGAAAGCAATTATATATAAATCAAAAAAATGTAATAGTGGTTTATAATATTGAAAACTTTATAGACAAGAATCAAAAGTAGGCTTCATTTTTTGATTAAATGTGTTTGTAGACTTGTTAATGAAATTGTTTATAACATATCTTTTTTGTTGAAAACCCCGTATTTAAATTATGTAATATTATACTAAAATAATTGGAGCTTTTTCCTGCTTGTAATGTATAATATTATTCGTACTTTTGAAGTGCTTTTTTAGTTGTCTTTAGTTTTAACTAAAAAAGGATACGAGTTGGTAATTTGATAATGAGAATGCTTATGAGAATTAATATTCTTGCAAAAAAAATAAATTCGATTCTTTTATTTCTGCTTTTTTTTGCGGGAACTTTTGTTTCTACAGCTCAATGTCCTACAATTTTAAATACTAATCAAACTTTTTGTAATTCCCAAAATCCAACTATTGCTAGTTTAGCTTATGTTGATAATGGCGGTGGAATAAAATGGTATGCTACTGCAACTGCACCCGCTACGGCTTTTATAAATCCATCAACTTCAATACTTTCTAGTGCAACATTTTATGCTGATAATGCAACGGGTAATTGTGGAACTAGACAAGCAGTTACAGTAACGATTTATAATCCACCAACAGGTCCAAGTGGACAAACAGTTTGTGTTGATAATTTAAATAATGCTACAATTGCAAATTTGTCGTTAACCGGTAATAATGTTCAATGGTATACTACTGCTACTGGTGGAACTCCATTAACGGCATCAACGATATTAATTGATAATACTCCATATTATGCAAGTCAGACTAATCCAATAACTGGTTGCGAAACAACTAGAACATTGGTTGCCGTAAGGGTAAAATTGAAACCTCTAGAGCCAACAGGAGATGCTTTTCAACAATTTTGTAATGATCCAATTAATCCACCAACCGTTGCTGATTTAGTAGCGAGTAGTAATTTGTGGTATTCTGTCCCTACTAATGGTATTCAATTATCGCCAACAACACAATTAGTAGATGGGCAAACTTATTATTGTGAAGCATATGAAATACCATGTTCAAGTGAGACTAGACTTGCAGTAACTGTATCATTGACTGAGCCAAATAATGCTGGTTTAGATGGAGAAATATACATTTGTGAAAATCAAATTACGTCAACGGCGCCTTTTAACTTATTTGATGAATTAAATGGTTCTCCTGAAAATTCAGGTACATGGACTGGACCTGTAATAACAACTAATGGGTTTTTAGGAACGCTAAATGTTGCTGGTTTAACGTCAGCATCTAGTCCTTATGTTTTTACTTATACTGTTGGAAACGGAGCGTGCCCTTTTAATGATGCCACTGTTAATGTAATAATTGAACCAACTCCATCAGCAACTATTTCATTGAGCTCAACAATAATTTGTAGAGGAAATTTGATAACGGTTTCTTTTCAAGGAACACCAAATGCAACTATTACTTATTTAGAAAATGGAATAATAAAGACTATTGTTTTAGATTCAAATGGTTTAGCGAGTTTTCCTCATATTTATACAACAACTACTGTTTTTAATTTAATAAGCATCGCTTCTTCTGGAGTTTTAAGTTGTGTTTCGTCTTTAAATCAAACAATTACATTAACTGTTTTACCATTACCTGAAGTTACAATTTCTCAGAATACTAGAGTTTGTTATGGTGGCTCAGTAACTACTACAATTTCTGGAACACCAAATACTTTCGTAAATTATACGGTTAATGGTCAAAATCAATCAGTTGTTATTGGACCAACTGGACAAGTTACATTTACTAATATTTACACTGTTACAACAATTATTAATTTAGTGAACGCAGCAACATTAGGAACTCCTAGTTGTAGCAAAGATTTGACAGGTTCTATTGTCATCGAAGTAGTTCCAGATTTAGTTGCTTCTGTATCTTCAAATACACCAATTTGTAACGGAAATACTGGAGTTATTACTTTTGTAGGTACACCTAATGCAACAGTGATTTATACATTAAACGGTGGCTCTAATCAGACTATTGTTCTAAATGCTTTAGGAGCTGCAACGCTTAATCAATTATTTTCCTCTACAACAGTTATTACTTTGGTTAGTGTTTCAATAACGGTAGGAACTACTTTCTGTCAAAAAAATCTTTCTGATACTATTACGCTAGAAGTTGTTCAATTGCCAACAGCAGTAATTTTACCAATAATAACAAATCCAATTTGTTCTGGAGATACAGCAACAATTAATTTTTCTGGAACTCCAAATGCAACTGTTTTTTTTACAATAAATGGTACTAATTTATCAGTTGTTTTAGATTCAAACGGATTAGCGAATTATTCAACAAATTTGGTAATAAATTCTACAGTTTCTTTAGTAAACGCTATTACAGGTGGAGTGACATTATGTAGTCAAACATTATCGCAAACGGAGCAAATTACTGTTATTCCAACTCCTTTTGCATCAATTTCTATTTCAACAAATAATCCAATTTGTTCAGGTGGAAACGCAACAGTTGTTTTTACAGGAACACCAAATGCAACTGTCACTTATCATATAGATAACAATCCAAATCAAACATTGACGATTGAACCAGATGGAACAACTGCAATTTCAGGAAATTATACGCAAACGACTGTTTTTAATCTTGTAAGCGTTTCAAGTGGTTCGATTTCTTGCATAAATAACGTTACAGGTAGTGTTACAATAAATGTAATTCAAATTCCTGTTGCAAGTGTTTCTGCTTCAGTTGGTTCAGTTCCTGTTTGTGCTGGTCAAGATGTTATTTTAACATTTACAGGAACGCCAAATGCAATTGTGACCTATCAAGTAAATTCAGGTAATAATCAAATTATCCAAATAGCAGCTACAGGTACTTTGGAAATTCACGCAAATTATTCTGTAACAACAACAATTTCAATGATTAGCGTAGTTGTTCCGGGTAATACACCTTGTAGTCAATTCTTATCTCAAACTATATCAATAAATGTTATTCCATTGCCGCAAGTTGTAGTTTCGTTATTAAATACTGATCCAATATGTGTTGGTGGTAATAAAACAATTGTTTTTACTGGAACACCAGGAGCAACGGTTGTTTATCATGTTGGCACTAATCCAAATCAGACATTAGTCATTGAACCTGATGGTACAACTGAAATTGTGGTTTCATTAACTCAAACTACAATTGTAACTCTTGTTAGTATAACATCTGCGACAATTCCAATTTGTGAAAAACTTTTAACCACAAGTATAACAATAAATGTAATTGATTTACCAACAGCTACTATTTCAATTTCAAGTAATTTAGTTTGCTTTGGTGCAACTGCAGTTGTTACTTTTACAGGAACACCAAATGCAACTGTCAATTATTTAATGAACGGTAATAGTCAATTTATAGTTTTAAATAATTTAGGGACTAATAGTATTTCGTCAACCTATACTACAACTACAATATATACTTTAGTAAGTGTTGTGACTTCGGGAATAACTTTATGTAGTAGCCTTTTATCTGGTAATTATACAATAACGGTAAAGCAATTGCCTTTTGCGACTATAACAGGAACTGCAACAGTTTGTTATGGAGAAACTGCTCTAGTAACAATAAATGGAACACCGAATGCAACAGTAGTTTATTCCTCAAATGGGACAAATCATACCATTGTTTTGAATAATCAAGGTGTATTTACATTTAGTGATTCTTATACCACAACCACAACTATTTCACTAATTAGTGTTACTTCTAATGATGTGCCAAGTTGTACAAAATTGCTTAACAATGCTATAGTTACTATAATAGTTTTGCAACCAGCAATTGCGGGAACTTCTACAAGTATACAAGTTTGTTCTGATGATGGAATTCAAAATTTATTCTTATTATTGGGAGCAACTGCTCAAACTGGTGGTATTTGGACAAACCCAAATGGTTCGGTAGGAACAGGTTTTTTTAATTCACTTATTGATAGCTCAGGAATTTACACATATACTGTACCTGGGATTTCTCCTTGCCCAAATTCAGTCGCTACTGTCACTGTTTTGAAAATTGATAAACCTAATGCTGGTACAGGTGGTTCTCATATTTTGTGTACAAATACAGATCCAATAGATTTATTTACTTTGCTTGGTGGAAATCCTCAAGTTGGGGGAACATGGTCACCAGCATTGGCAAGTAATACAGGCGTGTTTAATCCAGCTATTGATATTACTGGCAATTATACCTATACAGTAAGCGGTGTTGGTCCTTGTCAAGATGCTAGTGCTGTTTTAATAATTAATGTTGTTGATGGGCCAAATGCAGGTATTTCTAATGTAGCTCCATTTTGCTCGAATAGTAATCCTCTTAGTTTATTTACTTTTTTAGGAGGAAATCCAGATGTGGGTGGAGCATGGACACCATCTTTACCAGGAGGAATATTTAATCCTGCAACCAATACACCAGGTTTGTATACCTATTCTTTTAGCGGTACAGGAACTTGTAGTAATGATTCTGCAACAGTTTTAGTAACGGTAAATCCTGTTCCTAGTGCTGGAGAAGATGGAACTGCTTTTTTCTGCACCAATTATGCACCTGCAGATTTATTTTCCTATTTGCAAGGAACTCCACAAACTGGAGGAAGTTGGACACCAACATTAGCAAGTAATTCAGGTGTTTTTAATCCGATGGTTGATTTGCCAGGTGTTTATACTTATACAATTGGTGGCGGTTTGTGTGCAGAGGATACCGCAACGGTTACAGTTTCTGTGGTTCAATCTCCAAATGCTGGTGGATTGAATGCTCCATTGCTTGTAAAAGCTTGTACAACGTCAACAAATGTAGATTTGTTTACTGGATTAAATGGTAATCAAGGTGTTGGTGTATGGACAGATAGTAATAATGTCATTGTTTCAAATATAATTAATCCATCATTGTTGACTGTTGGAAACCATCAATTCACTTATACCGTTAGTGGAGGTGTTTCTCCATGTTCAACCGATTCTGCAGTGGTAACTTTAAAAATTGATCCAATACCATATGCGGGAACATTTAATCCAATCGCTCCAATTTGTAATTCTGGAGGAACAATAGATTTATTTACTTTATTATCAGGAAATCAGTTAGGCGGAACTTGGAAAGATGCTTCAGGACAAACTGTAAATAGTAGTATTGATTATTCAGCTTTTGCTGCTGGAACTTACAACTTTACTTATACAATTTCTAATGAATGCGGAGTTGATAATGAAGCAGTTCATTTTATTTTATTATCAAATCCAGTTTTGGCAATTCCTGATATTACTGTAGTTTCTCCTTATTGTTTGGGTGAAAATTTAGCAGTGAATTTAATTAATATGATTGATGGAAATTATACAATTACTTACGTGCTTTCTGGTAGTAATAGTTCTCCAAATCAAATAGCTACAATTAATGTAGTCGCAGGTAGTTCTAGTTTTGTTATTGATTCTGCACTAATTCCTAATGTAGGAAATACAACAATAACATTTTTAAATGTAGTAAATACTATAACTAATTGTACTTCAAGTTTATCAAATATTTTTAAAGAAATAACAATAAGTCCAATTCCAGATATTGTTGATGCAAATATTTCAATTGCAACTGTTTGTTTTGGAAATGATGTTGTAGTTGTAATTGCTGGAGCGACTAGTTTATCCGATGGAGATTATCTGTTTAACTATACTATACCAACAGCAATACCATCAATAGGAGTTTCTGCGGTTACTTCAATAGTTGCGGGAGCTGGCTCATTTGTCATTCCAGCAGCTTCGTTACCAAATTTTGGCACTTATGTTTTGAATGTAACAGGTGTTTTGAACTCGATAACAGGATGTTCTAATTTGTCAGAATCGGTTACTTCAAATTTTGTAGCCTTGGAAGCACCAAATATTACTGATGCAAATGTGACTGTTGCTAATGATCCAATTTGTATAAATTCTTCAAATATAGTTTCGATTACTAATGCTTTAAGTTTAAATGGTAGTTATACACTAACATATGAATTAACAGGTGCAAATTCAATCATTACAACAATTCCTATTAACTTTACTAGTGGCTCAGGTAGTTTTGAAATACCAAAATCTGTTTTGTCAGTTGCCGGTTCAATTACGGTTACAATTTTAAGTTTGGTTAACCAAATAACTTTATGTGGACTTAATGGCGCAAGTTTTCCTATAGTAACATTTAATGTATATGGTCTCGCTACTCCAAATATTGAAAATAAAGGAAATCAATTTTGCAGAAAAGATTTGCCAACTATTGAAGATTTATCAACTAATATTGCCGAAAATCAACCCGTTTTATGGTATGATGCCGCTATATTAGGTAATGTTTATGCACCAACTGATTTGCTTCAAGATGGTGCTACTTATTATGCAACATTTTCTATTGCAGGTTGTGAAAGCACACCAAGATTACAAGTTACTGTAGATTTGTCTTTTTGTAATGAATTATTAATTCCTGATGGATTTTCTCCTAACTCTGATACTATTAATGACTCTTTTGTTATAGAAAATTTAAGGGAACAATTTCCAAATTATAAGTTAGAAATTTATAATCGTTACGGAAATGTACTTTATAGTGGCGATATAACCACGCCAGATTGGGATGGAACAACTTCTGCGAATGGCTTGACTATTGGTAAAGAAAGCGTTCCAGTAGGGGTTTATTTTTATGTTTTAGAATTAAATAGCGAATTAAAAAAACCAATTCAAGGGCGAATCTACCTAAGTAGATAAAAAAGCAAATATGAGAATAGTATCTATAAAACATATAATCTTTGCATTTGTTATCATGGTTTCTACTATGGTAAGCGCTCAACAAGATCCACAGTTTACACATTATATGTATAATATGAATGTAATAAATCCTGCATATGCAACGCAAACTGAGAAGGTAATTAATGTTGGTGGTTTATACAGAACGCAATGGGTTGGAGCTGTTGGTGCTCCAAAAACAGCAACCTTGTTTGTTCATACACCTATTTCTCAAAAAATCGAATTGGGTTTATCAGTAATTAATGACGAAATTGGAGATGTGGTAAAAGAAAACAATATTTATGCTGACTTTGCTTATGTCATTCCTGTTTCCGAAAAAAATAAACTTTCTTTTGGTGTAAAAGGTGGAATTACTTTGTTTGAAACTAATTTTAATGGTTTTCAGTTTACTGATATTCAAACTGATTTGGCATTTGCAAATAACATTAATAAATCATTTCCTAATGTTGGAGCTGGAACTTATTTTTTTAGTGATAAATATTATGTAGGCTTATCAGTCCCAAATCTTCTTACAACAAAGCACCTTGAAAAAAAGGACGGAATTCAGACCACAGGAGTTGAATCGATACATTATTTTTTAACTGGTGGTTACGTTTTTGATATCAATGAAACTTATAGATTTAAGCCAGCTTTTATGGCTAAAGGTGTTTCGGGCGCGCCAGTTTCAATTGATTTTTCGGCAAATGTTTTGATAAATAACAAAATTGAGTTTGGTGTTGGATATAGATTTGACGATTCTGTTAGCGGTTTGACCACGATAAATATTACTCCAAATTTAAGGGTTGGTTATTCTTATGATTATACGCTTTCAAATCTTGGAAAATATAATTCAGGTTCACATGAACTATTTTTATTATTTAATATAGGGTCTAAAGATGATTCTAAAAATGGGGGTTATGACAAATCTCCAAGATTTTTCTAAAGAAAAAATATGAAAAAGTACTTTAACATATTCTTTTTACTATTCTTTTCTTTTCTGGCAATAGGGCAGAAGGGAAGTCAGAAAAAAGCAGATGGTTTGTTCAAAAAGAAATCTTTTGTTCAGGCAGCGGCTATCTATGAAAAATTAAAAGAAAATCAGTCTTTGCTTCAGAATTTAGGCGATTGTTATTACAATAATTATCAAATGAATGATGCTGTTAGGGTTTATGGCAAATTATTTCTTACCGGAAAAGATTCTATAAATCCCGAAACTTATTTCAAATATGCTCAGGCAATTATGGGAACTGGTGACTACGTTAAGGCTGATGTCATAATGAGTGAATATTTAAAATATAATGTTGATACACCTGTATTTATTTCCAATTTAGCATCAATTGTTCCGTATAATTATAATTTACAATTAATGACTAAAAATACCACAAATGGTGATTTTGGTATTGCGATTTTCGGAGATAAAGTTGCTTTTGCATCAGCAAGAAATAATGCTAACCCAGAGTATGAATGGAATGGGAAACCTTATCTAGATTTATTTACGGCTACTATGGATGAAAATGGGCTATTGACTAATGTGGAGCCTTTTCCAAAAGAAATAAATACTAAAACGCATGAAAGTTCTCCAACTTTTTCAAGTGATAGAAAAATAATGTATTTTAATAGAACAAATGATAAAAAGGTTAAAGTTGGTGATGAAAAATTTGCCAGTGTTAAGATTTTTAAAGCTGAATTTAACAATGGTAAATGGGAAAATATAAATGAACTTCCGTTTTGCAGCGACACCTATTCAACGCAACATCCTGTTTTGAGTAAAGATGGAAAAAAATTATATTTTTCAAGTGATATGCCAGGTTCTATTGGTTCTTTTGATATATATGTTGTCACGATAAATGATGATGGAACTTATGGTTCACCTATTAATCTAGGAAATTTGGTCAATACAATTCACAGGGAACAATTTCCTTTTGTAAATGAAGATGAATCTATTTTGTACTTTGCTTCCGATGGTCATCAAGGTATGGGAGGATTGGATTTGTTTATGAGCGAATCGGTAAATGGCGATTTTCATAAACCGGTTAATTTAGGAGCAACTATCAATAGTAATTCTGACGATTTTGCTTATGTGGTTGATGAACAAACAAATAGAGGTTTTTTATCATCTAATAGAAAAGGAATTGATAATTTATACTCTTTTCAAAGAATAGAAAACGAAGATAATTTTGTATTGCAAGGTGATATAAAAGATAAAAATACTAAAGAATTTTTGCCAGGAACAACAGTAACTTTGTATGATGATAAAGGAAATGTGGCTGGTGAAATGGTTGTAGGTGCAAAAGCTGATTACACTTTTATAACTCAGCCAAATACTAAATATAAAATTCGTGCTGTAAAAAATTTCTACATTCCTTATGAGCAAGAATTTGTTACCAATGAAGAAGGGAAAATGCGTTATTCTATCGAACTTTTTATGGAATGCTATGATGACGCAGAGGAAATTATAACCAAGCGACAAGATGGTAAAGTGCAAATTGTGCTTGAAAATATTTATTTTGATTTTAATAAATGGGAAATCAAACCAGATGCAGCAAGAATTTTGGATGTTCTTTATGATTTGCTTGTCAAATATCCTGAAATGGAAATTGAGTTAGGAGCACATACCGATTCAAGAGCAAGTGAAACTTTTAACCTAATGTTGTCTAACAGAAGGGCTTTAGCAACTTTAGAATATCTCGTTGGGAAAGGAATTGATAAAAGAAGACTTCGTTCTAAAGGATTTGGAGAAGCAATTCCATTAATTAGATGTGGTGATAATTGTTCTGAAGACGAGCATTCTATCAATAGACGTTGCGAATTTATTATTTTGAAATAGTTAGACTAAAGTGTTAATAATTTTGTTTGTAACAAATAAAAAATCAAATTGATTAAAGACCTATTTTGATTAATATTATCGTTGATTTTTAGGTAAAAAAACAAATGAAAATACTATATACTTTTCTATTACTTTTTGGGATTTTTGCTCAAGGAATTTCTCAAAGCAGTAATTCTAAAAAAGCCGATAAATTATTTGCTAATAAGCAGTTTGCTGAAGCTGCAGTTGAATATGAAAAATTAGCCCAGTCATACCCAATTTTATCTAATCTAGCCGATTGTTATTTGTTTCAAAATAAACTATCAGAAGCAATAAATGTATACGATAAATTGATTGCTGATTATAAAGATTCACTTCAATCTCAAAATTATTTTAACTACGCTCAAGCTCTTATGAAAACGGGTGATTATACCAAATCTGACCCAATTATGAGTTTGTATTTGAAGTATTCTATTATTACACCTAACTTTTTATACAATCTAAAGTCGCTTATTCCGTATTCCTATGACATTCAGATGATGTCTAAAAACAATACAAATGGCGATTATGGAGTAACATCTTACCAAGATCAAGTGATTTATGCTTCTGCCAAAAAAGGTAATATGCCTAACTATGCAGGAAATGTTGAATCGGACTATGATTTTGTTGTTGCCGATGTTAATAAGGTTGGTTTAATTATAAATGCGAAGCCTTTTTCTAAAGAATTGAATTCGAAATTACATGAGAGTTCTCCAACTTTTTCAATAGATGGTAAAACCGTTTATTTTTGTAGAACTAATGATAAAAAAGCTAAAGCTAGTGCAATTCATTTTGCAACTAAATCAATCTATAAAGCTGAATTAATAAATGGTGTTTGGATTAGCGGAACAAAGCTTCCATTTTGTGATGTTAAGTCTTCATACGAAAGTCCTATTTTGAGTCGTGATGGAAAACGACTTTATTTTTCAAGTAATCGCGAAGGTTCAATTGGAGGATTTGATATTTTTTATGTAAATATTGATAAGAATGGAACTTATAGTAATCCGATAAACGTTGGAAAAAGTGTAAATACTATTCAAGAAGAAAAATCGCCATATATTTCTGAAGATAATGCAGTTTTATACTTCTCGTCTAACGGACATCAAGGAATGGGTGGACTTGACATTTACATGTGTGATGTTTTTGGCAACGATTATCTAAATGTTTTAAATCTTGGAGCTACTATAAATAGCAATTTTGATGATTTTGCATTCAGTGTAAACAATACTACCGATATAGGATTTATGACCTCAAATCGAGATGGTGGCAATACAAACTTGTTTTCTTTTAAAAGAGTAAAAAATGAAACGAACTTCTTTGTTCAAGGAAATGTTATTGATAAAAACACCAAAAATCCATTGCCAAATACAAACGTTGTTTTGTTCGATATGAAAGGTGTAAAAGTAGCAGAATTGGTGTCAAGCAATAAAACAGAATTTATTCTGAAAGCAAAACCTAACACCAAGTATCTACTAAAAGCTATCAATAACTTATATTATCCTTTTGAAGAAGAAATAATAACTACCAATGATGGTAAAGTTCGCTATACGATTGAGCTATTTAAAATAATAAATTAGTTATTTGGCTGCTAAAGAAAACAAGCAATCGATAGTTATATTTTTGGCAATTTTATTTTTTACCAAATTCGGGATTTCAATATTATAATCTTCAGCTTTTACCGAAAAACTACTTTTAGCTTCCACTTTTCCACTTTTAGTTTCAGTTGTAATTTTGGTTTTAACTTTTTTAGTAACACCATGTATAGTCAAATCACCTTCTAAATCGTAGGTTGTTTTTCCTGTTTTAGATTTGTCATAATTTACAATTTTACCTTTAAATGTCGCTTTTGGAAATTTTGACGATTCAATATAATTTTCATTAAAATGTTCTTCCATCAATGGAACTTTAAATTTGAATGACTTTACTAAAACTAACGCTGCAAAATCACCCGAAGATTGGTCTAAAACACATGAAGCACTATTGGTTTTTGCGGCAACTTCTTCAAGTGCTGGCATTGATGCTTCAAACTTTATTTCGCCTGATCGTGTGTTCAATTTTTGTGAAAAAACAGTCACGGCAGATAGTAAAAGGACAAAAAGGATTGCTGACTTTTTCATAGTAGTAATTTTTAATTAGGATAGTTATTTGCTGCCCAAAGTTTAATCAAATTAATTTTTGATGGACTTAATTTTGTTGCATTACGAGGCATTGACAGCTCGCCAGTAGCTGATTCAATTCTGAAAATTAAATTACCAGATTCGGTAGATAATCTCACGTCATCATATGTTAATAATGGAAAACCGCCAATTCCTGAACCATTATCATGACAACTGATACAATTTGAATCAATTATGGGTTTTATGTCTTTTTGATAAGTTGGATTGGTAACGATTGTTTCACCTTCAATTTCAGAATAAGTGTTTGATTCACAAGAAGTAAAGATTAGCACAATAATAAAAGTAGCTATATAATTAGATATAAATTTCATAGTAATAAAAATTAAAAAACACGGTACATATTAAATCCAAAAAAGATGCCTTTGTCATCCCATTTTCCTGAAGCGTTTGTAAAATACGCGACATCATTCATAGCTTGACTATTAGAAAAAACTAACTGAAAAACGTGACCACCTGTTTCAATATCCATACCAACGGTTAATGGGTTTTGAAAGGTTTTTACATCTGGTTGACTTATTCTAGCTGCATATTCCATGTTTAGACTAATTCTTTTTGAAACTTTATATCTTCCACCGGCCGCCAGCAAAAACTGATCTCTTTTTTCGGTTGTTATGTCATAAAGATTTTTATGCACCCAAACTGGATTTACCTCAAGTGATAATGAGTTAGAAAATTTTCTTGAAACTAAGAGTTGAGAAGTGTATGCCAATCTATTACTGCCCGATAATCCAGGATATAAATCTTTAGAAAGAAGCGTGTTAATATCCATTGAGTTGAATCCGACAATTGTTACAGGAAAACCATTCACTTCTTGATTCATTAGTTTGTACTTAGCTGTAAGTTCATAAGTTTTGTTGTAAGTATGTCTGGCTGCTCCTAGTGTTAGCCAATTTGTTGCGCCATAAAGACCGCCCAATTTTGTATAGGCATTATCCAACCCAAAGAAATTATCTAAACCGTTTGTTAAATCTCCAAATCTGTGTGAAACTAAAAAGTACCATTCACCTTTGGCAGCTAATTTGGTCGATTGCATATTACAAATTTGCATTCCTTTGAAGGCAGCAATTTCAATTTCTTTTTTGTTTGAACTGGCAGAATCTAGTTCGTTTAGCAAATCATCCTGGGCATAAGTGACTCCAAAAGATGAGAAGAGTAGAAAAAATAGTATTTTAGTAACTTTCATAAATTTATTTAATAATTGAACACTCGTCTAATTTAAGTTCTCCCATAAGGTCGTCATATCCCAAAAACCTACCTTTTACAGTGATTAGTTTGTCTTTGCTTTCAGGAGTTACGGCATTTTTCATAGCGCAAATTACAACACCATCAAGAATAAGCTGTTTATCTTCTATTTGAGTTACAACACCTTTTATTTCAATTGCCTTATTCAAATATTTAGTTGTAGCACTTGTGTCGGTAGCAAATTCATTTACGATTTCTTTTGTTGAAACGGTAAATGCTGTTTTTTCGGTTTCTAAATCTCTTGCACCTGATGTCAACATAATTTTATAAGTAACAAAAAGCACCAATCCTAATCCTAGAATTGATGCTAAAACTATTTTAGTTTTTTTTGTCATATTTTGTTAGTTTACAATAACTTTCTTCCAAGACTTCTCAGCATTATTTTTTAGTTCAATTAAATAAACACCAGCTTGTAATCCGTTTACAATTACTTCAGCTTTTTCTGAACTATCTTCTACTTTGATAGTTTTTACCAAAGCACCTGTTTGACTATATACGTTTATTTCAGTCATGTTGGTTTTACTAGAAATTGTAAATGTTCCATTTGAAGGATTTGGATAAACAGAAGAAGCATTCAAAGAGAAATCTTCTACTCCAAGTTGTGTTCTTTGTAAAACTATCCCTGAGTGTGGATTATTTCCATGGTAGGCAAGTGCTTGGGCAGAACCTCTTGCATAAATAATAGGAATTGCAGAATTAGAATTGGTAAACGTGTAATCTCCTGCTGAAACAAGTGCTCTTGTTGCAACAACTGTTCTTGTAGTACCTACAACATTGTCTGAAACGATTGTCCAACTTTGCGAAGCTGTAGCATCAGCAGAAGGGGCAGCAGTGCTTCCAGATGGTGTGTAATCTCTATTTGCAGATGAGTTCCAAATAAACATATCAGAAACAGATGGCATACCATTACTTCCACCAAATCCAAGTCCCATCCATCCACCACTTGGTCCAGTTAGAGTTAAAGTAACAATTGATGTGTTTGTATCAATTTTAACTGTCATGCCAGAACCCGGAATAGTAACAGTTCCTGTCGAAAATTGAGCAAAACCCAATGTACTCAGCATTAGTAAAGATAATAAAGTAATTTTTTTCATAAGTTATTGATTTATTGGTTAGTTATTGATTTATTATTTAAGTAAGTTAATTATTTCGTCATTATTACTAAAAACAGCAAACTCAAAAGCTGTTTTTTGATTTTTGTTTACTATCGTTTTATCTGCTTTGTATTGCAAAAGTAATTTTACTAATTCTATGTTTTTAAACTGAGCTGCATACATTAAAGCCGTTGTTCCTTGTGAATTTGTTAAATTAGAATTGGCACCATTTTCTAATAACAATTTTACCAATTCATTTTTTCCCCTTACAACTGCTGCCATCAAAGCTGTACCTTCATCTGAAACATAATTCAGATTTGATTTTTTTTCAATTAAAAATTTGGCAACTTCAGAATTTCCTTTGTAGCAAGCCAAAATCAACGGACTAAATCCATATTCATTAATTTCGTTTGTACAATTTTTATTTTCTGTGTAAAGAAGTTCAATTTCTTGTAATGTTCCACTTCGAGCTACATCAAAAATATTTTTTTGTTGTGCAAAACAAGTTGATGTAAAGATTGTAAATACTATTAAAAAACGAACCATTTTTCTTATTTTGAACAAATATAAATAATTAAAACCAAAAAAATTGTTAAAAAATCGCTTGTTAACCTTTTGTCAACCTAAATAAAATATATTTTTTTATTTTAACAACATGTGTGATTGAAATTTTTGCTGTTTTTATTTCAATTTTATTCAAATCTATTTAAACTTCAATTTCAAATGCTTAAATTTGCACTTCAATTTTTTAGAAACTCCAATTAATTATGTTCAATAATTTAAGCGATAAATTAGATAAAGCCTTTCATATACTAAAAGGTCACGGAAAAATTACCGAAGTTAACGTTGCAGATACACTTAAAGAAGTTCGTCGTGCTTTATTAGATGCCGACGTAAATTTTAAAATTGCCAAAGATTTTACCACAAGAGTAAAAGAAAAAGCAATTGGTCAAGATGTATTAACAACATTGCAACCAGGACAATTAATGGTTAAATTGGTTAAAGACGAATTAACCGAATTAATGGGTGGTGATGCAGCAGGAATCAATCTTTCTGGAAATCCAACCGTAATTTTGATGTCTGGTTTACAAGGTTCGGGTAAAACTACTTTCTCAGGAAAATTAGCTAATTATCTAAAAACTAAAAAGAACAAAAAACCACTTTTAGTAGCTTGTGATATTTACCGTCCGGCGGCGATTAATCAGTTACATGTTGTAGGTGATCAAATAGGAGTAGAGGTTTACTCAGAGCCAGAAAATAAAAATCCAGTAGATATTTCTCTTAAAGCAATAGCTTACGCAAAAGCTAACGGTTTTAATGTTGTGATTGTCGATACAGCAGGTCGTTTGGCTGTTGATGAAGAAATGATGACCGAAATTGCCAATGTTCACAAAGCAATTCAACCACAAGAAACATTATTTGTTGTTGATGCAATGACTGGGCAAGATGCTGTAAATACGGCAAAAGCTTTCAATGATAGATTAAATTTTGATGGTGTTATCCTTACCAAATTAGATGGTGATACTCGTGGTGGAGCTGCCATTACCATCAAATCGGTTGTGAACAAACCAATTAAGTTTGTCGGAACTGGTGAAAAAATGGATGCTATCGATGTTTTCTATCCAAATCGTATGGCAGAACGTATTCTTGGAATGGGTGACGTTGTATCGTTAGTTGAACGCGCACAAGAGCAATATGACGAGGAAGAAGCAAGAAAATTGCAAAAGAAAATTGCTAAAAACGAATTCGGTTTTGATGATTTCTTAGCGCAAATTCAACAAGTTAAAAAAATGGGTAACATGAAAGACTTGGTAGGAATGATACCAGGTGCTTCCAAAGCCATGAAAGATGTTGAAATTGAAGATGATGCTTTCAAACATATAGAAGCTATCATTTACTCGATGACGCCAAAAGAAAGAAGCAAACCAGCTTTAATTGATGTGAAAAGAAAAACTAGAATCGCAAAAGGTTCTGGTAGAAAAATAGAAGAAGTCAACCAGCTAATGAAACAGTTTGACCAAATGAGCAAAATGATGAAAATGATGCAAGGACCAGGTGGAAAAAACATGATGAAAATGATGGCTGGAATGAAAGGCGGAATGCCAAAAATGTAATAGACTAAAATATTTATTGATTCTTTATTTATAATTAAACACTGAATAAGATGCTAGCCAAAAAAATAAAATTTAATGTTTTTAAATTGAGATACTTTTTTTTATTTTTTTTATTTTTCAAATGCACAGTTTATTCACAACGTGTGGGTACTGGATTAAATTTTTCAATTTTTAGTTGTGACAACGGTTTTGTAAATGCTATTGGAAGTAATGGAAATGGTCAGCTAGGAATTGGTATTAATTCAAATCAAAGCTCTTTGGTTCAGCCACTTTTAAATGGAAACTTTACAGCAGTTGCAGCAGGAAACGGTCATTCTTTGTTTTTAAAAAATGACGGAACCGTTTGGTCTGTTGGTGCAAATTCTCTCGGGCAACTTGGCAATGGCACTACTGTAAGCAGTTATATCCCTAATCAAGTGTTGCTTATGACTAACGTTGTTTCAATAGCGGCTAATTCGTATTATTCTATTTTTTTAAAGAATGATGGAACTGTTTGGGGTGTTGGAGACAATACTGCAAGAATATTTGGAGACGGAACTTCTGTAAATAAAACGATTCCAATTCAAATAGTTGGACTTTCAGAAATTATAGCAATTAGCGCTGGCTTATATCATGTATTATTTCTAAAGGGTGACGGTACAGTATGGGCAATTGGAGGTAATTACTACGGACAAATAGGTAATCAACCTTTATTTGGTGTTGACATTCCAACTCAAATAACAGGATTAGATAACATTATTCAAGTTTCTGCTGGGGGTACTCATTCATTGTTTTTAAAAAATGATAATACTGTTTGGGCAACAGGTTCTAATAATTACGGACAAGTAGGAAATAGCGTCAATGTAGGTACATATAATTATTCGCCATTCAAAATTATGGAGTTATCCGGGATAGTAAAAATATCAGCTGGATATTTACATTCCCTTTTTTTACAAAATAATGGAATCGTTAAGGCTGCAGGTTTCAATAACAGTGGTCAGCTAGGGATAGGTAACAACATTGATACTAATAATCCATCCCCCGTTCTTAACATCACAAATATTTCAGATATTTATGCTGGTAGTAGTCACTCTGTTTTTGTAAAAAATGATGGTGCAATTTTTAATGTTGGAAGTAATGGTAGTGGGCAATTAGGTAATGGTACAAATATAAATACTAATATTGCTGTTAATTTAAATGGTGGTTGTAGTATAAATTTACAAACAACAGATAATGATTTAGATAAAAACATTGAAGTATTTCCTAATCCAATTATTGATGAACTATCAATTAATTTAACTAAGGAAAATCTTAATGGAGTTGCCAGTTTATATAATTGTAATGGTATTTTAGTTGAAAGTATATTACTCACTAATTTGAAAAATGTTTTACGCACTAATTTTTTAAGTTCAGGAATTTATATTTTGAAAATTACACTAAATAAAGTTACTATTGAAAAAAAGATAATCAAATCTTAAATTATAGAGCTAAGTGTTTAATTAAAAGTATTTTAAAATGACTCTGTTAGACGGAAAAAAAGTATCAGAAGATATCAAAAACGAAATTGCTGCCGAAGTTCAGAAAATGAAAGACAATGGCGAAAAAGTGCCACATTTAGCTGCAATAATTGTAGGTAGTGATGGTGCAAGTTTGACTTACGTTGGCAGCAAAGTAAAAGCTTGCGAAAGAGTAGGATTTGAGTCTACGATGGTGAAGTTGCCAAGTACAACTTCAGAAACGGAGTTGCTTAAAAAAATTAAAGAGTTAAATCAAAATGATGATATTGATGGTTTTATAGTACAACTTCCACTTCCAAAACAAATAGATACGCAAAGTATTATTAATGCGATTGATCCAAGCAAAGACGTTGATGGTTTTCACCCAGAAAATTTTGGAAAAATGGCTTTGGATATGAGTACTTTTATTCCAGCAACTCCTTTTGGAATTTTAGAACTTTTAGAAAGATACAATGTGCCAACCGATGGAAAACATACAGTAATTATTGGTAGAAGTCATATCGTAGGTCGTCCGATGAGTATTTTGATGGGAAGAAATCATTTTCCAGGAAATTCTACGGTTACTTTAACCCATAGTCATACTAAAAATATTAACCAAATTACATCTCAAGCAGATATTATTATTACGGCTCTTGGTGTTCCAAATTATCTAAAAGCCGAAATGGTAAAAGATGATGTAGTAGTAATCGATGTTGGAATTACACGTGTTGCCGATGAAACTTCTGAAAAAGGATACAAAATTGTTGGCGATGTTGACTATGAAAATGTTTCTAAAAAAGCATCGTTTATAACACCAGTTCCTGGTGGAGTAGGACCAATGACAATTGCAATGTTGCTAAAAAACACACTTTTGGCAAGAGAACAAAAACGATTAAGAAAATAAAATGACAATTTCTGTAGCTACTAGAGAACAACTTGTTGAGGTTCAAAAGTTGGCACAAATTATTTGGCCAGCAACATACAATTCTATTCTTTCACAAGAACAATTTGACTATATGATGGAAATGATGTACAGTCTTTCATCGCTTAAAAAACAACTTGAATGTGGAAAAGTATTTTTGCTAGTTGAAGATGAAAATCGTTTTGTTGGTTTTGCTTCTTATGAATTACATGTTGAAGCTTCAAATACTACTAAAATTCACAAACTTTACGTTTTGCCCGAAACACAAGGAAAAGGAATTGGTCGAAAATTGATAGATTATATCAAAGAAATTTCCATAAAAGAGAATGATAAAGTTTTGCAACTTACCGTAAATCGTAATAACAAAGCCAAAGATTTTTATCTTAAATACGGATTTAAAATCACAGAAGAAAAAGTTTTCGAAATAGGAAACGGTTATGTAATGGATGATTATGTGATGGAATTCATTTTATAAAAAAAACCTTATCCGTTTTCACAAACAAGAATTTAAGAGACTTATTTGAAAAATATTTAAAGTTTAGCAGTTGTAGTTTTGGTTTCGCCATTTCTTATGTAAACAATAGTGACTTCTTCGCCTGAATTTAGTTTTGCCAAGCATTCCATATAACTGTATACTTCTTTTATAGTATAATCTCCGATTTTTATGATAATGTCGCCTTCTTTTAATCCCGCTTTTTGCGCTGGTCGATCATCTGTTACGCCGTCTACATGTAAACCATCACCATGATCGGTATAATCAGGCATGATTCCTAATGTAACTTTGTATTTTGGTCTAGTTTTACCAGCATTTACTTTTGTTTTTGTAAATTCAATTTTGTCCATCATTGAGATTTCATTCACAATTCTGAATGCGTAATCAACAATACTTGTCACACCGATATAATTGATTTTATCTTCGTCATCACTTGGTTTGTGATAATCGTTATGAGTTCCTGTGAATAAAAATAATACGGGAATATCTTTCAAATAAAAGGATGTATGATCTGATGGTCCAACACCACTTTCATCAAGTGTTATATTGAATCCAGCAGGTTTCAAGCGTTCAGTCATTTTACTAAATTCTGGGTTAGTTCCAACGCCACCAATTGTTAATTCTTTTTTATCATTCAAACGTCCAATCATATCCATATTTAGCATTGTACTTACATTAGGATACAAAGTTTTAATAGTTTCTGCCATTTTTTTAGAACCTATCAAGCCATCTTCTTCTCCAGAAAATAGCGCAAAAATATAATTGGCTTTTTCAACCGTTTTATTTTGCGAAAGCATTCTCGCTAATTCCAAAACACCTGCAACTCCTGATGCATTATCATCTGCACCATTGTGAATTTCGCCATCCGAATTTGGTTTGGTTGAATGATGATGTTCGTTCAATCCTAAATGGTCATAATGTCCACCAATTATAATAGTTTTTGAAGCTTTGTTATCTAAATAACCAATAACATTTCTTCCTGTATTTACTTTTAATTCGGTTGAATCTTTTGGGTTAATTTTTACTTTATAATCAAATGTTTGAATGTAGTTTTTTCTTAAATAAGGTTTTATTCCCAAAGACTTTAATTCTTTTACTAAATAATCGGAAGCAATTTTTTCTTCTTTAGAACCTGTTAATCTTCCTTTTAAGTCATCTGATGCTAAATACGAAATATTCTTTTTCAAATTAGCAACTTTCGCCTTTTCAGTTTCGTCTGTATCAACCCAATCAGCAATAAAAACATTGGTTTCGCGAGCCGCTTGTTGCTGACGATTACTTGACCATACTAATTTTTTTCCATCAGGTGAAAACATTGGAAACGCATTAAATTCGCTTTCCCATGTAATTTGTTCAATATTATTTCCATCTAAATCAACCATATAAAGTTGAAAATCATAGCCGCGAGTTGAGTGATGATTAGATGAAAAAATAATTTTTTTATCGGATGGATGAAAGAATGGTGCCCAATTGGCTTTTCCTAAATGAGTAACTTGTTTAATATCTGAGCCATCAACATTGCATGTATAAATTTCCATTTCGGTTGGAGCTACAACATTTTCTTTGAGCAAATCGGTATAATCTTTTATTTCTGCGTCAGTTTTTGGTCTAGAAGAACGAAATACTAACTTTTTACTATCATGCGAAAAGAAACTTCCGCCATCATAACCTAATCCAAATGTGATTTGTTTCAAATTTGTTCCGTCGATGTCCATCGTCCATAGCTCCAAATCGCCACTTCTGGTACTTGTAAATGCTATTTTTTTTCCATCTGGTGAAACTACTGCTTCCGCATCATAACCTGGTGAATTAGTAAGTTGTTTCACAATTTTTCCATCTAAATCTGACATGTAAATATCAAATTCTGGATAAACTGCCCAAAGATATTTTCCATCGTGTGGTTTTGGCGGTGCTGGACATTCATTTGCTGATGCATGTGTGGAAGCATAAATAATATGTTTTCCATCGGGCATAAAATAGGAACAAGTAGTGCGACCTTTTGCTGTTGAAATTAATTTCAAATTATCAGATGAATATATTTTGGCTTGCAAATCATATAAATAAATTTGATCACAAGGAATTCCTGCTTTCGGATTAGAAACTTGCATGGTAAGCATTTGCCCATTGGGACTGAAATAGGCTTCGGCATTATCGCCACCAAAAGTTAGTTTTTGAATGTTTTTTAGGTGTTTTTCTTGCGATATTGCAGTTATAGAAATTGAAGTTAGAACTAGTAGAAATAGGTTTTTCTTAAATGAAATTAGATTCATAAATTTGAATTTATTTTTAAAGAATTGTTTGTGTGTAAATATAGTAAAATTGATTTTTAATAAGTATAAATTTATTTTTCATCAAGCATTCTGTTTTTGATTAGTTCAATATTTCGTATTCCACCAATTGGAGCAATTTTGACAGTTTTTTTACCTTTTGAAACATAAAAATAGTAGACACTATTTGATTCTAAAATACTTACAATTTCTGATTCTCCAGTGTTATAATTTAGTTTGTAATCATAATGTAATTTGTTGTTTTTTATCTTATCCGATGTTATAAAACCTTCTGCCGAACCAAATCCTAAATAAATAGACAACAAACAAATAGCAAGAAACTTCAATGAAACCATAAGATAATAATTCTTAATCTCATCATCTGGCAAATCATCCTTAGTTTTTTTTAATTCGAATATCTTTTTCACCCAACTTTTGTGACCATGGTTAAACAAAATAGTCGGTAGATTATAGCAAAATACAAAGAATAATATAATGACTATAAATATTATTGGATGCGAAAGAAAAGTGGCTATTGGACTTATCAAAATATCCATAATAGATGAATAATTGAGAATATTTATTCCAATTTGGTAAAAGAAAACGGTTTCTTTCAAAATGCCCAACACTACAAGATAAATGTAACCTAATGGAAGTATTGCTTGTATTTTATCAATGTGTTTCATGGTTGTTATTTATAGTCTGCGTAAATATATAAATTTTCTCAAAGCAAGCACAATATTCACGCTTTTGCCAATTCTTTTTTTACAATAATAAATACTACTTTTGACGTTATAGTTAGTATGGCAAAAAAGTATTTAATCGTCGCTTTTCTTTTCTGTTTTTCTGCGCTTTTGGCTCAAGAAAACGGTTCGACTTATGCTACAAAAAAAATTGCTTTTACCAAAGACACAATCGCTATTGAAAAAAACAGTATCAATGATTCTTATTTCAAGATTTTTGATAAAAATGAAAGTGTTATTGATTCTAGTTTATACAAAATAAATTTCCAAAAAGGAAAACTTATTTTCAATCCTAATTACATTTCACAAGATTCACTCACGATTCAGTATCTTAAATTTCCTGATTTTTTGACCAAAACTTATTCTATTTATGATGAAAGTAAATTGGTTCCTAACCGCGAAGGAAATTTATATTCAATTCAAGAAGCAAAACTCAATGCTTTCAAGCCTTTTGATGGTTTGAATACTTCTGGAAGCATCACTCGTGGTGTTACGATTGGAAATAATCAAAATGCGGTTGTAAATTCTAACTTGGATTTGCAAATCACCGGTAAAATCTCTGATAAAGTCAGTCTTCGCGCTTCTATTCAAGATAGTAATATTCCACTTCAAGACAATGGATACTCGCAAAGATTAGATGAATTTGATCAAATTTTCATTGAACTTTTTTCAGATAAATGGGCTATTCGTGCTGGCGATTTATTTTTAGAAAATCGAAAATCAAGGTTTCTAAATTTCAATAAAAAAGTACAAGGTTTGTCCACCAATTTCAACTTTGGAAATGACGAACATAAAACCAATGTCTTTGCATCGGGTGCATTGGTGCGAGGTCAATATGCCAAAAGTGCTTTTGTTGGACAAGAAGGCAATCAAGGTCCGTATAAATTACGTGGAACTAATGGTGAACTCTTTATTTTGGTAATTTCGGGTTCTGAGCGAGTTTATGTTAACGGAATTCTGAAAGAACGCGGCGAAAACAAAGATTACGTTATCGATTATAATGCTGGAGAAATCACATTTACGTCTTTATTTCCAATAACTTCCGAAATGCGAATTTCTATTGAATACCAATATTCCGATAGAAATTATACTCGTTTTGTGACCTATTTTGGCGCTTCTCATGAAACCAAATCGTGGAGTATTGGTGCTAATGTTTATTCAGAAAATGATATTAAAAATCAGTCGTTACAACAAAATTTATCTGAAGAACAAGCGCAAATTCTTGTAAATGCTGGCGATAATTCTACCTTAATGACTTCGCCTTCAGCCTATGAAGATAGTTATTCTGAAAATAAAATTTTATACAAAAAAACTAGTATTGATGGTGTTGAAGTTTTTGAATATTCAAACGTTTCAACAGATATTTTATACAATGTTCGCTTTACTTTTCAAGGCGAAAAACAAGGAAATTATGTTCTGAAAAACGGAAATGCAATTGGCAAAATCTATGAATATGTTGCACCTATTGCAGGTGAAAAACAAGGAAATTATGAGCCTATCATAAGGTTGATTGCGCCAACCAAAATTCAAATTGCTAATTTATTTGGAAAATTCAATCCTACTGAAAAAACGTTGGTCGATTTTGAAATTGGAATTAGCAACAACGATTTGAACTTATTTTCAACACAAAATGATAATGATAACAATGGTTTAGCTGGTAAAATAAATGCCAAACAACGCCTTTTTACCAAAAAATGGGAAGTTGATGCTTTTGCAAATTTTCAATTGGTTCAAAAAGATTTTAGAACTATTGAACGACTTTACACAATTGAATTCAACCGCGATTGGAATATTTCATCGCTTGAAGGAAATCAAAGTTATTTGGTTTCGGGTTTGAATTTTAATTTACCACAAAAAGGAGCATTTACTTATCAATATGAAAACCTAAATTTTTCTAGTAATTTTTCAGGAAATCGACATACAATCAACGGAAATTTCAAATTAAAAAATTGGACGATGAACAATTTAAGTAGTGTAATGAAAAGCGATGGAACAACCGCTAAGTCAGATTTTATTCGTCATCAAACGCAGGCTAAATTTCATTTTAACAAAAATTGGATTGGTTCATCAGTTCGACTTGAAGATAATAAAGAAAAACTAAAAACGACTAATTCTTATTCGGCTTTAAGCCAAAAATTTACCGAGTTTGGAACATTTGTTGGTCGTGGCGATAGCACAAAAGTTTTTGTTGAAATTGGTTATTTGCAAAGAGCTAATGATAGTTTACAAAGCGGATTTGTGCAACGTGTTAACCATTCGCAGTCATATTATATGAAATCAAAATTGATTCAAAACGAGAAAAGTGATTTGTCGGTTTACATCAATTATCGAAACTTGAAATATGAAGACCAATCGATTGCTGATGAACCTTCGTTGAATTCGAGAATTTTGTACAACGATCAGTTTTTCGGTCAATTATTGCAAACTACAACAGCATTTGAAACCAATTCGGGTTCGATTTTTCAACAAGAATTCACCTATTTAGAAGTCGAACCAGGACAAGGTGTTTACACTTGGAATGACTACAATAATAACGGAATTCAGGAATTAGAAGAGTTCGAAATAGCTCCTTTTCCAGATCAAGCTAAATATGTTAGAGTGTTTTTACCGAATCAAAATTTTGTAAAAACTCATCAAAATAAGTTTTCAGAATCAGTAACTTTCAATCTCCAAAAATGGCAAAACGAAAAAGGTTTTAAGAAATTACTATCTTATTTTTATAACCAAACTTCCTTTTTAATTGATAGAAAAATTAAACGAAAAGAGGACAATTTCGATTTGAATCCGTTTAGCAATTCCGAAAACGATTTGTTGGGTTTGAACACGAGTTTTAGAAATAGTTTGTTTTACAATCGTGGTAAACAAAAACATTCCACAACTTATACTTTCTTGAATAGTCGCGCTAGAAATCTGCTTTCAATTGGTTCGCAAGAAAGCAAAAACCAATCACATCAATTGCAATACCAGCATTTAGTTCAAACTAATTGGCTATTTGAAGCCGACGGAAAAACCATAAAAACGGCAACTTCTATTAAAGATATTGGATTTACAGAAACAATTTCGTCAAGAAATTATGAAATAAAAGGCTACCAATTCATGCCAAAAGTTTCCTATTTATTTTCAAAAAATGCTAGTTGGGATTTATTTTACGAATTTCAGAAAAAAGACAATCAAATTGGTGAATTTGAAAGCTTGAAACAATCACGATTTGGAACTTCTTTCACTTTTTCAAATGAAAAAAAATTAACAATGAACGGTGAGTTTTCTCTTTATAACAATGACTTTGTTGGAAGTCAAACAACACCAGCAGCTTTTCAAATTCTAGAAGGTTTACAATCAGGAAAAAACACGGTTTGGCGTTTATTAATTCAGAAAAACTTAACCCAATATCTTGATGTAAATGTAAATTATCAAGGTCGAAAAAGTGAAACAAGCCAAACTATACATACCGGAAGTGTACAATTGAGAGCCTATTTTTAAAAAAAATATTTATGGAATGGTTTTTGTTAAATAAAAAACATTAATTTTAACATTCAAATTTAATTAAAGAAAAACTATGAAATCGAAGATTCACGAATCCCAAAAAACAAATCTTTTCACCATGAGTAAAAAAGTATTATTGTTATGTTTAGTATTTGTTTTCTCAAATACGATTTTTGCTCAAGAAGTAAAAGAGAAAAAATCTAAAACAAAAGCTAAAACAGAAAAAATTGTAAAAGAAAAAGCTGAGAAAGCTGAGAAAGTAAAAGCAGATAAAGCTAAAGCTAAAAAGGACGCAGAAAAAGAAGCTAAAAAAGCAGAAAAAGATGCAGCTAAAGCGAAAAAAGAGGCTGACAAAACTAAAAAAGACGCTAAGGAGAAAACTACTAAAGCTAAGAAAGATGTAGAAGAAAAAGCGACTAAAACTACAAAAGAAGCTAAAGAGAAAACTACTAAAGCTAAAAAAGAAGTAGAAGAAAAAGGAACAAAACTTAAAAAAGATGGAACAGTTGACAAACGTTTCAAAAATACTGAAGATAAAGCTACAAAAGTAACTAAAGGTGTTGATGCAAAAGCAACTACTGCTAAAAAAACAGCTACTACTAAAGCAAAAAAAGTAGAAAAAGAAACTAACGAAAAAGCTCCAAAAGTTGCTGACAAAGTAACGGGAGAATACAATGGAAACAAAGTATACACTGGACCAAGAGGTGGAAAATACTACATCAACAAAAACGGTAACAAAACATATATTGATAGAGACGAAAATTAATTTTTTCGCTTTTCTAAAATAGAAACTCCAAAGCTTCAATGTTTTGGAGTTTTTTTATTGGAGTTTGACAAGACGTAATCATGTTAATGAGTTGTTAAGTCTAGTTTTGATTATAAAAAATGACTATTTTTAGCATTGAATTTAAAAGAAGTTTTTTGAAAATTAACAGATTAAATACCATTATAATTCTCGGATTGGTTGCTATCATTGGGATTTTGGTGGCACAATTACTTTGGACAAAGCAAGCCTACACGATTGAAGAAAAAAAATTCAGTCAAAAAGTGTACGTTTCTTTGCTAGAAGTTGCCAAAAAATTATACGAAGGAACCAATAATGAACTGCCGTCTGAAAATCCAATTCAGAAGGTTTCTAACGATTATTATATTGTAAATGTCAACAACGATTTTGATGCCGAAGTTTTAGAATTTTACCTAAAATCTGAATTTGAAAAAGCGTCGATCAAAACCGACTTTGAATACGCCATGTACAATTGTCAAAGTGACGAAATGGTTTATGGAAATTACATTTCACTAGATAAAAGCAATAATAAAACATCCGTTTTTTTTCCAAAGCATGAAAATTTGGTTTATTATTTTGCGGTTCGTTTTCCTAATGAACGCTCTTTTTTGTTCAGTTCACTCAAATTTTGGTTTATACTTTCATTTGCTTTAATCATTATTTTATTGGTTTATGTATATTCAATTGTAACGATTTTGCAACAAAAAAAATACTCCGAATTACAGCGCGATTTTATCAATAATATGACGCACGAATTCAAGACGCCATTGTCTTCCATTTTGATTGCTTCCAATTATTTAATCAATCAAGACAAAATAAAATCGGACGCGAGACTTTCTAATTATTCCAAAATCATCATCGAACAAAGTAAAAAATTAAACAGTCATATCGAGAAAATTTTGACCGTTGCCAAGTCCGATAGTGTGCAAATGGTTATTAGAAAAGAAAAAGTTTTAGTCATTTCAATCATCGAAGAAGTAATTGAAAATGTGAAACTTAGAAATGAAGAGGTGACTGTTGAACTAAAAACCATTTTGTCAAATATCGAAATCGAAGCCGATGTTTTTCACTTTACCAATCTCATTTATAACTTAGTTGATAATTCAATAAAATATTGTGACGGAAAACCAAAAATAACTATCGAAATTTCAAAAACTTACACACATTCAGTCATCAAATTTATCGACAACGGAATTGGAATTTCAGAGAAAAAATTGCCATTTATTTTTGATAAATTTTATCGCGAAGCCACACAAAAAAGCAATGAAGTCAATGGTTTCGGGCTTGGATTGTATTACGTAAAAAAAATATGCGAACTTCATAAATGGCAAATTAGCGCAAAAAACAACACCGAAAAAGGAATAACAGTATCACTTTTAATCAAATAAAAATGAGTCAATTTAAAATTTTATATGCCGAAGACGACGAAACTTTAGCTTTTTTAACCAAAGACAATTTGGAGCAAAACGGCTACGAAGTCCATCATTGCTCAGATGGTGCTTTGTGTATAGAAAAATTTCAAAAAGAAAATTTTGACATTTGCATTTTCGATATCATGATGCCCAAAATGGACGGTTTTGAATTAGCAGAAGCCATTAGAAAAGTAAATTCAGATATTCCAATCATTTTTCTTTCGGCAAAAACACTAAAAGAAGATCGAATCAAAGGCTTGCGATTAGGTGCCGATGATTATCTGGTAAAGCCTTTCAGCATCGAAGAGTTGGTGCTCAAAATTGAAGTTTTTCTCAAGCGTTCACAAAAAAATAAAGTCCAAGGACAAGAATTTTATAAAGTGGGCAACTACCAATTTGACCCAACCAATTTTTTGGTTTTTAATTCAAACGAAAAAGTAAACCTTACCCAACGCGAATCAGAATTGTTAAAACTTTTCCTCGATAACAAAAATAAAGTACTAAAAAGAGAAGAAATTCTCAAGGCTTTATGGGGAAATGACGATTATTTTTTGGGCAGAAGTTTGGATGTTTTTATTTCGCGTTTGCGCAAAATTCTAGTAAACGAAAAAAACATCACTATCGAAAATCTTCACGGAATCGGGTTTAAGTTTTCTGTTTCGGAGTAAATTTAAATTATTTATTTTATTGAAAATCATTTGATAAAAACAGGAATATTTATTACTAAAAATTTTGCCTGCCAATGATTACCATGATTTCTATTTCATCGGCATTAATTTTATAAAAAATAGTGTCAACTCCACAAACACAATAGCGATATCCTCTTTTATAATGATTACCATTGGGAAACAAAAAAGGATTTGATGCTATTTTAGAAAAACATTCAAAAAACATTTCGTAATATTTAACAGCTTGTTCCAACCCAAATAGACCAATACCATATTCAAAAATCCGAGTCAAATCTTCTTCAACTTGAATGTTAAGTTTATAACTATACATTCAATTTTTTCTTAATTTCTTCTAATAATTCTTCTTTAGTCTTTGTGCTAAAACCACTTTTCTCTGCCTTTTCTATCTTCATTCTCACAAATTCAACATAAGCATCTTGCTCACGAGCTTGCTTGATTAAATAATTTACTGCTTCACTTTTACTAGTAAATTCTTCGTTAGCTACTTGTTGTTTTAACCATTCATCATTTTGATTAGCTAATGTAATACTTTGTCTCGACATATATAACATATTTTGTGGTGTAAATATACACCATTTTGTTTTGATTATACTAATTTTTTCTCAAAATAAATTAGTAAACTATTGTTCAAAACCATTAATAACTTCTGCTAAATAGATTTGTAACAACTATAAAATACATTTACTTTTGCCACATCATAAATTTAACTACATATAATGGCAAACATTCAACAACTACAAGATTTAACAACACAAGTTCGTCGCGACATTTTGCGAATGGTACATGCTGTAAATTCAGGGCATCCGGGTGGTTCACTTGGCTGTGCAGAATTTCTAGTGGCACTTTACCAAGAAATCATGAACAGAAAAGATGGTTTTGATATGGACGGAAAAGGAGAAGATTTATTTTTCCTTTCTAACGGTCACATTTCTCCTGTTTTTTATAGCGTTTTAGCAAGAAGCGGCTATTTTCCAGTTTCAGAATTGGCAACTTTCCGAAAATTAAACACACGTTTACAAGGGCATCCAACAACTCATGAAGGTTTGCCTGGAGTTCGTATTGCATCAGGGTCATTAGGACAAGGTTTGTCGGTGGCAATTGGTGCTGCTCAAGCAAAAAAATTAAACAATGATACTAATTTAGTGTATTCACTTCACGGTGACGGCGAACTACAAGAAGGTCAAAACTGGGAAGCCATTATGTATGCTTCTGCCAAAAAAGTTGACAACTTAATTGCAACTGTCGATTTAAACGGAAAACAAATCGATGGAACAACTGACGAAGTTTTGAACATGGGAAGTTTAAGAGCAAAATTTGAAGCTTTTGATTGGGATGTTTTAGAAGTTGTTGAAGGAAATAACCTAGAAGCAATAATAGCTGGACTTAATGAAGCCAAATCACGAACTGGAAAAGGAAAACCAGTTTGTATTTTGTTGCATACCGAAATGGGGAATGGTGTAGATTACATGATGTATTCACACGCATGGCACGGAAAAGCTCCAAATGATGAGCAATTAGCAAAGGCTTTAGAACAAAATGTTGAAACTTTAGGCGATTACTAGAATTATGAAAAAATATACAAATACAGGAAGTAAAGATACACGTTCAGGTTTTGGTGCAGGAATGACCGAATTGGGACAAAAAAACGAAAATGTTGTGGCGCTTTGTGCCGATTTAATAGGTTCGTTAAAGTTTGACGATTTCAAGAAAAACCATCCAGAACGTTTTTTCCAAATTGGAATTGCTGAAGCTAATATGATTGGTATTGCAGCAGGATTAACTATTGGTGGAAAAATTCCATTTACAGGAACATTTGCCAATTTTTCTACTGGTAGAGTTTATGATCAGATACGTCAATCGGTTGCTTACTCAGATAAAAATGTAAAAATTTGCGCCTCTCATGCCGGATTAACATTGGGTGAAGATGGTGCTACACACCAAATTCTTGAAGATATTGGTTTGATGAAAATGCTGCCAGGAATGACCGTAATCAATACTTGCGATTATAACCAAACCAAAGCAGCAACACTTGCTCTTGCCGACCATCATGGACCAGCTTATTTGCGTTTTGGTCGTCCAGTTGTGCCAAATTTTATGCCAGCCGACGAACCATTTGTAATTGGTAAAGCGATTATGCTTAATGAAGGTACAGATGTCACTATTGTAGCAACTGGACATTTAGTATGGGAAGCATTAATTGCTGCTGAAAAGTTAGAAGAAAAAGGAATTTCAGCTGAAGTAATCAATATTCATACTATTAAACCTTTAGACGAAGAAGCTATTTTAAAATCGGTTGCTAAAACTGGTTGTATTGTAACAGCCGAAGAGCATAATTTTTTAGGCGGATTAGGAGAAAGTGTTGCAAGAGTTTTGGCACTTAACAATCCAAAACCTCAAGAGTTTGTTGCCGTAAACGATAGCTTTGGCGAAAGCGGAACTCCAGAACAATTGATGGAAAAATACAAGCTAAACAATCAAGCAATTGTTGATGCCGTTGAAAGAGTTATGAAAAGAAAATAACTAGTTTAGTATAATTTAAAAATCCCTTCAAGTTTTAGTTTGAAGGGATTTTTTTATTTAATAAGTAGTATATGGCGGTTTTGCATTTTTGTCTAAATGTCTTCTAACTCTTGTTGGAGTTGAGAAATCTCCTGATTTATCTGGAATTCCTTTTGGTTCGGATTCATCAATATCCGTAGTTAACGGATTGTCAACTATTGGATTAAATGGGTAATACAGACTTGTTCCTTGATTTATTCCTAAAGGAGTTGGTTTTTTTATTTCATTTAGAGTTGTAAAACCATCATTATCATCATCAATATCTCCAAAATCATATATACCATCACCATCAGTATCTGTATATTTGCCCTCACTATTTACTGCAAGTTCATCAACTGTTAAAATACCGTCGTTATCATTATCACTTCTTTTAAGATTTAATAATTGAAAACTAAAAACAAGAGGTGAATAACTTGGTATATTTGTTTGTGGTGATTGTTGGTAATAAGCTAATCCAGATGGTAAAAACATAATACCAGCTCCATAATTAGTATATACATTTGGTCCATTACCAGTAGCTGTTTCGTCAAAAACTCCTATACCAAACATAGGGAATATTTCAGGCCAGCCTTTTACAAAAACAGTACCTAAATTAAATAAGTTTGCAACAGGTGAATTTTCAAATTCAGTTTCGTTTACAACTTTAACTTGACCACTTGTCTGAGTTTCGGTTTCACTTTTTAAAGATGTTCCTCTGTAGGTAACCAATATTTCATCATATGGACACGGTTTTTCTACTGAATTCCCTTCTTGAAATTGTAAGTAATAGACTTTGTATGTTATATCGTGTTTATTAACTAATTTAGAAAGTAATTTAGGACTGGTATTTTCGCCTAATAAAGATAATCTAGCTAAATCTGTTGATGAACATTTAATTAATAAATTTGAACTATTTACGTTTGCTGCATAATCGGTAATATCAGGATTCAATTTGTGAGTACTTAAATATAATTCAATATTTTCAATGTCAGTTTTAAATTGATCACCAAAATCTCTTAAAGGTGTTGCGGCAACTTCGTCATCATCTTTATTACAAGAAGAAAATAATACTAAAAGAGTTGAAAAAAGAATAAAATAAAACTTAAATTTGTTCATTATAATGTGTTTTGATGGCGCAAGATACAATATAGATTTATTTTGGTAAACAAATTTAACGTTGATTTTAAGAAAATTTATGAGAGTTGACAAATATTTATGGTGTGTACGATATTATAAAACCCGAAATATGGTTACCGAAGCTTGTAAAAAAAATCATGTTACTGTAAATGGTCAAGTAGCAAAGCCATCTAAAGAAGTTTTTGCAACGGACACGATTACTTTTAGAAAAGACCAAATTACGCATATTATCACCGTTTTGGACGTGCCTGAAAATAGAGTAGGCGCGAAGCTGGTTGATATTTATAGAAAAGACGAAACGCCAGCAGAAGCTTATCAGCATTTAGAGTTATTAAAGCTATCAAAAGAACATTATCGAAAAACTGGTGATGGTCGACCTACCAAAAAAGATAGAAGAGATTTAGACGAGTTTGGAAATGAAACAATAACCGAAGATTGGGATAATATAGTATAATTATGAATGAAAATAGAATTTTAAATCATCAAGAAATTGAGCATAAGATCAAACGAATTGCTTACCAAATCTATGAAACGTTTGTTGGTGAAGAAACCATTATTATTGCTGGCATTGCTTCAAACGGTTTTGTTTTTGCAAATAAAATTGCTCATGCTTTAGAATCAATTTCTGATATCAAAGTCATTCTTTGTGAGGTTACTATTGACAAACAAAATCCAAGTAAACCAATTTCAACATCTATTTCAAAAGAAGAATATACTAATAAAGGATTGGTTTTGGTTGATGACGTACTAAATTCTGGAACTACTTTGGTGTATGGTGTGAAGCATTTTCTAGATGTTCCTTTGAAGAAATTCAAGACAGCAGTATTAGTAGATAGAAATCATAAAAAGTATCCCGTAAAAGCCGATTTTAAGGGGATTTCGCTAAGCACATCTTCCCTTGAGCATGTTCAAGTCGTTTTTGATGAAAAAGGAGATTATGCTTTTTTAGAAGAGTAAATCTTTAATTTCACGGACTATTTCATCAGGTGATTTTCCATCAACATTAATTGTATATGTGGCTTGATTGTAAAATACACTTCTCTCAAAAAGGTGTATTCTAATATATTCTCTCATTTGTTCTGAATTTAAGTTGGCTAGTAACGGACGTTTGTCTTTGTTTTTCTCAAGTCTATTGTAAAGCTCGTTTATTGAAGCTTTAAGATAAATCGTTATGTATTTATCTGTAAAAAGAATTTTATTGTTATTTGTAAAACAAGGTGTTCCTCCGCCAAGACTTAAAACCATTTTTTCATTTGATTCTAAAAGTTCAACTAAAAATTGGTTTTCAATTTTCCTAAAATAGATTTCTCCTTTTGTTTTAAAAATCGTTTCGATAGAAGTTTCTAACTTTTTTTCGATAAAAAAATCTAAATCTTCAAACTCAAAATTAGATGATTTCGCCAATAATTTGCCAATTGTTGACTTTCCACAACCCATATAACCTATCAAAATTATTTTTTTCATGAGAATAAAACCTTATATATTAGGTTGTTAAAGATAATTACTAAAAAAAGACAAATTTATAACAAATTTGATTTGAAATATAAATAATATCGCCTTATATTTGCACCCGCATTGAAGAAATGATAATGACTTGGTAGCTCAGTTGGTAGAGCACATCACTTTTAATGATGGGGTCCTGGGTTCGAGCCCCAGCCAGGTCACAATAAAAGTCGTTCGCCTTAGGTGAATGGCTTTTTTTAGTTAAGGCCACGTGGAGAAACGGTAGACTTGCCATCTTGAGGGGGTGGTGCTCGTAAGGGCGTGTGGGTTCAAATCCCACCGTGGTCACGGATGAATAGAAAAAAGCTCTAAAAAGCATCAAGCTCGCTTGAAATGTTTTTTAGAGCTTTTTTCTATTATCAAAGCGGAGCTTTGTTGGGAAAGACGAAGTAAGTCACACCGTGGTTATGTAATAAAAAAAAGCAACTCTAAAAAACAGTATATTTAGTTTTTTAGAGTTGCTTATTTTTAAAAATTTATCAAAATCACTCCTTAGTTACCACTTGCATAGTTTCTCTCGAAATTTGTTTTACCAAAATAGTTTTATCTTTTTCTACAATTTCTGCAGCTTCTTTGGTGTAATGTCTAATGGTGTAAAGCGATACATTTTCGTTATAAGAAACTTTGAATTTTTTAGATAATATGTTTTTTAAATCATTGAAATTTCCAAATTTATCTTCAATACAAATTGAAAAACTAATAGCTGTATTCTGAATCAGACTTACTTTTATTTTGAATTTATGTAACAAAGCAAAAATTTCACTGATGTTTTCTTCCATAATGAATGAAAAATCGATTGATGATAACGAAATCAACAATTGATTTTTCTTAACAATAAAGCAAGAAGTTTTCGGATTCAAATCTTCGCCTTTAGAAACACTTGTTCCTGGTAAAAGCGGATTTATAAATGATTTTACATATAAAGGAATCTCTTTTTTCTGTAAAGGTTGTAACGTTTTTGGGTGAATTACCGAAGCGCCATAAAATGCCAACTCAATTGCTTCACGATACGAAATTTGATTTAACAAAACAGCATTTTCAAAATACCTTGGATCGGCATTCAAAACGCCTGGAACGTCTTTCCAAATGGTTACACTTTCGGCACTTAAGCAATAAGCGAAAATAGCTGCTGTATAATCAGAACCTTCTCTTCCTAAAGTTGTGGTAAAATTATTTTCGTCAGAACCAATAAATCCTTGTGTAATATTCAAAGTTTTCTTTTTAATTCCTTTTGAAATTAATTTCTGAGTTTGTTCCCAATCTACATTTGCATCACGATAAGTCGCATCTGTTTTGATTAAATTGCGAACATCTATCCAATTGTTTTTTAACCCTTTTTCGTTGAAATAATGGCTTACAATTGTGGTAGAAACGATTTCTCCATAACTAATAACTTGATCGTAAACAAAGTTATAATTAGGCGATTTATTGCTTCTTAAGAAATATTCTAAATCTGCAAAATGGCTATTTACAGCAAAATAAACATCATGCTCTTCATCTTCAAAAAGCTCTAATAATATTTGATTATGGTATTTTCTAACTTCTTGTAATGATGCATTGAATTCATTTGACTTTTCAAAATAATTTTTGATTACAACTTCAAGTGCATTGGTCGTTTTTCCCATTGCAGAAATTACAATTAAAACATCTTCATGTCCCACTTTTTCTAGAACAGATGCTACATTTTTTACACCATCGGCATCTTTCACAGAAGCGCCACCAAATTTGAATATTCTCATCTTAAATTATTTCTATTTTTTTGGAACACTGATTTTAGAAATTTCTAAAATTTTAAAAATCTGTGTTGATATTTTTTATTACTTTAAAAAGTTATTCATTCCGTTTTCATCCATTTGTGCTACTCGCCAATCATCAAGCACTTTTGCACCTGTTTTTTCGTAAAATTCAATTGCTGGTGTGTTCCAATCGAGGACATTCCATTCAATTCTGCGAACATTGTCTCTTTTTCCTTGTTCAATAATTTCGCTATACAAAGCAAAACCTGCGCCTGAACGACGTTTACTTTCTTTTACAATTAAATCTTCCAAATGAATGGTTTTTCCTTTCCAAGTAGAATATCTGTAATAGTAAAAGGCAATTCCAATTATCTCAATACCAACTTCGGCAACAAAGCAATAAAATAATGGATTTTCAGAAAAGCCATCACGAACTAAATCTTCAACTGTTACGACAACAGCATCTGGTTCTTTTTCGAAGGTTGCTAATTCCTGAATTAATTCAAGAACTTGAGGCATATCTTCTTTTACAGCTTTTCTAATAATCATAAATATTATTTCTTTTTAGCTGTTTTTTTTGTTGGCTTTTTTGTTGTTGCTTTAGTAGTTGTCGCTTTGTTATTTATTGTCCCTTGCTTGTAAGGTTTATATAATCCATCAGCTTCAGCTCTTGCTTTTGCAGTTGTAGCTCTTTCAGAAGGATCTGGATGTGAGCTCATCATTTGTGACAAGAAATCGGCAGAAGCACCACCACTTTGACTTGCTAATAATTCAAAAGCCGAAGCTACTGCATTTACATTATAACCATGTTTTTTCATAAAATCATAAGAGTAAGTATCTGCATCTGATTCTTGTTTTCTGCTGTGTTTGCTATCTAACATGGCACTTCCAATTTGTCCTAATTGGCTATCAGTTAGTTTAGCTACTTTATCCGATTGTGAAGCAATGGCATCAGTCAAAGCCGCTTTTCTGTAGGCTGCTTTCATGGCATCTTTTGTATCTTCATTAGCAACGTGACCAATTTCGTGACCAATTACAGCTAATAATTGATTATCATCCATAATATCCATCAAACCTGAAAAAACACGTACACTTCCATCAGCGCAGGCAAAAGCGTTTATATCTTTTGTCAAATAAACTTTGTAGTTTAAAGCCAATCCATTTTCAGTAGCATGTTTGCCAAAAATTCTATTCAATCGCAAAGCATAACCATCTTTTGGACCTGCAACAACATTTGTAGAATCCATTTTTCTTACGGCTTCTTTTGCAAGTGCAGCTGCAGTTTCATTACTAAATGTAAAACTTGCTACTCCGTTTTGCAAAGCTCCTAAAGCTCTATCTCCTAATTTTATTTGCGCAGTCGTTTTAGTAAAACTAAATAATACGATACATATTCCTAAAAATAATTGTCTTGATTTCATTCTAAATGATGTTAAAAAATTGAGCAACAAAGATAAAACAAGTTTCGTAATTTTTTTACTAGAATTTTTACAGTTTTTAGATTGAATTTTAATTAAAAAAACGATATTTGCACAAACAACTACATCGATTTCGTAAATGGAAGAACGCAACAAAACTTTAGGTGAATTTATTATTGAAAATCAAAATGCATTTCAATATTCTTCGGGAGAATTATCCAGAATTATTAACTCTATTAGACTAGCAGCCAAAGTTGTAAACTACAAGGTAAACAAAGCTGGATTGGTTGATATTGTTGGTGCTGCAGGCGAACAAAACATTCAAGGTGAAGACCAACAAAAGTTGGATGTGTATGCTAATAATGTTTTTATTCAAACGTTAATCAATCGCGAAATTGTTTGCGGTATTGCTTCTGAAGAAAATGATGATTTTATAACTGTTGCAGGTTCTGACAATAGTCATAGCAATAAATATGTGGTTTTGATGGATCCACTAGATGGTTCATCTAATATTGATGTAAATGTTTCGGTAGGAACCATTTTTTCAGTTTTTAGAAGAGTAACTCCAGTAGGAACACCAGTAACATCTCAAGATTTTCTGCAACCAGGAACTCAACAAGTCGCAGCTGGCTATGTTATTTATGGAACTTCGACCATGCTAGTTTATACAACAGGTCATGGTGTAAATGGTTTTACTCTAAATCCAGCTATTGGTACGTTCTATCTTTCGCATCCAAATATGAAATATCCTAAAGATGGAACAATTTATTCTATCAACGAAGGAAATTATGTTCATTTTCCGCAAGGAGTTAAAAGCTACATCAAATATTGTCAGTTAGAAGAAGGCGATAGACCATACACTTCTCGTTATATTGGAAGCTTGGTTTCAGATATGCACCGTAATATGATAAAAGGCGGAATTTATATTTATCCAACAAGTTCAAAAGCTCCTGATGGAAAATTACGTTTGTTGTACGAGTGTAATCCAATGGCATTTATAGCTGAACAGGCTGGCGGAAAAGCATCTAATGGTTACAAAAGGATTATGGAAATTCAACCAACAGAATTGCATCAACGTGTACCATTTTTCTGCGGAAGCTACAATATGGTTGCCAAAGCCGAAGAGTTTATGGACGAACATAAATAAATAAAAAAATCCTGAGCAATCAGGATTTTTTTATACTTTGTACTTCGTATTTTTTTACCTCGTAATTATTTATTCATATGTGTCATTTCATAAGTAAAAGTGTCTAAGTCAACACCAACTACTAACAATGACAATGCTTTATCAACTATAAAAGAAACATTTCCAGGTGTAAAACCTAATGCTAAAGCAAAACGTGTTAAAATCTCTTTTTGCTTTTCTCCAAGAACATGGTCAACATAAACCATTCTTGATAAATCATACAAACGCTCTAAACGATGCGCGTATGAATAAGGTGGATTGATTGGGTATTTAGAAGGGTTTTCAAGAATTTCTTCGTACTCAGCAGCCGAAATCTCTAAACGAACCGCTAATTTATCTAAAAATTCTTTTTCCTCTTTGCTCAAATCTCCGTCAGCCATAGCAACACGAACAATTGCTGAAAAATGACCTTTGTTTCTGGTTTTAAATTCGCTATCAAATAAATCTGAAAATGACATAAGTATATTAGTTTTGTTATGCAAATATAAACCTATTTCAGATTATTTAAAAATCAATTAGTAAGTTTTTAAAAAGTTAATGTATTATTGTAGAAACAAATTTAATCGTAAGTTTACACTACCTAATCTATCAATTTTCTACTATGTCTGAGTTTTGGATTTATTTTCAAGTAGGTTTAAGGCACGTTTTAGATATAAATGCCTACGATCACATCCTTTTTCTAATTGCAATGGTGGTTCCTTATACCTTCAAAGATTGGAAGAAAGTCTTAATTTTGGTTTCCATTTTCACCGTTGGGCATACTTTAGCTTTGCTACTTTCTGTTTTCAAAGTCGTTTTTGTAAAAGCCGATGTTGTCGAATTTCTTATTCCAATAACTATTTTAGTAACGGCTATTTATAATCTTTTTACAGCAGGAAAAACTTCCAAAAACAATAATATGAATTTCATTGGTTTCATCACATTGTTCTTCGGAATCATTCACGGACTTGGATTTTCTAATTATTTCAATTCTATTTTGTCAGGAAAACCAACCGACAAAGTTATCCCGTTATTAGAATTTGCGACTGGAATTGAAGCCGCACAAATTATTGTAGTACTGACAGTTCTCATTTTTTCATGGCTATTGCAAACATTTTTTCGATTTTCCAAACGCGACTTCGTTCTCATTTTATCAGCCTTTGTCGTCGGAGTTGTAACACCCATGATTATCGAAAGCAAAATTTGGAGCTACTAAATTTGTTTTAGGAGCGAATCAGTAGTTATATTTGTAAATCATTTTCCTGCTCTTCGCTCTACAAGGTGCCGCTACGATCAGGGCTAGACAGTAAACCATTTGAACAGAAATCAGTTTTTCAAAACACAATGATAGAAAAAAAACAAGCCAAATACGACAAAGCCTATTTACGCATGGCATCCGAATGGAGCAAACTTTCTTATTGTAAACGCAAGCAAGTAGGAGCCATAATAGTTAGAGATAGAATGATCATTTCCGATGGTTATAACGGTACTCCATCTGGTTTTGAAAATTGCTGCGAAGATGAAGAAGGTTTAACCAAATGGTATGTGCTTCACGCCGAAGCCAATGCTATTTCTAAAGTAGCCAATTCAACACAATCGTGTGACGAAGCAACATTATATATAACACTTTCACCATGCAAAGAATGTAGCAAACTAATTCACCAATCTGGAATAAAACGTGTTGTTTACCAAAACGGCTATCGTGACACTTCTGGAATTGATTTTCTAGTAAAAGCAGGTGTTATAGTTGACCAAATAGAAGAATTAGATTAATATTGAAATATATAAAGCAATTTTTCGTTTAAACAGTAATGAGAATCCATAACAAACATATTCCAATCTTACTTTTCGGTGCTTTAGCCATCGGAATCCTTATTGGTGGTGTTTTAGATTTTCCAATTGATAGAAATTATTCGGGGCAAAAAAACTATAAATCCAAACTAAATAAACTAATAAGTTTTATCGATAACGAATATGTTGATGATGTCAACACCGATTCTATTGTAGACTTAACAGTTACCAATATTCTAGCGCAACTTGATCCTCATTCGGTTTACGTGCCACCAAGCGAGCAAGTTGCCGTTGCTGAAAGTATGCGTGGCGATTTTGTTGGAATTGGTGTTAGTTTTTACATGTACAACGACACAGTTGCTGTTATTCAACCAATAGCCAATGGACCATCAGCAAAGGCTGGTATAAAAGCAGGTGATAGAATCTTATACGCTGATAACCATAAACTTTTTGGGAGAAAATTGCCAACAGATTCACTTTTCACCAAACTTAAAGGTGAAATAGGTTCAACAGTTGAGTTAACTGTTTTTAGAAAAACCGAAAAAAGAAAGTTCAAAGTCAAAGTTAATAGAGATGTTGTGCCTTTAAAAAGTGTTGATGTTGCGGTCTTGGTACAACCTAATTTGGGTTATATAAAAATAAACCGTTTTGCCGAAAAAACAGATGTTGAATTTAAAGAAGGTTTGCAAAAATTAATCCAACAAAAAGCTACTAGTTTAATAATCGATTTGCGCGAAAATGGTGGTGGTTATCTAGAAACAGCTGTCGAAATTGCCGATGATTTGCTAAAAGATAAAGAGTTAATTGTTTTTACCAAAACCAAAAAAGGAAATACCGATAAAACATTTGCAACAGCCGATGGACTTTTCGAAAAAGGAAAAGTTTATATTTTAATAGATGAAAATAGCGCTTCTGCAAGTGAAATTCTAGCTGGTGCTATTCAAGATAATGACAGAGGAACTATTATTGGTCGTCGTTCGTTTGGAAAAGGGTTGGTACAACGCGAAATGAATTTTGATGACGGTTCAGCGGTTCGTTTGACAATTGCAAGATATTACACGCCAAGTGGTCGTTCCATTCAAAAACACTATAAAAAAGGTGAAAGCGAAGCCTATTTCAACGAATTTGAAAAACGTTTTAGCGAAGGTGAATTGTACAATAAAGACAGTATCAAAATTGCTGATACATTAAAATTCAAAACCAAAAAAGGACGAATTGTTTACGGCGGTGGCGGAATTGTACCAGACGTTTTCGTGCCAATTGAAACCGAACACGGACAAGAAGCTATTCTGTATCTAATGCAATCGGGAATTACTGGACATTTTGTTTTTGAGCAAATTGACAGTAACCGCAATCAATTTAAAAATTTGTCGTATCAAGAATTTTTGTCTAAAATGGATAAAACCGACTTGTATTTCAATAATTTCAGTGCTTATTTGGTGAAAAATGGTGTTGAGCTTTCGTTGCAAAAAAACAAATCAGTTGTAAAAAGATACATTACGGCCGAATTTGCCAGACAACTTTATGGCGAACAAAAGTACTACGAAATTATCTTGAAAGAAGATCCAATGATTAAGGCTGTTTTGTCTAAAAAATAGCTTGAAAATCTTGGCAAATAATTAACAATTTCTCCTAAAAATAAAAGCATCTTTTTCTTGTTATCTAATTTTGAATAAGTCTCAAATCAATTAGTAACAAAAAATGAAACACTTCCTTTTCGTAGTTTTTTTATGCTTTATCTGTTGCAATAACTCAAGTACAAAATCTGTTGCCAAAAATTATTCCAAAATACATGATGAGGCATTGGCTTTTTGTAAAGAAAACAATTATAATAAGGATTTTTATTTTTTAGTCGATTTGAGTATTCATTCTGGTAGCAATCGTTTTTTTGTATATGATTTTGCAACCAAAAAAGTTATTGATAAAAATCTTGTGACACATGGAAGTTGCGACCAATTTGAAGAAAATCCAGACAAGTGGGAAAAGGTTAAATTTAGTAATAAATTGGATAGTCATTGTTCGATGAAAGGCAAATATAAAATTGGAAAACGAGATTATAGCAGTTGGGGAATAAAAGTTAAATATTGGCTTCACGGATTAGAAAAAAGCAACAAAAATGCGGTTGATAGAGTAGTGGTTTTACATTCTTGGAGTGCGGTTTCTGATGAAGAAATTAACCCAAAGTATAGTCCGTTAAGTTGGGGTTGTCCGGCAGTTTCTGATGATTTTATGAAAAAATTAGATAAGAAATTGCAAAAAACCGAAAAGCCAGTTTTACTTTGGATTGTTGAATAGAAAATCCCGCAAAAAAAATTTCCTGCGGGATTTGCTCCAAATTAACTAACCTATAATTAGACTATGAAAATCTGAAAAGGTTTAATTGTTTATTGAATATAATCTGCCAACAATTTCAGTTTATAAAATAAGTTAGAAAATTGAAGTGATATATTACTGTTTTCAATATTGTTAAGCGAGTCGTTGTAGTTTTTCTGAATTCGTAAATCTTCTATTTTTTCATAAATATTTTTAAATAACCAGTTACAATCTTTACCAATAAAGCGTAAATTTCTTTTGTCATAAACATCGGTTTCTTCTATTTTTCCAGCTTTTATTGAATTGAAGGTAAAACGTTCTTTTCGAGCAGTTTGAATGGCTTCATTGTGCAACAAATCAACTAGTTTGTCAAAATTAATTTTTTTGGTTTTGCTAGCTGTTTCAAATGCTTTTATATTAAGTCGCAATTCACGAATCAAAGCATCTTTGGTTGCGCGATTGTTTTTGACCAAACTTCCTAATCCTGATAATAATTCGGGAACACTTTTCAGTATTGATAACCATTCTATAGCCATTTTACTCTTTTTTAGAATCTAATAAATCACTCAAGTGTACACGCAAAGCCGTAACCGAAATACTGATTTCCCAAAAAGAAATTCCCAACGAAATTAAAAGACAAAGTAAGCTTGCGCCAAAAATATAAATTCCAACTATTTGCAATTCTAAAAACAAAACCAACATTCCAAAAACCGAAAGAAATAAGCTCATAACTCCAAAAAGTTGCATATATCTTATAAGTGTTAGTCGCAAGTTTAGGTTCTTAATTTCTAGTAAAATACTTTTGTTTTCTTTTTCGTCATACGTTTTTTTTAATCCACGTACAATTTGAGCAATTGTCAAAAATCTGTTGGTGTATGCCAAAAGAATTAGCGATGTAGCAGAAAAGAGTAGCGCAGGAGTTTCTATGTTGAGTGTCATGATAGGTGTGAGGTTTGATTTACGTGGTACGAAGTTACTAATTTATTAGTTTCTCACACCATAAATAAACTTCTCATATTTATATTATTAGCATATTTTGGTATATTATTGATATCAGAAAGTTGCCAAGGACGAAGTTCAAATTGCATAAACACTTTTTTTGATAAATATATAAAAATTAAGATACATCGCCATACTAGTATATCTTAGAAGTTTTTTAATTCTTTTTAAGAAAACTGTAACATTTGTAAATATTAGTAGTCTTAAACTAAAGGCACAATCTCAATTCATGAAAAAATCAATACTATTTATCGTTTTACTTTCATTTTTATCTGTTTCTGCTCAAGATAAGACTAAGGATTCATTGCAATTGAAAGAAGTCGTTATTAAGAATGAGAAAAAAGCAATTGAGCACAAGGCTGATAGAACTATTTTTAGTATTGCAAATCAATCAAATCTTAGTGCTGGAACTCTTATGGAAACTATCAAGCAACTACCAGGATTAGTTTCTTCTGATGTTGCAGGAATGATGTATCAAGGTAAATTATTAGAAGTTTTTTTAGATGGACGTCCGTTGAATATTTCAAATAATGAACTCAATTCTTTTCTTGAAGGTTTGCCAGCAAATTCTGTTGATAGGATTGAGGTTATTACACAGCCAGGTGCTGAATTTCCAGCAACTGCAGGTGGTGCAATATTGAATATCATTACCAATAAAAATGCGAAAAAATATTTAACAGCTACTTACACAACTAGTTCAGCCTTCAATAATTATGATAAAATGAGGTTTAGAACCTATAATAGTATGTTATTAAATGCAAGAAATAAGTACTTCGGATGGCAACTAAATTTTGGTCAAAATTATAGAGAAAATGCTTTGTGGAATTCATTTTTGAAAACTGACAATAATGTATTTTTATCAAATACATCAACGGATAGAATCAATAGATCACAATTCTTAAAATCCGGTATTACTATTGATATAAATAAAGATAGATTATTGCTAAATTATGATGTTTTTACTAGCAATGGAGATAGCGAAATAGAAGGTTTTGGTGAAGGATTTAGTTCGTTAGACAAAGGGAAATCGCTTTCAACTAGGCAAGATTTTGTGGTTACTTATCAAAAACGATTTGATGATAAAAGTAAAAAATTGGATTTTGTTTTGAATTACAATAAAAACAAAAATAATTTTAATTTGTTTTCAAAATTATTCTCAAATGATTTATTAAACAATTTTTCAAATCAAGATTTTTACACCGCAAAAATTGATTATTCTCAGGGATTAAAAATTTTAGATGACGGAAAACTGAGCTTTGGAGGATTGTATGACAAACTTATTTTTGACACTAAAAGTTTTGGTATTACCAATCTTGAATATAATCGTATAACAACTGCGGGTTACATCGAGTTTCAAGCTAAGTTGAAAAAGTTTGATTTTATTTTAGGCACTAGAGCAGAGGATTATTCTATTGAAGGTAGAAATGAAGAAACTAATTTACTACCGTTTAATCAATTTCGATTTTTCCCCAATGCGACAATTCAGTACAATGTTTCCAATCAAATTTTCTTTAACGTAAATTATAATAAGAAGATAACCTTGCCATCTACTTCGGCTTTAAATCCGAATAATACAACCTATGAAAATCAAAATGTTTCTGTGGTTGGTAATCCAAATTTGCAGCCAACCATATTTGATAATTTTGAAATAAAGGTTAGCGCTTTTGATTATGCTTATTTAGGATATAATTTGAGTTCTGCTTCTAATCAAGTAGTACAACAAGTAAGTTTAAATGCTAATCAAATTTTGAATACAAATGTAAACTTGTCTGAAATAAAGATTCATAATTTTAATTTCGCACTTCCATTGCCTTATATGTTGTTTACTAAAGGATTGCAAGAAACAATGAAATTTGATTTTAATCCTGATAAGATAAACTTTTTATACATTTATACAGGCTATCAATACCATCAAATACCAAGTTTAGAGACTAAAGGATTTTGGAGTATCAATTTAATGTCGCAAGTACTTTTACCAAAAGAGATTAAGTTTATTGCAGAGTATGGCATAAATACTGCTGGTGGAAATTATTTTTATTTTGTTGCCGATAAACCTTTCGGAAATTACCTCGACTTGACTTTTAGCAAAAAAATCTTAAACGATAGATTGACAATTTCAATTTACGGAGATGATATTTTTAACATGAATAGAAGTCTTTTTAAACCAGTTAATGCACCGTTATTAGCATATAATAAAAACGATACACGAAAATTTGGGTTTACTCTAAACTACAAGTTGCCTACTAAAAATAAATTAGCAAAAGAAGATCCTAGTTTGTTAAATGATAAAAAAGAGGAAAATGGGAATTAGTGATTTTTAAGGAATTAGTTAAAATGAAAAACCTGCAAGTTTTCACTCACAGGTTATTCTCTTTATTCTATTCTCTTTATTCTTATTTAATCAACTCAAAACTTCTTTTAACAAAAGCGGTCAATTCTTCACCTTTTAATAATCCTTGAGAGATTTTAGCTAAATCTAATGCTTGTTTTACCAAACTTTCTTGAGCCGATTTGTCTTCGTTTTTCAAGATTGTTGTTGCCAATTCAGAGTTGGTGTTTACAACCAGATTGTACATTTCTGGCATATTTCCCATTCCGAACATACCGCCACCGCCAGTTTGGCTCATTTCTTTCATACGACGCATAAATTCTGGTTGCGTGATGATAAATGGTGCTGCATTACTATCAAGAGCTTCCATTTGAACCGAATAGGTTGGTTTTGGTACAATAGCTTCAACAACTGTTTTAAGGTTTTCTTTTTCGTCGTCTGATAGTTTAGATATTTGTGTTTCTTCTTTTTTGATTAAATTATCAATATGATCAGAATCTACTCGAGTAAACGTCATTTTTTCGTTATCGCCTTCCAATTTTTGAATTAAATGCGACACAATTGGCGAATCTAATACTAAAACTTCATATCCTTTTTCTTTGGCAATTTCAATATAACCGTGTTGCGATTCTTTGTTTGATGCATAAAGCACAACTAATTTCCCATCTTTATCCGTTTGATTTTCTTTGATTGCATCTTTCAATTCAGCCAAAGTATAATACTTGTCATCAACTGATGGATATAAAACAAAATCACCTGCTTTTTCGTAGAATTTTGGTTCAGAAAGCATTCCGTATTCTAAAACGATTTTGATATCGTTCCATTTTTTTTCAAAATCTTCACGATTTTCGTTGAATAAAGCTTTTAGTTTATCGGCAACTTTACGAGTTATGTAGTTTGAAATTTTCTTCACATTACTATCAGCTTGTAAACCTGAACGTGAAACATTCAACGGAATATCTGGCGAATCAATAACACCTTTTAGCATTCCTAAAAATTCTGGCACAATTCCCTCTACATTATCAGTTACATACACTTGATTTTGGTACAACTGAATTTTGTCTTTTTGCATTTGCAAATCAGCTGACATTTTTGGGAAATATAAAATTCCTGTCAAGTTGAACGGATAATCAACATTCAAATGAATATTAAATAAAGGTTCTTCAAATTGCATTGGATACAATTCGTGGTAGAATTTTTTATAATCTTCATCGGTCAAATCGACAGGTTGTTTTGTCCACGCCGGATTTGGATTGTTGATGATATTGTCAACTTCAATTTCTTCAGGTTTTGCATCTTCGGCAGCACCGTCTGGCAATGGAAGTGTTTCTTTTTTTGTTCCAAATTTGATTGGAATAGGCATAAACTTGTTATACTTATTCAACAATTCTCTGATTTTGAATTCTTCCAAAAATTCTAATGAATCTTCAGCAATATGAAGAATGATTTCTGTTCCTCTATCGGTTTTGTCATGAGCCGTTAATGAAAATTCAGGGCTTCCATCGCATGTCCAATGTGCTGCAGGTTCGTCTTTGAATGATTTGGTTATGATTTCAACTTTTTCTGCAACCATAAAGGCTGAGTAAAAACCTAGACCAAAATGTCCAATAATACCTGAATCTTTGGCAGAATCTTTGTATTTGTCCAAAAATTCTTCAGCACCAGAAAAAGCTACCTGATTGATGTATTTTTCAACTTCATCAGCTGTCATTCCTAATCCTTGGTCGATAATGTGAAGTTTTTTACCTTCTTTATCAATTTTTACTTCAATAATAGGGTTTCCGTATTCAACTTTTGCCTCACCAATACTGGTTAGGTGTTTAAGTTTTAAAGTGGCATCAGTCCCATTTGAAACCAATTCACGCAAGAAAATTTCGTGATCGTTATATAAGAATTTCTTGATTAAGGGAAAGATGTTTTCTACCGAAACATTAATTTTTCCTGTTGTCATAATTGTTACTATTTAAATTATTTTGATTTGCTTTATCTAATTCAAATAAGATACCAAATTTAATAATGTGACAAATTGTCGTTAAAAGGCATTTTCTTATATTTAATCGATGTTTTAGAGACATTTGTTTTAATGATTTGTATATTTGTAAACTTATAACATTAAAATTTTTAAACATGAAAAAAATTATTTTATTAATTGCATTTTCAGTTTTTGTAGTAGGATGTAAACCAAAACAACAGGTTACAAGTACAAAAGTTGACAATAAATCTGAAAGAGTAATAAAAGGTGATTGGACTATTTCGTCAGTTACATATCCTGGTTCTGATTATATCAAAGTAACTTCATTTGAACTTGCAGATTCAAAATGTTTTGTTGGAAGTACTTGGAAATTTATTTCTAACAATAACAAAGGTTCTATGGCTTTAAATAGTGCTGGTTGTGCTGCTTATTCAACTGATATTACTTGGTATATTAATAAAGAAGGAAGATTTGTAATGAAATTTTTAGATGAAGGTTTGAAAGCTAAAAAAGTTACTCAAGGATATATTCTTACTGTAGCTAATCAAACAGAAACGTCTTTCCAATTGCTTGACGGAATTAATGTTGGTGGAAAAATGGTAAATGTTGTTTATCAATTTGAAAAAAAATAATTTTAAAATAAAGAAAATATGAAAAAGATAATAGTAATTGCTCTAATTATAATACTTGCTGTGAGCACAGTTTTTACTAGTTGTGAATCAGTAAAAAACACTAATAAAACACAACGAGGTGCAGCTATTGGTGCTATCGCTGGAGCCGTTTTGGGTGGTGTAATTGGAAATAATGTAAAAGGAATGAATACCGAAATGGGTGCTGTTCTTGGTGGTGTAGTTGGTGGTGTTGCAGGTGGCGTTATTGGAAATAAAATGGATAAACAAGCTCGTGAAATTGAAACGGCTCTGCCTGGTGCACAAGTAGAAAGAATCGGAGAAGGAATTAGATTGGTTTTGGGTGAAAATGCTGTTCGTTTTGATACTAACAAATCAACTTTAACTGCTGCTGCTAAAGCTAATTTGGATAAATTGGTTCCAGTTTTTCAAAGTTATGCAGATACAGATATTATTATTTACGGTTATACTGATAGCACAGGTGCTGTTGAATACAACCAAAAATTATCTGAGCAAAGAGCGGCTTCTGTAAAAACTTATTTGTCTTCAAAAGGATTAAATGTTTCTCGTTTTACTTCAAAAGGTATGGGAATTTCTGATCCTATTGCTTCAAACGAAACTACTGAAGGAAAAGCACAAAATCGTAGAGTTGAGTTTGCTATTACTGCAAATGAAAAAATGATTGAAGATGCTAAAAAAGAAGGAAACTAATTTCTGGAAAAAATATAATTTTGAAAAAGCGTTCATTAAGTTGGACGCTTTTTTTTGTTTCATTTTTTTTGAACAACATTTAACAAAATATTTTGTTTAGTTCAAAGCATTGATTCTCCAACAATTATTAATTTTACAAAAAAATAAATATTATGGAAGCTACTAAAAAGACAACTTCTAAAAAGAAAGTTATCAATGATGATTTTATAATTGAAAAATATATGAATCAGGTTTTAGAAAAAAATGAAGAACCTAAAAATGTATTCGTTTTTTGTAAAGAAAATAAAATTGATGAAACTGAGTTTTATGCTTTTTTCGGTTCGTTAGATGCTTTAAGACAAGAAATTTGGGTTAAGTTTTTTGAAAACACACTAGTTGCTATTCAAAAAGAAAAAGAGTTTGAAACTTATTCTGATAAAAATAAGCTATTGACAATGTATTTCACTTTATTTGAAATACTTACTCTAAATAGAAGTTATGTTCTTTTTGCTTTGAAAGAAAATAAAGAAGGATTGAAAAATCTTAAAAGTTTAAAAGGAATTCGAAGCCACATGAAAGATTTTGTTGAAACCATTATTGATACAGAATCTTCTGAAATCAAAGAAAAAGTTTCTAAAATTACAAAACCTGTTTTTGCTGAAGGTGCATGGATTCAGTTTTTGTTTTTACTAAAATTTTGGATGGATGATACTTCTAAATCATTTGAAAAAACAGATGTATTAATTGAGAAATCAGTCAATACAGTTGTTGATTTACTAAATACCAAACCACTAGAAAGTCTATTTGATTTGGGTAAATTTCTATGGAAAGAAAAAATGAACTAATTAATGAAAACATTAGATAAAATTCCAACTGGTAAAATAGAGCGTGCTAGTCAATTAGTAAAAACAGGTTTCAAAGTAGGAGGAAACTATGTTGCTTATTATGGTGAGAAAATGGTAAATCCATCATTGACCAAAGATAAACTGAACGAAAATAACGCTGAAGACATTTATGATGGACTCAAAAACATGAAAGGTAGCGCATTGAAAGTTGCCCAAATGTTGAGTATGGACAAAAGCATCATGCCACAACAATATGTAGATAAGTTTTCGTTGTCGCAATTTTCTGTTCCACCATTATCGGCACCTTTGGTTAGAAAGACTTTCAAAAAATATTTAGGAAATTTTCCAGAAGATATGTTCGATACTTTCACGCCAGATGCAATTAATGCTGCTAGTATTGGTCAAGTTCACAAAGCTACTAAAGATGGTAAAACATTGGCTGTAAAAATTCAATATCCAGGAGTTGCCGATAGTATAAGTTCTGATTTGGCTTTGGTAAAACCTTTTGCTACTAGAATGTTTAATTTGAAAGGAAAAGATTCAGAAAAATATTTTATTGAAGTAGAAAATAAATTGCTTGAAGAAACTGATTACAACCTAGAATTAAAGCAAAGCCTAGAAGTTTCAGATAAATGCAAAATGATTGAAAATTTAAGATTTCCAAATTATTATCCAGCATTATCATCTGAAAAGATTTTAACAATGGAATGGATTGATGGAGAACATCTTTCAGAATTTGCTGCGCATAATACTGATAGAATAAAAGGTGATAAAATAGGGCAAGCACTTTGGGATTTTTATATGTATCAAATGCATTATTTAAAACAAGTACACGCCGATCCGCATCCAGGTAATTTTTTGATTGATAAAGATTCAAACTTGGTAGCAATTGATTTTGGATGTATCAAGCAAGTTCCTGAGGAATTTTATGTTCCTTATTTTGAATTAGCTGATCCAAAAGTAATTGACAATCCAAAAGTTTTCAATGAAAAATTATATGAATTGGAAATCTTGCGTCATGATGATTCAAAAGAAGAAATAGTTTATTTTACTAAATTATTTCATGATTTATTGAGTTTATTTACCAAACCATTTCACGGAGATTTTTTCGATTTTTCTGATGAAGATTTCTTTGGTGCTATTGCCACAATGGGAGAAGAATTTGCCAAAGATACCCAACTACGAAAAATGAATGGCAATAGAGGTTCTAAACATTTTTTATACATAAACAGGACTTTCTTTGGGTTATATAATTTATTACATGAGTTGAAAGCTCGAGTTGATACTAAAAGTTTTGAGAAGTATTTATAAAAAAAAGCGGTGAAATTTTCGCCGCTTTTTTTGTTTATTTTTGTTCTTGAGGTTTTACCACTTCAATAGAAGGTCTTTTTTTGTTTTGACCTTTTGCCAATTTTGCTTGTTGAAAAGAATCAGGAGTTCTACCTGTTTGAACTTTATTTCCATCAAACCAAATTCCCTTTTGTTGTCCGTCAGTATTATTATCATTGTACATAACTGCATCCATGTTTTCATCAAATTTTGAAGACAGGATTTCTTCAGATACTATTTCTTCAGGGTTTTCGTAACCAATTCTAGTTCCATAAGCAACCCAATTTACAGAAACATTTGATCTTCCATCACCATTTTCTACTATTCTAAAACCTTCATTAGAAATATCCGTTACATAAACACCTTTAGATGCACCAGTAGGAGTTACAGTTATGTTTAGAGGAATTTCTTTTGATGTAATAGAACTAAAATCTTCTTTTAAGCTGATATAAGTTGTTCCATTTACTAAAGCACTTGTTCCTCTTGTATATACATCAACACTCATTGATGTTGTTGAATACGAAACAGATCTTTTTTCTTTACCATTTTCTATAAGTTGCACTACTGGCTTATTGGTTATAGTGTTTCCATCCACATACATCCCGTATTCTTTTCCTTTTGCATGAAAACCGTAGTTCATACCGCGAACCCATCCACCCATAACTCCACCATAAATACCAAGTCCAACCATATTATTTGGTTGGTCAGCAACAATAGCACTACCTGGACGACCACCAGCAGCACCAGTTTGATAGGCTAACCCAAATCCATAAACTGCATAATCAACACTACCTGAGTTAAAATAACCCAATGCACCTCTAGAAAAACCATAATTATCACCAAACACACCACCAGATCTTGTTGAAGTTCCACCATCACCTAGTATTCCAAACGAGTAACTTCCAGCATCTAAACCATCGCCAAACACCGAAACTCTACTGACACCGAAGCCATATCCAAATGAGGTTCCACCTGTTGTATTACTATTATATCCATAAACGCCAATTCCATCTCTTTGTGAAGTTCGTCCAAATATACCATTACCTGATCCTGTTCCAGAAGGAGCATTGTTAATACCAGCTATTGCTGTTCCACCAGAAGTATTATTTTGACCTTGCACACCAGCACCAGTTCCTGTGCTTGAACCAAATACACCAACGCCAGTTGAAGAATTTTGACCTTGTACACCGACACCAGCTCCAGTGTTAAATCCAATAACACCAATACCAACACCAGCACTATCACCTTCAACACCTCTACCAGTTCCAGAATTAATTCCATAAACGGCTATTCCTGTTCCAGTATTTTCTCCTTGCACACCTCTACCAGTTAGAGTTGAATAACCATGAACTGATATTTGAGAACCTGTAGTGTAGGAGCTAAATCGATCTCCTGTCACAATTGTTGTACTGCCAATTACTACTTCACCCGTCGGAACAATCCTCATTCTTTCAGTTCCAGATGTTACAAATCTTAATGGAAATGCATTATTCGTTCCTAAAAAATCTGCCGCAACTGATGTATTACCTGATGTTAGCCAAACCGAACTGTTTAATGCAGCTGCTGGTGTTTGCCAAGTTACAACACCAGTTGCATTACTCTGCATGATTTGCCCTGCAGATGTTGCTCTTGAAGCTGGTAAAGTATATGTATTTAAATTTGTTGTCCCAATACCAACATTCCCTAAAAAGTAACCTGCAAAATTTGTTGCTCCAGCTTTTAAAACTTCTGAATAGACTCCATAATGAGTTCCTCCTGCAGTTGTGTTTATTGTTGTTGAAGTCCCATATTTTTTTCCTGTTCCACTACCATTTAGTATGCTTAGTATTCCAATATGGTCACCATTACCTGAGTTTGCAATTGAAGAAAATACACCATTAACATTTCCATGACCAGTCCCATTTATATAGTTATAATTTCCACTAGTAATTGCATCATTATTTAATGTTATTGAGTTTTCTACCCCTGTTGTATTTCCATTTGTTAATGGATTCCCATCTGTAGCTGATGATGTAATCAAATTATAAACTCCGTATAAACTATCTTCAACGTCTGATGTGACAGTATTCTGTACTCCAAATTTGCCACCAAGTTTATAACCACTTATTGTATTAAACACACCATAATTTCCACCAGTACCAGCTGTAGCTCCAGAGGTAACAGCATTGTAAGAACCAAAAGAAGGACCATTAATACTATTATTATTAATAAAATTTTCTACACCATAGACAGAGGCTCCTGATGTGTTGTTACTATTTATTATCGAATTAAATACTCCTTTGTGTGTAGTTGTTGTTGATGTTACACTAGTAGTAATATTATTTTGAACGCCTATTTTTTCATTTCCGTCATTGCTAATATTATTTTGAACACCTATTTTATTACTTGTATTTCCAACAGAACCGTTTAGATTATTTTGTATACCTAATCTTCTGCTGAATTGAGCATCAATCGTATTGTTTATACCAATAGCATCTATAAAAGCACTGCCACCAATTTTATTTGTTGAGTTTTTTATACCTTCATAATCATCAACTGTTTCAACATCTAAAGTAGAGCTAGCTGTAATTTTTCCAATTGCTACTTTTCCTGTATGAAACATATCATCTGTTATTGCAGTTGGTGCAGTTGTTGTTCCTACTTTGTACCAATCATGGTCACCATTTACAGTTGAGTTTAGACCAACCCAACTAGGAATATCATTGTCCCAGTAGTAAAAGCCAGGTTGATTTGTTCCCGAAATAGCGTTTAAATATACAAGCATTCCTTCTTGAGCTGCTGTTGGTGTGGCTGCTAAATTATCAACTTTTGGAATTATAACACCATCAGTTATTGCAGGAGAAGCTTGACTTGAAGATGTTATTTGCAATTTTGCATTTGGATTACTCTCACCAATCCCGATTTTACCAGCAGCAGTTGAGGTCATTGTGGTTCCATAAATAACATTTCCAATAGATAATTGGTCGCTGTTGGCTAAGACAGGAACTTCGGAACCTGAACCAATTGTTATATTTTTTGAACCTGTATTATCCTTACCAGATTGATAACCAATAGCAACATTACTGTCTCCAACTAAATTATTTCGTAAAGCTTCTCTACCAACTGCAGTATTTTGTTGACCAGTTTGGCTATTTCTTATCGCTTCATAACCAACAGCAGTATTGTTTGAGCCTTGTGATCCAGAAATGCCATTCAATGCAGTTAGGGCTTGCCTTCCTATTGCAGTATTTGCTACTCCTAATAGACTAGAAAATAGTGAGCCAGCTCCAACAGCAGTATTGTTATTACCTGTAGTATTTGAAAACATACTTGATTCTCCAATTGCTACATTCAGATTACCAGTTGAACTTGTTGTTAATACATTTGTACCAATAGCTACATTTCTAATTCCAGTGGCAGATGGAGTTAATAATGTATTTGCCCCAAACGAAGTATTTCGGTTTCCTGTTGATGTATTAGGGTTTCCAATAAACCCTGCACGAATATTATTTCGTCTGAAAACAATATCATTATTGTCGGTTGTTCCAAAAAAGTTTGTAGCTGGTGCAGTTCCAGCATTTCCCAATAAAGTCCAATCTGTAGATGCACCGGCGGTTATACCGACCCAAACTGTACCATTGTAATAATAAAATCCTGGTGTATTATCTGTTTGATAAATCAATAAACTTGTTGCTGGTGTAGCAATAAGATTTCGTTGAGCTTGTGTCATCCTTGGTATTAAAACACCTTTATCATTAAGCGGAGATGATACATCAAGTTCAGATGAAGGATCAGGCAATGTTGTTCCAATTCCTACTTGAGCAATTGACAACTGAAAAAAGAATACTAGTAAAGTTGTTAGTAAGTAGTTGGTTCTCATGATTGAATAAATTATCGGTTATCTAACAAAATTAGTATTTTTATCAATATAAAAATCAGTTAAACAACTATTTTTTAATAGTCAAATAACAAAATAGTTAATTCAAAATAGCTTTTGTATCTTTGAAAGCTTCTTTTTTTAAGTCAAAACATGCTTCAAGTCAACAATATTTCCTTTTCTTATAATAAAAACATTGCTATTAAGAATGTGAATTTTTTACTTTCAAAAGCAAATACTATCGCTATTATTGGTGAAAGTGGTTGTGGGAAAAGTACATTGCTCAAACTAATTTATGGGTTGTATGATTTAGATGAAGGGAAAATTTTTTGGAATAAAATAGAAGTTCTTGGGCCTAAATTCAACCTGATTCCTGGAATGGATTTTATGAAATATTTAGCACAAGATTTTGATTTAATGCCCTACATAACTGTTGCTGAAAACGTTGGAAAGTATCTTTCTAATATTTATCCTGAAATCAAAAAAGCTAGAATTGATGAACTTTTGGATGTTGTAGAAATGACCGAATATGCTTCAGTTAAAGCTAAAAATCTTAGCGGTGGACAAATGCAAAGAGTTGCAATTGCTAGAGTTTTAGCACTAGAACCTGAAGTTTTATTGCTTGACGAACCTTTCAGTCATATTGACAATTTTAGAAAAAATAGTTTGCGAAGAAAATTGTTTTCTTACCTGAAAGAAAAAGAAATTACAACGCTAATTGCAACTCATGATAGTACTGACGTATTGTCTTTTGCCGATGAGGTTTTAGTAATGAAAAATGGAGAAATTATAGAAAAAGGTAATCCAAATTCTATTTACAACAATCCTAAATCTAAATACACAGCCTCACTTTTTGGAGATGTTAATGAAATTTCAATAGATGGTAAAACAAAATTTGTCTATCCAAATCAATTTCAAATGGTTCAAAAATCAAATTTGAAAGTAAAAATTCAAAATTCATATTATAGAGGAAGTCATTTTTTAATTGAATCAAAATCAGATAATTCCACATTTTTTTTTAATTCAAATTGCGAAATTGAAAAAAACACAATAATTTTTTTAGAAGTAATTGATGATATACTAAATCAAAATCACTAATTTTATTTAAAATATAAATTTATGTACAATTCAAAAATAGCTGGACTAGGGTTTTATGTGCCAGAAAATATAGTTACCAACGACGATTTATCAAAAATAATGGATACCAACGACGAGTGGATTCAGGAACGAACTGGAATTCAGGAACGTCGTCATATTATAAAAGGGCAAGATACTACAACTTCAATGGGTGTTAAAGCTGCCAAAATTGCCATTGAACGTTCAGGTTTGACTAGCAATGATATTGATTTTATAGTTTTTGCAACTATTTCGCCCGACTATTATTTTCCTGGTCCAGGTGTAGCTTTACAACAACAACTCGGAATGAGAACTATTGGTGCACTTGACATTAGAAACCAATGTTCTGGATTTGTATATGCGCTTTCAATTGCAGATCAATACATCAAAACTGGAATGTATAAAAACATTTTAATTGTTGGTTCTGAAGTGCAATCGTTAGGTCTAGACATGACCGATAGAGGTCGTAGCGTTTCAGTAATTTTTGGTGATGGAGCAGGAGCAGCCGTTTTAACAAGAGAAGAGGATTTGACCAAAGGAGTTCTTTCAACACATTTGCATTCTGAAGGTGAACATGCCAAAGAATTAGCTGTTTTAGCTCCAGGAATGGGCGGACGTTGGGTAACCGACATTCTTGCAGAAAACAATCCTGACGACGAAAGTTATTTTCCACACATGAATGGGCAATTTGTGTTCAAAAATGCAGTTGTTCGTTTTAGCGAAGTCATTAACGAAGGTTTACAAGCCAATAATTTGCAAGTTTCTGATATTGATATGTTGATTCCGCATCAAGCCAATTTGAGAATTTCGCAGTTTATTCAAAAGAAATTTGGTTTGACAGATGATCAAGTTTTTAACAACATTCAAAAATACGGAAATACAACAGCTGCTTCAATTCCAATTGCTTTAACTGATGCTTGGGAACAAGGCAAAATCAAATCTGGTGATACTGTTGTTCTAGCAGCTTTTGGTAGTGGTTTTACTTGGGCTAGTGCTATTATAAAATGGTAATTTTCAATTTAAAGATAAACTAAAAAAGGCTTCCAAATTTCAGGAAGCCTTTTTTTATAAATCTATTTTTTTCAGTTCGTTGTAATTGTTAAATAGTTTTTTCAGTAATCTACCATATAGTAATCTATAAAGCAACCAAAATAAAAATACCAAAACTCCAACAATCAATATACATGCAAAGCAAAAGATAACCATGAACGATGAGTCTAATGCTATATGTTTTGTTTTTTCTGTAATCGATAAAGCAACATACGAACCAAATAAAGCCGAAACAGCAATCATAATTAAGTTGTACCAAATATAGTATTGAACTGTTTTTCTTGTTGAAATAATATCATCCATCAATTTTTTTGTAGAATCTGTAGATGAAATGGTTTTATAATTTTTGAAAAATTTATAAACAAAAAACAATATAACAGCATAATTTACAATTGTCAAAGCTTCTAAATAACCTGAAAAACCATTAGCATCAATTTTATTAAAAAAATCAATGTCAAGAGACAAAAAATTCAATAAAATCCCAATTGATAATTCAATCAAACTTATAATCAATATCCATTTTACAACCGATGATGACTTTTGGTGAATCATGTTGTAAATGTCTTTTTCCGACAATTGTTCAAAAGAATTCTCACTCTTTTTCCAATCTTTTTTTAGTAAATCCAACTCTTCCATTTTTCTCTACGGATTTAATATTTTTTTTAATTTTCCTTTTATTCTATTCATTTTTACACGTGCATTTACTTCAGAAATTCCCAAAGTAGTGGCTATTTCGGTATAATCTTTATCTTCTAAATACATGAAAACCAATGCTTTTTCAATATCATTTAGCTGATGAACCGCTTTGTACATCAATTTTAATTGTTCTTCTTCCTCAGTATTGTATTCTTCCTGACTTATAAAAAAATTAAACTTTTCTGAAGAAGTTGTCTGAATGCTTCGAGTGCTTTTTCTGTATAAAGTAATAGCTGTATTTAAGGCAACTCGATAAGACCAAGTAGAAAATTTGGCTTCACCTCTAAACTTCGGAAATGCTTTCCATAACTGAATCGTAATTTCCTGAAACAAATCTTTATGCGAGTCAGCATCAGAAGTATATAACTTACAAATCTTGTGAATTATATTCTGATTCTCACGCAGTTGCTGTACAAAAGATTGTTCTAAATTGGCGCTCATGTTATGATTAGTAACCAAAAGTTGGTTTATGTTACAAATTACATAAAAAATTGTGGTAATTTGCATAAAAATATAATAATACTAATTTTTTTGGCGTTCCCTACGGTCGGGCTTTCCATTACAATCTTTTCATTTTTAAAGAAAAAATAAAAAGGATTTTCATTGCAATCCCTAACGCATCAGTAAACACTATGATTTCAAAACAACAAATTCATAACCAATACGCAACAATGGTTCAAGACAAAATCGATATTTTCAAAGATATGATTGCTGCCTTAACCGAAGATTCTAAGAACGATGCAAAAGGTTCAGCTGGCGACAAACACGAAACAGCTTTATCCATGATGCATCTTGAACAAGAAAAACTCAACCATAAAATTCAGGAATATCTCGACCAAAAATCCATTCTCGATAAAATTGATCCAACTCAATTTCATACAAAAGTAGCACTAGGAAGTTTGGTGGTTACCAATAATCTGACGGTTTATGTAGCAACCGCTTTGCCCAAAATAACTGTAGATAATAAATCCGTTTTCGGAATCTCGCCTCAATCTCCACTCGGAATTCAGTTACTCGGAAATAGTTCAGGCTTTTCTTTTCAAGTTAATGGAACAAATTATACTATTTTAGAGGTTCAATAGTTTGTATTATTTATACGAACAGAAGTTATTTATTTTGGTTTGCATTTCCTCATTGGAAACATCGTAATGATAATTCATACCAAATAATTCTACTGATGCTAATTTGCCAATGAAATATGGGTTTTCATTTTCAATCAAATAATTTAATGCCGTATCGTCAAGTTTCAAATTTTCAGCAATATAGCCATTTTTAAAAAAATCCTTTTTAAATTTAAGATTGTTTAAGCCATCAATTGGCAAGCCATTTTTCTTTTTCGAAACCAAATCATGTGGCAAATATTTTTTTGAAATTTCTCTAACAATCCATTTATCTGTAATAAAGGGATGTTTCTTGTTGTGAAGTTTAGTTGTCCATCTTGTTTTATATTCTAAAGGAAGATTTATTGCAAACTTAATAACATCTTCATGCAAAAAAGGGAATCTCACTTCTATTGATGATATCATGCCCATTCTGTCATTTCTATATAATAATGCATGCAAATGTTTTTGCATCATTTCATATGAATCGATGTAATATTTTTGTTGAGATTTTGGAGTATGACTAAATAGTTCTTTCCCATCAGCATAGAGCATTTCACTTTTAAAACCATTTGCAAGTCTAATGTTAAAACTATCTAAATTTGAATATTCTGAAGGAAATAAGTAATTGTTTAAAGCTGGATATAGCTTGTAAATACTTTTTACAATTTTTTCGGGTAACAATAATTTTGATTTATATCGTTGAGCCATTAATTTTGAATAGCCTAAAAAGATTTCATCAGAACCTTCACCCGATAGAATTGCTTTTATATTATTTTCTCTTGCTAAATTGGCTACCCTTGAAATAGGTAATGCATTTGTAAAATATACTATTGGAGCTGCATTATGTTCGGTTGCTTGAATCCAATATTTCAGAAAATCTGATTGGTCAAAATTGACTTTTTTTAAATTTAAATTTAAATAGGTTGCCAACAATTTTGCATCTTCATATTCAGAGTGTTTACCAATGATATCAGCAGTGAAAAGACTTAGATTAGGAGAAAACTTTTTGGCTATAGCTGTAATTATAGACGAGTCAATTCCTCCACTTACAAATGATCCCATTGGTGAATCACTTACTAGCATTTCTTTTACAGAGCTGCTTACCAAATCTTCAAAATCAGAAAGAATTTGATTTTTTGATTTTCTGCTTAATTCATTAAAAATCTTTTCGTCAACATCATCAGATAATCTATAATACTGATGTTTAGTTACAGTAAAGTTTTCAGATATTTTAACGTAAGTTCCTGGATTTATATTTTCAATATCATTAAATAGAGTATACGTTGTACTACCTTCAGCAGTACTATTTAATGACATTATAGTTTTATATGAATCTGGTTTTAGTTGTAATGCCTTAGCTAAAGTTCTTACTTCAGAGGCAAAAGCAAAAATTGTTTGATTATTTACAAAGTATAATGGTTTTATACCATATCTATCTCTTGCTAATATAATCTCTCTTTTTTTCTTAGAGTAGAATGAGAAAGCAAACATTCCTTTTATGTCTTGAAGAGTTTTCTCAATACCAAAATTAATTAGGTAATAAAACAAAACTTCGGTATCAGATTTAGAAACAAATTCAACATTTGGTAAAGATTGTTTTAATTGTAAAAAATTATAAATTTCACCATTGTAACATAAAACATAATCTTCATTATAAAAGGGTTGATTCCCGTTAGCCGATTCGTCAATAAGGGCTAGTCTATGGTGAAAAAAGTAATTTTGTTCATCATTCCACTCGTCATTAAAATCTGGACCTCTATGAACTTGTAACTTTTTAAAATTTTCAATTAAAAACTTCTTCTGATTTTCATTGAAGTTTTTTACACTAAAGCCAGAGATACCACACATAATGCTTGTTGATGTCTAAATTATTTGATAAGTAGATACTATCCAGCAAATGTATTATTTTTTTATCTGATAGAATTACTTTAATAAATAAATAATACAGTTAATTGTTGAAACTCGCTTAATTTCAAATTATTCTTTGAATGCTTTTTTTTTATTATTTTAGTTTCATTTATAAGTTATAAATGGTTTTATTGTTTTAAAATGTAATCAAATAGTTGTTTTTAGTTTTAATTATAGATGTAATACTTCAATTTTGCTTCATCAAATAAATAAAACGAAAAGATCATGTGCGGTATTTTAGCAATCATAGGAAAAGGAAAAGACGAAGAAGTAGTAAAACAACTTTCAAAAAGGATGTCGCATCGAGGTCCAGATGAAAGTGATACACATATAACTGAGAACGGGCATATTTTAAGTCACGAACGTTTATCGATCATCGATTTGCATTCTGGTAAACAACCTATTCAAGGTTCATCAACTGCTTGGATGATTCACAACGGTGAAATATACAACCATCAAGAACTTCGTCAAGGAATTCTAAAAGACCATACTTTCCGTACCAAATCAGATTCTGAAGTTATTGTTCATTTGTATGAAAAATTTGGATATGATTTTGTAGATATTCTTGATGGCGATTTCGCTTTTGTAGTAATCGATGGTGACGATTATATTGCAGGTCGTGATCCACTTGGTGTTAAACCTTTATATTATGGTATGGATGAAAGAGGCAGAATGTATTTTGCTTCCGAAATGAAACCTATTGCTGATCAATGCAAAACCTTTTCAACATTTCCTCCAGGACATTATTATACACCTTCAACAGGTTTCGTTAAATATTACAAACCTGAATACGAAGATTTCACAAAAGCAGATAAAGAACTCGATTTGTCTTTGATTAGAGAAAAACTAACCGAAGCGACTCGCAAACGTTTAATGAGTGATGTGCCGATTGGTGTTTTACTTTCTGGCGGATTAGATTCATCCTTAACATCTTCTATCGCTGCTAGATTATTAAAAGAAAAAGGAAAAGAATTACACTCATTCTCTATAGGATTAGATGCCGATGCACCAGATGCAAAAGCCGCAAGAAAGGTTGCCGAGTTTTTAGGAACAAAACACCACGAAGTTCATTTTACGATAGAACAAGGAATTGCTATTTTAGATAAATTAATTTGGCATCTAGAAACATATGATGTTACTTCTGTAAGAGCAAGTACGCCAATGTATTTCTTATCAAAAGCGATTACAGATTTAGGTGTAAAAGTGGTGCTTTCTGGTGAAGGAGCAGACGAAATTTTCGGAGGTTATTTGTACTTCAGAAATGCTCCATCGACTATTGATTTCCAAAAAGAAACTATTGAAAGAGTTCAAAAATTGTTCACTGCCGATTTACTTCGTGCTGATAAGTCAACGATGGCTCATGGTTTAGAAGCTCGTGTTCCATTTTTAGACAAAGCTTTTTTAGATGCTGCAATGCTTATCAAAGGTGAAGAAAAACAGCCAAAAACGTATGGTGGAGTAGAAAAATATATTTTAAGAAAAGCATTCGACACACCAGAAGATCCTTATTTGCCAACTGAGGTTTTATGGCGTCAAAAAGAGCAATTTTCAGATGGAGTAGGGTATAGTTGGATTGATACTTTAATAGATTTCTGTTCTTCGCAAGTTACCGATGAGCAAATGGATTCAGCAGCCGAATTGTTTCCTTATAACACACCTGCAACTAAAGAAGCTTATTATTACAGAACCATTTTTCATAAATATTATCCACAAGTAAGCGCTGCTCAAACAGTTCGTAAGTGGATTCCAAAATGGCAAGAAAACCAAGATCCAAGTGGTAGAGCAAATGCTGCTCACGTTCAAGCTGATATAGAAATTGCAAAAGCCACAATTAGTGTTTAATATTTTAGTTTGTTTTATAGATTGTTTGTGATTAAAACGCTTGCTTCGGTGGGCGTTTTTTTTGTATAAAAACTATTTTCTTCCTATCTTCTTGAATTTCAATTCAAATTTAATTTCACAAAGTATGTTTGAAACAATGTTTTTTGTTTGCTTTTTTTGAAAATAAAACACAAAATAGTTTTCAAAGATAAATGTTAATAACTTATATCTTTAAAACGTCTAAAATCGCTTTAAAATCATTCTCTATTTTATATATTTGCGTGTTATACAATAAATATATTTTTATAGAATAAATTCATATGAGCGACGAGATTAAGAAGAATAATTATTCAGCAGATAGTATTCAGGCGTTAGAAGGAATGGAGCACGTAAGAATGCGACCTTCCATGTATATTGGAGATGTTGGAGTAAGAGGTTTACACCATTTAGTATATGAAGTTGTCGATAACTCTATCGATGAGGCAATGGGTGGACATTGTGACACAATTGGTGTTGCAATAAATGAAGACGGTTCTGTAACTGTTGAAGATAACGGTCGTGGTATTCCAGTTGACATGCACAAAAAAGAAGGTGTATCTGCACTTGAAGTTGTAATGACCAAAATTGGAGCTGGAGGAAAGTTTGATAAAGATTCCTATAAAGTTTCTGGAGGACTTCACGGTGTTGGGGTATCTGTAGTTAACGCGCTTTCTAAACATATGAAATCTACCGTTTTTAGAGACGGTAAAATCTACGAACAAGAATACGAAAGAGGTAAGTCTTTATACCCTGTAAAACAAGTTGGCGAAACTACCAAACGTGGTACAATGCAAACGTTTTATCCAGATGATATTATTTTTACACAAACAACCGAATTTTCTTTTGAAACACTATCGGCTCGTATGCGTGAATTGTCTTTTCTTAACAAAGGGATTACGATTACTTTTACAGACAAACGTCAAGTAGATGAAAAGGGTGAATTTTTGCAAGAAGTTTTTCATTCAGATGAAGGTCTTAAAGAATATATCCGTTACTTAGATGGTAACCGTGAGCCTATCATTTCGCATGTAATTAGCATGGATAATGAAAAAGGTGAAATTCCAGTTGAGGTTGCTCTTATTTATAATACAAGTTATAGCGAAAATATTTTTTCTTACGTAAATAATATTAATACACACGAAGGTGGAACGCATTTGCAAGGTTTTAGAACTGGATTAACTCGTTCGTTAAAGAAATATGCAGATGCTTCTGGAATGTTGGACAAATTGAAGTTCGAAATTGCAGGAGATGATTTCCGTGAAGGTTTAACAGCAATTATTTCTGTAAAAGTTGCAGAACCACAATTTGAAGGTCAAACTAAAACTAAACTTGGAAACAGAGAAGTTGTTTCTCCAGTAAGTCAAGCTGTTTCTGAAATGATTGAAAATTATTTGGAAGAAAATCCAAATGATGCTAAGATTATTGTTCAAAAAGTAATTCTTGCTGCTCAAGCACGTCATGCTGCCAAAAAAGCACGTGAAATGGTACAGCGTAAAACCGTTATGGGCGGTGGCGGATTGCCAGGAAAATTATCAGATTGCTCTGAACAAGATCCAGCCAAATGCGAAGTGTACCTAGTCGAGGGAGATTCGGCTGGTGGAACAGCAAAACAAGGTCGTGACAGAAACTTTCAAGCCATCATGCCATTACGTGGTAAGATTTTGAATGTTGAAAAAGCAATGCACCACAAAGTTTTTGAAAACGAAGAAATCCGAAATATATTCACCGCATTAGGTGTAACAATCGGAACTGCTGAAGATAGTAAAGCTTTAAATTTAGAAAAATTACGCTACCATAAAGTTATTATCATGTGTGATGCCGATGTCGATGGTAGTCACATTGCTACATTAATCCTAACATTCTTCTTCCGATTTATGAGAGAATTAATAGAAGGCGGACACGTATATATTGCTGCGCCACCTTTATATTTAGTTAAAAAAGGAAATAAAAAAGAATATGCTTGGACAGATATTCAACGTGATCAAGCTAACGAGAAAATGGGTGGAAGTGCCGCTATTCAACGTTATAAAGGTCTTGGAGAGATGAATGCTGAGCAATTATGGGAAACTACAATGGATCCTAATTTTAGAACACTTCGACAAGTTACTATTGATAGTTTATCAGAAGCAGATAGAGTTTTCTCAATGCTTATGGGTGACGAAGTACCTCCACGTAGAGAGTTTATCGAGAAGAATGCAGTTTATGCAAACATCGACGCTTAATTTTTAATATATTGGCTTGCAGTTTTGTAAGCCAATTTTTTTTTATTGTTAATGAAAAAAACAATAGTATCTTTTTTATTTGTATTCAATATTAGCTATTCTCAATCTTTTGATCCAGCTGTTTTTGAGCATTTAGATGATTTTTTTAATGATGCCATTTTTTATGCAGATAAATTTATTTCTCCTGCAACAGATGCTGCAGTCTATCAATCTTCAAGTGGTTGGGTTAGTTCTGCAAAAGTTAATGAAAGCTGGAACACAACTTTAGGATTGCATTCTAATGTTTTTTTTGTGCCAAATAGAGATAGAGAATTCGTGCTGAGTAATAGTGATTTCACTTTTTTAAAAATACAAGACGCTACTTCTGCAACAATTCCAACTGCTTTAGGTAATGGTCAGCAAATTAATATTGTTGATAGTTATGGAATCATAAATCCAAATTATCCAATTGAAACTCCCGAAGGAATTGACGAAGATAGAATATTTTATCCGCATCTTTCAGGTTCTTTGTCAATAGGTTATGGAACTGAGATTATTGGAAAATTCGCCCCAAAAACTAAAATTAAAAAAGGTGAATACCAAGTGTATGGTTTTGGAATCAAGCATAGTTTGAGTCAATATATCAAATCTCTTCAGTCCAGAAAAATAAATCTTGCCATAACATTAACTAATTCTATAGAAAATATAAGTTTTAATTTTCTTGATATTCAAACCGATTTTGGAAGCCTTGGTATAAATAGAATTAATGGAAATATAAACTCATGGCAGTTTCAAACCAATGTTTCTAAGGAATACAAAAATTTTGAATTTATGCTTGGATCAATGGTAAATATTAGTGATTTTAAATATACATTTTCTGGTGATAAAGGAACAGCTGAACAATCTTTGAAAATTGATGGTATAGGACCGCAAGATTTTTTTAACGAAAGATTAAAAGCAATAAATAAAACTAAAATAAATAGTATATTTGAAGTCGCTGCTATGTACAAATGGAATAAGGTATATTTTCAATCTGCAATTGCATTCAATAGATTCTTAAATACCAATTTTTCTGTACATTATAAAATAAATTGATTTTTGATTTAAAATTGAAACATACACATAAATATAAATATTAAATAAAAACAAAATGAAAGTTACAATTGTAGGCGCTGGAAACGTAGGAGCTTCTTGCGCAGATGTAATTTCTTATAGAGGAATTGCTAGCGAAGTAGTATTATTAGACATTAAAGAAGGTTATGCCGAAGGTAAAGCAATGGATTTGATGCAATGTGCTACAAATACAGGTTTTAATACACAAATAACTGGAGTTACCAACGATTATTCAAAAACTGCCAATAGTGATGTAGTTGTTATCACTTCTGGAATTCCAAGAAAACCTGGAATGACACGTGAAGAACTTATCGGAATAAATGCGGGAATTGTAAAAACAGTTGCAGATAATGTTTTAAAATTTTCTCCTAATACAATTATAGTTGTTGTTTCTAATCCTATGGATACAATGACTTATCTTACTTTAAAAGCAACAGGACTTCCAAAAAATAGAATTATTGGAATGGGTGGAGCTCTAGATAGTTCACGTTTTAAATATTATTTATCTAAAGCATTAGACAAACCAGCTAATGACGTTTCTGCAATGGTTATTGGTGGTCACGGAGACACAACAATGATTCCATTAACAAGATTAGCGTCTTACAATGGTATTCCAGTTTCTGAATTTTTGTCTCAAGAAGCTTTAGAAAAAGTAGCAGCCGATACAATGGTTGGTGGAGCAACACTTACTGGATTATTAGGAACTTCTGCTTGGTATGCGCCTGGTGCATCAGTTGCTTATTTAGTTGATAGTATATTGAATGATCAAAAGAAAATGATAGCATGTTCTGTTCTATTAGAAGGTGAATATGGGCAGTCTGATATTTGTATCGGTGTTCCATGTATTATTGGTAAAAACGGTGTTGAACAAATTTTGGATATCAAATTAAACGATAGCGAAAAAGAAAAATTTGCTAAGAGTGCAGATGCTGTTCGCAATATGAACGCTGATTTAAAATCTGTTTTATAAAGAAATTTATAGTTATTAAAAACGGTAATCATTTTTGGTTACCGTTTTTTTATTTTATGAAGTTTCAAAAAGTTTTCTATCTTCGCTAAATCTAATCAGTAAATCATGAAATATTTAAATCTTTTTTTAGCATCTTTACTAGTAATTTTTTCTTCATGCGGAGACGATCTTGACGATAATATTGTTCCGGTTTATGAAACTCCAATCGATAATTCTGTTGTAACAAATTATTTTCCAGAAAAAGCAAATAATTATTGGACGTATAAAACTGAAAATATTTCATCTACAGCAACAACTATTGGAAGAGATTCGCTATATGTAGGGAATGACTCTATAATTAATGCCATAACATACAAACGAATGAAGACCAAGGCAGCTCCAACAGGTTTCTTTTGTGGAGCATTAAGGAATAATGGTTTGCGTATAGAAGGGAAGTTAATGAAATTAACAGGTGATGTATCTGTCAATGTAGGAGCAAGTTTGCCTGTAGCTTTTTCAGTTACCGATTTTGTTATATTTAAAGAAAATGCAACTGCTGGAGAAGAATTTGGAGTAACTTCAGGAACAATAACTGATGCGACAGCTATACCAGGTTACCCTTTAACAATTAATTATGTTTTGAAAGCGATTGAAGATGGTGGTTTAGCAACTTTTACATCAAATAGTGTTAATTATACTGATGTAAAAAAAATAAAACTAGTTTTAAGTGTAAAAGTTACTACTCAAGTTTCCTCACCATTTGGACCTGTGGTTGTAAATGCTTTAGATCCTGCTTTTTCTGACGTTGATGGTTTTCAAAGCGTTGTGATTTCTGATCAATACTATGCTAAAAATTTTGGTATGGTTAAATCTGGGACTAAAGTTGAATATCATTTAAATCCTTTACTTGCTTCAGCAACAATACCTGCAACTGCAACTCAAACAATAAATGATTATTTGTTGACAAAGCTTATAAATTAGTGAAAAGGTTATAGCTTTAAACAATATAATTGCTTTCTAAAATGTTTTAAACTAATTGTTTATGAAAAAAATAAGAGAGACTGTAATTATTACAGTCTTTTTTTTAATATTAATGCTTAAATAAATTGGTTAATCTTTTCCATAATTATATATTTGCACGTTTTAAAAAATGTTAGCCGCTTAAAGTTTATTTTTTAAGCAGGTTTTTATTTGATTTAAACCAACCATAAATAACTGAAACAAACAGAATTAATTAATTTTTAGAATAATGCAGAATAGAGGACTAGTTAAATTTTTCGCAATTTTATTTGCATTGGTAAGCATTTACCAACTTTCTTTCACTTTCGTATCTCACAAAGTTGAGAGCGATGCAAAGGCTTTCGCCAAAGGAGATTCAGAAAAAGAAGTAAAATATTTAGATTCTATTGGAAAAGAAAAAGTTTTCAATATGGGTTTTACCAGTTTTACTTATAATGAAGTAAAAGATAAAAAAATCAACAAAGGTCTTGACCTTGAAGGTGGTATCAATGTTCAACTTCAAATATCTATTAAAGATATCGTTGCTGGACTTGCCAACAATACTAAAAACCCTGTTTTCAATAAAGCATTAACAGAAGCAACAAAAAACAGACAAGGTAACGAAGATTATCTTGATGTTTTCTTTAGAGAATTTGACAAAGCTTCTGCAGGTTCAACTAAATTAGCTTCTCCAGAGGTTTTCTCTAACAAAATCATTGGAGACGAAGTTAACTTTAAAATGGCTGACGACGAAGTTAAAAAAGTGGTTAGACGTAAAGTTGATGAGTCAGTTCAATCAGCTTTTGAAGTTCTAAGAAAACGTATCGATAAATTCGGAGTAACCCAACCAAATATTCAAAAAATTGGTGAATCTGGAAGAATCTTAGTTGAACTTCCAGGCGCTAAAGATGTGGATCGTATCAAAAAATTATTGCAAAGTACAGCTCAATTAGAGTTTTGGGAAACATACAAAATTGATGAAGTTGGTGGTTTCTTAATGCAGGCTAATGAAGCATTAAAAGCTACTGAAAAAACAGCTTTGGCTAAAGAAACTGTTAAGAAAGATGATTCACTTACAGCTTTATTGACTGATAAATCAAAAGATTCTGCTAAAGCTTCGGATACTAAAGATTTAGGACCATTAGTAAGCAAATTTTTTCAACCTGGTGGAGGACCAGTTTTAGCTTTAGTTGAACCTAAAGATACTGCTGCAATCAATGGTTACTTAAAAAGACCAAATATTAAAGCGATTTTACCAGCTGAATTACGTTTTGCAAAATTCGTTTGGGGTAAACCAACAATTACTGTTGACGAAAAAACTAAAAAAGGTACTGAAACTGTTGAGTTTTATGCTTTAAAAGGAAATAAAAACAACCAAGCTGCTATGAGTGGTGGTGTTGTAACTGATGCAACTGATACTTTCGACCAATCAGGAAAACCAGCAGTTTCTATGCAAATGAGTGGTGCAGGTGCAAGAGCATGGGAAGAGTTAACAGGAAAAGCATATACTCAAAAAAGTAATATTGCAATTGTTCTTGATGATGTTGTTTATTCAGCTCCAGGTGTAACTTCTGGACCAATTTCTGGTGGAAGATCTGAAATATCAGGAGTTTTTGATGTAGCAGAAACTAAAGATTTAGCTAACGTATTAAGAGCAGGTAAATTGCCAGCTGCTGCCGAAATTGTACAATCAGAAGTTGTAGGACCATCTTTGGGTCAAGAAGCTATTGATAATGGTACAACATCTGCAATCATTGGTTTATTAATTGTTGCTCTTTGGATGATTGTTTATTATGGTAAAGCTGGTTGGTATGCTAACATTGCACTTTTAGTAAACTTATTATTCTTATTCGGAATTTTAGCTAGCATCGGTGCTGTACTTACATTACCAGGTATTGCGGGTATCGTATTAACTATGGGAACTGCTGTTGATGCCAATATTATTATTTATGAAAGAGCAAAAGAAGAATTGCGACAAGGAAAATCTCAAGAGGATGCTATCAATGCTTCATTTGGTTGGAAAGGGGCAATGCGTTCTATTGTAGATGCTAACGTAACACACGTTCTTACAGGAGCAGTATTATTGATTTTTGGAACAGGACCAATTCAAGGTTTTGCTACTACATTATTAATAGGTATAGCTACTTCATTATTTACTTCTATTTTTATTTCTAGAATATTATTAGATTGGAGTTTATCAAGAAACAATGTATTGACTTTCACTACAGGTTTCTCTAAAAACTTCTTTACTAACTTCCATTTTGATTTCTTAGGTATTAAAAAGTATACTTATGCATTCTCACTTTTAGTTTGTGTTGTAAGTGTTATTTCTTTAATGACTAACGGTCTAAATCAGGGTGTTGATTTTGTTGGAGGTAGAACGTTCCAAGTTCGTTTTGAAAAGCCAGTTTCTGCCGAAATAGTTAGAGAAGAATTATTAAAAGTTTTTGATGGTAGTGCCGAAGCTAAAGTATTTGGTAAAGATAATCAATTAAAAATCACAACTAAATATAAAGTTGAAGAGTCTGGTAGCGAAGCAGATCAAGCTGTAAACAAAGTTTTGTTTGAAAACTTAAAAAAGCATTTTGACGATAAAATGACATATGAGAAATTTGTAAATAGCTATGACGGAAAAAGATATGGTATTTTACAAGCTTCTAAAGTTGGACCAACTGTAGCAGATGACATCAAAACGAATTCATATTGGGCTGTTTTAGGAGCTATGGCAATTGTATTTCTATACTTAATGATTAGTTTTAGAAAATGGCAGTATAGTCTTGGTGCGATTGCAGCTGTGGCGCACGACGTTATCTTCGTATTAGGAATCTACTCATTGTTATGGAAATACATGCCATTTGGTATGGAAATCGACCAACATTTCATTGCGGCGATTCTTACCGTAATTGGTTACTCGATGAATGATACAGTAATCGTATTTGATAGAGTTCGTGAATACCTTGGTGGTAAAGCTAAAGGTAACTTCAACCAAATTGTAAACCAATCTATTAACTCTACAATGTCTAGAACAATCAATACATCATTAACAATGATATTGGTATTGTTAATCATGTTTATATTTGGTGGAGAATCAATTAGAGGATTTATATTTGCTATGTTAATTGGTATTGTGGTAGGAACTTACTCTTCATTATTTATCGCAACACCAGTTCTTGTAGATACAATTTCTGATGCTGAACATAAAAGAATTGAAGAAGAGCACAACAAAGCTTAATTTCAAAATATATTTTATAGAAAGTCCTAAAGAAGAGCAATCTTTTTTAGGACTTTTTTTTATATTTGATTAAAGATTTTAGGTATGGAAGAAAAAGTAAACTATTGGAATAAAAACCACCTTTGGGAAACCGAACTTGAGTTACTCAAAGATATTATAAGCAAAACAGAACTCGTAGAAACAACAAAATGGGGCGGCATTGTTTATACTTTCAATAAACGAAATGTTATTGGTCTTGGTGGTTTTAAAGAGTATTTTACCATTTGGTTTTACAATGGTGTATTTCTAAAAGATGAACAAAAACTTTTGATTAATTCTCAAGAAGGCATTACAAAAAACTTAAGACAATGGCGATTTACTTCTAAAGATGAAATCAACGAAAAACTAATTTTAGCTTATATAGCTGAAGCTATTGAAAATGAAAAACAAGGAAAAATTAGCAAACCTCAAAAGAAAGAACCAATAGTTTCGACCTTTTTTGAAAATGAATTAGAAATAAATCCCGATTTGAAAATTGCTTTTCAAAAATTTACACCGTACAAGCAAAAAGAATTTATTGAATATATTGAAACAGCCAAACAAGAAAAAACCAAGTTAGCCAGAATGGAAAAAATAAAACCGATGATTATGGAAAATATTGGTTTGAACGATGGTTATAGAAAATAGATTAAATTGAGTTAAAAATTTGTCAACCTATTTCAGTAATTGTCATCAGGTATGATTACTGCTAACGTTTCGCCTTTAGTTTGCATTATGAAATAAATAACTAAAATTTAGTTTCAAAAATTAAGTTTTATTAATAAATCCCAAGCCTAGCCATTGCTAGAAACAGCTGTTGTACGACGTATTTTATTTAATTTTGTTTCTTCTTTTTATTAGTTCTTTAACTCTGAGCATAACAAACTCACTTTTTTTGTCAAAAAGCACCATTTTATAGTCATTACTGAATTGTTCACCCATTTCATTTTTGGCTTCAATACTTGCTTTTTTGAAATAAGTATCTCGTTTTTTTAACCAATTTATTTGCTCAATTTTTAAATTGTTTTGATCTGTTTTATTTAGTTTGATTTTAAGGTTTTTGAATGAAACATTTAATAAACTATCACAAGTAAGATAGAAATCTGAAGCACATTTTTTCATTTCGATTCCAGAATCAAGACATTCTTGATATTTATTTTCTAGTTTTTCAACTGTTGTTAAAGTTTGCGCAAAACTTTTGTTACTGAAAATAATAATAATTAATGATATGAATTTTTTAATCATTTTTGTTGCATTAAGTTATTGAATTCGTCTCATTTTTGGAATATGTCGTACAACGTTCCCGCGCTTGGCGTCAGTTGCGAGCTTCGGAACTGATTATTTTCTATCAAAGATAAAATTTCTTGCGAAACGAGAACGTGAATTTACCATAAAATTCGCAATTGCGCCAAACGTGTGTTGGTGGCAGTTTTTATTTGTCTTCCTTCTTAAATCTCGTTAATTTTATTGCTTTTTCGGGGCAAGCTTGTACACAAAGACCGCAAGCATGACACTGTTCTGGATTGATAACATAAGCTTTTTGTTTAAAGAAGAAGGTTTTGATTTTTCCTTTTAAATTTAGTTTTTCTTTATCATCTTTGGTAATGGGGTGCATTTCAAAAACATTGTATGGACAAACTTTCACACAGTCTTTTTTACCACCACAGTCGTTAAAATTTACAATTGGCATTAATTTTTCTGTTATATCCGAACAATTTGATTTATCTAATTTTTTTTCCTTCATGTTAATTAAAGTTTATTAACCATTTTGAAAATTCATCCCATTGTTTTGTAGAAATGGAATGACCATTGGAGTCTTCATAGTAGGTTATCTGAATACCCAACTCTTTTAACTTAGTTATATTTTCGGTGACATACGTTTTAGGCAACATAGTATCTCCACTTCCATGAGCAATGAATGCCTTGCTGTTTTTTAGTGCTATTGATTTGCTAATATACGGACTAAACTCTTCATTATATCTGCCATTAAACACACCAAAACCAGTTACCGAATTTGGATTTCCTAAACCTAAAGATTGCGACATATTTCCACCTTGACTAAAGCCTGCTACAATAATTTTTTGGCTATCTACATTGTATTTATTAGTTATTTCTGAAATTAACTGCTTTAGTTTTTTTCTACTTCTTTCTTCTTCATCAATATTGATGACAATTTTTCCATTTATCATTTTTGCATCATACCACCGATAACTATTTTCAGCTAATTGATATGGACCACGAACAGAGACTACTATCCAATTTTCAGGAATTTGTGAACTAAATGAAAACAAGTCATTTTCATTATTGCCATGTCCATGCAACAAAATCAAAAGAGGCAATTTTGCTACACTATCTTTACTCTCTCTAATTATTTAATGTAGTGATGTATCTGATACCATAATATTTTGAATTCTTTGTGCTTTGCGATTACTTGTCAAGGCTAATTGTTAAATGAGCACGATTGTTAATTTTTGAAATATTTTTTTTCAAAATTAAATCTATGCATTATGGGTAATCAATATCTCAATTCCCGTAGGATCGGTTGCCCAATATTTACCTTCTTTTTCCTATGCATTGTCAATTGCCTTAACAGCCTTTAAAAGTTGTTCTTTTGATTTGAAAACAATGTGATAATGTTTTAGTCTTTCATTGTCAGTTGGTGCTAAAGGTTTGTTGTTATATTGGCTTTTATCATTTTAAATTAGATTTTATTCCAATAATGCTTTTTTGGAAATAATCTGTTAGCTCTACTAATTACCATGTGAGTTGGATTGATTAACTTCATTTTAATTTCATATTGGTCATTTTTTATAATATCTGAGAACATTCCACCATAAAGTTTTCTGTTACTTCTTGCACTCATTTGGTAAATAAGTATTTTATTTTTTTTATTCTGAATTTTTTGAATAGTTGAATTGCTTATTTTGCCATAATAACTTTCTTCATTCTTATAAATTTCGATAGTTATTGATTTATCTCTATTTATCCAATATCCAATAAAATCGTCACTTTTTTGTGAATGAACTGCTGTGTTTATAAATAGAAAAAATAAAATAATATATTTCATATTGAGTAGCAAATTAGATTTTTGATACTTATTCGCTTTGCAAAAAATTGAATTCTACCAACAGCATTTTGAAGATATAACCATAAAGTAAGCCGACTAACATTCCACAAATTACATCTAACGGATAGTGAACACCATTGTAAATTCTACTATACGAAACAATACATGCCCAAAAAATCAAAATAATTTTTAAGGTGTTATATTTTCTTGGTAATAGAAAAAATAGAAAAGTAGCTAATCCTGATACGTTAGTTGCATGAGAAGATATGAACCCATACATTCCTCCAGGACCAGCCTCGCTTAAATGAATTATGTCTTTAAGAAAAGGTTCATGTGAAGGTCGCAATCTCTTTACTAAAGGTTTAAATAGATGGGATGCCGTTTGGTCGCAAAAAAATATTGTTAGAGCAATTGTTATTAAAACATAAATACTTCTTCTTTTGTATTCTCTATAGATTATAACCACTAAGAATATATAGAATGGAACCCAAAATAATTTATCGCTAGCCCAAAACATTATCACATCTAAAAATGGGTTGTGTAAACCATTTAGAAATATGAAAATTTCGGTATCGATTTTATTTATTTCTTTCATGAATTTTATAAAAATTTATTTTACTTATTTATGCTTTTGCAAAAGGATTGTTTAAGTAAATGTTGATTAAATCTAACATTTCAATATTTTTTACGTTGTTTGTGTTTATTGCAAGTCCCTTTTTGTTGTATGGCTTGTAAACTTTTTCATCTGTAACGGAGAACAACCCAATTGTTGGAGTTCCAACTGCACTTGATAAATGCATTAATCCACTATCTGCACCAATAAATAAATCTGCGTTAGCGATTAAAGACCCTATTTCTCGAATGTCTGTGCTGTAAAACGTTGGTATTTTAAATCCTAATTTTGACGTGTTTTCGACAGGAAGAATTTCAATGATGTTATAGTTTGAAAATTCGTTTTTTAATTTTTCATACAATGTATTCCACCATTCTTCTGAATAGCATTTTTCTCCGGTTGCATTTGTGAAAAGGCAAATTGTTTTGTTGTCGTTGTGTGTAATTTGATTTAAACTTTTTTTACCACGTTCCATTTCAAATGAATTCAACTTCAAATCTAAAAAAGGAACTACGTTTGGTTTTTCATTACGCTCGACCTTATTCAAATAACTCCTTAAATTATACACAGGAAACTTCGCACTATGTATATAATCACTATATTTTATGTTGTTTTGATCATTAAATTCACCGTAGAATTTATACTTTGCATTTGAGAAAAATGTTGACAGTTTTCCTGAAGATGAATTTTCGCTTGCATTAATAACTAAATCATATTTTTTTGATTTTAGTGTCAACCAAACATAGACGTATTTCATGATATTACTGAATGGCTTTATTGGCAACTGTATAATATGATTTATATTTTCATAATTTCTAAAAATTGATTCGGCTTGATTACCTTTTACAAATAAATCAATTTTACAATTTGGAAAAGTAGCCGTAATTTCTTGAACCAATGGAGTAATCAGTAACAAATTACCAAGTCGTTGATTTGGTCTTGAAATTAAAATAGTAACAATTTCACTGGTGTGTTCAATCCTTTTATTGTAATTGGTTTTTCCTATGTTTTTAGTGAATTTTTTCATGAAAAATCTTCTAAAAATATTTATCTTTTTTGGTATTTTCATTTTTTTAATTTGTATTTTTAAATCGTTTTAAAATCTCTGACCTTTTTAAGGTTTTAGCGCAATTTTTTAATACTGTAACAAGAAAACAACAAACAAAAGACTCAATCATCAAAACAGAATTGTAGTCTCCAGATTATGTTCCTTGAAAAACAAAATAGCATGCGCAAGTCCTTCAATTGGTGTAAACCGATAATGGTGGCAGTTTTTATTTGTCTCGCTTGATAAATCTCGTCAATTTTATTGCCTTTTCGGGGCAAGCCTGTACACAAAGACCGCAAGCATAGCATTGTTCTGGATTGATAACATAAGCTTTTTGTTTAAAGAAGAAGGTTTTGATTTTCCCTTTTAAATTTAGTTTTTCTTTATCTTCTTTGGTAATGGGTTGCATTTCAAAAACATTGTATGGACAAACTTCCACACAATCTTCTTTACCTCCACAGCTATTGAAGTTAACTATAGGCATTAGTTTTTCTGCAATATCCGAACAATTTGATTTGTCTATTTTCTTTTTCATAATTGTTTAATTGAAATTAAGAAGCCATTTTGAAAATTCATCCCATTGTTTTGTGGAAATGGAATGACCATTGGTGTCTTCACAGTAGGTTATCTGAATACCCAACTCTTTTAACTTAGTTATATTTTCAGTGGCATACGTTTTAGGCAACATAGTATCTCCACTTCCATAAGCAATGAATGCCTTGCTGTTTTTTAGTGCTATTGATTTGCTAATATAGGGTGTAAACTCTTCAACATATCTTCCGCTAAAAACACCAAATCCAACCACTAAATTTGGTTCACTCAAACCTAAAGATTGAGACATGTTTGCTCCCTGGCTAAATCCTGCAACAATAATTTTTTCGCTATCTACATTATACTTTTGGGTTATTTCAGAAATTAACTGTATTAGTTTTTTTCTACTTCTTTCTTCTTCATCAATATTGATGACAATTTTTCCATTTACCATTTTCACATCATACCACCGATAACTATTTTCGGCTAACTGATATGGTCCACGAACAGACACTACTATCCAATTATTAGAAACGCTATTGCTTAGCGAAAACAAATCATTTTCATTACTGCCGTTTCCGTGCAACAAAATCAATAGAGGCGATTTCAACACACTATCTTTACTCTCTCTAATAACATAATGCAGCGATGTTTCTGATGCCATAATTTTTTGATTGTTTTGTGCCTTGCAGCTACTGAGCAAGGTTAATTGTGTAATGAAAAGGATAATAAATTTTTGAAACATTCTTTACTTAATTTATACATTATGGGTAAGTAATATCTCAATTCCCGTAGGATCGGTTGCCCAATAATTCACTTCTTTTTCCTTTACATTATCAATTGCCATAACAGCCTGTAAAAGTTGTTCTTTGGAATTGAAAACAATTTGATAATGTTTTAGCCCAGCATTGGTGCTTGGTGCTAAAGGTTTGTTGTATCCATGCCAAGAATTCATCGCTATTCGATGTGAATATGACGAACCAGCACCTAGGTCGGCAAAACTATATTCAGGAAAATAATTGGATTGAGTAAATCCTAATTTTTTATAAAATCTATTATTTTGATCTACATCCTTGGCATAAAAATGCAAGTGACCAATTTTTGCATCATTATCAATAATTTTAGTCAAATCTTTTTCTTCAAGACTTTTCAAGATTTCTTCGGTATCTAAAGGTGCAGAAGCTCCTCTTATTGTTCCATCTGTGTCTTCCATAAAAAGCCCACTTTCGGTAATTACTCGTTTAAAACGTTCAGGTGTTTCAAATGCTAATTCTACCATCACATTATCAAAATCTGTTAAATAAAGAGATTGAGTCATGGTATGATCTACTGGAGAAAAAGAATACTTATTTTGTTGTAAACGATAAATTGCTTTTGCAAACGCTGCCTTGTTAGGTAAATGAATTGCAAAATGATACAAACCACTGTAACCCTCTTTAAAAGAAGTTGCAGCGGTTTGATGAACTACAACTAAAGTTTTGTGTTCAGTCCCAAATTCTACTTCTGTTTCAGATTGTTTTCTTAATTTCAAACCAATTACTTTTGTCCAAAAAGAGATTGCTTTTTCAATTGAAGTATTATTTAAGTGAATAGCTCCAAATGAAGCTATTTCATTTGAACCTACTGAATTATTGGCGTTTTCTAATACAAAAGCATTTGCAAATGTTGATATACTGTCCATAGATAATAATAGTGATGTTCCTAATATGCCTTTTATAAAATGTTTGCGTTCCATTTCTTTATCATTTAAAATTTATAAATTTTAGGGTCATTTTTTTTAACCATGAAAAATAATTTTTGATGTGAATGAAAAAAAGAATGATTGTTAAAAATCCTAATTTACTGTGAATTCCTTTTAATCCATCACTTATAGTTGTTTCTGAAAAAACCAGCCATGAGCACATTGCTGTTAAAACGGCAAGAGTAAATACTATAAATAATGTGGTGTTTATTCTTTTAAATTTACTTTTCAGTTGTAACGTAATTAAATTTTTAATCCAATAAGCATGTTGTATTAGATGCCAAATGACCATTAATAAAGCAATGCAGGATGTTATTTTGTGAAAAAGTAACCAACTGCTTTTATTGATACCAAATAGCAATAGTTTTTCATTTTCGCTTATATGATAAATTAGCATTAGTATACCGCTTGCTATCATTGCTATAAACGGAATAAAAGCAAGCAGTTCTACTAAATAATTTCTATTTGCATTTGAATTAAGATAGAAACTTTTTATTTTTTGAATTTTCATTTATAATTACTTAAAATTTAATCCTAAAGTTATTGAGTGAGCAAAAAATCCGTTATTGCGTTCATAATAACTGTATCGTAAATCGATTACATTTAGCTTCTTGATAAATAACTTGCCATTTAGATCTGCAAATCTTAGATTTAATCCAAACATATTACTATTAAACTTTGCTAAGTCAAAATCACTGGTGTAAAATTCCGAATTAGGATCATGTGTAGCATATTCAGAATAATGTTCTGCTGCTGTTTGTACATAAAATCTATAAAACGGTGCAAACGAGATAAATGGTGTGAGTTTATAACTTATTTCGGTGCTTAATGTATGTGCGTTAACATTCCAATTATCAGTGTAATAACGGTAAAAACTTCTTATAACTGTTTTGTCGCCAAGAAAATAATTAGCTCTAATTCCTATTGGTATTTTTAACCTAGTACCAGGTAAATTCTCAACTCTTACACTACCATCATTAAAAAATACTCTGTGAAATCTTGTTGCCAAAAGGCCTTCTTGATAACTAATATCAGATAACAATGCAATCTGTAAATTTTTATTAATTACTTGTGAAAACATCAATCCAAAATTGTAAGAAGTTCGATTCGCTTTATCTATTGGCAATGGATCGTCTTCTGCACCCGAGCCGTAACCATTAGGCCTTAATTCTACTGGAAGAATAACACTTATATTATCAAAAAATACAGAGGCTTTTGCGGTTAATTCACTATTTCTATCTTTACTCCATTTACTTCCAATAATATTTAATCCATGAGATGTATAATCATATTCTCTTGAAAACGAATAACCACCACCAATGCTAAATCGTTTTTCATCGTTTTGAATTAAATAGTTAATAGAAGGATATAATCTAATATCACTAGATGAAGCAGAAGAAACTGTATTAGGATCAATTTTATCTGATGAAGCAGATGAATATACATCAACACCCAGTTCTGCACCTAATGAATGCTTGCGATTTTTTTTATCGTATTTTACCCAATTTAAGTTATAAGTTGTAGCCACATCTGTTAAATGCTCATCACCCATACCACCAGTAACAGCAGCATTGTTTCCATCTTGTATGTAATAACCTGTAACAAAATTTTGTTCTTCAAGTTTTAATTTTCTTGACTTGTAATTAGTATTTGCTACTGTATCAATAGTTCTTTCTTGAGCAAAACTAGTTTTTGCAGCTAATAACATACATACTGCCAATACGGACATTTTTGGTCTAATCATACTGTAAATTTTAATTAGTTACAACCACATCCGCCACCAGTTTTACCTCCATTGGCACCTGAAGCAGCTTCTCGATATTGTTGAAAATTCAGTTCGTTTTTTTCAGAAAGTCTTGAAGATAAAGACATTTCTGCATCATTTATTTTTGCTTTTTGATATTCTTTTACTTCGCTACAGCTTGTTAGTAAAAAAATAGTTGATAATAAAATAATTAACTTCATGATTTATTTTTTAATGTTATTAGATGTATAAATATGGTCGTTGTCATCTATAACGATACATTCAACACCATTCAATTGGTTTATTAAATAAAGACCAGCTTTTATACCCATTACTGTAACTGGAGTTGCAAGAGCATCAGCTAATTCCGCATTCTTTGTGATGATACTTACGCTTTTAATACCACTAATTGGATAGCCTGTTTTAGGATCAATAGTATGAGAATATTTTTTTCCATCAATAATTACATATTTCTCATAATTACCTGAGGTAGCAATAGCAGCATCTGTTAAAGCAAGTGATGACAGTAAATTATGCTTTTGATTTGGATCAGCAATGCCAATTGTCCATGGTCTCCCATTTTCTTGAACCCCCCAAGCGTTTAAGTCGCCAGCTGCATTTACAAATCCATTTTCTACTCCATGGGCTTTCATTATTCTTTTCGCCCTATCAGCTGCGTAACCTTTGCCTATTCCACCAAAACCAATTCGCATTCCTTTTCTTGCAAGAAATACCGATTGTTTTTCTTTGTTAAGAATGATGTTTTTGTAATTGATTAGCGCAACTGCTTTTTTAGCATTTTCTTTAGACGGAAGCTCTTTCATGTTCGTGTCGAAATTCCAAAAACGTTTATCAAAACTCCCATAGCTTATATCAAATGCACCTTGTGTTAAATTGGATATGTTAATGCATCTGGTAATCAAGTCAAATACTTCTGATTCAACAATTACTTCTTCTATTCCTGCTTTTCTGTTGATTTCACTTGTAACACTATCGTCGGAGAAAGTAGTTAAAAGTTTTTCTATTCTTTTAACTTCATTTATCGCAATTTCAATTTGTGTATTAGCCACCTTTTCATTTTCAGCTACAACAGCAAATTCAAATGCATTTCCCATTAGTTTTATGTTACGTTTAACCAACATATTATTTTAAGTTTTTAATAAACTCTTCTATAGATTCAGTAGGAAGCTCTAACCACTCTTTTATGATAAAACCATTAAAATCCAATAAAATTATTTTTGGAAAAGCACCTGTTTTATTGTAATTGTCTGCTAATTCTTCATTAAACTTTACAATTTCTTTATTTAATTGATTGTTTTTTTTTCTAGGAAAATCTGCATTGTACACAATTAAATTATTTTTAGCAAATTCTTTAAAATCAGCATTTTCAATATATTTCTTTTTAAAACGAATACAAGGAGCACACCAGTCTGAACCAGAGAAGTATAATAACACTTTCTTATTTTCGCTTTTTGCCTTAGCAAATAGTGAATCAACCTGTTGGTATTCTTGTGCTTTTGAACTAAAACTTATAACTACTAATAGAATAAATGACAAAAAGGCTTTCATACTTTATTTAATTTGTTGTAATTGGCACTTTTTTAGTTCTACCCCATGCCACAAATGCAGCTAAAATCAAGAAGAAAATGTTCATTCCAATAAGTGATTCTTCACCTCTTGAAATATGAAATACAGATGCAGCAATCATTAATGCTATTACACCATAGGCTGCAAAAACAGTTAATTTTGGTTGAATTTTTAATACTGCTGGTAAAATGATACCTAAGCCACCTAATAAATCTATTAAGCCCGTAAATTTTACTAATCCAGGATTGTCTAAAGCCCAAGGTAACATTTTTGCAGTTTCTTCTAGGGGCTGTAACAATTTAGCATATGCGCCCCAAATTAGGGTTAAAGCAATAAGTACTTGAGCAATCCATAATGCAATGTTTATTCCTTTTGTTGATTTTGTAGTTTCCATTTTTTTTGTTTTTAAATTGTTATATATTAAATTATTTTGTGACAGGAACAGCGATTTGTAAATCGATTTTATTTCCAACTTTTTTAGACATTCCTTCCATGCTACCAATGTGGTAATCCATTCGATTTACACTAAATTTACCAGAAAACACATTGTTTTTAAAGGTTAAGGGTATTTCGATAGATTTTGTTACATCTTTCATTGTTAAATTACCAATAACAATAAACCCATTTGTTGATTTTGAGATTTTTGTTGATACGAAAGAAATTTTTGGATATTTCTCTGATTCAAACCATTTTTTCCCTTTTGCGTGACTGTTTTTTAAAAAATTTCCTGTAGCAATAGATTGAACATCTACTTGCATATTGAATGAAGAATTTGCCAAATCATTTTCGTGGAAATGAATTGTTCCAGTGATTTTTTCGAACTCTCCAGAAACACTATCTGTAGAAAACTTTATAGAATAGCCATCAGAAATTTTCCATTCCAAAGAAGTAACTGAAAATGCTGAAAGAATAGTTACTCCAAGTAACATGAGAACTAAATTTAATTTTTTCATTGCATAAATTTTAATAATTAATATCACAACAAAGATGTATTGATATGGTTTATTAAAACGATGAGAAAAATCAAAAAAAAACGTTGACTTATGTCAACGTTTTTTTAAATAATAATTTTATTTCTTTAATGAACTATTTCTGATACGACTAAATGTTTCTTTGGTCATTCCTAAATAAGATGCAATAATGTGTTGAGGAAATCGTAGGAAAAATTCGGGATAGGTATTTTGTAGCTCTTCTAATTTTTGTTCAGCTATAAGTGTTTGAGAAGAATGTAACCTCTTGATAAGTTGAAATGAATTCCGTTCGGTTAATACACTGTTGAGTTCAGAAATAAAATGAAGCTTACTGAGTTTATTAGTAAAGTTCTCTTTTGTTATTACTAATAATTCTGTGTCTTCGTAAGCATCAATGTAGTAAGGTGTTGGTGTGCCTATCATAAAACTTTCCTTATCACCAGCCCACCAATTTTCAATGTATAATTCTAGAATATTTTCTTTGCCAGTAGTGTCAATGGAATATTTTTTTAAAGCTCCTTTTACAACAAACGCTGCTATTTTACAAACGTCTCCACTTTGAATTAAGTATTGATGTTTACGTAACTTTTTTAAATGAAAAACATCAGAAAGTAAGCTAATGTCGCTTTCTGTCAGTTTGTTTTCAATTCTTGCATTGATATGTTGTACAAGTTTGTCTATCATTTTTCTATTTGTCTATGTCGTTGTCATGTCCTAAAATACGTTGACCATTTTTAGGTTATTAATTAATTCAAAAATACGGATTTGTAATCGGAACATTGATAACTTTTTTTAAAAATTCCCTTCGGTTTTTAAAAAAGTTACCAACATTCCTTACGCAACCT